>JAPLGN010000006.1 GCA_026390135.1 Campylobacterales bacterium | reverse complement strand
ATTTTGCTATAAAGCATTTCTATCAACATTGACTAGCGCCCCATCTGCTTCATCATTGCATCCGGTGCAATTGGAGCATCCCATAACTCTGCTGGAATAACATACTCTTCAACCACTTCACCGCCAATAATATGACGATCAATAATTTCACTGATTTTCTCTTTTGTGAGTCCTGCATACATAACGTGCCCTGGCTCTACCAGCATAATTGGACCTACATTACAACGATTCATACACGACGTTCGTATAGGCTGCACCGTTCCAATAATCCCTTTTTGCATCAATGTCTGCGCCAAATGCTGAAATAAATCCTGTGTTTGTGGATTAACACAACTTGGTTTTGGCATACCGGGAGGGGAAGCCTGTTCACACTTAAAAATATAAAACGCTGGTTGTGGAACACCCATCGCACTCTCCTTAAAATTCAGGTTTTTTTCATCCATTAAAATAATGGTGCAATTATAGCGAAATTCATATCAGACACTTTAAACTCTCAGTATTTCAAAAATAATTTAAAGTTGGTCTAAAATCTCACGCGCGACAATTCTGTCATCAAATGGAAGATGTTGATCATAAATGATCTGCGATGTTTCATCACCTTTACCCAAAATTAATACAACTTCATCACCTGTACGATCATGCAATGCTTGAGAAATTGCACTGCGTCGATTCACATCAACATGTACTTTTCCTCTCTCTTCTATACCCGCTAAAATATCTTCAATAATCATATCAGGATCTTCAAAACGGGGATTATCACTCGTAACATAAACTTTTTTAGCATACATTGCTGCAACTCGTCCCATTAAAGGACGCTTGGAGCGATCTCTATCACCACCGGCACCAAATACAACTAACACTTCTTTTTCTTTAAGCGCATTAAGCACTTGCTCCATACCATCAGGCGTATGAGCAAAATCGACGATCACCAAAGGTGATTCATTCACTACCTCCATACGTCCACTCACTCCTCCAAAATTTTCAACCACTTCGGTAATTTTTTCCAAAGAATCACCGCTCACCAAATGAACCGCAGCCATAGCAGCAGTTATATTATAGAGATTAAAAAATCCGTGCAATGAGGTAGCAAACGTTACGTGTTCTTCAAAATATTTCATAACACCACTCACACCATTGTTGAGTGAATAAGCTAATATTTTGTAGGTGGCAGGATTTTCAATACCATATGTAAAGGCGTTTTTGAAGTTAAACTGTGCACGAGATTCATCTTTATTAATCAGTTTTTTAGACTCATCTTGAAAAAAGAGATTTTTGATACGAATATATTCTTCGATACTTTCATGATAATCAAGATGATCTTGGGTGATATTAGTGAGGACTTTTAAATCAAAATGTATCCCGGCAATGCGCTCTTGTTCAATCGCGTGTGAGCTTACTTCCATAATAAAATACTCACAACCACTTTGAATTGCTTGTAGCATATGACGATATGTGTTGAGCACAGTTGGGGTTGTAAGAGTTTTTTCCTCGACACATGTATCATTCATAAAAAATCCGCGCGTACCCTGCATCGCACATTTATGATCCAAATCAAGTAAAATCGAGTAGATTGCACTCGCCGTTGTAGTTTTACCGTTTGTACCTGTAATACCAACCACTTTGATCCGATTCAGACCAAAAAGGCTCCAGCATTCATCAGGAGTTAAAATAGTATAAGCCCCTCTACTTACTGCATCAGCTTTAAATTTTACATTTTGTTTGGTTGCTAAAAATGCACATGACTCGTCACATTCGATCGAGTTTTCAGAAATATAACGATAAGACTGATTAGAAATCTCAATTTTCAAGTTCATCTCCTTTTGCTAAACGACGAAGTAGATTACGCAGTTGTGTATCGTTAGGATACACACCCAATGCACTCTCCAAATAGCTTAACGCCATCTCTTTGTATCCATTATCAATCAAATTATCCAAGAAATCAACAAAGTCCTCTTTTTCAGTAATAATAACACGTGTCGAAAACATAATATTTTCAAAAATACGCTTGAAGTCATTTTCGTTAAGAACTAATTCTTTAAATTCTGAGTACATAATACCATCGGCAAATTCCAGACGTTGCCCAAGACCTTCACTAAACAATCCAACTAATTGTTCTAATGTTCCATCCATTGTCTCAAGTATTTCAGAAATAACAATATCAGCTGACTCTGCATCTTCATTGCGTAAAATAGCATAATAATCAAACAGTGCTTCTGCACCACCTTCACCGCTCATTGCCATATCACACAAAATAGCTCCATTATACGCTTCTTTGGATAAGGGGTCTTCACGCAGCACCAAAGAATAATCTCTCAGAGCATCACGGTATTGACCCGCTAAAAAATGCTCATTTGCAAGAGTGAGGGTTTTGGAGTTTTTGTTTGTTTTCATAATATCCCTCCAGAATTAATAACTATATCGTCAAAAACTAAAAATTAAAGTGATTCAATTGAATTTTCCATCCCATGAGGGACATTTACAACAATTAGTTCAGGATGTATATCCATACGAAGTTGACGTTCTACCCCATATTTAAGAGTATTTCCGCTGCTTCCGCACCCGACACATGCTCCTTGTAACTGTACATATACCGTTCCATTTTTAACATTTAAAAAAACTATATCACCACCATCAAGTGCGAGGGAGGGACGTACTTTATCAATAACTTGACGCACTGGTTGCATCAACTCTTCATCTGTGAAAGGAATCATATTATTTACCTTTTTTTTACTGCGAATTCATCAT
Organism: Campylobacterales bacterium; assembly: GCA_026390135.1. Taxonomy (GTDB): domain Bacteria; phylum Campylobacterota; class Campylobacteria; order Campylobacterales; family Sulfurimonadaceae; genus Sulfuricurvum. The sequence goes on along the minus strand of JAPLGN010000006.1, from coordinate 104,062 downwards.
GACACTATAAGAAATTTGGACTAAACAAGGAGTAATACGATAATGGTAGTTCTTAGATGCAGTTCTTTTTAAGCGGTGAGGGTGTTGAACTCGTTATACGAGTTCAATAGTTGCCATATGGGTAGCATCACCACGACGAATACGAGTTTTAACGATACGAGTATATCCGCCGTTACGCTCAGTATATTTAGGAGCAACTTCACCAAGAAGGTTTTTTGTTGCTTCTTTATTTTGTAAAACAGCAAATATTGAGCGATGCGCATTTGCATCACCAACACGTGCAGTTGTAATTAATTTTTCAGCAAATGAACGTAATTCTTTTGCTTTAATCAACGTGGTTTCAATTTTACCATGCTCAAACAATGCAATACTAAGATTGGTTAACAAAGCTTCACGATGTGAACTTGTTCGACCTAACTTACGGTATCCGTGGCGATGTCTCATGAGATCTCCTACTTTTATTTTTATACGGCAAAAGAATTAAATCTCTTGCCTACGTTAACACTGGGATTACTCTAAATGTAAGCCCAAGGCTGCTTATTCAGCTTCGATTTTCTTTTTGATTGCACTGACTAAATCATCTGCAAGTTCTTGTCCAACAGCATAACCGAATTCAGTAATTTTTTCTAAAATTTCTTCAAACGATTTTTTACCGAGGTTTTTAACTTCTTTCAAATCATTTTGGCTCATCATAACGATTTCACCAATGTATTTGATGTTTGAACGGTCCAAGCAGTTAAAGCTACGTGCACTTAATCCAAGCTCTTCAATACGCGCACCCAAACGTTTAAGTTCAGGATGTTCGTCATTACGCTCAACCGTTGGATTGGCTGATTTGATACTCACTTCACTGTTAAAAACAGCCATTTGAGCATACATAACATCCAATGCATTTTTAAATGCATCCACCGGAGAAATTTGTCCATCCGTGACGATGTTGATAATTACTTTTTCAAAATTTGGATTATCTTCCACAAGAACATTGTCAATTGCGTATGTCGCACGACGAACCGGTGTAAAATAAGCATCCAAAGCGATGTAACCATCCCCTAGCAATTCACGAATATCTTCACTTGCAACATATCCGATACCTTGGAAAATTTTGATTGAAAAATTTAGTGTTGCATCTTCATTCAATGTTGCTAAAAATTCATTTGGAGTAACGATTTCAACATCGTCATTTTCCAAATCACTGCCGTGAATTTCGCAAGGGCCTGCAAAAGTATAAGCAATCTCTTTTTCTTTGAGACCATTTTTTAATTTAAAACGGATCCCTTTCAGGTTGATAATAAAATCTGAAATATCTTCAAGCATACCGCGCACAGAGTCAAACTCATGCTTAGCACCCTCGATTTTAATCCCGATTGGAGCAAACCCAACTGAGCTGCTTAACAAAAAGCGGCGAATTGGGTGAGCAATCGAAACCGCATATCCTGTTTCAAACGGATAGGCAATAATATTCGCTTCATTCGCGCTGATTTGTTCAACGACAAACTCTTTTGGTAGAAGCGGAGAAGTTTTAATTTTTTTCATGCTGAGTGCCCTTTATTTAGTGATTATTTCGAGTAAAGCTCAACGATTAGACGCTCTTCAACAGGAATAACAACCTCTTCACGCTCTGGAAGACGTGTGAAGATACCAAATACTTTTGCTTGATCGATATCAACCCATCCAACAAGACCTGTTTGGTTAGTAAGCTCCATCGCACGAACAACTTGGTTATTCTTTTTGCTTTTTTCGTTAATCTCAATTTTCTGTCCCGGTTTAACACGGTAAGAAGGGATATCAACACGCTTGCCATCAACGAGCACGTGACAGTGATTTACCAATTGACGTGCAAAACGACGAGTCGTTGCAAAGCCCATACGATAAACAACATTGTCAAGACGCTGCTCTAACAACATTACTAAGTTCGTACCAGTATTCCCTTGGCGACGCTTTGCTTCATCAAACAATGAACGCATTTGCTTTTCGCTCAAACCGTACATAAACTTCGCTTTTTGTTTTTCACGAAGCTGTGTACCGTATTCAGAAATTTTAGTACGACGTTGACCGTGCTGACCAGGTCCGTAAGGACGTTTGTCGAGAGCACTTTTACCTGCTAAGCGACGCTCGCCTTTTAGGCCAAGGCTTACACCGAATCTTCTTTCGATTTTTTCTACGGGTCCTCTATATCTTGCCATACCTTAGCTCCTTACACGCGTCGGCGCTTAGGCGCACGACAACCATTGTGTGGTAGTGGAGTAACGTCTTTCATATAAGAAACACGTAAACCCTCGATAGCACCAACACTTTTAACTGCAGTTTCACGGCCAGAACCTGGACCTTGAACTTTAATTCCCACTTCTTTAATACCGTGGACCATTGCTTTACCCATCGCATCTTCTACTGCTTGTTGAGCAGCAAAAGGAGTCGATTTTTTAGATCCTTTGAAACCAAGCGCACCAGCTGAGCTCCATGCGATCATGTTACCCATCTCGTCCGTTACGGTTACAAGTGTATTATTGAATGATGCTAGGATATGCACGATACCCTTAGCAATATTCTTTTTAATAACTTTTTTACGGGTTGCTTTTCTTTTTGCCATACGCTAATCCCTTATCTTGTGGCTGAGCCGACAGTTTTCTTCTTACCTTTACGGGTACGAGCATTAGTTTTGGTTTTTTGACCACGGCATGGGAGACTTTTACGATGACGAAGACCACGGTAAGAACCGATATCCATCAACGCTTTAATATCCATAGCAACTTGCTTACGAAGGTCACCTTCTACGATGACATTGCTAGCACGAATCTCTTTTGCGATTGTTGCAGCATCGTCTTCGCTAAGCTCATATACACGCTTGTTATAATCAAGCCCAGTAGCATCTAAAATCTTACGTGATGTATGCAAACCGATACCATAGATATAAGTTAATGCATACTCTAGACGTTTTTTCTTAGGTAAGTCCACACCAGCAATACGTGCCATGCTTATCCTTGTCTTTGTTTATGTTTTGGGGTTTTGCATATTACGCGAACAACCCCTTTGCGCTTGACGATTTTGCAATCGTCGCACATTTTCTTCACTGAAGAACGAACTTTCATTGTCAAGCTCCGATGTTATAATCCTTTGCCTATCTCGTAGGTGCACATCATACGCACCAATACTTGTAACTACGCCAACGCAGTTAAAAATACTCAATGTTGCTTGTCCAAGATGGCAAAGTGGACGCGTATTGTACATAAGTTTACGTTAAAGTTTTATTAAGGTGATATGAGAGTATTTCTGCCTCTAAAAGTCAAGCTTTAGTAACCTAGGCAGCTAGCAGAGCAAAAGAAATAAATTTCTTTTGCTTTATCTTATATGATAAGAATTCTATTTATATAATTCTTATCATGTAAGGGGTTTCGAGAACAGTATCCAATGTTTCAAGTTCAAGCATAAGCGCTCTGATTGATTTTTCGGTTGCTTCATGGGTAGAAATCAACAAATGAGCACATTCTTGAGCAAATGGGCGCTGTATCATTGCCTCTATTGATATATCATGATTAGCAAAGAGTTGAGTGATTTTTGCTAAAATTCCCGCTTTATCGGTAATGCGAAGTCGTAAATAATATTTCGAACGAATATCATCTGCACTTTTAAGACGCAATCCCTCTTCAAGCGGGTGATTAAAACCAAGCATTGGAGAACGCTTACCTGAACGGACAATATCAATAATATTAGCAACGACAGCACTGGCCGTCGCATTTCCACCGGCACCAGGTCCATAGTAAAGTGTTTCACCGACACGATCACCTACAACACTGATACCGTTCATAACGCCATCAATCTTAGCAATCATTGCGTCTTGCTTAACGAGGGTAGCGTGGACCCGCAGTTCTACTTCTGTTCCATCACGCTTGGCAATACCTAAAAGCTTAATGGTGTATCCAAACTCTTTTGCAAAGGCAATGTCCGCTTGGGTAATACCCTCAATTCCCTCAATCAGTATTTCTTCAGGTTTGGCATCAATCCCATACGCAATAGATGCCAAAATAAGAAGCTTATGTGCCGCATCAAATCCGCCTATGTCAAAAGTAGGATCCGCTTCTGCATATCCCAAAGCCTGCGCTTCAGCTAAAACTTCATCAAAAGCAACACCCTCTTCCATCATTTTTGTGAGCATAAAGTTACAGGTACCATTCATGATTCCCATGATGGAAAGTATATGATTAGCGGAAAGCCCATCACGCAACGCGTTAATAATAGGAATTCCCCCAGCAACACTCGCTTCAAATTCAAACGGCAAATCACCTGCAATCTCTTGAAGTTCATAACGGTGATAGGCCAAAAGCGCCTTATTGGCTGTAACAATCGCTTTTTTACTTGCCAATGCACTTTTTAAAAGTTCAAACGGAAGCTCAACGCCTCCCATCAATTCAACAATAATATCAATCTCTGGATCATTGATAATCTCATACGGATCTGTAGTAATTGCAATACTTAAATCACTTACTTTACTGACGTCACGAACGGCACCACTTTTAACTACAATATCTTCACCGGCGCGTGCTGAAATAATGGCAGCATTTTCTTCTAAAATCTCAACTACGGAGCGACCTACTGTCCCAACACCTAACACACCAACACGAATCACTTATGCACCCTTACATTCAAACTGCTGTAAAAAGTTTTTGATATTTTTTGCTGCTTGTCGGATACGTTTATCGTTTTCAATCAAAGCAATACGAACATACTCATCCCCGTATTCTCCAAAACCAATTCCTGGAGCAACGGCTACATTAGCTTCCACTAAAAGACGTTTTGAAAATTCTAAACTCCCTAAATGTCGAGCGCATTCCGGTATACGTGCCCATACAAACATAGAAGCTTGATTACGACGAACCGGCCATCCGACACGGTTAAATGCTTCAAGTAAAACATCTTGGCGATGATCGTACTTGTCCGTAATTTCTTGAACACAGCTTTGATCGCCTTGAAGAGCTATCGTTGCTGCTACTTGAATCGGAGTAAACATTCCATAATCCAACCAGCTTTTAATCTTTTGAAGTGCTCCAATAAGCTTAGGATTTCCAACAAAGAAGCCTACACGCCATCCCGCCATATTGTAGCTTTTTGAGAGCGTAAAGCTCTCAACTGCCACATCTTTTGCCCCTGGTACAGACATAATTGATGGAGTTTTATATCCATCAAATGTCAAATCTCCATACGCAATATCACTAATAATGTAAAAACGTTCACGCTTTGCCATAGCAACAATACGAGTATAGAAATCAGGCGTTACCGTAGCTGTCGTCGGATTGTGTGGAAAGTTTACCACCACGTATTTCGGTTTAGGAAATGAGATGTGAAATGCCTGTTCTAAGCGCTCAAAAAAGAGGTCTTCTTCCACTTTGTAATCTTCATCGAATGGTAATTCCATCTTTTGAACATTTCCGCCTGCAAGTATGAATGCATAGGAATGTATTGGATAGGTAGGATCAGGAACAACAGCAACATCTCCGGGATTGGTAATGGCGTACGCTAGGTGAGCATATCCCTCTTTTGAACCCATTGTTGCAACAGCTTCGGTCTCTGGATCAAGATCAACATCGTAACGGCGTTTATACCAGTCACAAATTGCTCCACGAAGCTTTGGAATCCCTTTTGATGCTGAATAACCGTGTGTTTTGGTTTTTTGAGCCGATTCAATCAGCTTTTCGCGAATATGCTCAGGGGTGTCACCGTCTGGATTTCCCATACTAAAATCAATAACATCCGCACCAGCGCGTCTGCGAGCCATTTTTAGCTCATTTACTTCAGCAAAAACGTATTTTGGAAGTCGTTTAATTCGATCAAATTGGATTTCATCAAACATAATGTGTACCTACCATTAAAAAATTGTGCAATTCTAGCACTTTTCGACTACTCTCAAGCTTATAAGGGTATTTTTATTCCCTTATTAGTTTTCCTTGCTGTTTTCTATCCACGTCCCCTCTTTGAGAAGTTTCATCCCATTGGTATTGGCAACTTTCAAATACATTGCCCCCTCAGGTAATGTAAAACTCATCGTCTCTTGCGACTTAAAGGAGCGCAGTGAACTAAGGACTTCCATATTGGCATCTAATACGGCTATTTCAGGATACCATTTATTACCGTAAGGCGCTTCAATGGTTAATGCATTGGATTGATTAACGACAAACCATGAAGGAACTACCGTTTTTTCCATCTGCACACCTTCATCGGGGGTAATTGCCAGTATTTGCCAAAGAACTGAAGACGCATCTATTTTAATGGTCCATTTTTTATCCTGTACAACTCCTGCCGTAATGATCAGGGCATTGTCACGTAAAATTTCATTAAAGTATTTGGGATCGAAAACTTTTCTGCCACTCAAAGAAATTTCCATATGAGTCATCTCACCATCATTTTCATAACGATGAATATTAACACGTTGTCCAATAGTGTTGAAGGCTTGAATAATAATTTTAGAAGAGAGGATACTTCCATGGACAACGTGTAGATTAACGTCTGTTTTGGCATCACCAGCAACTAATGAAAACGTAAAAATCACGAACCAAATAAGAAGCTTCACTACCAGCTACTTCCCTTGTTTTTAATCTTGAATTCTTCCGATGTGAGCTGTTGAAGAGATCCATTTTCGTACGTAAACCAAACCGTATTTCTCTCTTTTAGTATTTTACTGCCTGAAGAAGTCACTATCTCTAAACGGCCATGTCCAAAAATAAAAAGCCAATTTTTGGTGCTGTCAATTACAATAGGATCTTTAGTTACTTTTTGCGTTTTTTTTCCTGTTGCTAAATCCATCATTCCTACCCATACTTTAGAAGAGGGTTTGATGCTTAGAACATTAGAAAAATTTAAAACTTTACCCTCTGGATCCAAAGTAGCCATGCTCTTATTTTGCTCTTGTGTGAGCTGTGTTGTATTGACTTCGGTAATGTTAATGTCATTGGTCGCATTCACATCACTCGTATTCATTTCACTTGAGTTAGTATCAACCACTTCAATGGCTGCACTGTTTAACTCCATAACCTCTTCTTTGGGGGCGATGCTAAGTTCCCCTTGCATCATCGAGCCCAATATCATTAAGATTACTATTACACCTATAGCCCCAAAAATCCAAAACGTACGTGTATTTGAAGAGGCCTGCAAAACAGCAGATGGTTTTGAAATCGCCATATCAGGATTAAGACCCTTGTATGAATCATATTCACTTCGCAGCGATTCAAGATTTACTCCGTATTCACGCTCCAAAATAGAAATAAATCCCATAAATTGAACACGATTTAATTCATCAAAAGATTTATCTAATACCTGTTCAAGTTTAGCTCGTGAAATATGGGTACGCTCATGAATACTATTCGCCCCAAGCTCTTGCAAATCTTCAAAGGACCTAATAGTACTCATCGCATTCTCTCCATTAAAATTGCTCCGGCTACTCCAACATTAAGAGAATCAAAATCGTGCGCCATTTCAATGAATACTCCGTGGTCAAGCCCTTTTTCAACCCTGCCGCTCAATCCCTCACCCTCACTGCCTAAAATCAAAGCACGCTTGGAGTCAAAACTCATCTCACGTACATTTTTCCCCTCAAGTGTTGCACCGTAGAGAGTAAATCCTGACTGTTTGAGCTCATGCATAACATCATGGATATTATGGACAACAACGATAGGCAAATCTAGTGCTGCTCCACTGCTCGTTCGAATCAACGCTTCCAAATTTGGTTCTCGGATACCAGTAATCACAAGCGCTTCCACTCCAAGAGCATACGCACTGCGTACCAGTGAACCCATATTTCCCATATCGGTAATAGAGCTTAATACCACGATAAAACCACATTTTTTCAAAAAAGGAGAAGCATAAGGGACAATTTGAGAAATCTCAGCAATGTAACCTTGATGATTTCCCCCTTTAACCATGGATTGCGCTGCAATCTCTGGGATTCTCTTAATCTCAAAGCCCATTTTCATCAATTGGCCATACTCTTTTTTATCAATCTCTTTGGCAAGATAGAGTGTTTTTATCCGATCACGATGTCGTTCAAGTGCATAAAATACTGGTTGTTTTCCATAGATAAGCATAATTTAAATTCCTTATAAGTTTAAGAGGCGTGTGTAGCACTCTTTTGGGTTTTCGCCGGTAATCTTGGCGATGAGCTTGGATGCCGATTTTTTAGGTATATCGAGGGCTAATATATCGGCTTCATTCAAACTTGCTCCGCAAGAAGCTGAAGCTTCGATAACCACGACCCATTCACCCCGAATTTCCCCTTCCATTTTAGAGAGGAGTTCAGAAGCAGTCCCTTGATAAAAACGTTGATATTTTTTGGTAATCTCTTTGGCTAAAAACACTCGACGATCAGGTACCGAAACGACAAGTTCATGAAGTAGTTTATCCAAACGTTTGGGAGATTCATAGAGCACGGTGGTGTAGCCGTTGAAAAGAGCCTCTTGAAGCGCAGCGGAACGATCATTGCCTTTGTGCGGTAAAAATCCGAAAAAAAGCATTTTTGTCTCACAAAAGCCACTCGCAACGAATGCACTGAGCACCGCATTAGCACCCGGTAAAATATCATACTTGACCCCATTATCCAAACAATACCGTACCAATAATTGTCCCGGATCACTAATCCCCGGCATTCCTGCATCACTGACATATAGTACATTGGCATTAAAAAAATCGGGGATAAGCTTAGAAACGAATTCTGCTTCATTATGGGAATGGAGACTTAAAAACTGTGGTTCACTTGTCGTGAGATTATGACGTTCTTTGAGTAAGTGTATGAGTTTTTTGGTAACACGAGTATCTTCACACAAAATGATGTCAGCAGTAGAAAGAACTTCAAGGGAACGGATGGAGATGTCGGAAATATTACCGATAGGAGTAGGTACAAGAGAAAGCATTTTTCTTCTTAATCTGCTTTAAAAAGCAAGGCTTTTATCGTGATGGCATTTAAATCTGCCTCGTAAGAGGCTAGCTTTAGTGCCTTAGCGGCTAGCGTAGCCAAAGGGATACATTCCTTTGGCGTTCAAACTACTGATTTAACGCGTAACGTTTTTTGAACTTGTCGATACGTCCAGCAGTGTCTACTTGACGCTCAGAACCAGTATAAAACGGGTGACATTCATTACAAATATCAACACGAAAAGCACTTTTTGTACTTTTTGTTGTGAATGTGTTACCGCATGCGCAGCTAACAGTACATTCTACAGTATTAGGGTGAAGCTCTTTTTTCATAATATTACCTTGTGAGTGACGGCGTTGTACGTCAATCGGTTTGAGTTTTACATCCATACCTGGGGACGGATTGTTGGACGCGAATTATATCCAAAACTTTTTAAATTTACAACCTCATCGAAGCAATAGCGACCGCTGCGGTCTCAGAGCGTAAAATCATCGGCAAGTTAAAATGGCGGATACGGTGTAAATTGCAAGATTTACGTTCATTATCATCAAAGCCCCCTTCGCATCCAATCACCACTGTTTCAAAATTCTCATTTTTATCCAAAGCTTCCCCGCCAAAATCAAGAACAACAGCTTCTGGATTTACATTTAAAAATGTACTCAGTGCAGGAATCTCAGAAAGTTCTATAAAAGAGGTCCGTCCGCATTGCATCATGGCACTTTCCATAATCCGATTAAAACGCTCGAAATCGAGTCTAAAATTTCGCTGTGAACGTTTGCAATGAATAAACGTAATTTTTGAAACCCCAAGCTCCATCAGCATAGGTAAGGTTTTTTCAATCGTTTTTGGGTCAACAATACACCATCCAATGTGGAGCTTTTTGAGTGCTTCACAGGGAGAGTTTAATGAACTTTCATGGATAAAATAAGCATTACGCCCATCGGTTTTTTCTAAGCGATAATAATGAGCAATACTCAGTGTATCACGGTGACGAAATACAATGAGGTCACCTACTATATGACGACGAACTTTGATGAGATATTTATACTCTTCCCCTGAAATAACAAGCTCATGAGTACCTGTCTGCGTATGAAGAATAAATTTCATACCATCATCCAAAGCGTTACACTTAGTAATAGCGCCATTTCTATTCCCAAGTAACGAAATGCTTTACGTTTGTAAAGAACAAACGCCCCTTCTTGGGTAATATCAGTACGTCGCTTAAGTGTCTTATACCTCTTGGCTTCCAAAACGATCATAACGATGCCAACAACAATCATTGCATCATTAGCAAAGGTAAAATGCAAATGTTTTGCTGCCATCATAATCATCCCCGTCAAAAGAATCAACGCAATCAACGACGCTGAAATCGGCATAACAATCCGCATCCGCTTAGCATAACGAATAACCTGATTACTCAAAGCAAGCATCATGATGTTAAACATCACAACCCCCATTAAAACAATAACTCCGACCGTGTGGATTTCTAATCCCATTGTATACATAGCTTCCATAAAGGAGATTTTACCCTATTTTGTCTATAATGACTTAAAACGTGGCAAGGGAGTTATACATGGCAGTAACCGTTGAAGAGGCTTTAGCACTTATATACGCGCACGCACACCCTCTTGGAAGTGAAATTATCCCTATTGAAAATGCACTGGGGCGAGTATTGGGTGAAGAAATTATTGCATCTCACTGCCTCCCGCCGTATGATAATTCTGCCATGGATGGATATGCTGTTACTATCAGTGATGCGGGCAAAACTCTACCCCAATCATGCGTAATCTTCGCAGGCGATAAAGATGATATTCGTATGGTTGAAGATCAATGTATCCGCATTATGACCGGTTCTAAAATTCCTCAAGGATGTGAAGCCATTGTCCCTATCGAAGAAGTGATCTTCATAGATAACAACGTCACCCTCCCCTCTTCCATCAAAGCTTCACAACACATACGCCTCAAAGGTGAAGACATTCAAGCTGGCACATTACTTCTCAAAAGCGGAACACTGCTTCATGCTCACCATCTCACCTTACTTGCCTCTCAAGGGCGCACTCACGTACGTGCCTTCAGATCACCGCGTGTTGCGTTGTTCGCTTCAGGAAATGAGCTTAAAATGCATTTTGAAACGATTGAATCACATCAGCTTTACAATACCAATACCCCAACCTTCGCAGCACGTGCACGCGAACTTGGGTGTGATGTCATTTTTACGGGAACAGCTGAGGACACCATGGAAAGCATCCAAAGCCATATCAAAAGTGCGCTGGATGCCGATTTTATTATCACTTCTGGTGGAGTAAGTGTAGGGGATGCCGATTACACCAAAGAGGCATTTAGTACTCTTGGGATGGAAACATTGTTTGAGTCGGTTGAAATCAAACCCGGTAAACCTACCACCTTTGGTCGTATTGGGTCTACTCTTATTCTCAATCTTCCTGGAAATCCGCTTGCTGCCGCACTGTGTTTTGAACTCTTTGGCCAAAGTGCGATTATGGCACTTAGTGGCCAAAGCGATAAATATCTCAGTACCATTACTACAAAAATAGCAGAACCATTTAAAATGAAAAAAGGGCGACGCTCTCTAATCCCCGGTTGGTTTGATGGAGCTACTTTCACCCCAGCCCCTGTTTTCGGGCCAGGAATGATACTCCCATTATCTCGAGCTAATGGTTTTATGATGGTGGATGCAAGTGTAGAAGGATTTGAAAAAGGTTCAGAAGTTAAAATTATCCCAACACGTTGGTCTATGAGTTCAAATGAGCAAAAATCCTTAGTGACGTTTTAAACGCTCTGTGGATTTGTAAAAATTTCTCCATTTTTGACTTTTTCCCAAAGCTGAGGATCACCCCATCCTTCGCGTACTTCATCACTAAAATGTATTACTTCAAGATTTATAAGCCCCATTAACTCCGAATACGCATCTTCACTAAAAGCCTGCGCATATCCTGTTTCAGTTTCATGGACAATAATACTATGAAGCTTCACTCCCCGTTCACCGTTAATAGGCTGCGTACATCCAAGCAATGTGTCAATCATAACAAAAATAACGCGACTAAACTGCTCAGCAGAAGGGGAAACAGGCAGTTCAACCCAACGGTTTGAATGGGCTTTCATCTCACTAATGTACTGTGTATCATCACCATTCCAAAGAGCAATAGCATGATCGAAGCTGTCAATTAGTTCTTTCATCCCCTGCTTCATGAGTCCAAAATCGTATACCATCTGACCATTGTCAAGATACTGTGATTCAAATAATACTTCGACTTTATACGAGTGACCATGAAGAGATGCTCGACAACGCTGCGTTGAGCAGCCTCGAACGATATGGGCGTTTTCAAATTTGAAAAGTTTTCTAATAATCATTTAAACTCCATGATTCTGATCCCAGATACGAATATGCAAACGGTCACTGTAAATAAATCCTCGACGTTTACAAAATTCAATGACTGCTTCGCAGTTGGCTTCAATGTGCGCTTTATCTCCGCCTAACGGCATACAATATACGCTCGTATAGGGATGCGGAGCGATAATTATATCAATCTCCTCTTCCAAAACACTGACCAAGGAAGGCTCATCGACACTAAATTTAAAAAAGCTCCCATTGGCGTTGGCAATAATAGAAGCGATTACCTCGTCCTTATATCGTTTATCCAACGGTTCACCACTGTTTGAAAGTTTTACGGACAGCGCATAAATGGCTTCTTTGTAAAAAGGATATTTTTTAAAATCAGGAGCAATCGTCGCATTCGTCTCAAACGTCACTCGATGCCCTTGGGAAATCAGATAGTCAATAAACTCAACAAAAATAGACTCATTCGCATAAATCAAAGGTTCACCGCCCGTGAGGACAACATCTACGTGAGGAGGAAGACGATAACCGTTCATGATCCAAATCAACGTTTGAAGCTCTTCTATTTCCTGCCATAACTCACCAAATCCTTTACGATCAACGGCATACACCGTATCGCATCCGATAATTTCGCGTCCATCAGGAGTTATCTCACTGCATCCAAATCCCTCACACTTGAGGTTACATCCCCCAAAACGGAAAAAGAGAGAGGGAGTACCTACGTACTTCCCCTCACCTTGAACCGAGTAAAAATGTTCAACTAAATAAAGCATCTCACCCTCCCGTCTCATAAAATGCCCGCTTGGAAAGCTCGCCGTCAGGATCGCTCCAACGGTTTTTTTCAGGTTTCGTTCGAATGACTTCTTTGAGCACTAATGCCGCTTCTTTTATATCTCCGCGTCGTATTGCATCTCGAATACTCATCGCCTCGTCAAAATACAAACATGGAATTAAATTTCCCTCGGCAGTCAAACGGATACGATTACATTTTGCACAAAAATCATCTTTATGAGGTTCTATAATCCCAAACTCGTACCCATTATCAAGTTTATAATAATGAGAAGGTGAGTGTCCGTCAAATCCCTCATCGCTGTAAGAATAACGGCTTCCGATAATTTCTAAAAGCTCAAAACTTTGCATTCCTTTAATGTCAACCTCAGCATGAACATTTTCCATGTATTCAATGAAACGAACTGTCATATTGCGCTCTTTGCAAAACTCCAACACATCCAAAATCTCGTTATCATTCATCCCTTTCATAGGGACCATATTGACTTTAACACGAAAACCAACACGTAATGCCTCTTCAATTCCTTCCAATACGTGGCTTAAAACATCTTTTTTGGCGATTTTTTCGGCTATATCAGGGATAAGAGAATCAATTGAAACGTTAATACGACGAAGACCAGCATCATACAGTTTTTGGGCAGCACCTTTTAGTAAATACGCATTGGTGGTCATCGCTAAATCAATGTCACTTTTGTAGTCATGTATCATCTTTACAAAACGATCAAGGTCTTCACGCAATAAAGGTTCTCCGCCTGTAATACGGATTTTCTTAACTCCTGAGTCAATGGATACTTTGATAAACTCAAACAGCTCTTCAAAACTAAGAAGATTTTCTTTAGGAACCCACGAAAAAGGTTTTTCAGGCATGCAGTATTGACACCTGAAATTACATCTTTCGGTCACCGAAACACGTAAATAATCAACTGTTCTACCATAACTATCTATTAACACGACTATCCTTGAAAATTCCTATAATAGGAGTAATGTGCGAGTGTATCTAAAAGTAGTTTGGAGTTTTATTTATTGGGAAGATTAGCAAAAAGACTCAGCCTCAAAAGAGACATTGTGTTACAAGTGTAGCCAAAGGAAGCAGTTCCTTTGGCATTCAAAATAAAATATTCGTTACCAGCCGCGTACAACTGCGTGGCATGCAGTACATGCATTCACGATTTCTGAATAGGATTTATGTGCTTTAGAATATTCTTTTTTATCAAGTGCTTTTAAAAGATCACTTGAAGCACCGTCGATATGCTTGGAGGCATTGAAAGCAATATTGGTCATATGCTGCTTATCTTTCGGCAAATATTTTTTCGTTACATCAGTATTATGAAAAAGAGCATTTGCTTTTTGAATTTCACCTACTCCTGTTTTAATCAATTCAGGAGTATTGTATAAGAACCCTTTTTGAACACTGCTCAAACCATGTTCCATTTGACTCATGGTGGATACTAAGGTCTCGTCTGCTGCCGCACCAACACTTAAAAGTGCTGATAAGGCCAAAATTTTTACTATTTTCATCCATTACTCCTTAGTGAACTTCTGACCAAATTTTGCGTTTCCACAAATAGGCCAAAATTGCAAATACAAACGTATAGAGCATGACCCAAAGACCAAGACTTTCACGTTCAGCTTTTTTCGAATCTCCAATTTCTTCCATGTAAGCAATTACTTCTTCTTGTGCTTTTTCGTTCAAACCAACACGTGGCATTGAAGTATTTTTTAGAAGAACTTGAGGATCATTAATAAAGCTGTGAAGATAGTGTTCACCACGACTTTTGATGTACTGAGACAAATCTGGAGGCGTTGCACCCATATAGGCCTTAATAGAATCTTTTGGTGTTGTTGCGTCAAATTTAGCATATGCCATTGAGTGACAACGTCCGCATGCCGCTTCAAATGTTGCTTTATGCCCTTCTTTATCTTCAGTAACTTTTGGAGCAACCGATTGAAGATAGGATACAACGTCCATAATCTCTTGAGGAGTCATCCAATTATACGACGGCATTGGGAACGCTTTTGTTCCGCCAACAGGGTATTTATGACTCAGGTGCATAGCACTGACTGGATCAAAGATAAAGTTTGCTAAATAGTTTTTGTCATAAATACGTCCAGCATGACTTAAATCAGGCGGAACAACTCCATAACTTGCTGCCGCATCTGCATTTGGCATCAAAGCAGGATGACCTGCTTTTTCAATTGCGTGACATGCAATACAGTTGGCTTCAACAAGAACTTTACCGTTCTCAACATTACCTGCAAGTGATGTGTCAACGTTTTTAGCATCTTTAAAAGTGAAGTCTGCTGCAGAAACTTCCGGGTGCATCACACTGTGAGCATACGGTTCAATCCCATAATAGGTAATTCCAACAAGAGCAGCTATAACAGCTAATATTTTCAACTCTTTCATTATTTACCCCCCACTTTTTTAGCTTCTGCTTTCGTAATAAACGGTAATGCAATAAAGAGTATCAAAAAGACAAGTGATGCCCCAAATCCTACCCATGCATTAGGTCCTGTAGGAGGTAATTTTCCAAATTCAGTCAATACCATCAAGTCAGCGATCATCAACCAGAACCAATATTTGAAATACGGACGTTGATTAGCCGGTTTTACCATTGGTGAACGATCTAACCAAGGCAATAGAAGGAAGATGATATTTGCAAAACCGAATGCCATCAAGCCCAAAGACTTTCCAGAAATACCGGCAATCTCAAAGAACCATCCACGTAGCACTTCATAACTCCACAAGAAATACCATTCAGGGTAAATGTGCGAAGGTGTTTTAAGACCATCTGCTTTGTCAAAGTTAATCGGATCCATTGCAAAACCGTAATGGAAGAAAACCAAATAGAAAAAGAACAATAAGAAAAAGCCTAAAACGAAAAAGTCTTTAGACAAAAATACTGGCCAAAATGGAACTACTTTAGAGTTCTTTTTATCTCCTGCAAGATATTTTTCTGCTTCTTCATCAAAATCGAAAAACTCACCTGCTTCGTTGTTGACATGAGGAAAACGGAGTGCATAAAAGTGAAACACGATCGCACCAAGAATTGCAAGAGGTATCAACAACACGTGAAGCATAAAGAAACGGGTCAATGTCGCATCTGCTACATAAAAGTTACCACGAATCCATACAACTAAATCACCACCAATAAGAGGGATACCACCAAAAATTTCAGTAATAACATACGCTGCCCAGTAGCTCATTTGTCCCCATGGAAGCATGTATCCACTGAAGCCTTCTGCAGAGAAAAGCATAAATAACAACATACCTGAAATCCAGATCATTTCGCGTCCACGTTTGTATGAACCATAATAGATTCCTGTAAACATGTGGATGTAAATAATCAAGAAAACAACCGATGCACCCACTGCGTGAATGTGTCTGAATAACCAACCGTACGCTACTTCTTGCATAATAGTGTAATTTACACTGTCAAACGCCATATTAATATCAGGCTTATAGTACATCAAAAGGAAAATACCTGAAACAACCAACAAAGTGAACATTACGGTCAACAAAACACCCATTGCCCACAAAAAGTTGATATTTTTAGGAATCCAATATTCTGTCATCATCACTTTTACGAATTTATCAATTCCTAATCGTTGATCAAACCATTCATACATTGAATCTGCTTGCTTGAACTCTGCCATCTTATGCTCCTCCTGCTTTTGCCATCATAGCTTTATACTCAGGACCTTCTTCACCAAGAACAAGTGTATTTCCGTCAATTTTAAATGGAGGAATATCAAGAGGACGAGGAGGAGGTCCAAAAGTTTGTTTGCCATCAGCTGTATATTCACCACCGTGACAAGCACATTTGAACATTTTTGTTTCCCCTTCATAACCAGGTATACAGCCCAAGTGGGTACATAATCCAATCATGACAGAGTAATAATGGTCTCCAACTTTGACGGTACGTCCATCGGTTGGTTTCATATCTTCGGTATATTTAAGAATAAATATTGGCTTACCACGCCATACCGCGATTTCTAATTTATTAGCTTCTAAGCCTGATACGTCTACGGTTGTAAAACCGGCTGTCATAACGCTTGGAAGCGGATCCCATGTTTTCTTCATCGCGATAAGTGAGGCAACCCCACCCACAGCAGCGACGGCACCAAAGGCTTTACCTATAAAGCCTCTTCTGCTTTCATCTTTCATCATTTCTCACTTAATTTAGAAATTTAACCCTCTATCATAAGGTAGAAAGGTTTAATTTTCTATAAAACAAGCTTGTTTCGTATAAATTCGATTATTTCTTTGTTACTTCTTTGATGATTTTGATAACTTTTTGATGATTGATTATTTATAATTTCTATAAGTTGCTCTTTATCATAACCATCAACAACAGGAATTCCCATTTTCTCAAATAATGGGAAAAAATCTCTTGTATAATCAGGACGTTGCAAATAAATCGGACGTCCGCCTCCGGATAAATTTTGCAAAACTGCCATTGGTGAAGCACTTATAAGTAGATCGGTGTGGCGAATGACCGTATCGTATTCTTCGCTCTCATGGATAACACTAAAACTTTCTTTAAGACTATTTTCATACCCTAAAAAGTGATAAAAGCCCATTAACAGCTCCATTTTATAGGGAGCAAATAGGGATTGATGAAGCTCTAAATCTTTTTCATAATCATCATCCCCAAAAAACAGTGCCATCGGAATTGTTTTAGGAAGTGCTTCGTTATACTTCGTATCCACAACGGTTCCTGTTGCAATTCCCTCACCGTGTAAATAGGGTGAAATTAAAAATTCTTTTTCATATTTTAATCCATCTGGATTGTCGTTAATGCGAATAAAAGTAGAGAAAAATTGTGTCATATCTGCCATTAACGTTGGATTAATTTCATCTGAATCAAAGATGATTTTATCCCCATGTTGCGCGATTTGTGGAATATTACGGACTATATCTACTCCCACAGCACGTTTAATCCCATAATTTCGTGCTTCTCCTGCGATTCTAAAATCTGAGCACAATAACGTAATGTCCAAATCACTCAATTCGTTAAGTATGCACACTGCTCGATGAAAACGATCTAAGCCGATACGGTGTCCTGTGTGGACGTAATAAAATAAACGCATTATTTTTTGCCTCTAATAATTTTATTTATTATATCGAAGCTTTTGATGAACTCAACTGGTAAAAATTATAAGTGATGATTTCAATCTCAGAAAATCAATACTGCCCATAAATTTCTTTAGAGAATAAAAAAAAAGACTTTTTAAGATATAAAATTTTAAGCTTTATATTTAAAAGAGATGATAGAATGTTTCTTATACGAGTTTTGTAAAATATTTTTGCCAATAAATACAACAAGAGTTCTATGTACGAAATGAATAATCTGTACAAATAGGGAATATATGATGTTATTAATAGCAAAAAAAGCTGAATCAGATCACCTCGCTAACGCTCTGAATATCATCCAAACAGACGATACTGATGAAAAATTAAATTTTCCCATCGTGGGTATCGGTGCTTCTGCTGGCGGTCTAGCAGCTTTTGAATCCTTTTTTTCAGGTATCCTTTCCGACGCTGATTCCGCAATGGCGTATGTGCTCGTTCAACATCTTTCTCCCGAACACAAAAGCATTCTAGCTGAACTTATCAGTCACTACACAAGTATGCAAGTCTTCAAGGTTGAAGACGGAATAATGATACAACCCAACTGTGTCTATGTCATTCCTCCAGGTCAGAACATGGCTCTTTTAAATGGTACCCTGCAACTTTTGGAGCCTACTGAGCCACAAGGTCATCGCCTACCCATTGATTTTTTCTTTCGTTCTTTGGCACAGGATCAGCGAGAGAAAGCTATTGCTATTGTCCTCACCGGTACAGGCAGTGATGGTACGCTAGGGATACAAGCCATCAAAAGCGAGGGAGGCATGGTAATGGTTCAAAGCCTAGATTCTGCTGAGTACGATGGTATGCCCCGCAGTGCCATTTCTACTGGTCTTGTGGACTATGCGCTACCCCCCGCAGAAATGCCAGCTAAACTTATAGAGTATGTGAGCCATGCTTTTAGAATTCCTCCCAGTACCTCTAGCTTTCCAACATTACAGTATGAAAACTCGTTCAAGAAAATTTTCATACTTCTTCGAGCCCAAACTGGGCATGATTTTTCACTTTATAAGCCTACTACCATTCACCGTCGTATTGAACGACGTATGGCGGTTCATCAGATTGATGAGATAGACAGATATATCAAATTTTTACAAAATGCACCAACCGAAGTAGTGGCATTGTTTCGTGACTTGTTAATTGGGGTAACCAATTTTTTCCGTGACCCAGACGCTTTTATTGTGCTCGAAGAACACATCATTTCAAAGCTTTTCATCGGCAAGCCCGAAGGAAGTGTTATTCGTATTTGGTCGACTGGATGTTCTACGGGTGAGGAAGCATACTCAATCGCGATACTCTTGCAAGAGTACATGGAAGCGATGAAACTGCACTATGTGATACAGATATTCGCCACGGATATCGACGCTCAAGCGATAGCCAAGGCGAGAACGGGGCTATTTTCATCTAGTATTGAAGCGGATATTACACCCGAACGACTGGCCCGTTTCTTTACAGCTACGCCCGATGGTGACACCTATCGAATTCATAAAAACATCCGTAATATGCTGATTTTTTCCGAACATAATATTATTAAAGATCCACCCTTTTCTAAGCTCGACCTCATTAGTTGTCGTAATCTTCTGATTTATATGGGTACTGAGTTGCAAAAGAAGCTTTTTCCTCTGTTTCACTACGCCCTTAATTCCAATGGTATCCTTTTTCTAGGTACCTCGGAAAGCATTGGTGATTTTAACGATCTATTTTTCATAATGGATCGAAAAGCAAAAATATACCAACGAAAAGAACACCTCTATAGTGCGAAACGAACGAGTAGAAAACAGATTCTTCCTTCCATAAGCACCATTCACACTGTAATGTCTCAGCCAGTTGGAAAATCCTCTGAGCGAAAATTGCCCCTGCGTGAGCTGACCGAACAAACGCTCTTGCAACAGATTGCACCATCTGGGGCTCTTGTGAATACAAAAGGGGATATTCTTTATCTGTATGGTCACATGGGGATGTACCTGGAATTACCTGCGGGTGAGACTAATGGCATTAACATTCTAAAAATGGCTCGGGAAGGATTGCATCGAGATTTGACCATTGCTTTGCATAAAGCAGTCTCCTTAAAAGAGATTGTCCGCTATCCTAGCTTGAGTATCAATATTAATGGCAATTTCAGCACTCTCAGCCTCACTATCCGACCTGTAGTGGCTACCATAGACCCTACCATAACATCTGAGTCTCCTTTATACTTGGTTATTCTTGAAGAAGTATCTCTTATCGAAGCCCAAAGAGTTCAACAGATTGCTTTGCAAGCATTATCAGAAGGAGATGGGTCAAATTTGGAAGACCATCTTCGTATTGAGTTGCTCACAAAAGAGTTATGGGCTAAGGAAGAATATCTTCAGATTGCAAATGAGGAGATGGAAAATTACAATGAAAAGCTTAAATCTTCCAATGAATACATGCAGTCTATAAACGAAGAATTGCACTCGACCAACGAAGAGCTTGAAACGTCGAAGGAAGAATTACAGTCAACGAATGAAGAATTAGCGACCGTTAATACAGAACTGCAAACCAAAGTCTCTGATTTATCACTCGCCAATAATGATATGAATAATTTACTCGCGGGCACTGGGGTGGGGACTGTTTTTGTCAATCATCAACTTCGCATTCTCCGCTTCACCCCCGAAGCTAAAATGATTATCAACCTTATGGCAGGCGATGAAGGAAGACCTGTTTCTCATATTGGTTCCAACCTCATCGGCTATATTCACCTAGTGGAAGATGTACAGGCAGTACTAGATACCTTGATCCCAAAAGAGATGGACGTCCAAACAGCGATTGGCAAATGGTACACAATGCGTATTCTCCCCTACCGAACTATTGATAACGTCATAGAGGGTGCTGTCATTACTTTTATTGACAATACGGCTCGTAAAGAAGCAGAAGAAGCACTGTATAAAGCAGGTGCGTTGCAAAGAGCTATTTTTAACAGTAGTAATTTTTCCAGTATCGCCACGGATGTAAATGGAGTCATTCAAATCTTTAACGTTGGTGCAGAGAAAATGTTAGGTTACTCCGCCACCGATGTAATGAATAAAATCACACCAGCCGATATTTCTGATCCGAAAGAAATCGTCGAGCGTGCTCAAACCTTAAGTCTTGAATTCAATACAACCATTGCGCCTGGCTTTGAAGCTTTGGTGTTCAAAGCTTCCCGTGAGATTGAGGATATTTATGAGCTGACTTATGTTCGTAAAGATGGCAGTCGCTTTCCCGCTGTCGTATCCGTCACGGCTTTACGTGACGATCAAAACAATATCATCGGTTACTTACTCATCGGGACAGACAATACAGCTCGAAAAGAAGCAGCAGAGGCACAACTCAAAGTCAATGAGCTACTGCGTCTAGCCGTAGTTGTTCGTGATGCCCATGATGCCATTACCGTTCAAAGCTTGGATGGTACTATTCTTGCCTGGAATCCAGGGGCTGTGAGAATGTATGGTTGGAGTGAAACAGAAGCGCTCAAAATGAATGTACGTGACCGCATACCAAAATCTCTACAAGAGGAAGCACTAGTACGAGTACATCAGTTGAGTCAAGCTGAAATTTTGGAGCCATTATTTACACAACGAATTAGAAAAGACACTCAGACAGTAGACGTCTGGCTGACTGCTACTGCTTTAGTAAACGAAAGTGGTAATATCTATGCTGTAGCTACCACGGAGCGGATAATAGAATCAAAAATCAATACAATTGGATCAAACTTATGATTGTGGATGAAAACTCTAACGATGTAAGCATCCCTCCAAAAAATTTACGTTGGCAAGCTGAAAGAACCGCTCGCGAAAATATGGATCACCCACGAGAAAACTTAGAAACAATGCTACCCGAAGAAATCGGTCAAATATTCCATGAATTGCGCGTTCATCAAATTGAATTGGAAATGCAAAACGAGGAATTACGTCAAACACAAATAGAGCTTGATGCCCAACGTGAACGTTATTTTGATCTCTATGATCTTGCCCCTGTAGGCTATTGTACTCTCTCCGAGGAGGGATTTATTTTAGAAGCCAACTTAACCGCTGCTATACTGCTTGGAATTACTCAAAGTAAGCTAGTTGGGCGACTCATGTCTGGATTTGTCCACAAAGAAGATCAAAATAACTATTATTTGTACCGTAAAAATTTCTTTCGATCGGATGAAAAATCTTCCTTTGAATTACGTTTACTTCGTGAAAATAATCCCCCTTTCTGGGCTCATATAATGACAACTGCTGCAAAAAATAGTGATAATATTTCCATAGTTCGACTAGTAATGAGTGATATTACTGAAAAAAAGATATACGAAAATGAGTTAAATCGAATTACCCAATACGATGCACTGACTAATCTTCCTAATCGTGTACTGCTATCCGATCGCCTCAGTCAGGGGATGGCTCAGTCCCAACGTCATGGACTACCTTTGGCAGTTGTTTATCTCGACTTGGATGGGTTTAAAGAAATCAATGATACTCACAGTCATGAAGTAGGGGATCATGTCCTGATTACTCTTTCCGATCAAATGAAACAAACGCTTCGAGAAGGGGATACCTTAGCTCGAATCGGCGGAGATGAATTCGTTATCATCTTGCTTGATTTAAAAACTATCGAGGATGCTATACCCATGATTATTCATCTGTTGGATGCTACTTCCACGCCAATAAATGTCGATCATTTACTCCTCCAAATCACCGCGAGTTTGGGAGTTACTTTTTACCCACAAGCTCAGAATATAGATACAGATTTACTACTGCGTCAAGCGGATCAGGCGATGTATCAAGCCAAACTAGCCGGTAGAAATCGCTACCATGTTTTTGATACACAACAAGACACTATTCTTCGAGAGAGATATGAATTTATAGAAACTATTCGCAAAGCGATGCAATCATCTGAATTTCTCCTCTATTATCAGCCAAAAGTCAATATGAGAACAGGAGCCATCATCGGCGTAGAAGCGTTGATCCGATGGCAGCATCCTGAAAATGGTCTCTTACAGCCAGCTATGTTTCTACCTATGATCGAAGATCATCCACTCTCTATTGAACTCGGAGAGTGGGTCATCAATACGGCCTTAACTCAGATGGAGCTTTGGCAAAATCAGGGACTTGATATTCATGTCAGTGTCAATGTAAGTGCCCGACAACTTCAGGAAAATAATTTTGTCAATCGTTTACAAGAAATTTTAGCAATACATCCTAAGATTAATCCCGCTCATTTAGACCTTGAAGTGTTGGAAACCAGTAAATTAGAAGACATGAACCGAACCGCTCAAATTATACAATCATGCCGAGAATTCAATGTATTATTCTCACTAGATGATTTTGGCACAGGATACTCATCTCTCACCTACCTGCAAAGACTTCCGATTGCCACGATAAAAATTGATCAGAGCTTTATTCGTGATATGTTTAATAATACCAATGACATTGCAATTTTATCAGGGATTATCAGTCTTGCTACAGCATTTCATCTTAATATAATAGCCGAGGGGGTAGAAACCATAGAACACGGCGAACTGCTCTTAAAAATGGGATGCGAATATGCGCAAGGCTATGCCATCGCTCGCCCAATGCCTGCTTCTGAGCTTCCACATTGGTCAGCCACTTGGCATTCACATTCAGAATGGATCAACCAGTTGGTTTTCGAATAGGGATAATATGCTGGAGTACAAACACTTTCTCCTCTTTTGCTCAATTATATCAGGCAAGGTATTATAAAAATACCTTTACTTCTTTCCCGCCATTTTGATGTAAATTTGTAAAATATCCAGTGCTGCCGGTGTCATTCCGCTGATTTGTGAGGCAGCTTGCAGTGTTGGGGGATTGAATTTTCCAAGCTTATCAACAATCTCATTCGACAGTCCCGAAACGGATTTAAAATCAAAATTTTCAGGGATAGCAATGTGCAGCATTCGTGACATTTTTTCGACATCTTCACTTTGCTTTTCAACATAACGAGCGTATTTTGCTTCGATTAAAATCTGTTCTTGGACATATGGATCCAGTACAGAAAAACTCGGAATGAGCGCTATAAGCTTCTCCAAATCAAAACTTTTACGCGAAACAAGTTGCGTAGCTGCCATTCTGTCATTAATACGCTCTTCGTCGATGCTCTCCAAAAATGCCAGAAATTCTTTGGTCGGTGTCAAAATCGTCTCATCTAAAAGGGCAATTCCCTCATTAATTTGCAGCCGTTTCGTCTCGATTCGCGCCATCTCCTCATCACTTATCAGTCCCAAAGCATGACCGTATTGTCCCAAACGCAAATCTGCCGTCTCTTCACGTAATAATAATCGATATTCGGCACGAGAGGTAAACATACGGTACGGCTCTTTCGTCCCTTTTGTCACCAAATCATCGATGAGTACGCCAATATAGGCTTCATCACGACGCAAAATAAGAGGCGCTTTTCCCTCAAGCGATAATGCAGCATTGATGCCCGCCATCAGTCCTTGCGCTGCGGCTTCTTCGTATCCGGTCGTTCCATTGATCTGACCGGCACAATAAAGATTCTTGACTTTTTTGGTCTCTAATGTGTGCTTTAGCTCCGTCGGATCAACATAATCGTACTCGATCGCATAGCCATAGCGAACGATTTTGGCATTTTCCATACCGATTACCGAATGGATCATCTGACGCTGTACGTCAGGCGGAAGAGAAGTGCTCATCCCGTTGATGTAACACTCGGTATTCTCGGCGGTTTGCGGCTCGATAAAGAGGTGGTGACGTTCTTTATCCCGAAATCGATTTACTTTATCTTCGATACTTGGGCAGTAGCGCGGCCCAACCCCTTCAATCTGCCCTGTAAACAAAGGGGCACGGTGAAAATTGCCCTCTATTAAACTATGCGTATCTTCATTGGTATAGGCAATATAGCACGGAAGCTGCTTTTTTTCTTTCGCAAATTTTTCGCGGTCGGTACGAAAACTAAACGGATTGGGGAGAGTGTCACCATCTTGAATCTCCATCACACTAAAATCGATGGAGGAACTGTCCACACGAGGACATGTCCCCGTTTTAAGCCGTCCGACATTCAGTCCGTGAGCACGAAGCGACTCAGTGAGTCCTTTGGCAGCAAACTCTCCGAAACGTCCTGCCTCTTGGCGGATTTCACCGATATGGATCATCCCGTTTAGAAATGTCCCTGTCGTCAAAATAACACGTTTGGCACGGTATTCATTGAGCAAATGGGTTTGTACGCCAACTACTGTATTGTCTTCAATAATAAGAGAGGTGACCGTCTCTTGGATGAGGCTCATGTTGGGAGTTGTGAGTATGGTATTACGAGCAATCACACGATAGCGATCCATGTCGATCTGCGCACGGCTTCCCCGCACGGCAGGACCTTTGGTAATGTTGAGAATACGAAACTGTATCCCTGCTTCATCGGTGAGCAATCCCATTTCTCCGCCAAGGGCATCAAGCTCCCGTACCAAATGTCCTTTTGCCAAACCACCAACAGCAGGATTACAGCTTGTCGCACCAACTTGCTCGGCTAACATCGAGACCATTAGGGTATTGTGTCCCATACGGGCAGATGCGAGTGCGGCTTCGATTCCTGCGTGTCCTCCGCCGACGACGATAACGTCATAAGTCATTATTGCTTCTTTATAAGTAAATTATTAACGCAATTATAACCGTTATAGTTGAAAGCACTAAAATCTAAAGCAAAAACAGTATAAAATTAAGCAAAATCTTTGATGCGAGACATACCATGGACACACCGAAAACCCTCGAAGAACTCTTAAAAAACTATGATCCGACTCCGCTCGAATTCGACCCCGCTATCGATGGAGACGAGGAGCACCTTATTCGTGATGATCTTTTAAAAGAAAAAGAGCGGATGAAAGATGTTATTACGAAACTTAAAGAAAAAAATCGCGGTGATCGAAAAGTAAGGCGTTAAAGCTAGGCACGTTATAATTTCTCAAAAATGGATAACTTTATGATGCTTCAGACCGCATTCGACGCTTTTAATACACAAGACTTTTCAAAAGCACGTGAACTTTTTGAAATACTTAGCGCTCAAAATAATCCTACCGCACTCTCATCCCTTGGCTACCTCTATCAGCAAGGGCTTGGTGTCGAAAAATCACCGCAACTGGCGTATGAGTATTATTCCCTTGCAGCTGACCTCGAAGAACCGACCGCACTTTTCAATCTTGCGTTGATGTATGCAGATGGCGTTGTTGTCACACACGATCAGTTTAAAGCACATGAACTGCTCCTCCGTTCGGCTGTTTTGAATTTTCCGCAAGCGCAATATGAAGCAGCACTTAGTTTAGAGCGAGGCCTAGGCTGCATTCAGAATTTTAGTGAAGCAGCATTTTGGTACGAAGAAGCGGCGAAGAGGGGTCACGCAGGAGCGTTTAACAATCTCGGTGTTCTTTTCAAAGAGGGGCATGGAGTCATCCAAGATTATACGAAGGCATTCATCTGTTTTTCACGGGGAGCCAAGCTTGATCTCGCTGAGAGCCAATACAATTTAGGTCTTATGTATGATCAAGGATTTGGATGCGACGCCGATCATGATGTTGCCTTAGAGTGGTGTAGAAAAGCTGCCTATAACGGTCATGAAAAAGCTAAGATGATTATTCAAAGCCTTCAAGAGGAAGGAAAAATCATTTGGTAACACATACTAATCCCTCTTTTAGCGCTGAACATTTACGATTTTTAAATTACATTAAAGCAGTGGGAACGGGGCCAAAAGGAAATCGTCCGCTCACACGTGAAGAGACCAAAGATGCGTTTTCACTTATAATCGAACGACGTATTCCTGACACTCTTATCAGTGCTTTTTTACTCGGATGGCGGGTACAAGGGGAGCGCGATGAAGAGCTTAGCGGATGTGTTGAGTATTTAGCTGAACGACTTATTACTAACAAAGGAGAAGGCATCGAAATCGGTTATCCGATGGATGGTAAAACGAAATTTTTTCCCATTATACTTAAAGCTGCTCAAAACCTCTCTGACGTGGAAGTTCACGCCGTTTACGATGTTCCTTTGGGACCCAAATACGGTTCAATACTCAATGAGTTTCAAGTTACCGCGCCCAATCTCACCTTGCATCATCGTCGAGATTTACTCAGTGGCTTAAGTGATTTAACACCCTTGCGCAACGACATCGGTATCCGTACCGCATTTAATACCCTCGAAAAGCTCAATTTTTTAGCGCCTATCGCACTTATCGGTATGCATCACGCCCCCTATTTTGATCTCTATGCAACACTGTATGCCCCCTATTATCAACGTCTCGTCATTGTTCAAGGACACGAGGGAACTCCTGAAATACTCAAAAAAACGAAATATAAAATCGTCGAAAACGGTGAAATGACAACCCATTATATTGATCCTGAAGAATTTGGTATTGAACCTATTGTCACGAAAGACGAGATGAAATTGGAAGATATGCTCACTCTGATGAAAAATCCTGATGAAAATCTTGCTAAAATGATACAACTTAACGCTGCATTTTTAGGTTTTGTTGCAGGAAAATATCAGACTATTGAAGAAGGATATACGTGTTTACAGGATTAATTCGTGAGATGGCACAGGTAAAAAGTTTTGGAGCTAATCGCCTCTCTCTTAAGGCATCTCATAAACCAAAACTCGGAGATTCGATTGCGATAAACGGTACATGTCTCTCGGTCGTCAGTATCGAAAGTGACGGATTCACGGTCGAACTCTCACCCGAAACGCTCACACACGTTGCCACCGAAAAGCTCACAGGGAGTGTCCATATCGAACCTGCCATGATGATGGGAGATCGTTTCGAGGGGCACATCGTCCAAGGTCATATCGATACTATCGGTACTATCTCTTCTATCTCCAATAATGGGAATAGTTATGAGGTTGTTATCGAGATTAATCCAGAATTCATCCCTCTCATCCCCCCAAAAGGTTCCATTACGATTGATGGGATAAGCTTAACCGTAAATGAGGTAAATAAAAATAGTTTTCGCCTCACCATCATCCCCATCACCATGCGTGAAACACTCTTTGGAACGTATAAAAAGGGGACACGAGTCAATATCGAAACCGATGTTTTCGCCCGCTATATGCGTCATATTCTCACCACATCCAGTAAAAAAGATTTAAGTTGGAATGATGTAGACCACATCAGCGCGTTGTACTAACCATGAAAACTGTTGAAATCATAATGATAGCCGCTTTTATCAGTGCGCTTGTCCTTTCACTCTATAAAATATATCTCTTTCTTCCTCAAAAACCTTTAGCGGATGATGATACGACACCTGAATCGGTAGCACTGTTGGAAAAAATCATGGTTGAGTCCAATAGAGAGAATATGAGTGAAGAGATATTACTAGAAGTAATGATGGTACACGCTGAATTTGATAAAGAGCATTTCTGGCGATTTAACCTCAACAAACTGCAACAACTCATCCGAAGCTATCGCCTTAAAGAGCCAAATTTTCGTCTCTAAGAGATGTTGCATCTGGATTACACGCAATCTTATGCTCCATATCTACTTTCTCATAATCCTCTAACTCTCTCACTGATGCAACAGTTGCAGTACGATACCCCTCACCCTGATTCAAATAAATATTTAACCCATTCTCATAAAGAGCCAACCGTGTAGCCAACGCCATTGAGTATGTTGTCACAATCCCCTCATTCCCCATCAGTCGTGCAACGTCAGCAAAATATTCTCTCGTCCAAAGTACTGGATTACTGGCGGGGCTAAAGGCATCTTGATAACAGACATCCCATATCCCCTCTAACTCTCTCATAGCCACTCTTGCATCGGTGATCTCAACCGTAATACGAGTCCGTTCATCCTCATACCCTCCGCTTAGAGCAAGATCTGTAATGACATTTTGGTACGGCTCAAAGATTTCAGGATAAGGAAAATCTACCAAAGAAGCAACCAACGCACCATCCAATTCAGGAGAATAGATTTCGAGCGTCATATTAGGAAGATATCTATCACGATAATAGAGGCTGAGAAGAGTATTAAAACCAAGCCCGAAACAAATATCAATAATTTTGAGATGCTCTTTCTCCCCATAAAGGGTAAAAGCGGGTTCAATATGTTTTTTGAGCGATTCATTAAGGGCACCGTCTTTGGTCGAGTGGTAGTGTTCGTCGTACTGTTCACTGTACGCAGTATAGCTTCCATCATCACTCTCAACCCACTTTGTCATAGCCCCGCACCCCACATAGGTATCTTTTTATATTCGATTCCTATTTTTAGGGATTTATTAGAGTACATAAAATAAATTATGTACTTTTTTATGTACCTTAGAATGTTATTTATGTTGGTTTTCAAACCATTTCTCCACTTCTTCAACTGCATACACTATCTTGCCACCCAACACCTTTTGATGATATGGTAAAGGGTCATATAATCGGCTCCGATACTGTTGTTGCGAACTTTTTGACATATTGTATTTTTCTTCAAAATCTTTGACACTCAGATACTTTTTGTTATGAAGCTTTGCCATATTTTTTTCAATCTGCAAAACTTCTTCGTTTTGATGTTGTTTATCTAACAAGTTGTTCAGTTTTACAAGGGGCAAATCAAAATCAGTGACAAACTCATCCCAAATATCTTTTTCATCCTTCTTTTTCTCTGCTTCAAAGACATCCGTATTTGTCGGTTGATGTCCATTATTTAAGACATCTAACGCCCATGCTTGTCCAATACATGAATCAATATATTCCTCGTATCGTTTTTGCCTGATTTTCAGTAAATCGCTGATAGCTTCTTTTATAACTTCATATTTATTCATATTTAAAGTTTATCATAGATGACGTAAAGCTTTCATTGAACCGATTAGCGATGAGATACAATTAAAGAAGTAAAATATGCAAAAATAAAATAGAAGTTAAGAATCTGTTCGATCATTCCCGCTTACGTGCGAATGACCTCCAAACTTTTATTGAAACGTGCATCCTCATTTGTAGAATGTGGAGAAATTAAAACTTAACCGTCAAATAGCATCCTATCTGAGAATAGTCAATTTTAGGATCATTTGGTAAAGTTAAAGTCATATTGGCAGTTTTGTACTTAACACCTACGCCATATTTATTACTAAAATCGTATTCGCCAGCTACATCATAAACAACACCTTGCATAGTGTTACTTCCAATTTGTCCTAAACCATATCCAATGCCACCACGAAGTGCAAAAGGAATTTGGAGAGTATTATTAAAGTTATATCCAATACGGAAAAGGAAATCGACTAATTCTCCTGCATCATCATTGAGAGATTGATAGCTTTTCACCATAAATATACCAGTGTCTATAGCTCCACCAACTTCAAATCCATTATTGAGAGTTTTAATCATATCAATTCCGATTTCACCACCCAAATGATAATCACCATTTTCGATTTTGTTTTCAGTAAGTCCAAAATTCACATGAGAACCACTTGCATGTAGATGGCTAGAAAGTAACAGTAAAACTACATATATCACATTTTTGTGCATACTACTCCTTTAAAAGAAACAAATTTTAGCATATATTAATTTTTATAAAGATAATATCTTTTATTAAATTTTGCGTAAGAATTCAAAAGGTAGGATCATGATTAAGAAAATGTCTCAATTTAGTGGTGCTTTATTAGTTTCTTTAATAGTGGGTGGATGTGCATCACAGCCAGCGATTCCAGTTTCATATTTCACACTAGAGAAAGAAGTTAAAGCAGTTAATAGTAGTGCTACTCGCATGACGGTTTCAAATGGAGCGGTTATATTACCAAATGGTGAAAAGATATATGATGAAGAAGGTGATGTCCTGACCGCATTTACAGTGAATGGAAATGGGTACTATCTTTTAAAAAATCTTTCGAATGGGACATATTCCGTTAAAGATAAAAATAAAAAAATCATAAAAACTTTTCAAGTATCTGAAATTGCTTGGTTCTTTGATGGTGCTCAACCATTTTTTGCTGTAAGACTCTCTGGTAATTCATCGTCTATCTATGATAATGTATATTCATTTGATGGGCAAAATTTTAAAGTGGTAAATAAAAATATTTATGTGGCTCCTCAAAGAAGTGGAATTTATTCATTGGAACCAACCTTTGGATCACTAGGTTACTTCAAAGCTAAAATTACAAATATTATTACGAGCGAAGAAGTTAGTCCAATGGCTCAATACCCTAAATATAAAACTCCTACAATGTATATATTAGGAGCAGTAGGTTCTAAAGTAGTTTATGTATATAAAGATTCACATGGAGACGATACTATTGAAGTATATGATCCGCAAACAAAAGTTTACTATCCCTTGCTAAATGATTCCAAAAAGATTCAATTATTACGAGGTAATAATGACATTGTTATCAAAGTATTTCAAAGCGATGCAGTGCATATAGAGTCAAAAAATGACAATTACACATCTTATGAATCAAAATATAAAAATGAACCAGCAACATATATTTCTATCTCAAAACTTAAAGAAGTAGCGATTAACGAAAGTGAATATAACCCAATTTTCTTACATAGTTACTTTGATAATATGGGTGGTGGAAGAACACCAACAACATTATTGACATTCGATACTAATGTGCTAGCACTGTATATGTGGAAAAATGCTGAAGGACAAAGATATAGCCCTATCTTCTAAATATAAAGAGCTATGCGGAGCTAATAAATATGGTTCATTCTGAAAAGTTGAGCCTAAAACAGAAAGGTTATGGATGAAAGTGATGGATGTAATAAAGGAGTATTTCCTTTTTAGTGGTGTGACTGGTCGAAAAAAATATGCACTTCAAAATATTGGTTTGCTAGTACTATGTATCGCTACTATTGCAATTGCTACAGCAATCGATGGTGAAATTGGAAGTGCCATTATTGTCATATCAATACTGGCATTTATTTGGTCTTTATTGTCTGTGACTGTTAATCGTATACGTGATACTAAAATGAGCGTTAGGCGAGGTGTTGTTTATTTAATATTTATAACTCCACTGGTGTATATTTACTTATTTTTTGCAAAATCAGTTCCGCAGCCTGAAAAGGTAAAGTAAAATATATAAGCAATATTTCGCTGATACTCGATCTGCTGGTCGAGATAAAGCGGAATCTTTGGCACATTTTTACCCATCAATAAAATTCCGACCCAATCTCCAAAAATAAACCTGATAATTCACAGAAGCCACCAAGCCTATTATGACTATATCGATAAAATTGATAGAGTGATATACATCACTTAAAGTTAGTCCAAAAATCTTAATCATAATCAGTTCGAAGGTGACAAATGCAATTAAAATCACTGTCCCCAATAGCTCCTCAAAATACATCTGAACCAATTTAACCAGTGCAATAACTACCGCCATTTCAATAGCAACTTTACCGAATCCAACAGCTTGAAGCTGTCCATATAGTGGATGCCAAAAATCCCATACTGAAAAGATAAAGGTATAAAATAGCCCCTCGATCAAAAATAAGTCCACATCCTCCCCAAAGAAATGATAGAGCAGTTGATAGCTTGATAACCATATCAAGATAGCAAAGATCAAATTCCCTGTTAGGGGAATATTGAGACCGTCTTTTATGAGATAAAAGACAACTGCACTCACTGTGGCAAGTATCATGGTAATCGGATTAAACCCCTCTTCGGGGCGTCTCATTTTGAATATCATTTTTTTCTCCTTATGCGGCTTTTAGTTGAATTTGTGTGACTTCCATGAGGTAATCAAAGATTTTTTGAGCCTCACTCGCTGATTTCCAAAGAAGTTTTGGTTCTGCCTTTAGGGCTTTTAGCCAACTTTGGAGATATTCAGCGTGTCGTAAATCTCCCTTTATTTGAAAGTGAGAGCAAAGCATAGCGGCGGATAGTTCCGCTACAAGCTCCTCTTTGGCATAGTCCTCACTTCCAAATTTTCCTATTAGGTTGCGGTTAAGTCTATGTTTCGCTCCCGTCCAGTGGCTGAGTTCATGGAGAATTGTTGCTCCATAGTTCACTGAATCAATAAAAGTGGAAATATCAGGCATTCCGATATAGTCCTCTTTTGGATTGTAGAAAGCTTCTGTGCGTGTTTTAATGATTGCACCACTTTGAGCAATAAAATCGTTTAGGTCGGGAATTTCGTCGTTATCGTTGCCGATTTGAATATCTGTTGAGTCGATATTGAACACGGTGAAAGTTTTGAGCAGGGGAATGGTTTTTTTTATGAGTTCCCCTGTTGCCTCGTCTTGCTCCTCGATCTCTAAAGGTTTGAAGAAAAAGACGGATGCCCCCTTGCTCCCTTGTTTGAGTTTTGCCCCTAACTTTTGAATTTGATTGAAAGTTAGCCATTGGTTCGATTTGTATCCCTTATCTTCCATTTCACACATGAAGGAAAAAATATTAAACCCACTGTAAAACGTGTTAGAAGCAAAATTTTTAGGGAGTCCTACGCTCCAACTTTTGAACCAGCTTTGCAGTTCTCCCGCTTCGATCTTGTTGATAATGTTTTCAACGACTTGGTTGAGTTTGTCTTGAGATGTCATTTAGTTTCCTTTTTTTGAAGAGTTTTTCTTTGCGAGTGTTGAGCTTTATCTTTTGCCTCCCTCTTTTTTCAAGGAAGAACAAAATCAACTCTCAAAAAGAGTTTTCCCCCGTTCATGTATCGCTTATCTGACAGATGATTTTTCAAAAATGTTGGGGAAAAGATTAGGTTACTAACCGATTCGTCATCATTCTTTGAGAATAAAATCAATGACAGAGAAGTGATACATGAACGGGATAAAGAGGAACAATGAGTTTGATTTATGTGATTGACTGTTGAGAAAAAAGAGTTTGAAAAATTTGTGAGATTGATGAACTTTATAAAAGATTTTCGCTGACGCGAAAATCAACGATCTTATCGGCATTTTTTGCTAACTTTTCATAAATTGATAAAAATGATGTGCATTTTGATGCGTTTTTTTCTTTTAAATCCTTCTATAACTGTATATCCCTTTTTGAAGGGCAAATTTTATAGGAGGAGATTTATGATTTTTAGCACAACAGTGCATCAATAAGAAATCCGCTCGGATTTCTCGAATAGTTCGTACTTTTTAGAAAGTACGCCACCGTATTAATGGAATATAGAAAAAACTGCTTGATTTTTCAATACTCCATTAGATAAATAATTAAACCGATTTAGCCAAATTCAAAAACTTGCAGGGGGAACATATTGCCAAATAGAGTTCCCCTATTGAGTCGCCAATGACTGACTGCCAATCAGTTAAGCAGACTCAATATTTGCGGCTACATGTATTGAAAGGTACTTGTGTAGCTGAATAGAGGGCTGTCTCGTTGAAATACGAGGCTTCTACTCAATATAAATCACTATGAATAAACAGGGTTCAAGATGAGGACTGTTTTTTATAAAAAAACTTTTACTAAAAAGTGTGATGAATATGGGCGACCATGAAATAGTGTTAGAAAACCTAAAAATTTCTAATGCTCGTATATATTGAAGTGGTGGAAATCCACTACGAGGAGATGCCCCGAAAGGACATTACTCGTACAGAGGCGGGGAGGTGCAGTTGGAAACAATGAAACTAAATAGCTCAACCGTTAAAGGACTGTGATTATTATAGGTATCACAGCTAAAGCTGAAGATTGTGAATTCGGCAACTCTGTTATGCTCTCATATGGTTAAAATACCTAACTGTTACGAATCGTACATACCAACCGAAAGCTTAACA
The DNA here is from genome assembly GCA_026390135.1 of Campylobacterales bacterium. GTDB lineage: Bacteria > Campylobacterota > Campylobacteria > Campylobacterales > Sulfurimonadaceae > Sulfuricurvum. The sequence continues at coordinate 69,260 of JAPLGN010000006.1, read as the reverse complement.
TTGTTAAGAGAGTAAGGGGAAGCTTCTATATTCTGTTCCGATCCATTGGATTTGAAGGGTGTACGAGGATATACGAGACCTAAGTGAGAGACGAGACGATATATACTAAATGGGCAAGGGCGTAACGAGTAAAATCGTCGTCTGAGAGGTGTACTGATCAGAGTTTGAGAAATAATGCAAGGGTGCTGTGTTATTTCGACGTGTGAGGGTGTGGCAACTCTCGATATACACACTTAAAAGGTACTGGAAGGCAAGAATTTGAATTTGGGATTGGCATCCCTACATGCGGAAAATCGATTGTTGAAAAACCGTGTCAGAACTCTTGGTTGAGTTTAATCTGACACACTTCGGAAAATTATGTTTGACTCCATTTTGGGCTTCTTATTAACCAAAAAAGGAGGTCTGTAATGGACACAATAACAAAACAACAATATATAGTTACAAGCTGGCAAGGATTAATGCAACAACTTGTATTTTTAGCGGGTCAGGGATACACTTTTTATCATGTAATCTATTTACCAATCGATAAAGCTCATAAATTTCCAGCTATCGATACTAAACTGATAGCAAAGTATCAAACCAATGTTTCGAAATACCAAAGATATAGGCTCAAACAAAAGAATAGAGCCAATTTTATCTATTTGAGATGGGAACATATAGCAGTTGTTTTACACACCAGTGGCGATATGGGGGAAATTGAGTCTATCGATTCATTTAATAGTCTAAGAGATCAAGCTATGGCTATACAGCTCTCAAAATATCTTTCCCTTGCCATTGTATGGGATAATGGAAAAACTACTGTTAGGCTTCACAAAGAGAGCTACAGGACTTTTAAAATGGTGATTGAGGGGTACGCCAAACAGCAACTAAAGCGGAAAATCATCGAAACGATTCAAAAGCTCAATGGTATCCCATCATATAGGGGAATTGTCGAGCAAAAAGAGCTATTGGTTGCTTATGCCATCAAACAACTAGAATTTCATGGGACTTCCGCAAACAAAAACGAGTTTCGATTGTTAAAGAGGAGAAAGCTCTATAAAGTATTTGAGTAATCGGACACTTTATATGTATAAGGGTAAATAATCTTACTATTTAACTCTATCTCTATAGTATTAGTATATAAACTTATTATTTAAAGCCACTTCTTTCATAGTATCAAAAAACCAATTGAACAATTTTTTCTTATTTTTCTTATCATTTGCAATTGGTTTTTGCCCTTTTAAAAGGCAAAAAGATAAATGCAATTGTTTTTTTCCTTTTAAAAGGAAAAAAGACAAAAATATTGGCAAATCACTAGATAATAGCGAACAGTGATTTGAAATCTTTAAACCATACTGGTTGCATTATAAGTGGGTAACCTTTCACTCATGCTAGGATTTCTCCTATCGACTATCAAGTTAGTGTCCTCTATCAACACTGTTACGGGCATCTTTTTGTGAATCAAACCTTTTACCACCTGACACAAACTATTATACAATCCGTTTTCCTAACTATATACTCAATGAGTAATTTCTTTGCATCCATATCCTCCGTTTAGTGGTGGATATATAAAACCTTGACTTGAGAAGGTTTAACACATTCACCTAAAGGACTTAGGATGAGCTCGACACGCTGGAATTAACCAACGGAGATTTTTTTTGCCTTAATGTAAAGTGGGAGGTGTGACAATGATGATAGATACCAACTCATTTTGAACGATAGAGAGAATTGGCAGAAAATCCACTTTACGGCTCTTTTAAAAAATCTCAAAAAAAGCTTTATGGAACAATTATAAATGAGTTTTTAAAAATAATCCAGTGCGTTTTATAAAATAAATGATAAAATTTTAAAATTGTTGAAAAAAATTAAGGAATTATGATGAAAAAGATTTTTATGCTTACTATTTTAGCATTCTTGGCTGTGTCTGCTTCTGCAGATTATGTAATTTTTGAAACTCGGGGAATTGATATAACTCAAGTTAAGGAACGTAAGGTTCTTTATATTGGTGGCTATTTAAATTATCAAAAACAAATATCAGAAATTCAACAAAATATTTTAAAAAATTCATCATATGGAGCTTTACAAGGGCTAAATGCAGCAAGTGCTGACTTAGCTAAAGGACTTTTTAGTAATGCTCTTAATGGGGTTGCAACAGGAATTGGTATTGGTGCTATTATCTCAGCGGTTGAGTATGTAAGAGCCCAAAATGTAACAGAAATTCGTTTTGTTAAAGTTGAAAGTTTAACTTTGGCAGATGGTTCAACAAAAATATTTCAAAAATTATTGATAGCTGATTTTTCTAAAGTAATCTCAGAAAATGAAGCTATTGAAATTTTAAATAAATAAAAGGAAAAAAGATGAAAAAAGTAATTTTAATGATGTTAATTTCTTTGCAATTATTTGCTTGGGGTAATCCATCAGAAGAAGTGGAGTTGAAGGGAAATACTGTCGAAATTATAAATAATGAAAAAGATCAATTCGTTTTTATTGATTCTTATTCTACTTATCCAACTAAAGATAATTACAAAAGTAATGTAGTTTCAAGATTTACAGATATGTTTTCTTTAATTTCAGAATATGGAAAGAAAAAAGGATATGTAAGTTACATGCTTTTAAATGAAGGATTTATGATAGGTCAAAATGGATTAAATTCAGGAAAAGACATTGGAGAATATTGTACATTAGGTTATTCGTATTCTGGAGAAAAAACACAATTTCCAAATTTGTGTAATGGGAAAAATAGTCCAATATTAATATCTATGATGCAAATAAAAGTTAAAGTTGTTTATTTTAAAGATAATTCTGGAAATTTTTCTACTACCGCTTCCTATTAAGGGGGCGAATATTTTGACGGGGTGAAAAATCAACGGTTGTGCTGTTAAGTTTTCGAACTCTCTCTTTCCTCTTGTAAAAACTAACACGAAAAAAGCTTTATGGAACAATTATAAATGAGTTTTTAAAAATAATCCAGTGCGTTTGGAATAAAAATCAAAAAACTATTTTTTTCGTATATGATCCCAGTATTTCATATAAGCATCTTTGACATCTTCATAAGTAAATGACAAATAATGCTTAATAGAGCTACTTTGCTTATGACTTAAACATGTATCAGCCAATACACTATCAATTTTTAAATTTCTTATCATGATGGTTAAAAGGAGTCGTCTCATATCGTGAGGTGATAACCGTTTTCCATCAAATATTTCCACTCCAGCCAAGCATAGCAACCTTTGAAAAATCATATCAACGGAACCTCTTTTTAGAGTCGGAAATATCAATCCACTTTCTATGCTCTTCAAATAAGGAATGATTTCATCAGGGATTGGAAAGTGATAATCTTCTTTCGTCTTTGTAATCGTCTTTGGAGCTAATATCTTTTTTTTATTCAAATCACAATGTTCTATCGTAAGTTGTCTCAACTCACCATGTCTGTGTGCGGTCATTAAAACAAGCATTAAAAATGCTCTAATCTCTTCTTTTTGATATTTCGCTAATACTTCGTATCGGGGGATTGCGTAATAAAGTTTTTTTACAACATCAATATAGTTTTCATCGGTTCTTTTTTCCAAATGTTCCCGCACAGGCATCTTGTATGTTTCAAGGTCATCAATTATATTCTTATAGATATTGCCTTTTTTGATTGCATCTCTAAAGATTGGTCGTACAATCCTTTTAAATTGGTTTTTTGTAGAATTTTCGACATGAGCCATTTCTACATCGTAAAGTTTCCTCAAATCTTCATATGTAATCTTGGATAGTTTTTTATGTCCTATTGTTTTTTTGATATATCGATCATAAAAGTAATCGTAGTTTTCAGCTGTTCTTGGTTTCCAACTTCGATTATTTAGATTAATAGCCTTTCTTTCTTCATAAAGGTCATTGAGAGTATCTCTCGTCGATATAAATGGGTCTCTCCCTTTCGAGATTTCCAATTTAACTTCTTGAAGCTTTTCGAATGCTTGTTTTTCTGTCTTGCATCCAAACAATTTTGTGAAGTTTTTCTCTGGATACCTTCTGCTCAAATATTTGAACTGAACATAGATATGCCTAGAACCGTCATTCAATATCTTTGTTTTAATCCCTGCGTATGCCATAAGATACTCCTAACTTTAGAGAATTATACACTTATGTACCTTTTTATGTACTACAGGTTGTAAAAAAATAGTTCAAAATGATTCAAAAGTAGAAAATGAAACTTGATAGAAGTCCTATATTATGGGCTTATTGGCTATTTTAGCCTATTCAAAAAATAGCTATAGCCCATTTCCCCACATGTGCATCTTCTTAGCAACAATTACATCATACCCTTCCAGCAAATCATAAATCGTATTTGGGGCTCGAAACTCTGCTTGATCAAGTAAAGCTTCCACCTCACCAATATTTATAGATCCTTTTTTTTGAACAATGATGACCTCCGTCGCATTGAGCAGTGTACGATAAATCAATTGCAAAAATTTTAACGGGGATTCATGCAAATGCAAAACATCTTGAACAATCACAGACGCATAATCCCTTGGCACACCAAATGCAGGAGAGTTATAATCTTTGATTACGTGTACTTTATGAATACCTAAATCTGAAAAGTCTTGGTGTTCACCAGGAAAAAGTGAGAGATCAATAACTCCCTCATATGGAGCTAAAAATGAGGTCAATTCCTCAATCATAGCATCCGAATGACTGGTTACAACCATAATTTTTGTATTGGGTGTAGGATGGAGAAGCTGGGTAATCATAGGGCTAAATCGTGCAACTCTCTAAACAAATACGCTTCTACCACATCGTCAATCGTGCGTTGCGTATGCGCGACAAGTATCATCATTTGCTGATCGATAAATTCCATCACCGGTTCATAATTATTCTTAACGATAACAGCATCAATCAACCCTTCGATTTCCGAACGGTCTTTATAAAAACTTATCTCTACGACACGACCTTCTTCGATTTCCACCGTTGTCCAAAACGTAACTTCTAAAATCGAAGAAAGCTCAGATTCTTGCGTATCGTCACCATCCATTGGAAGTAATAACAACATTAATTAACCTTAGACAAATCAAGCTTTAGCGCATCATTATCCATAATATCGATGTCTTTACGAAGTACATTCTCAGCAATCGCTTTTGCATCGCTTAATGAATGCATTGTGTAGGTTCCGCATTGGTAGATATTGAGTTCAGGAATTTCGCTTTGGCTCTTAACTGCCAAAACATCTCTCATCGACTCTTCCCACGCATCCACTACTTCTTCTTCAGTAGGTGAACCGATAACGCTCATGTAAAAACCGGTACGGCATCCCATTGGAGAAAGATCGATAACCTCTGTTTTTGGAGAATTTAGATGATCTCGCATAAACCCAGCAAATAAATGCTCGAGAGTATGAATCCCCTCTTGCGATAAAATTTCTTCATTCGGGCGGCAAAAACGAAGATCAAATACTGTAATGTCGTCACCTTTAGGAGTTTTCATCCCTTTTGCACGACGAACAGCAGGTGCTGGCATAATAGTGTGGTCTACGGTAAAGCTGTCAAGAAGTGGCATGAGTGTCCTTAAAAATTTTATTTTAGTTGAGGCAATGGTAACATATTTCATCCTTGCCTCGCTATAATTTGGCAATTAATTAAGGAATATTATGAAAAGCCTCTTTGACGATTCCATCGCCACCCGATATCAAAACGACCCACTGGCACTGCGGGTCTACACCTCTCAATTACTGGGTCAAAATAAAGACTTAGTCTTGCATGGCGGGGGAAATACTTCCGTAAAAATCGATGGCGTACTGTATGTCAAAGGATCTGGATGGAATCTCGACACCATTGAAAAAGAAGGATTTTCTCCTGTTGATTTAGAGACACTCATAGAGATGGCATCTCGTAAGACTCTTAGCGATACACAGATGGTCAAAGAACAACGTGCAGTGATGAACGATCAAAGCTTTCCAAATCCATCCATTGAAGCAATACTCCATGCCATCATCCCTTTCACCTTTGTCGATCACACACATGCCGATGCGGTTGTTACCCTAAGCAATACCCCTAACGGCAAAGAAATAATAGAAGAACTTTATGGAAAAAACATGGTTATTATTGACTATGTGATGCCGGGATTTGAACTGGCACGTCATATTTATCTACAAACTTTAGATCTAAATTGGAATACTGTTGAGGGAATTATTTTGCTTAATCACGGTGTCTTTACTTTTGATAATGATGCCAAAAAAGCGTACGAAAAAATGATTTCTATTGTCACAAAAGCTGAAGATTACTTACAAAAAAATGTAACTTTCCTCTCTAATACAAGCAAAGGAAATATCGATTTAGAGATTATTCGGTCATTAGTCCACGAAGTTGGCTTGCTGCGTGGATGTGATATTTTTCCCATTCTTTTGGATTCTGACCAAGCCAAAGCACTCAGTACTCGCCCCAATTTAGAACGACTCATCAAACAAGGTGAACTCACCCCTGAACACGTTATTCGTATCAAGCCTTTTCCTTCTATTGTCAATAGCGATTGTACAAAAGGGATAGAAACCTTTAAAACCGAGTATCAGAATTATTTTGATAAAAATAGTAATGCCAACCATATCTGTCTCGACCTTGCTCCTCGCTATGCTATTATTAAAGGGTTAGGAGCAGTTGCGCTAGGCAAAGACGAAAAAGAGTCTCGCATCATCGCCGATATAGTAGAGCATACCATTACTGCGATTTTAAGTGCCGAACAGCTTGGAGCATGGACATCCCTTAGCCTGGCACAAATGTTTGAGATGGAGTATTGGGAACTCGAACAAGCAAAATTAAAAAAGGACAAAGAATGAAAATAAGCAAAAAAGTAACTTTTATCGCTAAAGAGGAGCATATTTCTACGGTCAAAAGACTCTTAGAAGACATGGTAGCCCCTTCACTCAAAGAGCCGGGATGTCTCTTTTATTACATCTTCCAATCTCAAAACAACCCGAAGAAATTCTTTGCCGTTGAGTCATGGGAAAATAACGCAGCCCTTGAGGGACATAAACACACAGAGCATTATGCGTATTATAAATCGCACTATGAACCATTTGTTGAGAACAAATATACGGAAGATTTAGACTTACTAGATAGTGCAGCCTATTCTTTCTAAATCCCTGGGGCCTTCCACATAGGCTCCAATGTCCCATCACGAACAAGCTCCATTTGTTTCGAATATACCTTTGTCCATTTCTCTTTAAGCTCTTGATAATGCTGAAAATTGGATCGATTCGGTTCATAACAACGCTCTATTTTTACAATATGTTTTCCCGCTTCTTCAAAGCTTTTATAAGTCCCTGCCCCGATTCCAGCCGCCATCGCCACACCCAATGCTGTTGCTTCTTTTACGACAGGGACTTTTACTTCCAATCCCGTAACATCCGCTAAAATCTGTGACCACAATGCACCATTAGACGCACCGCTGGCGAATATAAGCGATGATGGAGATACACCGCTAAATTCTTTTATGTTGTCTAGATTAATGGCACTCACGATACACGCGTTTTCTTCCAATGCTCGAAACATGGAGCCAATATTGTATTTTGCTGGATCCAAACCAAGTCCAATAAACGATGGAGATGCATGAGTCCACTCTCCGTAGTTCATACGGTCACTAAATACCGGCGTAATTCCATACGATCCTACCGGGACTTGTGATGCCAAGGATTCAAGCTCACGATAGCTTCTACCTCCACTTAGTGCATCTCGAAACCATCGCATTACCAACCCCGTAAAAAACGTTATTCCCTCGGCTTGGCTCATTCCTCGTATTACATGAGGATTTACGCGTAATAGCATCGCTTCTGACATTGGGGTATTTGAAGGTATATTGACCACTTGCTGCCAAAAACTTCCCCCTAATACAACCGCATCTCCTATTGTATTTGCCCCAAGTCCCGCGGTGCCGATTTGAACATCACCGCCACCCATCACGACGAGGGTATCCAAGCCTAAGCCTGTTTCGTCATTGGCCTTTTGGCTAATACGTCCAAGTACGTCACCGCTTTCCAATATGGGGACAAATAAATCTTTTAGCCCGCATTGAGCAAACTGGTGCTTATCCCAATCACGATTTTTGAGATTAAATGCCGCTGCCGTCCCTGCATTGGAGGGCTCACAGCAAAGTTCCCCGCTGAGCTTAAACAGTATCCAGTCGCTTATCATCGTAAAATAGGTTGCTTTTTCATACAAAGACGGCTGATTGTTTTTAAGCCACAAAAGTCGTGGAGCAGCGCTAAGCGCAAATGTTTGCCCGCTTGATTTATAGAATTCTTTTTCCATGTCCGGATACGTATTTTTTAGATAGATGACTTCAGACCCTGCCCGACTGTCGACATTTGCCACGCCCCAAAGTTCATTCTTATCCTTGTCATAAACAACAATTCCCTCTCTCATACTTGAAGCAGATACTGCGATTATCTCTTTAGAACTTATATCCGCTTTTACAACAACTTCTTTTATGCATTGTTTTGCCAATTCCCATCCATGGATAAAATCAAAGCCCATCGACCCTGAAATATTCTCTGACGCAATATGATTCCATTCATGTTGTGCAATCTCGATTTGATTTCCAAGCGTATCAAAAATGACAGCACGAATACTTCCCGTTCCTGCATCTATACTTAAAAAATATGCGCTCATTTTGGTTTATCCTGTTAATTTATTCGTAAAATGGAAAGATTTAAAAAAAGGGGAGGTAAATAAAATCTGCCTCGAAAGAGGCAGGCTTTAGTAGCCTAAGCGGCTAGCGTAGGCAAAGGGATGTATTCCTTTGTCGTCAAAACAGTTATACGCGGGCTTCTTCACGACGTTGAAGCTGTTCCCATTTCAAATCGACACGTGTTTGCCACTCGTCGATAAGGTACTCGTATTGTTTAGTGAAAAGGTGTTTAAAACGCCCTTGAGCACCCAAATAATCACGAACAGGGATAATATTTTTCGGACGATACGTGATGTTTAACTCTGTACCGTTGATGATTTCATACAACGGGAATACCAAAGAATCGGTAGCAAGATCCGTAATCGCAATTGTATCTTCCGGTGCAAATTTCCACTCAGTTGTACAAGCAGAAATAGCATTGATAAATACAGGACCCTCTGCTGCAAACCCTTTTTGGATTTTTGCGACCATGTCTTTCCATTTACTTGGAGAAACCTGAGCGACGTATGGAGCACCGTGTGCTGCCATGATCGCCATCATGTCTTTTTTGTTGCGCTTTTCACCGTAGCTTACGCGTCCTGCAGGGGTAGTTGTAGCCGATGCACCGATTGGAGTTGAGCTTGAACGTTGTCCGCCTGTGTTTGCATACACTTCATTGTCCAAACAAACGTACATCATGTTATGTCCGCGTTCAAAACAACCTGAAATCCATTGGAATCCGATGTCGTACGTCGCACCATCGCCACCAAACGCAACAAACTTAGGAGTGCGTTCCGGTTGCTTTAAGCGACCTTTGGTTTTAAGTGCTTTGTACATCGCTTCCGCACCGGCAACTGCAGAAGAACCGTTTTCAAATCCGATGTGAATCCAAGACGCATCCCATGAAGTGTACGGATAAACCGCCGTACATACTTCCAAACATCCCGTAGAAGCTGCAAGAATCAAGTCGTCATTCGTAGCATTAAGTACTTCGCGAACAATAATCGAGTGCGCACACCCTGGGCATAAAAGGTTAGCACCCTCAAAGCGATCCGCCGAAGTGGAAAACTCTTTAAGGTTTTTGATTTTTTTAATTTCTGACATCATTCACCCCTTAGAAAAATGAAAGCTTCGGTCCACGAAGACCGATGTATTGTTGCAATGGTGTTGTAGGTTTTCCTGCATCCATATTTGCTTTAAGGTCATTGAAAATGCCCACTAAATGTGCTTTAGTCAAATCACGTCCGCCTAATCCATAAATATAGTTCGTAAGAACTGCTTTGGTATCGGTATTGAAAAGTGAACCTGAAACCTCATTGAAAAGCATACCCATTGTCCCATGAGGACTAGAGCGATCCAATGTTCCGATTGCTTTGACATCTTTTAGCACTGCAGCAAGTTGCTCCATTGGCCATGGACGGAAAACACGAATACCGACAACACCCGCTTTAATTCCGGTTGCACGTAATTCATTGACAACTTCCATTGCAGTTTCAACCGATGTTCCCATACAAATAACCGCTATTTCAGCATCTTCCATCTGATGAGTTTCGACTAAATTATATCGGCGACCCGTTAATGCTTCAAAAGCATCAAAAGCTGCTTCTAATTTAGGAATAACCGCCGTCATAAGTGCATGCTGTTGACGTGCTTTGTGCTCAAAGTGCCAATCTTCTTCAGTTTGAACCCCATGAGTTACCGGATGGTCAAGGTCAAGCATATCATTCATAGGCTGGAATTCACCAACGAAGTTAAAACCTTGCTCATCGGTCATAGTGTGAACACCTTGCGCCGTATGAGAGGTCATAAACCCGTCTTGGTGAACCATTGCAGGGAGACGAACATCGTGATCTTCTGCAACTTTAAACGCAATAAAGTTCAAATCGTACGCGTGCTGCGGGTTGTACGCATCAAGCTGAATCCATCCGCTATCGCGACCCATATACATATCGGAGTGATCGCCATTAACGTTCAACGGAGCACCGATAGCACGGTTAACAACATTGAGAATGATCGGAAGACGCATTCCTGATGCTGAGTACAATGTCTCAACCATCAAAGCAAAACCTTGTGATGACGTTGCTGTCGCAACACGACCGCCGGCAGCCGATGCACCAATACAACATGACATTGCACCATGCTCAGATTCGGTCATAACAAACTCACCGTCAACATAAGCATTCGCGGCAAAACCAGCGTAATTTTCAACAATCGGAGTCGATGGAGTAATCGGGTATGCCGCTACAACATCCACTTGAACTTGGCGAAGCGCGTGGCTCGCCGCCATATTACCATCCCAGACTTCGATATCTCGTAGTTCCATAGTATCAGCCATTAGTCTTCCTCTACTTCTGTATCTTTTTCTTTTTTCTCTTTTTTAGGCCATTGGGCAAGTGCTTCATCTTCATCTTTTTGCTCAGGAAACATCAACAATGATTTTGGATTGGTTGGACATACTTCCACACAAATTCCGCATCCTTTACAGTGATCAAAATCGATTCCGACCATCTTTTTATCGCGCGCGATAATCGACATATCTGGGCAATAAACCCAGCAAAACTGGCAATCAATACAATAGTCTTTGTTAAATAAAGGCTTTTCAATACGCCAATCCGCTACGCTTGCCGTAAACGAACTTGACTTCGAATATGCTCTGTCTTCTGGCAATGTTGTTGCAATGTTTTGTATCGCTCCATCAAATGTGCGAAGCATAGCGCCAATTTCAAATCCATCCCATCCTGCTTTTTCCATTCGGTGATCCTTACTTTACTTCATCATAAGCGCGTTGAATCGCGATCATGTTGGCGTCAATTATTTTCTGAGGCAGTTTTTTCAATACACGAATCATGTTTTCTTTGAAAAAATCCATTTCGTACATACCCGAAACCTTCATCAATGCGCCTAGCATTGGTGTATTGGGGATCGCTTTTCCGATTGTCTCTTGCGAAATTTTAATACAATCAACGGTGTATACTTTTTTGCCTTCAAGCTTTGGCTGAGACGCGATAAGCTCTTGGGTACTCAAATGGGTCGTAATGATGTAAACCGTATCCGGTTTTTCAAACGCCGTAAAATCAGCAACATAAACCAAAGCTGGATCAATTACCAAAACATAATCCGGAGCCATAAATTTTTCATGATTCATAATAACTTGATCATCTACACGATTATACGCTGTCATCGCAGCACCACGTTTTGCAGAACCGTAGAACGCAAACGCCTGTACATGTTTTCCGGTGGTGGATACAACGTCCGCTAAACCTTTTGCACCCGTTACAGCACCTTGACCGGCGCGACTATGCCATCGAATTTCGAGCATGGCTTCTCCCTCTGACTTAAATTTTTAAGCTTGCATTTATCAGTATGTGTATTTTATGTAACTTGCTCTTAAATGTAGCTTTTCGCTTTTGAACAGCTTCAAAAGCATGGTAAATATGTTACTTTATCCCTTTTTTTGCGATAGTTCGCACCGCTTCAAGAACATTTTCCTGTATAACAAAATCAAATGTTGATAATTGTTCATAATTATCATACCCACTTAATACACCAATAGCCTCAACTCCTGCACGCACCGATGCTTCTAAATCCAAACGCGTATCACCGATCATCCACACATTTTCTGTATCTGATTTCATCTGATCTAACGCAGTTAAAATAGGTTCAGGATGAGGCTTTGGATTGGTAACATTTTCAAATCCAATCAACACTTCAAAATAGTCCATAACCCCGAAATGCTCCATCAGTTCCCTCGAATAATGTCCTGTTTTAGTCGTCACAATCCCAAGTCGTGCAAACTTTGCCGCTTCTTCTATCGCCTCAATCGCATTGGGGAGCATAAATGTTTTAGCCCTCGAAATTTCTCGGTAATGGAGTTTATAAGTACTTACATGCAGAGCAATATTTTCATTCTTAATCCCTACGCCTGCAAACATTGTTTCCAATGTGTGGCCAATTTGTGAAGTAATCATCTCATCATTAAGTTTATTAATCTCACCATGCGTATGAATCGAGTGGTAAAAACTCTCCAAAATTGCTTCCGTTGAGTCAATCAATGTCCCGTCTAAATCAAATAATATTATTTTTTTCACTTTTTCTCCCAATCTATATAATCTTCCCAAATTCCGTTAATTGTAGGTTTCACTCCGTGGATACGACGATTATACACATTTATTGTATTAGGAACTACCAAAAACAAATACGGATTATCTTTCACAATCGAGGCAAAAATATCCCGTTGCAACGATGCTGTTTGGTTAGGTTCTGTCGAGTTTTCCATCTTTTCGATAAGGCTATTGGTGCGTGCACTGTGGTAACCAATCATATTAAATCCGCCTGGTACATCCCCATCACTGTGCCAAATCATATAAGGATCCGGTGCGAGAGACAGTCCCCATCCCAAGAGTACGGTTTCAAACTTTTTAGGCATTACAACGGTATTTAAAAATGCTTGCCATTCCATCACTTTAAGTGTCACTTTTACCCCAACTTTTAAGAGTTGTCGCTGCAGTATCTCAGCTGCATAAGGACGAATAGGATTGGAATTAGAGGTAGCAATTTCAAACTCAAATGGGTGTGATGCATCGTATCCCGCAGATTTTAAAAGTGCCCGAGCTCGTACAATATCTTGCTTAGGTGCTTTAATACCCTCATTAAACCCTTTACTCCCCGGTAAAAAAGGACCCGTACAGACTGACCCGTGATTGAGAAATAAAATATCTACTAATTCTTGGCGATTGATAGCCAGAGACAATGCTTCACGTACTTTTGGGTCTTGAAACTTTTTCAATCTCAGATTGAAGCCCAAATACGTATAACTGTGAGAGGGGAGTTCTAAGTGTTGGAATTTTTGATGAAAATCTTTATCCAACTGACGCTCATATTGCATTGGTTCAAGAGAATCCACGTCAATTTCACCATTTTTAAGCATCAAAAAGCGGGTCATCGAATCCGCAATAACATGAAAAATAATGGTATCTATTTTAGCTTTATGTTCGAAATACGATGGATTGGCAACAAGTTCTATTTGTTTGGAAAACTCTAACTTTTTGAGAATATAAGGACCTGTCCCGATAGGGTGTGTATTAAAGGAACTCCCCATAATATCTTTTTCATTCTCTAAAATATGACGCGGGACAATTCCCATCATCCAAATTTCCAATGCTTTAAAATAGGGTTTTGTATAGGTAACACGAACAGTATAATCATCCAGTGCGCGTACCTCTTTAACCACTCTAAAATCAGTCGAATAGGGGCTCATTACCTTAGAGGAAGTGATGAGATTGTAGGTAAAAACGACATCACTTGCAGAAAAAGGTTCTCCATCATGCCATTTAACTCCACGACGAAGCTTGAACTCGATAATGGTCGGAGAAATACGCTGATACGACTGAGCCAAATCTCCAATAACATTTTGACCACTCGCATCGTATTTTACCAAGGCATTAAAAATAAAATTGGCTATTTCTCCACTCGCTGAATCGGTTGCGATAAGAGGATTAAGACGGGCAGGATTTGAAGAGGTGCTTAAATGAAGGGTTGAGGCTAACAAGGAAAAATGTAATGCTAAAAAAAAGAATAAATATTTCAATCTCGCCCCGCTTTTTGGGAGAGATTATAGCATTATTTACTTTCTACTATCCGACCATTGAGAGGCTGAACAGGACGATAATTATGGTCGTAAAATTTACGCAATGCAGCGATTTGCTCTTTTGAAGCACTTTGAACCTCTTTCATCACGTACCATTTTACGTTTTCACTGCAAGGAGGTGTTGTGAGGGAGCCCATAAAGTGAAAATAGGTATTGCTGTTTTTCGGAAGTAAATCGGCCGGATTCATCTGTGTTGACTTTCCAACCGAATCAATCACCTTTTGAACCGTTTTATTTGCCGTTTTTCCCTCTTCAAACAAGACAGCTATAACCAGTAAATTTCCAAACGCACTTTTATGCACCATGTGAGCGACTAAATCGTATTGCTTACCATCGATTTGTTCTTCACTTTTACCGTGGAAATGAAATTGTGCCAATTTATAATCAACACCGTCTACCGTAGCCATTCCGCCATTGTCCACATTGACTTGGATGGCATGACCATTATCAACGACGGATGTACCAGAAGTGACACTTTCATTCAAAGCAATCACGCTACTCTTCTCGATGCTCGATGTTTGAGTAGTGAGTATGTTAATCGGCGATTGTACCTTTCCCAATTGGCACGTTTCAGCAAACTCTCCCCAATGAGTCGGTCCATGCTCCTCATAGTTCCAATGGACTTCGCCAGACGCTCCATGGTGTTCTTCTGCATATACTACTGTTGTGATTAAAAACGTTGCTACGCTCAGCCCTAAAAGGATTTTATTCATAAATGCCCTTTTTTTGAATTATTGTACGTCAATAATCTTAAGGTTCTTCTTTATCATCCAATCCACTCCTCTGGCAATCAACAAAATCAACAGCCACGCCAAAACCATCGTAATGGTAGTATGACTCAGAAAATGATCCCCAATAAGCATTTTATAACTTCCCATACTCCATCCAATACCCATCGCAACAGTACCGGCTATTATTTTATTTTTTCGATTATGAAACAATAAAATTAATGATAAAAGGGCAAAGCCACCGCTTGCATGACCTGCTGGCCAACATTTTTGTTTTTCTAAATGACAATCTTTCGTATTGTATTTTTCCCAAACGCAGGTATGCGGATACGATCCGTCAAAACTATCTAAACTTTTTGGACAAGGCATATTGGTGACCGCTTTCAATGATCCGACAATCAGGGGAACAGCGATTGATGACAAGACAACAATAATCAAACCTCGCCGATATGACTTCATCCATGAGCGCTTCCACCCAGCAATCAAACCAAACAAAAGAAGAACAGCTACAATGATCAATAGACGTTTAATACCATCATAAAAAATAAATTTGAGAACCGTATTATTGGTATCAACGATCCATTGATGCGTCAATGGATTATAAAAGTGGCTCTGCACCCAAATATCTGCCCCGCTCAGTCCAAAAAAGAGAACTGTCGCAATTAAAACAAGGGTGGTAGTAACAATATTTTTAGTGGACTCCATGCACAATATCCAACTCGCTTTGATAAATAGAGGTATTTACATCCGTCATTCCGAGCATCGTGTGAAATATAAAATCATGAGTATAAGGCTCTTTGGAGCGTTCTTTCAAAAGTGCTTTATTGACTGCATATTGTTTACCGAACCACATCACTGCAGGAACATGCTTTTGTGCTTCCGGTGCGATTGCATAAGGAAATCCATGTAGATATAGCCCTTTTTCCCCCAGTGATTCACCATGATCACTGACATAAAACATCGCCGTTGCAAACGTAGAATCATTCTTTTGAAGTACATCAATCACTTTGGTTAAAAACGTATCGGTATAGAGTATTGTATTATCATACCCATTCGTTATCTCAGCTTGAGTGCACTGCTCTAGCTGATTAGTTTTGCATACAGGAGTAAATTTTTCATACGCTTTAGGATAGCGCTTGTAATACGCTGGTCCATGATTTCCCATTTGATGCAACACAATTACAATATTTCCTTTAGGATGTGCATTGATATACTCTTGCAGTCCCACAAGCATCCCTTCGTCACGGCACTCTCCATCTTCACACATTGTGTTCTTATCCGACTTTTGATAATCTTCGTAGGTATGGCGTATCGCTACCCCTTTGGAGTCAGAGTTGTTATCACGCCATAAAATAGTCGTCCCCGCATGCGCCAAAACATCTAAAATATTTTCAGTATGCTGTGCAACCTCTTTACTGTAATGTTCTCTTCCTAAAGAAGAAAACATACACGGAACGGATACTGCAGTTTCTGTGCCACATGAGGTAAACTGGGTAAAGTTGACAATATCTTCTTTTTTAAGGAGTGGATTGGTCTCACGACCATAGCCATTAAGAGAAAAATGGTCCCACCGTACCGCTTCACCGACAACTAAAATAATTAATTTTCGAGGAGCACCATCAAACACATGAGCATCAAGACCAAGAGGCTGAAGCCCTGTCATCTCATGCGAGAATGATTGATGAACGTATTGCCCTATAGAATAGAGATAAAAGGTAGGATTACTGTAGTAACGCAATGGTTTATGTTCACGGAAAAAAGAGGTGTAAAATTTACTAAATGCAAAAATTATCACCACAATAATTCCCACAGCAACCGCGATGCTTTGAACGCTTTCGATCAGTGATCGCTTGAGTGTCATAGGTGTAATTTTGATACGGTAGACAATAATAGAGGGTAAAACACCAAGAAGAAGAAAATATAAAACTTGTTGAATACTAAGTAAATCCATCGATTCATTTATATTGGTTTCAAGAATATTTTGAATCATATGAGTATCAACAATAATGTTATACGCACTCATAAAGTACGCCACCAATGAAGAAAGAAGAAGAACAGTAATTAAAAAAGGTTTCAATACATAGCGTGAACTAAAGAGGCTAAATACAATCACCATAGCCCCCATCAAAACGATCCCTAAAGAAGCAATCATAGGTGCCGTATGAAGTGTCAATGGATAAACTTCCAATACATGTTTGAAAAATGCTCCATTCGTGGCAAGGATTAAAAATAAAGCCACGCCAAGAATAAGTGTGCGTGGTTTCACGCTTAATGATTTAAATGCACGAGAAAACAATGGGTCTCCAATAAAAAAAGTATCGAATGATAATCACTTTTCGATTAACACCATGTAAATATTTTACATTGCGTGTTCATGACTAGATGGTGGCAATTATTCAGACCAATAAAGAACCGCTTAGTTTTGCCTATGAACGTGAACATTTAAAATCTGCTTCCCATGATAAGAAACTCGAGAAGATGCGTTAGCGTTTATAAAAGTGATGGATGATATGTATAATAAGAAACTGTATCGGATGAAAAAGTAAGAAGAGAAAAAGAGCTGGATTCCCGCTTTCGCGGGAATGACGAGCAAAAATCGCAAGTGATTTTGAGCCCTCTGCTGAAGAGAACCCAGTGATAACGCAGCCATTGGGGCTTTTGCTCCAATGGCGTCTATTATCTTTTAGAGAATTGAGGTGAACGACGTGCTTTACGAAGACCTGGTTTTTTACGCTCAACGATACGTGAGTCACGAGTAAGCATACCGTAAGGTTTCAATACAACACGGAATGCTGGATCAAATGTACAAAGTGCTTTCGAGATACCGTGACGAAGTGCATCAGATTGACCTGAAAATCCGCCACCAGTTGTGGTTGCGTTAATATCTACCGATGTGTCTTGTTTAGTAAGAGAAAGAGGTTGCGTTACACGCAATTTTTTCGCTTCAAGACCACCAAGCCATGCGTCAAGTGAAAGACCGTTAACGGTAATTTTACCGGTACCTGGAGTCAACCATACTTTAGCGATCGATGTTTTTCTTTTGCCAGTTGCATATGTTTTTACCATCGGGGATCCTTACTTAGCGATCTGTGCAGAGTGAGGATGCTCAGCATCTGCATAGATTTTTAATTTTTTCAACATCGCACGACCTAATTTTGTTTTAGGAAGCATTCCGCGAGCTGCGAGTTTGAAGAGTTTTTCTGGGTTAGTAGCCAAAAGCTCTGTCATTTTTACACTTTTAACGCTACCGAAGTAACCGCTATGTGTGTGGTACTCTTTGTTTGCCAATTTACCATTACCGTTAATAACGATTTTTGATGCATTAATAATAACAACGAAGTCACCACAGTCAATATTTGGAGTAAAATAAGGTTTATCTTTTCCGCGAAGACGAGTAGCAACATCCGTCATTAAACGACCGAATGTCATACCCTCTGCATCGATCAAAACCCATTTACGGTCGATTTGCTCAGGTGTTGCAATTTTAGTAAATTTCATCGTGAGCCTCCTTTTTAAGTCTTTTAGTGGCGAAATTGTACCCTTTTAAACTTATAATATACTTAAATTAAGTTTTCTATAAGCACAATTATTCCTCTACTTTTTGCCATTCGCATGTTTCATCACGTGCGTAACACACGTAGCCTCTCACTTCACCGCCTAAAAGTAAACCTACTGCATTCATGTAGTTCTTCACTTGCTCTGCATGCTCGATACTTTTTTCTTCACCGCTTTTGTAGTCGATAACCACCCAATATCCCTCATCGTGCTCTATGAGCAAATCGATAATTCGCTTTTGCCCCTGATAGTAAAAAGCTTGTTCTTTGTAGCTCTTACCTTTTGTTAAAAGACAAAACTGTTCATGCGCAATAAGTGCATGCAAGGTTTGGCGTAATTGTTCCAGTTTTACCTCTCCAATACTCATTCCATAACGTTTTCGAGTTGATTCAAGGGCATTTTTAAGAGATTCAGTCTCAAAATTTTCCATCATCTCTAACGCGTAATGAAGGGCCAAGCCATAATTAATCGCTTCATAATCGATAATAGTATTTTTCTCCGTCTTGGCTGTATCACTTTGTTTTCCATAACTTACACTCTTGGTCGTAAGAGCTTTTAGTGGGGTAGATGGTTGCGTATGCGTTATATCAAATGCACTTTCTCCCCAACGTCCCTCGCTAAGTCCCAACGGTTCAAACCAAGATCCTTTTGGCTTTGCAATGATAGTGAGCGACTGTACCGCTCTTGTTAGTGCGACATAGAGAGCATTGAGCTGATCGCTTTTTTCAAGTTTTTTCTCTTTTTCTAAAGCATTTTTATAGACGTCATCCAATTCCTCTCGACCCTTAGTTCGGATAAACATTCGCTCAAGATTGATTCCGTCATATTCATACATAATGAAATCATTACGGCTTTTCATCTGTCCCAGTCTATCCAAAACAATGACATGTTCAAACTCAAGCCCTTTGGATTTATGTACCGTCATAATCCGTATCCCATGTAAATCACTCTGAGGTGAAGAAGCTTCGAGCCGATCTATCTCGAAAATAACCGCCTCAATATCTGCATACTGACTCAATTTTTCGACAAACAATAGAGCGCTTTTATCCCCAATACTGTGTTTGAGAACAAATTCAACGCACTGCGTTTGAACATCAACAATCAGTGTGCGCTCTATACTTGCTCCCCCAAGCAAAGCGGCACAGTTTTGGCGATAGATCTCATTCCCAAAATAACAATAACGAAGATATTCAATGGTCGCACGTACACTTCGCTGATGAATAAGCCGTGAGGTCGCTTCACTTACAACATGAATTCCTTGCTCTTCAAGAACCTCTTGCGCACGCGTAGCGTCCGAATTCGTACCGCATAAAATAGCGATATCATCCTCATTTACCCCAGCATGTCGTAATGCTTCAATCTGTTTGATCAGTAGCGTTAGTGGTTCTTCAGTAAGATAAACTTCAACCAATCCGCCCTGCTTGTGCGAAGGTGAAGATTGGGAAATATACCTCTCCATTGTTGAGCAAAATACGCGATTGACAAACTCTACCACTTGCGCCCTTGAGCGGTAGTTCACCTCTAAGGCGCGTACCTGAACGTCAAAATATTCCGCAACCTGATAAAAAAGGGCACTTACCCCTCCCCTGAAACGGTAAATAGATTGCTTAACATCTCCGACAAAAAAGAAGCTTCCCCCCTCATTGACCCCAACACCTGCGGCAATCTCTTCAATAAGAGGTCTAAGAATATCAAACTGGATGACACTCGTATCTTGAAATTCATCCAGAAGCAGATGTTTCATCGCCGAATCCAGCCTGAAATAGAGAAATTCACTCTCCAGTTTTCCCCTTAACAAATCATGCACCATCAATGTGATGTCATCAAATGTAAGCTCATTATTTTGAACGATCAGGGCATGACGACTCTTGATGTAAATTTTCAAAATGCGATTCAAGGCACTTAAAAGCTCCGCTTCACGGTGTTGCATTTGAATACGTATCGCCTCTTGGATTTTTTGCAATAATTCATCCATTTTAGGCTCAAAGATTTTTTTAAAATCCCAATACTCCAAACTCGGCTTAAAAATCCACGTTTTTTTCAAAAGATCCTCATAGTCCTCAATAATCATCGTCTTACGCGACCGATCACTTAAGGGTTTGCTTAAAAGTAATTCTGATAATTCGTGTGAATATCCCATCGCCTGGGCTATGGGGTCAAATGTCACGGAGAATTGAGGAAGAGTTAACACTTCAAACTCTTTATGTTTCGCATAAAGGGTTGCAAGAAGAGTGAAAACATCTTCAAGCCGTTTTGAACTTAGCTGTGAGAGATTCGTGAGCGTTGCTATCTCCCCTGCAATCTCTACCTCGTGTAAAAAACGTTTTAAAAATTTCACTTCGTGATGCGCGTTGGAGGCAGTAAACGTCGGCATAATCCCTGCATTGAGGGCAAACTTACGCAAAATACTTCCAAAAAAAGTATCAATCGTGGAAATTTTCATATCAGAGCGGAGCAGTTTCCACAGAACTTTATCTCGGTTGGCTAAGATTTCATCTTCATTTAAACCACTTACTTTAGCTATTTCAGACAACTCTCCCCGTTTTTCCAATGCCTGCAATGTCTCCACCACACGAGTACGCATCTCATTGGCAGCTTTGTTGGTAAAGGTCAATGCTGTAATGGTTTCAACCTCTTCACCCATAAACAGTAAACTCAAATAACGGACGACGAGATTAAAAGTTTTTCCGCTTCCGGCACTGGCTTCATAGGCTAAAAAAGGTTCAAAATGACTCATTTATAGCTCCCTTTTACACAACAAAGTATAGGGACAGTATCGGCAATCTTTTAAATCCTCTGTCATTTCCCAAACCCACGTTTTTTGGAGTGCCAAACTCCGCAGAATTTCGTGTAATTTTTCAATCTTTTCCTCTAAAAACTGCTCATAAACAACTTTTCCCGTTTTTAAATCGTAGTATCCACAACGACTGATATTTCCAAACTCTTGGGCAAGCACTCCGTAAATGGCGAGTTGGTAATCAACATCTCCCTCTTTTACCTTGCTGGTTGTATCCGCAAAATTACCGGTTTTATAATCCAACACTTCCAATCCATCCAGTGTCCTATCAAGTCGATCTATTCTGCCATTCAGCCTTATCCCCTCAATAACTTTCTCGGCCTCTTTTTCATGATACGCAATACGTACTCCATGCGAAAATCTCTCTATCTCATTGAGATAAAAAGGGTTTAGCTTCTCAATCCATAATGCCTCAACATAGCGCTCCATCCCATCACTTGTCTCATGATCACATAAAGCCTTGATAATGGCTTTTTTAATCTCACTGGGCGAATCATAATGATCACACGTCATGTATATTTTTTCCATAGCTGCATGAAGACGATTGCCGATGTCCCGCTCGCGACTTAAATCTTGGGGTTGTTCATGCTCTTTTATTTTTAAAATATATTTGGTATAGAATTGTCGTTTACACGTTAAAAAACTCTTTAAACCGCTTGCAGAAAGGGGATGTATGCAAAAATCATAGTCGCTCTCACAATACTCAACACGACGTTCTTGAAACTCTACGGTTGGAAAAAGAAGAGACCCGTAATCAACTTCTGCTTCCTGCATTTGGATTCCCAACTGTAATAAAAATCGTGATGGAATTGTTTCACTGTTTTGGACACACGAAATTACAACTTGTTGCGCACGCTGAAACAGCATCCAATAATAATGCTTTTGGAGTGATTCACGCTCCAGTGTCGTAGGCAAATCGGCTATCCGCCTCGTTTTCGTATTTAAAAAGAGATCTTTTTGACTTCGATGTGGGACAAAACCTTCATTAAAATCAACTACTATCACCCCGTCAAACGCTACTCCACGTGTCTCCAGCAACCCCATGACCGTAATTTTTCCGCCATGTACATCATCGATCGAACGGCTTTTCACACGCGAAAGATATATGCGTAAAGCTGACTTAAACTCATATCCCGCCAAAGCATCAACAATGGGTTTAAATTTTTCACACTCTTCATTTAAAATCTCTTTAACCTCAATACGATGAGCACTCTCTACCAGCATGGTACACAGACCCGCTAGATCATCGTAACGAAACGGTTCGTAATAATGTCCTTTAATCCATTCATGCAGCTGTGACGAAACCTTCTCAAGCCGCGCCTTATTCTCCACACTCTGCTCACCCATATAGAGCTCAATGGCTTCTATGTCACGTACTACTCGTTCATCGTTAAGCGATGTTCCCATTGCGAAGTTAAAATTTTGCTCGTCATCAAACATTCGTAAATAACTCGCAAACGCCTCATCCGGGGTGACAACAACAATACGCTCTGGACTAATACCGCTTTCAACCATTATAGCAATCTTTGCTTTTACAAATCCTACCTGAACCAAACGGTTATGAAATATCTCACACGTCACATCTTCCAATGGTTCAATCACTGAAGATTCTATAATGGACATATCACTCAAATTGAGTCGATATTTATATCCTGATTCAATTTCTAACGTTAGCTCTCGAAATCGCGACGACATCTTTTCATTAAATGTTGTAGCATGATAAATACACTCCACGCGCGTTACAATCGAGCATGCACGTAGCACTTCGAGCTCATAACGACTTAAGTATCCTTCGACGTGTACTGTAATGGTCTCAAACCCTTTCACGTACCCCTCATTTATCAATACTGTTGATTTAGAAAATATAGGATCATTCCATCCACGCGACTGCACTATCTGGGCATAACTCAGCCACAACTGTTTTAATATTGCAATATGTTCTTCATATTCTCCATAAACGTCCGCTCCTTCCAATGCACCAATGGGAACCATCTCGCCACTGAGTTCTTCAAAAAAACGAAAAATATAGGATGAATTTTGAATAAATGTAAAAAAGTTGCGTTCAATAAGAAGTTTGTCAAAAGTGGCAAAATTAGAAGCTTCATGAAGAGCAAGAAGACGTAGATCATTATCCGGAGACACAACGTTTTCACTCAAAATAACCCGATCCAGAAAATCCCCCATCCCCATAAGAGTAGGTAAAAATCCTTCACTGTAATTATCTAGAGCATCACGTATCGAACGAGAGGTTGGAAAAACAACGCAGGTGCGCTGCATTAAAACTCGAAAATATTAGGGTAGCGAGTGTCGGCTTTGAGATTATAATAGCGCTGCTTATCACCAATGGAGATTTTTGCCATAATATCCCAACGACCCTCTTTTGGAAGATCAATGGAATTGAATGTGTAAACACCATTACTAATCGTTGGTGCCGTTAAATTAAGATCCAACTTTGTTGTATCAGGGCGAGTTAAAACGACGTCTACTTTTGCATCATTAATCGCAATATTGGATTTATCAGTTATTTTATAGACAATAACTGCCCCTTTTTGAATAATCTGAGGAGTCAAAAAAGCAATGGTATAGTTTTTATCAAACGAAAGTTTAGCATTGATAATGTCATTAACATTGTCTTCATACGCTTGGTAACTTTGCATACCATACTCAGACATTTCAACAGGATTTTTTATGGCAACTCTAACTGTTGCTATAGCAAATCCTATAACACCAACAATTGCTAAACCAATAATCCATGGCCACTTTTTTCCTGCATTAATATTAGTTTTATTCACTTTTTTGCTCTCTTTTTCTAAAGAAGCGCCCACGTACATAAACTATGAGTGCATAGGCAATAATAGCATAAAAGATTAAACGTAAAATATCAATAAAGTCTTTGCTTCCACTACCAGCAGATGAACTAAGAGTTTGTCCTTTTGAAGCTGCGATTTGCTCAGCAACATCGGCGTAACCATTGTACATAGCTACAGAGTATTTTGAAACAGTATCGAGTCCTTTAGTACGTTCAGCTAAAATAGGTAATATTGTCCCGCCACGATTAACAATTAGCTCTTTTACTGCATCATAACTACGAGCAAACATAATCGAACTCACCACTGCACCGATAAACGTTGCATTAGGACTCAACACCTGCCCTTTATTAAAATTATTATATAAAGATGTTGGACGCGCTAAAATATCGACCTCTTGTTTGAGCTCAACGAACGTCATTATAACTGCAGAGTCATTTGTCTCTACGCTAATACGCTTTTCAAAATCACTAATCGATTCATTATTATCTAAATCACGAGCCATAACTAAATAAAGGGATATTCCTGTTTTGGCTTTAAGTTCAGAGCCTATTGATTCAATTTGTTGTGTGAATTTTGGATTTTTTACAACATCATCTTTATATAAGAATTCAGCATGCAAAGAAAGTGTGGATATAAGGGTGAGGGTGAGGGCCGCAAGCCCTCGTGAGAATTTCAATTTAATCAACCGATGTAGAGGTGGTTAGGTGTAACTACCGCCCACAACGTGATCGCTGCAGAAACAATCAAAGCAACAGTGATGAGCTTATCCATGATACTTGCCATCTAAAACTCCTTACTTTACATCGACCAAATGAGCAGCATTTTCTGTGCTGATCATTTTGATCTCTTTTTCATTATTGACTTGGTAAAAGTTATCCGCACTTGCTTGTTGAACACCCAATCCCCATACGGTTAAACCGACGAGGATAGAGAGAAGCAATACAGTAGCAATCAACATGCCGGTAATACCGTGTAGTGAAAAAATACTACGATTTTCCATAATTTGCTCCTTATTTCTTACTCAAGCTTGCAACATACGCGTCAAGTGCTTTGTATTGAACTGCAGTCAGGTTAGTAAATGCTGGCATTTGACCTATAGCACCTTTTTTACCGTGATGAAGAACCATATCAACCATCGATGGAGACATTTCAGCAATGTTTGGAGCAACCATCTCCATACCTTTGCCGTCTGGACCATGACATGCCGCACACGTGCCTGCAAATACGCTTGCACCTTCAGTGCCTTTCAATCCGCCAGCAACATATTTTGCTACTGCATCAATCTCAGCATCTGTAATCAACGCATTTGTATTAGCGTTCATTAATCCGTTACGATCAGGCATTGGCATGCTTGTTCCCAAAAGATTATTATTTCCACCATTCATAATCACGTATTTTACTGATTTCTCAGCAAGGCGTTGATGTAAATCAGCCGCTTTTCCACCCATACCGTCTGCTTGCAAACCATGACATGGCGCACATTGAACGATAAATACAGATTCACCCATTGCATTAAGCGTAGATTCATCCATATTAGCGAATTGCGCATCGAATTTCGCATCGTGCGCTGCAACTTCTTCATTGTACTCACCAATTTGTGAATACGCATTGACTGGGTATCCTGCAAGAAAATACCAAATCGCCCAAACGACTGAACCAAGAAATATAACCGCCCATCCTAAAGGAAGTTCGTTTTTATACTCTCCAATTCCATCCCAGTTTTCATCAGCAAGTTTACCACTTGCTGTATCGCTTTGCATCTGTCGAACATATTTGGTAACAACAAATGCCGTGATGATAACGAGAACAACCGCGCCTAATACAGCGAGTTTGTTAACCCAGTCACCATCTCCACCCATACCGCCGGCAGAACCGACAGCTACGTATGTGAAACCAAGCATCGCAATTACAACTATGATAGCAGCTAAAACTGTCTTATTCATGTATGCCTCCTACTTTTTTATCTCATCGGTTTTTGAGATCTCCTCGATCGGCTGATCGGTGATATCATCATGGAGCGCGATATTGCCATACTTCTCGTAATCGCATGTCCCTTTTTTCTGAGAACTGTATAAATGGTAAATGTACCCATACAGTACCGCCACCATAAAGGCGGTAAAGAAAAAATATCCATACGCTTGAAAGGTAGCAATGTCCACGTCAGTTTCCTTATTTCAAGCTATTAAGGTACGCAATAAGAGCAACGATTTCAGGAACCTGACCCGCTGCAACCGCATCTTTAACATCTTGATCTTTCATATCCACTGCAATTACTTTTGCTTCTTCAAGAGCTGATGCTCGCGCACCCTCAACTGTATCCGCTAATGCAACTGTTACTTTAGAGCCATCAGCCATCGGAAGTTCTTTATTATAAGGAACCGCGAATGCTTTCATTACAGTTAATTGCTCAGCATACGCTGTATCAATGTCTGCTGTATTTTTAAACATCCATGTATAAGCTGGCATGATAGAACCTGGAACAACTGCTGCAGGATCTTTCATGTGGTTTTCGTGCCAATCTGTTGTACGGTAGTTACCTACACGATGAAGATCAGGACCAGTACGTTTTGAACCCCAAAGGAATGGACGGTCATACGCATATTCTCCACTCAAAGAGTAGTGACCATAACGGTCTGTTTCAGATTTAAATGGACGAATCAACTGTGAGTGACATGCATTACAACTATTTTTGATGTAAACATGACGACCTGCAAGTTCAAGCGTCGTATAAGGCTTCGTACCGATAACCGGACGAGATGCCTGCGCAAAGTTTGGTAGAATCTCAATAAGACCTGCAAACGCAATAACAACAAAGACAGCAACCGCAAAAAAGAACGGGTTTTTCTCTAACCAGTGAAACATTTTCCCCTCCTTAATTATGCGCCCATTGGCGATGCGTTTTGAAGTTCACTCTCTTCTACGCGACGAGAGCTTGTCATTGTTTTATACATATTAAATGCAAACAACAACATACCCACTAGATATAACGTTCCACCAACCGCACGGATTGTGAAATATGGATGCAATACAGCAACCGTATCAATAAATGAGTAAGCAAGATTGCCGAACTCATCGTGTGCACGCCACATCATACCTTGTGTAATACCGGCAATCCACATAGAAGTGAAGTACAAGACAACACCAAGAGTTTGGATCCAGAATTGTGTACCCATCAACGATTTAGAATAAATCTCACGTTTGAATACACGTGGAGCCATATGGAACAATGCTGCCATAATCATGAATCCAACCCAACCAAGAGTACCATCATGAACGTGACCAACGATCCAGTCTGTAAAGTGAGCCAAAGCATTAACCGATTTGATCGCTTGAATTGGACCTTCAAGAGTAGAGAACATATAGAATGTTGAAGCAAGAACCATAAATTTAATCAATGGACTTGCAGCAACTTGTTGCCATTCACCCTTCATCGTAAGAAGCATGTTGATCGCAGAACCCCATGATGGGAGGATCAAAACAACAGAGAATACAGAACCCATCGTTTGCATCCAGTCAGGAACAGTAGAGAACAACAAGTGGTGTCCGCCAGCCCAAAGGTATACAAACATCAAGCCCCAGAATGCAAGAAGAGACAATTTATATGAATAAACTGCTTGGCCTGATTCTTTTGGAAGGAAGTAATAAATCATCGCTACGATAGGCACTGTGAAACCAAATGCAACTGCATTATGTCCATACCACCATTGCACGAGCGCATCATTAGTACCTGAATACATTGAAACTGAATGGTACCATGCACCAATTCCGCCTGATGCAAAATATGTTGGAATTTCCATATTATTGAAAAGATACAACATAGCGATACCCAAGAAAGTAGCAATGTAATACCAGATAGAGATATACAATGATTTTTCACGGCGAATACCGATCAAACCAAAAATACCCATACCCCAGGTTACCCATACCACAACAACTGCGATATCAATAGGCCATTCAAATTCAGCATATTCTTTAGACGTAGTGATTCCTAATAAAAGCGAACCAACAACTGCCACAACAACTAATAAGTAAAGTGCGAAGTGCAATTTTCCAAGGAACATCAAAAACTTTGACTCCGCCATAGAAACCTTCAACACACGCTGACCTATATAGTACCACGTAGAAAAAATACCACTTAGGGTAAATCCAAAAATTACTGCATCAGTATGCAATGGACGAAGACGGCTAAAGTTTGTGTACTCTGCCAATCCTGATCCTGCAATAGTATTAACAGCAGGGAAAGCCATTTCCCACGCCAAAATTACACCGACAAGCATCCCGACAATACCGAGAACAATAGTTGAAAGCATAAACCACTTTGCAACCGTGTAATCATACTCCAATGGACGATTCTCCATTTACGACCTCCTTAAAGATTCAAAGCATAAGAGCCTATTTGTGTTTCTTAACACAAATGTAACATTTCTAGGCTATTAAACACTCTAATAATAGCCACGGGTTCTTTTAATAAATCTTAAATAATTAAATTTTTTGCTTGTTTGTCGAACTTGGTGATAAATTTAAGATTTTCAAAAGAATTAAGGGAAGAAAGGTAACACTCGTAGAAGTTAGCCAGTAGAAATTTTTTACCACTGGCTCTTAATTAGTCATATTAACGTGCAATTAGATTTAAAAATTCCGAAAAGATATAACGACTCTCTTTTGGTCCCGGACTAGCTTCTGGGTGATGCTGTACTGAGAATACTGGAGAATTTTTATAACGAAGACCTTCAATTGTATTGTCAAAAAGATTTACATGCGTTACATCCGCAATTTCACGTACAGATTCGGGAACATTATAGTTATGATTTTGTGCAGTAATCTCTACCATACCCGTTTGAACATTTTTAACAGGATGATTACCGCCATGGTGACCGAATTTTAGTTTATGAGTATCATATCCATGCGCGATGCTAAGGAGCTGATGACCCAAACAAATACCAAACAAGGGGATACGACGTGCAATAAGTTTTTTAATCTCTTCTTGCTCTTTTTTCAAGACCAACGGATCTCCCGGACCATTTGAGAGAAATACACCATCAATCTCTTTATTATCGTAACGAGCAATTAAATCATCACCGCTAAAGCTATTGGGAAGCACTTCCACTTCTATACCCGCTTGCGTAAGTTCATTCAGAATATTACGTTTGACCCCAAAGTCGATTGCTGCAATACGTGCTTTTGGTGCAGGTGCCTCGTTATAACGAAAACTAAACGGGTCATAAACGCCATTACGGTGCATGTAAGCTACTTTTGTGCTC
Source organism: Campylobacterales bacterium (assembly GCA_026390135.1). Lineage (GTDB taxonomy): Bacteria > Campylobacterota > Campylobacteria > Campylobacterales > Sulfurimonadaceae > Sulfuricurvum. The sequence continues at coordinate 39,846 of JAPLGN010000006.1, read as the reverse complement.
ACTTCTTCGATGTAATTCACCTCTTCTATACGAGGCGCTGCTTCAAGGAGAGATTTAAGTTCCTCTTTGTCGCTTACTTCCGTTGAAGCGATCATCATCATGGCACCTTGCGTACGAAGCATTTTAGTCAAAAAACGGGTGTCGATATCACAGATACCGATAACTCCGTGTTTTTCTAAAAATGTATGCAAGGCTTCTTGTGCTCTAAAAGAGGAATATTGGCTTTGATATTGACGAACTATTACCCCTTTACAATGAGCGGCACTGCTTTCCATGTCTTCATCATTGACTCCAACATTACCGATCTCAGGCATAGTAAATGTAATAAATTGTCCCGCATACGAGGGGTCAGAAATAATCTCTTGGTAACCTGTAAGTGAAGTATTAAAAACGATTTCACCAACGCTTGTTGCATTTGCTCCAAAGCTTTTTGCTTGAAGAAAAGTACCATTCTCGAGATAAATCCATACGTCACGCATTACGCCATCCCCCGTTTTTGTAATTCATCTTTGTATAATTTTTCATACAAGATATCATATTCATCCGTTCCCGGAATCATACGACGCTTATAGCTTTTAATTTTTTCATATACTGCATTTTCAATTTCACTGGCATCGGCGATAAAAGCGGTCATTGCATCATAAATAATATTCTTAATACGATTTTCACTGACATCGTAATGAATTAAATCTTCTTCGTACAATACATCCAAAATTTGATGTGCAATATCCGAATAACGATCCTCATACGACAGAATAACCCCAAAATCAGGTGCTAATCTTTTTTTGATCATAAAAAAGAGTTGTCGTTCATCGGCTAAATAATAGTCAATTTGCTCTTCGTTGGCGTTGACGATTTCTTTAACTTTTTCTTCCAGCGCCATTTCACGCTTAACGCTCTCAATCAATATTTTTTCAGCTTCATGCGCCGTTGCTTCCAAGCCATGAGTCATCGTAACCAGTCCGCTTCGGTTAAGATCTACGGCAATGCGACTCGAAATATGAGGTAAATGTGAGAGTGAAACTTTCATGAGCAGCCCTAGTGTACTTTTTTGTTATTGTACTTTAGATGACCTCTAAAATGGCTTAGAAAACTTTTTTGTGATGTCGTAATGTAAAAAATGCAGCTACCCCTCCCAAAATCAAGCCTCCCAGTACATCCAAAAAAACATGTTGTTTAATTGCCATTGTCGAGTACACTATTCCTAAACACCATAGAGCATTTATCCCAATAATTATTTTGGATCCATGCATCTGCTTTAAATGTAAATGAAGCCAAAAAAAGGAAAAAAAAGCTGTAGCGACATGCAAAGAGGGAAAAGCATTTCCTCCCATATCTACTGATTTTAATAATTCCATATTAGACGATACAGCCCAATCATTACTGTTTTGAGGAATAACAGTTGGAAAAAAAAGATAAAAAAGTATACCAATTACCGAAACTGCTCCCACATACAAACCGTAGTAGAGTAACTCTTTTTTAGTCTTTATAAGCGCGGGAGGAAGTGATACATACACCCATAACGAGAGATAAAAATAGAGATAAAAATCATTAAAAGAAATCCATTTATCAACACGTACTAATGGAATTTGTGTCACTGTGTAAAAATGATGCGTTAAAAGATAGAAATAAAGGACAAAAAAAAGAGCAATAAAACTCATTGTTCCCACGGCTTTTAAGCACCAATGCGCCCATAATCGAAGAGCTAAATTTTTAATGAACGAAGGACCATCTTTTTGATAATCAATAGTGCCGCAAATATTCACACTAGGACTTTGTGATTATTTCGATGGAACTGGTGGCATACGGCGTAATGCCGCTGTCACTTCTGACGCTTTTTTGGGATCCATTTTTCCTAAAATTTGTCCAACAACTTTTGAGTTTAAAGTGCCCATAATCTCAGCTACTTCATCTGTTCCCATTTGTGAAAGAATCCCCGACGCAGCCCCTGGCTTCATTTTTGCAAAGGTTTGAGAAACTTTGTCACTTTTAAGCTGTTTCATCTCTTCTAAAATCTTTTTATTCTCGTCAGCCATTTTTTTTATTGATGCTTCTCGTGTTTTTATTTCGGCAAGCTTTTGCTCTACTGCCGTACCCTTGCCCTGAACCAATGACTCTTTTTTCTTTAATAAATCTTCCGTAGCTCGCTTGAGAGCATCAAGTGCCTGTTTTTGTTCATCAATTTTTCCAAGCTCGATTAACAATTCATTTTTTCTAGATTCAAATATTTTTGTACATTCATACGATTTATTTTGTGCTCCCAAAACGACACCAAATGACAGTAATAATATAAGTATAATTTTCATAAAGGCTCTCTTTTGTAGGTCATAACCCCAATTTCATCAAGCATTTTAGCCTCTTCTTTTTTAATTTTCGCACTGTGCGCTTGCGTCTCTTGCAATTGGAGGTATTTAAACTTTTCATACTCCATCATTGCAGCTTTAAAGTGCTGCTGCATCTGATACAAATTTTGTTGCGCTTTGGCTAGATTATTAGCACATTGTTCTATCTCGTAATGTTGGGTTTGAATGAGTATTTGTGATTGAGTAAATTCACTAACTGTACCGCTAGTGGGAAGACTAAGAGATTGAAGGAGGATGTACGCATCATCAAGAGCAATTGAAGTAAGGGTTAATATACTATTTGCACTGACAAGATCACGCTCCGCGTGGTCGAGCTCTCTTTTTTTAAGCTTGACCAGAGAAGTGTATTTTGATTTCACAATTACAGTAAAATAGTATCGTTTCGATCAGGGGATGTGGAAATCATCCCAATTTTGGTTTTAGTTAATTCTTCAAGTGCTTTTAGATACTCTTGTGCCGTTACAGGGAGATCTTCAAAACGACGAACTCCCTCGGTTTTATCCCATCCTGCAAATGTTTTATAGATTGGGGTTACCGCCTCAAGGTCCAATGGCATATAATCGATCACTTCGCCATTAAGTTCATAAGCAACACAGACTAAAATCTCTTCAAATCCATCAAGAACGTCAAGTTTCATAATGGAAAGATCATCACATCCGTTGATACGGCTTGCAAAGCGACATGCTACGGCATCAAACCAACCACAACGTCGTGGACGACCTGTTGTTGTACCAAATTCGCGGCCCGCTTTACGTAAGCGCTCACCGGCCTCACCATGATCTTCAGTAGGAAAAGGACCATTTCCGACACGAGTACAGTATGCTTTTACAATCCCTGTAACTTTACCGATGTCTTTTGGATTGACCCCAAGACCCGTGCAGGCACCTGCTGAAATTGTTGATGAGCTTGTCACATACGGATAGGTACCATGGTCGATATCAAGCATCGTACCTTGCGCCCCCTCAAGAAGGATTTTTTGCCCTTCATCCATCATTTTCCACGCCATTTGTGTCGTATTCGCTAAAAATGGAACCAATGCTTCTGCAAACGTCGTAAGTTCTTTTGTTAGTTCCTCGCGGTTTGGCAAAGAAATTTCGAGTGCTTCAAAAATTGCTTTATTTTGAACAAAATATTCTAATACGCGATCGGTTAGCGTTGCAACATTGCGTAATTCGCCCAAACGAAAGCCTGCGCGAGCGATTTTCTCACTGTAGGCCGGTCCGATTCCACGCCCTGTCGTACCGATGGCTTTTTCACCGCGAAGTATCTCTTTGGCCTGATCGATCAACATGTGAAAAGTCAAAATCATGTGAGCAGATTCGCTCACAAACAATCGTCCAAGAAGATTGTCAAACTGTTTCATCTCTTTGATAAGTGCTTCAGGAGAAACCACGACACCGTTACCAATAATATTGATTGCTTTTGGGTTTAAAATTCCGGAAGGAATTAAATGCAATGCGTGAGTCTTACCGTCAACGACGATTGTATGGCCGGCATTGTGTCCACCTTGATAACGGGCAACACAATCGTATTTTTGCGCGAGTAAATCAACAATTTTACCTTTTCCTTCATCGCCCCATTGTATTCCTACGATTAAATCCGCTTTCATTTTAAATCCCCAATATTATTTATTTTATCGATTAATGCGTCTGTATAGATGGCAAAACCAACAGATACTGTCTCTTCGTCTTTGTAACGTCCGCCCATTGCAAATACTTCATTTTCTTCAATCACACGGAAAAAAAGTTCATCATAATAGAGCATTTTAGCGTAATATAAAGGGGCAATAACCACATTTGGATATTCTAACCCTGCACACAACGCTTGAATCTTGAGTAATTCAACACGAATTTCTTCTGGTACTAAGCTCAAAAGCGGTTCAATTTGCTCAAATTTCTCCAAATAAACCAATTCTCGTAACCAATCAATTTCTAAAGATAAAAATTTCTCAATATTGACATGACGGAAATCGTCCAACTCCAATCCAAGAGTTTCGGAAAGAATTCGAGGAATATTAATATTCGAAATTTGGAGCAAGGGCTGAATCTTCAAGCTTTTAAAAATCGTCGTTGCTTGTTTCAATGCAACGGCAAGATTAGGTTCGCCTAAAATTTCAACTCCGATTTGGTACTGCTCGATAGAAGGATAACGATAGACAGGTTGAATGTAAAACCATTTTTTATGTTCCGTATTTCCGCCCAAACGTTTACCTAAAATTCGCACCACATCAATGGTCGAATCGGCTCGCAAACTCATCGAGTGGTTTTCACTGTCGCTGAGACGAATAAGCTCTCGCTCATCACAAATGCTTTGGTGCTGATGATAGGAAAAAAGAGGAGTAATGATCTCTTCAAACCCTGCTTCGCTTAAAAGTGCGGCTGCTTTATTTTCGATAAAACGTTTCGTTGCAGCCGTCGCAGCAAAATAGAGCTTGGAGCCTTCAGGAATTTCGTGTTCAAAAATCATCGTTACAGCCCAAAGTAAATGGTATTAAAGATACGATTTGCTGTCCCGTCAAAAGTTCTTCGACCCATTTTATCCAACGCAAGCTCTACACTGTTAACGACCCATGCTGCCTCATAAACGTTTATAAGCCCCATGTGATTGATACGAAAAATTGTGTCTTTAATATGATCCTGCCCACCCGCAACATTGACTTCAAACTCTTTTTGCAACAATGCTCGGATTTTTTTGGCTTCAGGGTCTCCGATGGTTGTCATGGAATCCGCTGGATTTGTCGGATAAATACTCAAACCGATTGCCACCATTGCTTCCCTTGTTGCTCGTGCACGAAGCGCTGTTTGAGCATACAGTTTTTCAAGTCCGCCCTCCGCTTTAATACGGTTTAAAACACTCTCTAACCCGATCGTGATCGTTGTAGCAGCCGTCCATGCAGTGGTATTTTTACGCTGATTTTTAATCTCGGTGGCAAGGTTAAAATAATAGCCTTTGCCTTTTCCGATTTTCTCAATCGCTGCATTGGAAAGACCCATAATAGCAAGCCCCGGAGGGAGCATCAATGCTTTTTGGCTTCCTGAAATCAAACAGTCAATATTCGTTACGTCGATTTTCTCAACACCCACCGCCGTAATACCATCAGCAATGACCATAATAGCAGGATTGTGCGCTTTTACCGCATGTGCAATGGCTTCAACGTTATGTCGAAGTCCGCCTGCCGATTCACAAATTTGAATCGCGATAGCATCAATATCAGGATTTGCGATTAAAGCTGCCTGAACCTCTTCTACGGTTGCAGGAGTGTCCCATTCATGCTTAATTTCAACATTGGCAATCCCATGAGCCTGTGCAATTTTGCCAAAACGCTCACCGAATTTTCCTGAGTTAATAGAGAGAAGTTTGGAGTGAGCAAGATTAATAACCGCCCCTTCCATCGCTCCAGTACCGGAAGAGGCAAGCATCAACACCTCATCCATTCCAAGTAATTCAAACAACAATGTGCGCGTTCGCTCAAAAATCGCTTCAAATTCCGGTGTGCGGTGATGAATAGTTTCACCAGCCATCGCGACACGGACAGATTCGGGTACTGGGGTAGGTCCTGGAGTAAAGAGGAGCATGTTTTTCCTTGAATGTTATAGAGTATATTATTAATACCAAATGTTCGAATTATAGCCAAGAGGAAGTTAGGGGAGGTTTAAGCTATAATAACGTTAAAAAAAAGGGTCTTGTATGACTTTATTTGATGCCTTGTTTTTAGGTGCCCTTGAGGGGGTAACCGAATTTCTTCCTGTCTCCTCCACGGGTCACCTAATTTTAGCTTCTCAACTTTTAGGACTGCAACAAACTGCAGCGCACAAAGCGTTCGAAGTCTCTATTCAACTGGGAAGTATCCTTGCCGTATTGTTTCTTTACGCACAACGGCTCCTTGCCGATAAGACACTGTGGCTGAAAATAGCCATCGCTTTTTTACCCGCAGGAGTACTTGGATTTTTGTTTTACAAACATATCAAAGCTCTTTTTGGCGTTGAAACGGTCAGCATTATGCTCATCGCTGGGGGAATAATATTTTTAATCGTAGAGTACATACGGCGTGATAAGCCCATCGAAGAGGGAAAAGATTTAAGCGCTCTCACCTATAAAGAAGCACTCATTATCGGTCTATTTCAAAGCCTCTCTATGGTTCCGGGGACAAGCCGATCGGGTGCTACCATCATCGGAGGGCTCTTTTTGGGACTGAACCGCAAAAGTGCGGCAGAATTTTCGTTTCTTTTGGCAATTCCTACGATGATGATTGCTACCGCTTACGATTTGATCAAACATCGCCATGAAATGATCGTCGATGATTATTCAATGCTTGCTGTTGCCTTTGTAACCGCATTTATTTTTGCTTTTTTTACAGTTAAACTTTTTGTAGGGTTTGTTAGCCGTCATACCTTTACACCGTTCGCAATTTATCGTATTGTTGTGGGAATCATCTTCTTTTATTTTGTGGCGACGCTACCGGTGTAAGAACGCTGTGTTTTAATCTGATCGATTAAAATCTTCGCCAAATTCAATCCTTTGGAACGGTCGCGTTACAATAGCAATGGCTGCGGTGTAATGTGCCTTTGAAGAGTCCAATCCTTGTTGTTTTAAGGCATTTATGAGTTTGTTCATATTCTCTTTATCGGTTGCATTCTCACCACCGTAACGAGCACTGTAAATTCCAGGTTCTCCTCCCAATGCATCCACGCTAATACCGCTGTCATCGGCGATAACAATGGCATCAACATCTCCTAGCGCATGATAAACCGCACGGGCTTTTATGAGAGCATTTTCTTTAAATGTTTCCCCATCCTCAATAATCTCAAATCCTTCCATCAAATCGGTATACGGATACACCTCATGATCATGAAGCAGCTCAATAATCTCACGTACTTTTCCTTTGTTCGACGTTGCTAAAACGATTTTCATTGACACATATCCTTAGACTAGACTTAGTAATTCTTTCTTCAAATAATCGTGTTACATGAATATACTATAATGACAAATATTTTATCTCATCTAAGGTCACAATGTGTTTAAAACAGTTATGCCTCTTTCCGCGATTTTATCGCTTCGTTTTTTCGGTCTTTTTCTAGTTTTACCGGTTCTTTCCGTCTATGGATTAACGCTTCAAGGTGCTACGCCCCTCCTTATAGGGATTACTGTCGGCGGATATGCTCTCACTCAAGCGATTTTTCAACTCCCATTTGGGATAATGAGTGATAAAATCGGTCGTAAACCCACAATTCTTATTGGACTGATTATTTTTCTCGTAGGCTCTATCATTTGTGCAGTGAGTGCTGATATTTACACTCTTATGTTTGGACGATTTTTACAAGGTGCAGGTGCTATTGGTGCAGTTATCCCAGCTATGATCAGCGACCTCGTAAATGAAGAAAAACGTGGACACGCTATGGCTCTCATGGGAGGAACGATTGCAATTAGTTTCGCAGCTGCCATGGGTCTTGGACCTGTAATTGCTTCACACTACGGACTTTCTTCACTCTTTTGGATAACAGCTGTTTTGTCGATTCTTTCAATGATCGTCCTCTTTACAAAAGTTCCGACACCCCCGCGCATCCGCCATATTTATCACTCTTCTACTAACACACGTGATATTCTCAAAGATCCTAATCTTCTCAATATGATTATCATCAATGGAATGCAAAAAGGGCTTATGACAATTGCATTTGTCCTCATCCCTGTATTGTTAATCGGGACGAACACAATAAAAGGATTTGATTGGGTAGCCGCTGATTTGTGGAAAGTTTATGTTCCGGCATTATTAGCAGGACTGGTTGCTATGGGACCTGCTGCTGTGTTTGGCGAAAAATACAATAAACCAAAACAAATATTTCTTATCTCTATCGTACTGTTTATTGCAGCCTTTACCCTTATGGGATTTGCGACGCAAAGCTGGCAATTTGTTTTAGGCGTTGTGAGCTTCTTTATCGCCTTTAACATGATGGAACCTTTGGTGCAATCAATGATTAGCAAGTTTGCTAAAGTCCACCAAAAAGGGGCTGCATTGGGTATTGCCAACGGCTTTGCGTATCTCATGACGTTTATTGGCGGGATTGTGGCAGGGCTTGCATTACAGTATTCGAACAAAGAGACGTTAGCGTTAGCATTGGTCGTCGTCACGACGCTGTGGCTTTTATGGACAATGAAACTGACTAATCCACTGCGTTTTTCACATCTATATATCCCTATGGATCATGTCGATATGGAAAAACTAAACAACTTGGAACATGAACATATTGCAGAATGGTTTATCAATGAAACCGAAAATCTTGTCGTCGTTAAATACCGTAAAGATATGGTTGAAGAAGAGGCGATTAAAGCGAAGATTGTGAAATAATCTTTCCGTTCGCCCTGAGCTCACGTGCCCTATAGGGTATGTCGAAGGGTGAAGAGTGACTGTTCAAAATTCTGTGTCAAATAGAACCGGTCGCAATTTGCGACCAGTTCATCTCGCTCATCTTGTGTAAGCTAAAATCGAAAATGCTTGGGAAATCGATTAAAATTTCTTTTTACCTGCTCGTTTAACCGTTTGGATTCCACCCCGTACAACTCCGCCAAATCTCTGTCCAACATCACCTGCAACCCGCGAAGGGTATAGATTTTGTTTTGGATGTTGTGTTCGTCTATGATAGCAATCTCATTCACACTAAGTCCTTACCATGTAGGATACTATTGTGATGATTGTACATTAGCTAATGAGGAAGATAAAAAATATGGCTATTTGCCATTTAAGAGTGTTAATTTATTATCAAACGACCGTTTAATCCAAACCATACGTCTAAAAGTAGATACAAAACGACACCTAAGTTCAATATAAACCTAACCGATAAAAAGAAATCAGTTTGATATTCATCATTTTTGATTAAATTCAATTCCTCTTTTGTCAGGATTATTGACTTTACTTTTTTTAAATATGCATTGATATGTGATAAATAATTTTGAGATTCTCGTTTCCAAATGTAATACGCAAGTAAGTCTTCATGACAAAATGGGGTGTAGCTAAATCCTGATATCATTACAGGTACCGAACATACCAAGCTAATATAGTAGAGGAATGACAATTGATACCATTCATTACCAGCAAAAATTAAAATATGTATTGGGACCGAAATAAACAAGATAAAACTTCCGTACATATACATTTTTGAATTAGATTGATATCGCATGTGTTGATTTTCTTCCTCAACATTCATCGATTCATTCATCAACTTCTTCCGATGCAACTCCATCGCAATTTCACGTTCAGGACTTTTGAGTGTGCAGTAAGGACGGTATCGGATCGTCAGATACGCCCCTATCGCCATAATGATTCCAGAAAAAATATAAAGCGGCATGATCCATGGTGCCATTTCGTACGACCTTTAATAAAACAATCGCTTATTATACAAAAATATTAGATTATGTTGAATACTAAAAGTAGAAATGAGAGATGGATTCCCGATCTAGTCGGGAATGACGAAGAGTAAAGACGAAGATAGTTAAATAGTTGTCATTGCGGACTGGATCCGCAATCTAAGATCCTGAATCTAGTTCAGGATGACAAAAATTATAGTTTGATAACGCGGACCAAAGTTCCTTCTTCCAAATCCCCATCATCTTCACCACAGATCATTAATGCACAACTTCCTAGAAGATTGGTCAAAATAGCCGAGCTTCCTGTTTTTTTGCCTTCAAAATCAACCCAATAACGTCCATCTTCAAAAGAGAGATTACAAGCAGTGAATTCACTTTTATTTGAGCGCTTGGCAAACGGGACTTTGAGTGTTGCTTCAATGGGCTCGTAGGGGTTTGCAGTTCCCAACATTCGAGAAATAAGCGGTGCTACATAGAGGATGAACGTTACCGTTGAAGAGTACGCAAATCCGGGGAGGGAGACGATAAACTTCTCTCCTCGCTGTGCTACCATAACGTGCTGACCCGGCTTGATATTGACCCCTTTGAAAATCACCTCTGCTCCGAGTTTAGGGACGATGTGTTTGACAAAATCGTAATCGCCTACGCTGACACCACCCGTACTTACGACGATATCACTACAGCGGAGAGCTTCCTCAAATCGTGACATTATGGTATTTTTATCATCACCGACGATTCCCATTTGAACACTTTGACCACCAAGTTCATCGACCAATGCTTGAAGGGTATAGCTGTTGGAACTGCGAATCTGACCTGCATGACGTTGCGTTTCGCCAATATCTAAAATTTCGCTCCCAGTTGCCACAATACTCACGCGGGGAGCTTGTACAACGTTTACCATCACATGATTAATTCCAGCCATTACTCCTATCTCTGCAAATTTGACCTTAGTCCCCTTTGGGATTAAAACCTCACCTTTTCGATAACTCTCTCCTATGGGACGGACGGCAAAACCGAATGGAACTGGTTTTTCGATAATGATTTGTCCCTCGCGCACTGAAACATTTTCGATGGGAATCAACGTATCAGAACCTTTTGGCATCAATGAACCCGTAAAAGTTTTAATGCAAATTCCATTCTCTACGGTATCAATTTCATCTGCACCGGCAGGATTATCACCTAAAATTGCCAATGCTTTATAGTCTGAAAAATCAGCATGGAGCATCGCATATCCATCCATAGCGGAAGTGGGATGAGTAGGATAATCTTCAGAAGCTGTGATATCTTCTGCCAAAATTCGTCCCAGTGCATTGCTTAAAAAAACACGTTCGCTTCGAAGTGCTGCAATAGACAAAAGGCTCATCATGTTTTGAGAGGTTTCATACGAAATCATTGATCGCTCCCTAATAATCCTGCCCCCGCAATAGCCATTGAGCGTTCACGGGCATAGAGTCGTTTACCTGCACGAAGATCATATTTCCAAATAGGGGCGGATGCTTTGAAATCTTCGACAAACTGTTCAATCGTCTCTAAGGCCACACGACGTTTCGGAGAAAATACCGCGGCGATGTAAGAAGATTCATGCACCAAAACATCTCCACGAGAGTGTGCCATCTTAAGAATTGCGCCCAAAGGTTCAGCTTTGGCTACCCATGCATTAAACCACGAATTCAGAATCGGTTCATACACATCGAAACTCAATCCCTCGATCCCATCTTCATCACGTACTGTTCCGACAAAAGGGATATAGGCTCCGTAATTACTAGTACTTTCGTCAGCATACCAACGGGTCAAAATCTCAGGTACATTCAATGCCCCATCGTGTAATTCCAACATCTTCAGCCTCCGCATACAGGAGGAAGAAGGGAAATTTTATCGCCATCGCTTAAGAGCGTATCCAAAGAGGCAACCAAGGTATCATTGACTGCCACCGCACAGCTGTCAATCCATTGCGCCATCTCATCATCTTGTTTCAACGCTTCAGCCACATCACGCAGCGTTGATGCTTCCATAGTTAGGTTAGGACGACCAATCGGCCCTAAAAATTCGATTGTCACCATTGAGACACCCTTACGTTAGTGAAGTTTTTAGTATAATAGCACCTCTTATATGAAAAGGTCTTGATTGTGATATTCGGAAAAATAGATTTTATTAATCTCTTACCCTTTCACGTTTTTATGAAACGTTATGCTCGAACCTCGCAAGCACAGCAAAGTCTTCATTATCACAAAGGTGTCCCCTCAACTCTTAACCGTGCATTTGCCGCACGACGCATTGATGCCGCTTTTATTTCGAGCATTACGGCTCGTAACTGCACACATTTCAATGTCGGAATCGTTGCTAAAAAAGAAGTCCTAAGCGTCTTATCTCTTCCCAGTGATAAGAATAAAAAAGATACCGATTCTGCAACCTCAAACCTCCTCGCCCAACTCTTAAATATTCAGGGAGAAGTTCTCATCGGCGATAAAGCGTTACGCTATTATTACAGCGGTGGGGAACATACCGATTTAGGAAAAATTTGGAATGAGAAAACAGGATTACCGTTTGTCTTTGCCCTTTTATGTACCCATAATCATACGAATGAGCTCAAACGTCTTAGTCGTGCTTTTATCCGCAAACCAATGAAAATTCCCTATTATATTCTGATGGAAAATGTCCGAAAATCTGATTTGACGGCTGCACAAATCACCCATTATTTACAGTACATCAGTTACAAAATCGGTGAAAAAGAAAAACAGGGGTACAAACGGTTTTTAAAAGAAGCAAAAGAGAGGGGGTTAAATCCCTCGATGAGGGAAATACGTTATCGCTGAATCAACGTATTGATTCGAGCCAATGTCTCCTCAACTCCGATAATTGCCATAACACTGTCCAATCCCGGACCTGATAATTTCCCCAATAACGCAATGCGTAACGGCTGACCGATTTTACCGAATCCAATTTCAAGCTGTGCTACAACGCTCTCCATCACATGATGATAATCACTTGGCAAATGAAGTTCTGATGCATTTTGCAAGGCGAGCGCAAACGCTTCTAAAATAGCTCTGCTCTCCTCTTTGTAGCCTTTTTTGAGCACTGCTTCATCAAACTCTGCCGGAGCAACCAAAATCTCACCGATCAAAATGGCCATCTCTGCCAATGTCTTTGCACGTTCTTTGACTGCATCCAGCAAAATTTCGCGCTTATCATGACTGATCAGCATCACCCCATGAAATTCAAGCAATTCACACAGTTTTTCATTGGACATATTTTTAAGATAATGACTGTTAAGCCAATCGAGTTTTTCGGTGTTATAAACGGAAGCCGAACGGTTAATGTCTCTTGGATCGAACAGTTCTAGCATTTCTGCCATTGAAAAAATCTCCTGATCTCCATGACTCCATCCCAAACGTACCAAGAAATTGAGCAAGGCCTCAGGGGTATACCCCATCGTTTTGTACATCATCACATCAGTTGCGCCATCGCGCTTTGAGAGTTTTTTACCCTCGCTATTGTGGATCATAGGAACATGGAAAAATTTAGGCAAAGGGAAACCTAGTGCGTTATAAACAACGATTTGCTTAGGAGTATTAGAGAGATGATCATCGCCTCGGATAACATCCGTCACTCCCATCAAAGCATCATCCACTGCAACGACAAAATTATAAGTCGGAGTACCGTCTGCACGAGCAATGATAAAATCATCCAAGATATCGGCAACATTGAAAACAACATCCCCTTTAACCCCGTCATGAACCGTAATCGACCCCTCTAGCGGCGCTTTGATACGGATAACCGCTTCGCACCCTTCTGGTGGAGTTCCGGTAAAATCTCGGTAACGATTGTCATATTTAGCACGTTCTTTACTGGCAACTTGCTCCTCTCGGAGCTTATCAAGCGCCTCTTTGGGCATATAACATTTGTATGCTTTCCCCTCATCCAGAAGCTTTTGAGCGTACTCTTGGTAAATTGCTAAACGGCTTGATTGATATTCGATAACACCATCATGTTCTAGTCCTACCCATTTAAACGCTTCGACAATAGCGAGCGCTGCCGCTTCATCGTTACGGCTAAAATCGGTATCTTCAATACGGAGTATAAATTTTCCGCCGTTACGACGAGCCCACAGGTAACTTAGTAGTGCGGTACGTAAACCGCCAATGTGCAAATATCCTGTCGGGCTTGGGGCGAAACGTGTTACTACCATTAAAAGATCCTTTTTTACAATTATCAAATTTTAGTTAAGACTAGGTTAAAAGCGGGTAAAATAGAGAACTTTACCTCAGGAGCAACAATTGCGTTCACTGCTACTCTCATCCATACTCCTTGCATCACTTTGGAGTGCACCCATCGGCGGAGTTGCCATCATGGTCAAAAACAGCCCTATCACTCTCTATGAAGTACAACAAGAAATGAAACAAAGTAAAACATCAGCACAACAAAGTGCCGATACCCTTATTCGTAAAAAGCTTGAACAACTCGAAGCCAGTGAAAAAAAGATTACCGTAACTCCTGCCGAAGTCCAAGAAGAGCTAGAGAGAATGGCGAAACAAAACAATCTTTCAATGGAAAAATTTTTGGATGCCATGCAAACTGCACGGGGGATTAGTCAAAGCGAACTAAAAGAAAAATTAGAAGAAAGTCTTACGGGGCAAAAGCTGTACAACTCTATTGCATTTTCCAAAATGGCACAACCTACCGCTAGTGAAGAAGCGGAGTATTATCAGCTTCATCTCGATGAATTTTCACAACCTGAAAAATACGTTGTCACGACCTATATTGCTGCCTCTTCCGAAGCACTGCAAACCAAAATCGATGACCCGATGCGAAATGTTGAAAACGTAGCTTCCAAAGATGAAACTATCCCTTCAAAAACGATTAATCCCCAACTGTCCCAAATCCTCAATAAAATTGAAGTGGGTAAATTCGGTCCTATCCTTCCCAATGGGAAAAATGGCTTTATGAGTTTTTACATGAAAGACAAACCCAATCTTGTTACCGAAAATCTTGACTCCGTGCGACCACAAATTAGTAATGCAATTATGGGAGAAAAACGAAATCAAGTTCTGAATGATTATTTTACGCGATTACGATTAAGTGCTGATATTCAAGTATTGAGATTGCCGTAATAAAAGGAAGCTGGATTCCCGCCTTCGCGGGCAAAGTGCCCTCGGGTGAATGACGAGAGCCTTACCCTTTATAATTTTCTAGGTATTTTGTATCGAAGTTGTTGTTAATAAAATCAGGATTTTTCATCATTTTTTGATGAAATGGAATCGTTGTTTTAATTCCTGTGACGGTAAATTCACTCAATGCACGGTGCATACGAGCAATCGCATCATTACGATCTCTTCCATACACGATAAGTTTTCCAATCATTGAATCATAGGTCGGAGGAACCATGTATCCTGCGTGCACATGAGTATCGATACGAACATTACGTCCACCCGGTGCAATCCATTGGGTGATCATACCAGGGCATGGCAAGAATTTAATAGGGTCTTCTGCTGTGATACGACATTCGATAGAGTGACCGCTAAGAATCACAGTATCTTGGGATGGCAATACTTCACCCTCAGCTACACGAATCATCATCTCAATAAGATCCAATCCGCTTACCATCTCAGATACGGTATGTTCGACTTGAAGACGAGTGTTCATCTCCATAAAATAGAAATTCTTATCGGCATCTAGAAGGTACTCAAATGTTCCGGCACCCTCATATTTAATGAACTTTGCTGCACGAACAGCGGAGGCATGAAGTTCTGCACGAATTTCAGGAGTCAACGCAACCGCAGGAGATTCTTCGATCAGCTTTTGATGACGACGCTGCATAGAACAATCACGCTCACCGATATGCAATACATTACCATGACTATCCGCAATGATTTGGACTTCAATGTGACGCGGGTTTTTAATGAATTTTTCCATATAAATGGTTCCATCACCAAACGCCGTAATCGCTTCTGCTTCTGCTGCTAAAAAGGCGTTTTCAATACCGCCTTCTTCTTCAACAACACGCATACCGCGCCCTCCACCGCCTGCAGCTGCTTTGAGGATAATAGGAAAACCAACCTCTTTTGCACGAACACGAGCTTCAGCAATGTCTTTAATCGCACCGTCAGAGCCGGGAACAACAGGAACACCCGCAGCGATCATGACATCTTTGGCTTTGGATTTATCCGACATCATCACCATAACTTCAGGAGTTGGTCCGATAAATTTAATCCCGTGATGGGTACAAATCTCAACAAAATTCTGATTTTCACTCAAAAATCCATATCCTGGAAAAATGGCGTCACAGTTACTAATTTCTGCCGCAGCAATAATAGAGGGGATGTTTAGGTAACTGCTCGAACTTGGCGCGGCACCGATACAAATAGCAGCATCCGCCAGCTTAAGATAGGAAGCATCTTTATCCGCAGTCGAATAAACGGCAACTGCCTCTTTGCCCATCTCTTGAATCGTACGAATTGCACGAAGAGCAATTTCGCCGCGGTTTGCGACTAAAATTCGTTTAATTTCCGCCATAATTAAAGCTTCTTAACAGTGTACAACGGCATATCGTATTCAACTGCTTGCCCATCCGATTTTAATACTTCAAGAATTTCACAGTCAAACTCAGCTTCAAGCTCATTCATAATTTTCATTGCTTCTAAAATCGCAACAACTTGACCTTTTTTAACACGATCACCGACTTTAACAAAAGCAGGAGAATCAGGAGAAGGGGAAGAATAAAACGTCCCAACCATCGGTGATAAAATCGCGTCACCACTAAGTGGTACAGATACAGAATCTGCACTAACTGCTGCTAGAGCGGGTGCGGTTACTGCTACTGCAGGCGCTGCCATCATAACAGGTGCACTGACAACACCAACATTTTTTTCCAACTCAATCGAAAAAGCATCTAAAGTGATTTTTAATTTTGAAAGAGTGCTTGCGTCAAACTCTTGTACTAATGTCTTAATTTGTTTCATATCCATGGGTGAATCGCTCCTAAAAGTAGGGTAATAGATATGCTATACTACCATAAATTAAATTAACATTGGATAGTACATGGGCCTCAAAAGTGATGGATGGATTCGAAAAATGGCACTCGAAGAGGGGATGATTTCCCCATTTTGCGAGGATCAAGTAGGAGTTGGAGTTGTTAGTTATGGACTTAGTTCATATGGATACGATATCCGTGTTACAAATGAATTTAAAATTTTTACCAATCTAAATTCGACGGTTGTTGATCCAAAACTCTTCGATGATGCCAATGTTGTAGATTTTATCGGGGATGTGTGCATTGTCCCTCCTAACTCGTTTGCACTGGCAAGAACCGTAGAGTATTTCAAAATTCCACGGGATGTACTCGCTATTTGTTTGGGAAAATCGACCTATGCCCGTTGCGGTATTATCGTCAACGTTACCCCGTTTGAGCCTGAGTTTGAAGGGCATATTACCATCGAAATTTCTAATACAACTCCTCTTCCGGCTAAAATTTATGCCAATGAAGGAATTGCGCAAGTGCTCTTTTTACAAGGCGATGAGATGTGTGAAAAAAGCTATAAAGACAAAAGTGGAAAGTATCAAGGACAAGAAGGAATCACGCTTCCACGAATTTTAAAATAAAAAGTGGTAGAATTCGGCAAATAAATAGTCTTTAAGGAGCCACCATGCTACACGAATACCGTGACGTTATTACTCATATGAAAGAAAACAATGCGGCAAATGCCCATTTTTTGAAAATTTTCGACCGTCACAACAGTTTAGACGATCAAATTACTGAAGCTGAAAAAGGAAACGTTCCTCTAACAGATTTAGAGCTTGAAAAACTAAAAAAAGAAAAATTATTGCTTAAAGATGAAGCATATGCAATGATTACCGACTACAAAAAAGAGCACAGCCTCTAAAATTTGCCTCTTTCGAGGCATCTTCTCCCTTTTTCCCATTTCTTTACTTCATTATTTTTTTGATAAATACTTGAGTGTACTTTCAGCTTGACAGTGATAGCATTACCCCCGATTGTGTCAAATTATCATTTAGGAGAATTTATGGATTTAAACCCTACGTTTAGCAAATTAGCCGATTTCGGACGCGCTCTTTTAACTAAACCTACTTTAAATGAGGGGCTGCCGATCATTTCTGAATACGCTAAGGGTGTCAGCGGTGCTCAGAGATGCTCTATTTTTATTCGTAATTTTACGAATAAAACACTCTGGACAACACTTGCCGATGGAACCGACACCATTACGCTTCATGAAAATGACGGTATCGCAGGGCACACCATTAGAGAAGGCAAACCTCTTCTCATTAACGATCCCTATAACGATGACCATTTTTTATCTACTATTGATGATAAAACTGGCTTTATTACTAACAATATTGCTTCTATCCCTATTTTTGATTCCAATCGACGAATTATAGGAGTATTTCAACTGCTCAATAAACCTGATGGATTTAGTGCTGAAGATACCAAGTCAATGATTTTCTTTGCACATTACATTAGTACCTACTTAGAGCTGGCCCAGTCATTTGACAATCAAGGAACATTACTAAAAAAGGGAACCTATGGGGATTGAAATTTACCAACGAATTGCACAATTTGGAAAAAAATTGGCTCAATATGATACTATCGACACGACACTACCTTCCATTGCTGAAGAAGCAAAAGCTATCATTAATGCGGAACGGTGTTCTATCTTTATTGTCGATCATTCTACCGACATGCTCTGGACAAAACTCAGTGATGGGATTGGGCGTATTGCCATTGCCCTTGATTCAGGTATCGTTGGACTTTGTGCTTCAACTGAGCAGCCCGTTATTGTTAATAATCCTTATGAAGACAGCCGTTTTTTATCCAAAATTGATGAAAAAAGTGGTTTTGTCACCCGAAATATTCTTACTATTCCTATTTTCAATTCCAAACAAAATGTTATTGGAGTCATTCAATTGCTCAATAAATATAATGGTGATTTCGATGAAAATGATGAAGGGATAATGGGCTTTTTTGCAAACTACGTCAGTGGAACATTGGAATTGGCATTATTGATAGAAAGCTCAAAGTAATTCTTTCTTCATCCAATAACTTAAGCAGTACAAGCCCCACGTGTGCTGTTTAAACTTCCCTCGATGTGCCATCTCAATGTATTTTTCCAATTCTTGCGTATGAAACAATCCCGTTTGTGCATTTACTTCACATATCAAGTCAATACGCTTGGAAGCAATAAGCCACTCCATATAGGGGTTCGCAAATCCTTTTTTCTTACGATCTAAAATCTCATCACTCAAATATTTTTTTCCCATTTGCTTGAGAAGGTATTTTGTCCCTCCCTCACCTATGCGGATTTGGGAATCTAGAGAAAAAACAGCCTCAGCAAAACTATGATCTAAAAATGGGGCTCGTGCTTCCAAAGTATGCGCCATCGACATCCGATCAAGCTTTGTCAAAAAATGCTCCCCCACAAAAAGCTTCAGATCGATAGCACTGTACCAATGTGAGGGATGCGCGTACTTGCTGTGCTCGAATTGTTGTCGATAGCCTTGCAAAAATCGCAACGATTCGTTATCTCGAACATTCTGTCGCAACAATAAGTTTTGCTGTAAATCGGTGAATTTTTCTCCCGACGACCGAAAAAGTAATGACTCATCAAAAATCCGCTTGTACCATTCCCATTCACGATTCATCGAAAAATTGCTGTGAAAATATTTTTTGAGCCAGTTTTTATGGTGAAGAGTAGACGCTTTTTCGATGTCAAGATACTCAAAATATTGTCGATACCCCAAGAAGAGTTCATCCGCTCCCTCCCCGCTGAGAACAACTTTGTATCCATCTCGTGCAATGCGCTGCATCAACAAATACAATGGCAATGCAGCAGGATCATTAAGCGGTTCGTCCATCTGATCCAAAACCGCGTCCAGATTTTCATCAAAATCATGACATGAAATCACGACTTCGGTATTTTTCAGACCCAAATATTCAGCTGTAGTCCTCGCGTTAGATCGCTCATCATACCCACTGTATTCATCATATCCCAGCGTAAACGTTTGTAGTTTTCGACCTTGCACTTTGGCAATAGCACAAATCATCGCACTGTCTATTCCCCCTGAGAGCAAAGCACATGTTGGCACATCGCTATTCAATCTCTTTTGGATACTTTGATGGAGCAATTCTTCGATATTGAACTTGGAATTTTGCGGTGTATCCAAAATAGTGTAATAACTTTGCTTGCTAATCTTTCCTCTCTCAAAACAGAGATATTCACCCGATTCGAGCTTTTGGACCCCTTCATAAAACGTGTGCGGCGGTGTAGGGGCTAAAAATGAGAGGTAAGAGCGCATCGCATTTTCGTTCATTTTGACTGAGGATAAAAATGGTTTTATCGCCTTGATCTCTGAAGCGAATACGAATGCATCCGTTCCCTGATGATAAAACATCGGCTTTTTACCAAACCGATCCCGTACCAAATAAAGTTTATCTCCATCGATAAGTGCAAATGCAAACATCCCCTCAAAGTGCCTAATACATTCAATTCCCCATCGTTGATACGCCGCTAAAACAACTTCGGCATCGCTGTGTGTCTGCCAAGGAAATCCTTCCAATTCAAGACGCAATATTTTATGATTGTAAATCTCTCCATTAAAACTCAAAAGAAGATTTTTATATCGTAAAGGCTGATGAGATCGGTGATGATTATCCGTAATTGAGAGACGCTGATGGGCTAAAAAAAGCCCTTGCTCATCAACAATACCGCAATGATCCTGCCCACGATGTGCCAGTGTCGCTAAAGCCCTGCGAGCCTTTTCGGGAGTATAATCACCAATAATTCCAAATACTCCACACACCTGAGGGCCCCTTAATATTAAAGTTTTCAGTATTATACGCTATCATAAGAAAATCACATTTTTATTCAAAGAACGCAATACGATGATACCTGTCTCTATTTCTCAAAAACAAATCGTCCTTGATTTCTTTGCGGATGATATTAAACTGGTCAAGAAATACTTCAACGCCATTGGTTTTGATTTCGATGAACGTTTTCGTTTTGATGTTTTTAAAGAGTTCATCTATTCTGCTGCTGGAATGTTCAAAGACATCGACCCCACCATTTATAATCAAGAGCTTATCAGTAAATTCAACACTATTCGATATTTAAACGAGAGGTACAGTGACTTTGAACAGCGTAGCAAGCACGTTCAAAAGGCATATACCAAAGATTTCCTCTGCGCCCAAGAATCGTATATGCATGAAAAAAAAGAGTTTGACATCCTCAAAGGCGAATTGCAAATGCTCATTGCCAAAGAACAAGTCGTAACCGCCAAACGAAATATTATGGAAAAACAAATAGGGAATATTCCTCCGGAGGCGCATAATGAATTCGAACACGAACTTAAAAAAGTCCGCCGGGAACAAGTGGATACCATCCATTTTATCGGAACACACCGCCAAGAGCTCGAAGAACACCAAGCCAATCTAAAAGCATTTGAAGATCTTCACCGCGAAGAGTTTCTCAAGTATTTCAATGAGATTAAAGAAAAACTAATCCACCAATACACCGAGTCCCTCAATTATTTTGGATTTGATTTTAATGAAGCCCTATTTCGTGACTCTGAACGCTCTCGTGCCATTCAAAAATTTAAAACTGAGGCGGGGATACAAGGGGATATCAATCTATGCAAATACGTCGAATATTATTTGCGGAATGTCGTCCCTGAAGCGTTGGCAGATATTGGACATAAAGAACGGCTTTTGAATGCGAAGCGCTATTGTGAACAAAATAAAATGCGACCCTAATTAAACATGAAACTATTTTTCTCTAAACTTTTTTCTATCCTAACTCGGCATGACAAAAAATTTCTTATTATTTTAATTTTTATCTCGATTGGAATTTCGCTGATCGAAATGGTCGGAGTTACTGCTATCTTGCCATTTATCAATATTGCTAGTAATTTTTCGGCTATTCACAGTAATCATTATCTCGATCTCACCTACAAATTCTTTAATTTTTATAGCGATATTAACTTTGTAATTGCAACTGGGATCATTCTTTTAGTTTTTTATTTTCTCCGAAGTCTACTAAATCTTGGATATTTTTACCTACTTGCAAAATTTTCAAAAGGGCGCTATCACCTCATTGCCTACCGATTATTTGAAAACTACCTCGGAATGAGCTATCGATCGTTCATTGACAAAAACAGCGCAGATCTCAGCAAAGCAATCATCAATGAAGCGCAAAACATGACCACGTTAATCTCTGGTCTCTTACTTATGTTAAGTGAAATCTTTGTAGTAATCTTCATTTATTCTATCATGCTGTATATTAATTGGAAAATCACACTGCTCATCAGCACCATCCTTGCAGTCAATGCATTTTTTCTGATAATAACCGTCTCCCGTGCAATCAAAAAGGCAGGCGTCTCGCGAGAAGAACATCAAAAAAAGTTTTTTGAAATCATTCAAAGCAGTCTTGGTAATTTCAAACTCATGAAACTCACATCAAACACCACTCCTATTCTCGAGAAATTCAATCAGGCCAGCGCTGGTTATGCTCAGGCCCATATTCGAAACGAGACACTTACACATTTTCCACGTCTTTTTTTAGAAGCTTTAGGATTTGGAATTGTTATTTTTATGATTATTTATCTGATACATAAATATCAAAGTGATATCTCCGGTGCTTTAGCGCTTATCTCAATGTTTGTATTAGGGCTGTACCGTCTAATGCCCTCCGCCAACCGTATACTCTCAGGCTACAATCAAATTCTCTTTTATAAAAGCTCCCTTGATATTATCCACAATGATTTGATGTACGATACCGAAAGTTTACAAGATAGCCCAATCACTTTCGAGTACTCAATCAAACTCGATCATCTCTACTTCCAATATAATGAAAATAAACCTATCTTAGAAGACCTTTCTCTCACTATTCACAAGGGAGACAAAATTGCTTTTATCGGGGAAAGCGGCAGTGGGAAATCAACTCTTATCGATCTTATCATCGGGCTTTATCGACCAAAAAACGGAACGATTAGTGTGGATGCTACACGGTTGGATGAAAGTAATATTAAAGCATGGCGAAGCAAAATCGGGTATATTCCGCAAAGCATCTATCTATTCGATGGGACGGTAGCTCAGAATGTCGCTTTCGGGAAACCTATCAATGATATTCAAATTAAAGAATCTCTTCGTCAAGCCAATATTTTAGAGTTCTTGGAAACCCATCACGAAGGAATAGTCACTCTTGTCGGAGAAGGGGGAATCAAACTTAGCGGTGGTCAGCGGCAACGAATCGCTATCGCCCGTGCACTCTATGGAAATCCTGAAATTTTAGTACTTGATGAAGCCACCAGTGCATTAGATACAGCTATCGAAGCAAAGATTATGGAAGAAATCTATAAAATTAGCGAAGATAAAACACTGATAGTAATTGCTCATCGGCTGAGTACGATAAAGGGTTGCGGGAAAATTTATAAGATTCTAGGAAATAAAATTTTGTGATATGGAATAAAATTAAGAATAAGCTCACTTCGCTTTTCAATAAAAGCTATTTTTACACAAATACCAATCCTCTCTATCAATCTCATTATATACAAATAGGTGATTTTACTTATGGCAATCCTAAAATATTATCTTGGGGTGAGGGAAATTACTTAAAGATTGGAAAATATTGTTCCTTTGCTAATAATGTCACAATCTTTATGGGAGGGGAGCATAGAGTGGATTGGGTGACAACATATCCTTTCAGCGCTATCGATCAAAAATTTTCTAGCATAAAAGGTCATCCAAAAACTAAAGGTGATATAGTAATTGGAAATGATGTTTGGATAGGGGCTAACGCCACGATTATGAGTGGTGTTATTATTGGAGATGGTGCAGTTATTGCGGCTGGGAGCTTGGTAGTAAAAGATGTTCAACCCTATGAAATTGTTGGCGGAAACCCAGCATATCACATACGATTCAGATTTAGCCAAGAAATTATAGAGAATTTGCTTAAAATAGCATGGTGGAATTTTGAGCAAAAAGAAATAGCATCACTAACTCCTTTTTTGTTAAGTGATGATATTCGTACATTTATTGAGAAGAGTAAGATAAAAGATGTATGAAAATAAAGATCAAAGCTATTATTTTTTAAGTGTTCGAGATGATTTAATACGCCTTATTCCTCAGACGTTCAAAGAATGCAATGTACTAGAAATTGGTTGCGGGAATGGTGCAACACTTAATAAACTAAAACAATTAGGAATCGCAAAAACGACAACGGGTGTTGAACTTTTTTCCTCAAAAGATAATTATTATAGCACTATAGACCATTTTTTTCTTGAGAATATTGAAAATATCCTTTTTTCGGATGATATGCAAAACTCTTTTGATATTATCATCTTAGGAGATGTCATAGAACATCTAGTCGATCCATGGTCTACTTTGCAAAAAATTGTACAACTTCTTTCACCAACAGGACGATTGATTGCCAGCATTCCAAACATTCGTTATTACACAACTCTGCAATCAATCGTTTGGAAAGGGGATTTTCACTATGAAGAAGCCGGCATTTTAGACCAAACCCATTTACGATTTTTTTGTAAAAAAAATATTATAGAACTCTTTACTAGCGCTGGACTCAATATCGAATCCTTAACTTCTGCGTTTGATCAAGAAACAATTAAAAGTAAAAAATACTGGCTAAATAAGATCACGTTAGGAATTTTTCATGATTTTTTCGTTTATCAATATCTCATAGTCACTACCAAAAAAGGGTAAGTCATGTTGGCACTTGGCAAAAAAATCTATACGGTTTATAAAGATCAAGGGGTAAAAAATTTGATGTTTGTTATCTTTAAACGAATTTATCAGAAAAAAGCACGCTCTTTTCCATTGATTAAAGGGATCATAACCAATAAATATGGCATTGAGATTGGTGGTCCAAGTCCTGTTTTTAATGACAATTCTTTTCTTCCTATTTATTCATATATCAATCATTTAGACAATTGTAACTTTAGCTCGAATACTTTATGGAATAAATCATTAAGAGAAGGGTATTCCTATAACTATCATCAAAAAAAACAAGAAGGATATCAATTCATTCAAGATGGAATCAACTTGGCTTCCATTAAATCAGATTCCTATGACTTTTTACTTTCTTCTCATGTTTTAGAACACATCGCTAATCCCATCAAAGCACTTCATGAATGGAAACGTATTATCAAAACCAATGGATATCTCATCCTTTTGGTTCCGCATAAAGATGGAACCTTTGATCACCAGCGACCTACTACCACCTTAGATCATCTAATTCAGGATTATCAGAATGATATTGGCGAAGATGATTTAACGCATCTTGAAGAAATTTTGCAACTGCATGACTTTTCAAAAGATTCTGGTTCAGGATCGTATGAAAACTTTAAATTACGATCTGAAAACAATCTCCATAATCGTGCTTTACACCACCACGTTTTTAATACTCTTTTGCTTGCCAAATTGATAGACTACGCGCAAATGCAAATCCAAGTGATCGAAACCATAAAGCCCATGCACATTCTATTAGTTGTACAAAAAATTTCTACCGATTTACTTCCCCAAAACAATATTCACTTTACCTCTTTTGAATCCCCATTTCCTTCTGACCAAGGATGATTACTTTGATAGTAGCAAGTATTGTTTTATATAACCCTGATCAAACGGTTATTAAAAACATCAAATCTTATCTTGATGATGTAGATTTACTCTTTGCTATTGATAATTCTGAAACAATCAATCATGAGATTGTTAACTTCATTTCGAAAAATTCAAAAATTCATTATATTAATAATAACGGTAATCAAGGAATAGCACAAGCTCTCAATGTTGCAGCAAAAAAAGCTCTTGAAAAAGGCTACCAATGGCTTCTAATGATGGATCAAGACAGTAGTTTTACATCTGCAGGATTAAATAAATACTTTCACTGTATTCGAAACATTCCTCGTTCTGAACAAATAGCGATTTTCTCCCCAAATCGTTTCGCCAATCCAAACGCAGAAATGTCTTGTTCATTTACCGAAAAACTGATTACAATTACTTCAGGAAGTTTATTAAATCTCACTTTGTATAGACACATCGGTAATTTTAATGAAAGTTTATTTATCGATGAAGTTGATCATGATTACTGCCTGAGAGCTCATTTATGTCATTATAAAGTTATCGAGTTTGATACTATTTTTTTATGCCACCAAATCGGAAATCAAGAAACCATAAAACGACACGGACAAATTCAAATTGTCAATATACATTCACCACTTAGACATTACTATATTACAAGAAACTGCTTATATATTTTCTCAAAATTCCACAATAATTTTCCGGAATTTACTCGTCGACGCTTCTTGGAAGTTGGTAAAACACTCCTTTTTGCCCTTATCTATGGCCCAAAAAGACTTAAACGGCTAAAATATATTTTAAAAGCATTCGGTCATTTTTTAATAGGCAGAAAGGGTAAATATGGGAGATAAGCTCATTTCCATCGCTATGGCAACCTACAATGGTGAACAGTTTATTGTCGAACAACTGAATTCGATACTTTCACAGTCCTATAAAAACCTAGAAATTATTATTTGTGACGATCATTCAATAGATGCAACGCCGGCTATACTCAAAAAATATTTGCAAGAAGATAATCGTATCAAACTTTTTTTCAATGATACTACTTTGGGATTGGTTAAAAACTTTGAGAATGCCCTTTCTTTGTGCACTGGAGAGTACATTGCCCTAGCCGATCAGGACGATGTTTGGGAGAACAACAAAATAGCTTCTTTACTTATAAATATAAAGGCTTCTCTTCTTATTCATTCCGATGCAACACTTATCGATAGCCAGGGAACTGTTATCAATAACTCCTACACCCTCTACTCGAAAAAAAATCTCGAAAAAAATATCTATTCGTATATCATCGAAAACAATGTCACAGGATGCACGGCACTCTTTTCTCGTGAACTTCTCACGTATGCATTGCCTTTTCCAAAAAATATTTTAGTTCACGATTGGTGGCTAGTGCTCTGCGCATACAAACATGGGACTATCACTTATTTGGATCACCCTCTTATCCGATACCGACAACACGAAAACAATCAAATCGGTGCATCAGATACCGCTAAAATTCATTCATTTGAGCAGCGCGAGAAAGCCTATAAAAAAACATCCCTGTTTTTGAAAACTCTTCTAAATATACCCTTCTTTTCAGTGGGGGAGAAGACTTTTATTGCACGATTGGTCCAGTATTACGAAGATTTTTTTACACAGGGCTTTCGATTCCGCTCTCTATTCTTTCATCTCAGATATTTTCGATATTTTAACGAAAGCAAACCTTTCTCTTAT
Source organism: Campylobacterales bacterium (assembly GCA_026390135.1). GTDB lineage: Bacteria > Campylobacterota > Campylobacteria > Campylobacterales > Sulfurimonadaceae > Sulfuricurvum. Next base: position 12,816 of record JAPLGN010000006.1, on the reverse strand, counting down.
AGACTACTCGGACTTTGCCTATCGTTTCTCGGCTCCGAAAAGCAACGAAATCTATGGAAGTATCTAAAATGATCCATCTCTCCTTTTTCACAAAATATTCAACACAAGGCGCAACTAGCCGCTATCGTAGTTTTGCATTCGCCTCCCGTTTAGTCGAGCTAAATTACAACATCGAAATTCACTCTTTCATGGATATTCACTATCTCTCAAATCTCTTTGCTAAAAAACCAAAAAATAAATGGCGAATCTTCCTCTCTTATTGCCAGCGGCTTTTTGCCGTGTTACGATCTTCAGACAACATAGTTATTGAACGAGAGCTTTTCCCATATCTTCCGTATGGATTCGAAAAAATATTTCTACGTAACAAGCAATATATTCTGGATTTCGATGACAATGTCTGGGAAGATTATCGTGGAAAACTATTACTGAACGGAAAATATGATCATCTTATTAAAAATGCCGCCGGAGTTATTGTAGGAAATAATTATCTAGAGCAGTATGTCAAAAAAATCAATTCAAATGTTATTAAAATACCGACAGTAATCAATCTCGGCCACTACAAACAGGACAAGTCTGTACAAAAATTTGAGCGTTTTTCACTCGTATGGATAGGCAGCAGTGTGACCTATCGCTACATCAAATCGTTTGCTCCGATGTTTCAACAACTCTCAAAATTAATCGATTTTGACCTCATCATTATTGCATCCAGACAACTTGAAATCGAAAAAATCGAGGGTGTATCAATGAAATTTCATGACTGGTCCAGTGAGATAGAAACAGTTCTTTTGCAACAATGTCATGTAGGGATTATGCCTTTGGATAACGATGATTTTAGTCAGGGGAAATCAGGATTTAAACTCATTCAGTATCAAGCCGCAGGACTACCTATGATTGCTTCACCTATCGGTGAAAACACTCATATTATTGCAGACACAATAAATGGATATCTAGCGTCTACCCTATCTGAATGGGTCACTGCTGTACAAAACCTAATATCCGATACAGAACTCTATAACCGTATGTCTACTGCATCAAAAGAGAAGAGCTATCATTATTCGATTCAGCATTACTTTCCGATTTATAAACAATTTATAGATACAACATTTCATGAGACGTGCTCTAAATGACCTTTGGTTTCCTCTCCCACCTCGATCTCAATCTCTGGCTCTTTCGTCTGCCCATCATGCAAGAACTGGTACGTCTTGGGCATAGTGTCTATGCAATTTGTCCTCCGGGTGAAAAAAGTGATGATTTTGAACGCCACGGAATTACTCACGTCTCGTATGAAATAAGCCGCTCCAGTCTCAATCCCATCAAAGAGCTCAGCGCTATTCGAAATATCTACAATGTCATCAAGCCACTCAATCTCGATATCCTCCATACATTTACTGCAAAACCTAACATTTACGGCACCATTGCGGGAAGGTTAGCAAAAGTACCACGTATTATCAACCTCGTCGAAGGATTGGGGAGTTTTTATCTTGAAAATGATCTCAAAAGTCGTTTTGTTCGAATGATGATTGAATTACTTTACAGCCAAATTTTCAAACTCTCCAATACGGTAATGTTTGTAAATCATGATGATCCCAAATACTTGATCTCAAAAAAAATCATCTCACCCGAAAAAGTTTTCCTCATAAAAGGGGTAGGAATTGATATAAATGAGTGGAAACCTTTGCCAAAAAAAGATGAGTGGATTCGTGTAACGATGGTTGCGCGTGCTCTTAAACATAAAGGAATGCAGGAATTTATCGATGCGGCTACCCTCCTGGGGCAGAAATATCCTACTGTCTCATTTCAATTCGTAGGCTCCCCAGATGAAGGGAACCAATTTAGTGTCACAGAAGAATTTATGAGATCTCAAACCTCCATAAACTATCTCGGTCAGCAAAACAATATTCATCATATCCTCTCCCAAAGCGATATTTTTGTCCTCCCCAGTTACCGAGAAGGGCTTCCTCGCACTTCTATGGAGGCTGCGAGTATGAGCTTACCGATCGTCACCACCGATGTCGTTGGATGCAGAGAAACGGTTGATCAAGGAATAAGTGGATTTTTGGTTCCGCCACAAAATGCTCAAGCATTGGCTGAAGCAATCGAAATATTGATTGTCAATCCCTTATTACGCGAAAAAATGGGTAAAGCAGGAAGAGAAAAAGCACTTCGTGAGTTCGACATCAGTACAATTATTGAAAAACATTTTGAGGTATATGGATTAAGATATGTACATTAATTTTTTTAAACCGCTTGGCGATCGACTGGGCGCAGCGATTCTCTTGATACTACTTGCACCTCTTATAGCCATAACAGCACTTACTATTTTACTAAAATTAGGACGACCGATTGTTTTTGCCCAAAAACGCCCGGGAGTGCATGGTAAAGTTTTTACGATCTATAAATTTCGGACGATGAGCAATGAATGTGACCATCACGGAGAACTATTGAGCGATACATCAAGACTAAAAGGAGCCGGAAAACTTATCCGTAGCCTTAGCCTCGATGAACTCCCGCAACTTCTCAATGTCCTTAAAGGGGAGATGAGTTTTGTAGGACCTCGTCCTTTACTCGTCGAATATCTTAACCTCTATTCACAAGAACAATCCAAGCGGCACAATGTAAAACCCGGCATCAGCGGATGGGCGCAAATAAATGGACGCAATGCAATTAGTTGGGAAGAGAAATTTCGATATGATGTCGAATACGTCGAAAATATTTCGTTTCTTTTTGATTTGAAAATTCTTTTTTTAACACTTTTACGAGTACTAAAAAAAGAAGGAATCGCCCAAGAGGGAAATGCAACAATGGAGAAGTTTAATGGCGCCAACTGACATCTTCATTTACGGTGCAAGCGGGCATGGTAAAGTGGTTGCTGATATTATCCGTTGTTCTGGTCACACTCTTGCCGGCTGGATTGACGATAAACCAAACACACATACTTATACCTGGGAACAGTTTTGTACCCTCCATCCTCGCGCAACTATTGCTCTTGGGATTGGAGAGAACACAGCACGAGAAAGTATTGCCAAAAGAGTGCTGGAGGCCGGTTATTATCTACCCATTCTAATCCATCCAAGCGCGATCATTTCAGATTCGGCGATCATCAAAATGGGGAGCGTCGTTATGCCTCTTGCCATTGTCAATGCCGATGCCCTCATTGGTGAGGGATGTATTGTAAACAGTGGTGCTATTGTTGAGCATGATTGTATTCTCGACAACTATGTCCACCTCTCTCCTAATGCCACACTAGCTGGAGGGGTACACGTCAAAAAAAGCACTCACATCGGAATGGGTGCACTGATCCTCCAGAACATAAAGATTGGTGCAAGCTCCGTCGTTGCTGCTGGAAGTGTAGTAACCAAAGATGTCTCGGACAACATTCTAGTAGCAGGCATTCCTGCCATCATTAAAAAAACATTTTGTAAGGATAATTAAACTATGAAACTTCAGCTCCCAAATGAGTCGATCAATACAAAAACCGTTCTCCTCTTCATTCTAATCGCCTACCTCTTTTCTCTTTCAATGCGTTATATTTGGATCATGGATGTCCAAGGAATCTCTTCCTTTTATTGGAAGCATGCTCTAATGATCAACACCAATGATGGTTATTTTTTTGCCGAAGGGGCACGTGATATTCTTTCTGGTGCACATCAACCAAATGACCTATCCCCTATTAACGAGCCAATCTCTCTCTTAACGGCATGGCTATCAAAAATCATCCCTGTCAGCTTTGAAACATTAATTCTCTATATGCCTGCTTTTATCGGTTCACTCATTGTTATTCCTCTAATTTTAATGGGGCGCACGCTCGGACAAACGACTTTAGGTTTTATTGCAGCACTTTTGGCAAGCATTGCTAACAGCTACTACAACCGTACCATGACAGGTTATTACGATACCGATATGCTTACGATCGTTTTACCTTTATTTGCACTTTACTTTATGCTTTTAGCCATTACTCACCAACGAAACCGTTTTCTCATCCCCATCACCGTCACTTTTGCTCTTTATCAATGGTGGTATCCTCAAAGCTATTCAGTCAATACTGCTTTATTGGTTGTAATGCTGTCTTACACAGTGCTCTTTGATCGTACAAACCATCATTTTTATAAAATTGCTCTTTTTATCATCATCGGTGTTTTATCTCTTCCAATTTGGATTAAAATCATGATTGCGTTAGCTGTCTTTTCTTTTTTCCATTTTCAACCAAAGCTTGATAAAAAATGGTTTTGGGCACTTTTTGGAGGAATTATACTTGTCTACTTTGTCACAGGGGGGATTGATCCGATTTGGGGAGAGCTTAAAGCATACTTGATTCGAGATAGTGTATCAGATAATGTCGACTTACACTTTTACAATGTGGCACAAACGGTTCGTGAGGCAGGGAATATCCCTTTTACTGTTTTTTCTGAACGCATTAGCGGACATACGATCACCTTTTTACTCGCATGTATCGGTTATGTTTTAGCGGTTATTGCTTACAGACCGCTGTTAATCACTCTTCCCTTGGTAGGGCTTGGTTTTATTGCTATGTCTGCGGGATTACGTTTTACTATTTATGCTGTTGCTCCAATGGCAATCGGATTTGCTTATCTGTTATTACTCATCACTCAACCCATAGAAAAAAAATGGTTGCGTACTATTGTCGTACTGATTTTTACAAGCATTGCTCTTTATCCCAACTATCTCCATATCAAAGAGTATATGACACCTACGGTATTTACAACAAAAGAGATTAACATCTTAGATCAACTGGGAAAAATTTCCTCTTCAGAAGATTATGTTATCAGCTGGTGGGATTACGGTTATCCGATCCGCTATTACAGTGATGTTAAAACACTTGTTGATGGAGGAAAACACAGTGGAGATGTCAATTATCCTGCTAGCTATATCCTGACTCAGCCCCAACAAAATGCTGCAGCCATGGCACGCCTTAGTATCGAATACACTGAAAAAGGGTTTGAAACCAACAAGTCAAACGAAATTATTTCAAGCATGCTCAAAGACTACAAAGCGGACAGTATCGATGATCTTATGGTCAATATACAGCTTAATCCGAAATCGTTACCCAAAGCAACCCGAGATGTGTATCTGTATTTACCGCTTCGAATGATGGAAATTTTCCCTACCGTAACCTTATTTAGCTATTTGGATTTAAAAAATCCTGCTAATAAGCCGGAGCAACCTTTTTTCTATATGACCCAATCGATTCAGGATACGGGAAAAACAGTCGAACTTGGCAATAATATTTCGATCATCAAAGAAAAAAGTATTCTGAAGCTCGGTAATCAAGAAGTCCCAATCAAAGGATTTTATCAAGTCGGTTATGACCAAAAGATGAAGCTCCAAATAAATGAACAACATTTTGCTTCTGAGGGAATGAATGTCATTTTCATGTCAAGCTATGGACGTTTTCTCATAGTGGATGATTTTTATTTGAATTCTGCCTATATCCAAATGTTTGTTTTTGATCATTACGATCCAAAACTTTTTGAACCCGTACTCAGTGACCCAATGAGTAAAGTATATAAACTAAAAGTGTGATGATGACACCTCGTCTCTTCCTCTCCCCTCCTCACATGAGCGGTAATGAACTAAAATACATAGCCGAAGCTTTTGAGAGCAACTACATCGCTCCGCTTGGACCTATGGTGGATCGGTTTGAGCAAAGTATCCGCGATCTTACCCTTACTCCTCATGCTCTCGCACTTTCATCTGCCACAGCAGCACTTCATCTTGCACTTCGCGTGTTGGGAATCGGAGCGGGGGATATTGTATTAGCCTCTTCTTTTACTTTTATCGGCTCAATCACTCCGATTTTATATCAAAATGCCATTCCTTATTTTATTGACAGTGATACGAAAAGCTGGAATATCGATCCTGATTTATTGGAAAAGGCAATAGCCACAGCTCCTAAAAAGCCAAAGGCTCTAATTCTCACCCATCTTTACGGCCAATGCGCTGATCTTCAAAAAATTGTCCAAATTTGTGACGCACACGGAATCTATCTCATCGAAGATGCAGCAGAGAGTCTTGGAGCTTCTTATACGGGGAAACAAAGCGGAACTTTTGGAATTTTCGGTGTTTACAGCTTTAACGGCAATAAAATTCTTACTACTTCTGGCGGAGGAATGCTTGTTTCTCCCAATAAAGAACTCATTAGTCAAGCCCGTTTTTACTCAACGCAAGCTCGCGATGATGCACCTTATTACGAACATACAGACTTTGGGTACAACTATCGCATGAGCAATATTTTAGCCGCCATCGGAGTGGCACAAATGGAAGTTTTACACGAGCGAATAACTTCACGGAGAAAGATTTTCGAGTGGTATCGTGAGGAGTTAAATGATATTCCCGAAATTACCTTTATGCCAGAACTTTCCAATACCAGAGGAAACCGTTGGCTTTCCACACTTACGTTTGAAAAAACTGATCCCAATACTATCCGTCTAGCACTAGAAGAACACAATATTGAAAGCCGTCCACTATGGAAACCGATGCACTTGCAACCACTCTTTAAGGACTCCCTTCGCATCCAAAACGGCACATCACAAAGCTTATTTGAAAAAGGGCTCTGCCTTCCAAGCGGTACACAAATGAACCGCGAGGATGTAGCACGCATATCTACTCTTCTAAAAAAGGTACTTAGATAATGCAGTGGCTTCGTCCAAGCAATACAAAACGGCTGACTTTTTTTCTCCTTGCTGATATCTTGCTCTCTTTGTTTACTCTTTATAGTGCGTATCTGCTCCGTTTTAATTTTAATATCCCAGAAAATTTTCTCCTTCCCTTTTGGCACGTTGCATTTTTGATTATTTTACTAAAAATATTTAATATTGCTCTCTTTGATGGCTACCGTTTCATTTGGCGTTTTTTTGCCCTCAATGATGCTAAAAAACTTTTTTTTACGCATCTTTTAGCGTACACTCTGTTCTCTTCGCTATTTTTGGTTTTTCCCGAACCTTTTAGTCCCTTTCCTAGAAGTGTTATTATTATTGATCTTTTCCTCTCATTTTTTCTCTTGGGAGCACTGCGTTTTTCCAAGCGGCTTATGATGGAATCAATGGGTAATATTGGCAAATTTAAACCAGCCATCATTATAGGTGTTTCATCAAATACCGACACTCTCATCAAGAGTTTATTAAAAGGGGATCACTATCCCGTTGCTATTATCGCAGTACTTAAAAAAAATCAAAATATGATTGGATCAACCATTCATAATATTAAAATTTTTGATCTTCTTGACCTTCCTGAGCTTATTACCAAACATAATATACTAACAGCAATCATCGAGGAATCATTACCACAAGAAGCATTGCAGCATGTCTATACACAACTCAAAGAAACTTCTGTTCAAGAGATAAAACGATCCGTAACCCTAGACAATACCATGAGCCGAATTGAATCTCTTTCCATTGAAGATCTTCTCGCCCGTCACCCTAAAGATCTTGACACCCAAACCATTGAGAACTTTATCCGGGGTAAAATAATTGTGATTACGGGTGCGGGGGGGAGTATCGGGAGTGAAATTGCATTGCAATGTCACCGTTTTGGAGCATTAAAACTTATTTTAATCGATCACAGTGAGTACAATCTTTATCAAATCGGGGAAAAACTTCCCTCTGCACAACTACGGCTATGCAACATACTTGATAAACCAATGCTCGATTCCATCCTTAGTTCCGGACAGCCTGATATACTCATTCATGCTGCTGCTTACAAGCACGTTCCGCTGTGTGAAGCCAATATCCATGCGGCTATTACCAACAACATCATCGGAAGCTGCAATGTCATCGACAGCGCCATAGGCCATAATGTTTCTAAGATTGTCATCATATCCACAGACAAAGCAGTCCGTCCCACCAACATCATGGGAACGACCAAGCGGATCGTTGAACTCTATGCCCAAAACGTTGATCCTTGTAACAGCGAGATTGTAGCCGTTCGCTTTGGTAATGTCCTGGGTTCCAGCGGAAGCGTTATCCCGAAATTCAAAGAACAAATTGATGCAGGTGGGCCTATCACCCTGACGCACCCTGATATTACCCGCTATTTTATGCTCATTAGCGAAGCGTGCCAACTCGTCCTTCAAGCCGCAGCTATTGCCCGTGGCGGTGAGCTTTTTATTCTTGACATGGGAGAACCCATTAAAATTATTGATTTAGCGCGCACGATGATTCGGCTTTATGCTCAAAATGAAATTGAGATACTCACCACGGGATTGCGTCCTGGGGAAAAACTGTATGAGGAACTTTTGCTTGATGAGAGCGAACAAAAAACAGCATTTGAATCGATTATGATCGCTGGCTCAACGCTCTATCCTATCCAGCAATTACGTACTGATATAGAAACGCTCTTACACTCAAATGAGCCAATCAAAGCTCTTCGTACAATTGTTCCCGAATTTACAAACCCTTCGGTGTAAATAAGGTTTCAATAGCAAATGGCCGATCGATATGGTACCCTTGCGCAAAATCCACATTAAGCTCATTAAGCACATGCAAGACCGCAGCTGTCTCAACATACTCACAAATGGTTGCAATGCCCATAACGTGCCCTATTTGATTGATGGCATCTACCATTGCGCGGTTAATCGGATTAAGATGAATATCATGGACAAATGATCCGTCTATTTTTAAATAATCAATCGGCATGTTCTGCAAATACGAAAATGATGAGAGCCCGCATCCAAAATCATCCAATGCAAAACGGCATCCCAATGCTCTAAATTCGTTAATAAAGTCCAAAGCATTCGTCATATTCCCCACTGCTTCAGTCTCTGTAATTTCAAATGTTATAGTGTGATAAGGGACACCATAATTTCCAAATAATCCTCGTATAAAATCTTTTGTTCTCGCATCCCCCAAAGACGCGCCTGAAACATTGATACTAAAATATGTCTCTTCGCTCACTTCATGCCAAATCTTCGTAAAACTTTTAAAGGTATTTTCCATCACCCATCGATCGAGTTTGGACATAAAGCCATAGCGCTCTGCTGCTGGTATAAATGCCATAGGAGGGATAATCTCCCCATTTTCTCCACGAAGCCGCACTAAAACCTCATAATGGCGACGCTGAAGTGAATCTAAAACGGGAACAATCGGCTGAACGTACAAAACAAATGAATTATTAATCAAGGCCTCTTCAAGCCGTCCAATCCACTGCATTTGGTTACGGCGTTCTTGGATCATAGCATCTTCAGGATGTGCCACATGAATACGATTTCGACCGCCATCTTTGGCTGCATAACACGCAGCGTCCGCTTGAGATAAGAGATTGCTGAAAGTACAACACTCTTTCATAATCCCTACCATCCCCATGCTTGCCCCTATTCGAAAGGTATTGCCTTGATAATTAAAGCGATACTCACCAATTGCATTAAGCAGCCGCTGCCCTTGCCGTTGAGCATCTTCCATGGTCGAATCAATATAAATAATTCCAAACTCATCGCCGCCTAAACGTGCGACCACGTCACACTCTCGTGCAGAACGCTTCAAAACAAGAGCAATCTGGCGCAAGAGCTCATCCCCTGCAATATGTCCGCACTTATCATTGACGATCTTAAATTGGTCCAAATCGATGTAGCACATCACATGAGCAGCTTCATCATTTTTCGTACTCTCTATTGCAGCTTTGAGACGCTGCTCAAATTCATAGCGATTCACCAATCCTGTAATCGAATCCAGCTTGACCATTTTTTCCAGCTCTTGCGTACGACGTGAAACTTCGGCTTCAAGCGATTCATTGTAGTTTTTAAGCTGTGCATTCAACTCTCGGTTCTCAAAATCAGCACGGGCAAGATGATCTATATTAATCGTCACTTTATGTGTCAGCCAAAATAAAAGAGAAATAATGGCAATAATATTAAAATCGCGCCACAATGAATCGGTAATAAACATAAAAAGTGCTGCCAAAAACCCGATAGCAAATACAAATCCATTAAATTGCATTCCCGTACACTGAGGAGCCGTAAGGGTACAATAATCACACCTTGCATAGGGCTTAAAGCCATTCCGAGCAAGAATACAATTTTTATTCGTAGTCAATTCTTGCAGCTCACTTGAGTGCGATGAAGATTTTTGCAAACTTCTAAAACCTATATAACCTAACGATGAAAGACAGAATCCGAAAAAGGTGCTAATCATCATAAACACCCCCATAAATATCCCAATCAACCATGTAGTGAGAGGATAATAGTAGAAAAATCCAATAGCGATAGAAGAGACCAGCAACCGAGCGAACAGCTCAAACCATTCACTCTCTCGATTCATAAAATAGGAGCGTTTATACGCAGGAGAAATCGTACAGATGGATCGTTTGAGCATCAGTTCAATAAGGTGTAAAAGCCAACTGGTCGGAGAAAAGCGAACAGTTGTAATCAAAGTGATGAGATTGATAGTAAAATAGAAATAAAAAAGTTCAATATTTTGAAAAAATACTCCAAAAATCATAATAAAACCTAAAACCAAGCGATTAAATTTAACCTCCCCCGGCGTAGGCGATTGATACGTGAACCATAACATACTTTTCATCCTATTGTCACAAATATATCACATTTACTTATATTACTCAGAAAAGTAGAAAAAGGAGCTTAAAGGAGAGATGTACCCCGTATCTACCCCAAAGGGTACGGGATAACGAGACTGCAAGTTTTTAAAAATCTACAGTTCAGTTTTTAACGCAGCTCCATTAGAAGCATTAGAAACTAGAAGGCTGTAACGCTTAAGCCATTTGGATGTAATCTCTTTTTTATGCGGTTTCCATGCATGACGACGCACAGAAAGAACCTCTTCATCGACATTTAGTTGTAGCAGATGAGTATCGACATCGATCTCAATCTCATCACCATCCTCAATGAGAGCGATAAGTCCACCCTCAGCAGCTTCTGGACTTACATGCCCAATGGATGCCCCGCGTGTTGCTCCTGAGAATCGTCCATCAGTGATGAGCGCTACACTCTCACCCAGTCCCATACCCATAATCAGTGCCGTAGGCGCGAGCATCTCTTGCATCCCTGGGCCACCTTTTGGTCCTTCGTAGCGGATAACGACGACATCTCCGGCTTTTACTTTGTGACCCATAATCCCAGCGATAGCTTCATTCTGAGAATTAAAACAAATTGCTTTTCCTGTAAACTGACGCATATTTGGAGTTATACCAGCTGTTTTAACAACAGCACCCTCTAATGCCAAATTACCGAATAAAATCGAAAGCCCACCAACTTGAGAAAAAGCATTTTCATTGGTATGGATAATATTCGTGTCTTTGATAACCGCGTCTTTAATCCGCTCACCCAGTGTCTCACCGGTAACCATCAGGGCATCAAGCTCCAGTAAACCGCCTCGACGACTTACTTCTTTCATCACAGCATTTACGCCGCCTGCACGGTTAATATCGTCCATGTGAACCGTCGACAATGATGGAGAAATCTTTGCAATATGGGCAACTTTTTCAGAAATTTCATTGATTTTGTGAATGCTGAAATCAACTTCTGCCTCTTTGGCAATACTCAACAAATGCAATACCGTATTCGAAGAACCGCCCATAGCCATATCGATAACAAATGCATTGTGGATTGCTTTGTCATTTAGAATATTGCGCATATTCCACTTCTCACTATTTTTATCCAGTGTCATCTCGACAATACGCTTCGCAGCAACTTTGACCATAGCAATACGCTCAGGCGTCATCGCCAAAACAGTACCATTACCCGGTAATGCAACCCCCATCGCTTCACAAAGGGTATTCATCGAGTTTGCCGTAAACATTCCCGAACATGACCCGCCGCTTGGACACGCTTCACACTCGATCTCATAGAGTTCTTCATCACTCATCTTGCCATTGGCGTGTTGACCCACGGCTTCAAATGCTGTTGCAAGGTCGATAGGGGTTCCGTCTTTTTTATGCCCTGCCTTCATTGGTCCGCCAGAAACAAAAATCGTCGGAACATTGACACGTAATGCACCCATTAGCATTCCCGGTACGATCTTGTCACAGTTAGGGATACAAATCAATCCATCAAGCTTGTGCGCATTCATAACCGTTTCGATACTGTCGGCAATCAACTCACGACTCGGTAACGAATACAGCATCCCATCATGCCCCATAGCAATACCGTCATCCACACCGATGGTATTAAACTCAAACGGCACACCGCCTGCTTCACGAATTGCTTCTTTTACAATACGACCGTACTCTTGGAGAAAAAAGTGCCCCGGAATAATGTCAATATGAGAGTTTGCAACACCAATAAACGGCTTATTAAAATCTTCATCTTTAAGTCCTGTCGCACGGAGAAGACTTCGGTGAGGAGTACGGTCAAACCCTTTTTTAATTGTATCACTGCGCATTATTCATCCTTTTACTTAGCTTTCGTCATTCCCGCGAAGGCGGGAATCCAGCTTTTTTATTAATTATTTCTCATTATAGCGAATTTTTTATTCCCACCTCTTTACACGCCTTGGTTTTTTTGCTATACTTCCAGTCCACAAAAAATGCGGGAATAGCTCAGTGGTAGAGCACGACCTTGCCAAGGTCGGGGTCGCGAGTTCGAACCTCGTTTCCCGCTCCATATACCTCAGGTGAGATATCAAGATTTTGATGTTTTAGTTGAGGTATTTTTTTTGTTATCGTTGCCCGGATGGCGAAATCGGTAGACGCAAGGGACTTAAAATCCCTCGGTGGTAACACTGTGCCGGTTCAAGTCCGGCTCCGGGCACCACAATTACATGGATGGTGGCATGGCCAAGTGGTAAGGCGCTGGTTTGCAAAACCTTGACCCCCAGTTCGAATCTGGGTGCCACCTCCAAGATGTAAAAA
>JAPLGN010000034.1 GCA_026390135.1 Campylobacterales bacterium | reverse complement strand
TTTATCCCTGCCATTTGTTATCTAACACGCTGTTCACCAACCTTGGCATGCCGTATTTGTTTGGTAGAAGCGGATGGGAAACAAGTTTATGCGTGTAATGCAAAAGCTAAGATGGGAATGGAAATTAACACAAAAACTCCTGTCATTGAAGAAGAAAAACGCGCTATCATGGAAGTTTATGACGTTAATCATCCATTAGAGTGTGGTGTGTGCGACCAATCCGGAGAGTGTGAGCTTCAAAATTACACGCTCGAAATCGCAGTTGATAAACAGCATTATTCCATCGCTGATACCCACAAACCAGCACAAGATTGGGGTCTTATCCATTATGATCCTGCTTTGTGTATTATGTGTGAGCGCTGTATTACTGTCTGTAAAGATATGATCGGTGATGCTGCTCTTTCTACAGTTGCCCGTGGTAGTGAACCTCTTGATGCAGCGTTCAAAGAGTCAATGCCAAAAGATGCCTACGCAATGTGGAATAAGCTGAATAAATCGCTTATCGCCCCAAATGCAGGAGACACCCTTGATTGTACCAACTGCGGCGAGTGTACGGCAGTTTGTCCTGTCGGAGCATTGGTCAGCAGTGATTATCAGTACAGCTCGAATGCATGGGAACACCAGCAAATCCCTGCAACGTGCGCCCATTGCAGTGCGGGCTGTCAGCTTAGCTACGACATTAAACACACCGATATCGCAAATCCTGAGGCTAAAATCTACCGTGTCAAAAATGAGTGGAACTATGTCTCTCTTTGCGGAGCAGGGCGTTATGGTTATGATTTCCAAAATAGTAATGTTACTAAAAATCCTGTTGCCTTTGATGCAGCCATCGAAGCTTTCAAAAAAGCGGATACTATTGCCTTTACTTCAACCATTACGAATGAAGAGGCGATGATCTTACAACGTCTTAAAGAGAAACTTGGGGTCAAGCTCATCAACAATGAAGCGCGAGTGTTTAAAAATTTCCTCGACAGTTACAGCGCTGTCAGCGGGCAATCCCTTTACAGCGGCAATCTCAAAGAAGTTCATGAGTCTGATTTTGTTGTTTCTATTGGAACCGCGCTAAAAACCGACAACCCTAATGCCCGTTTTGCTATGAACAATGCATTGTCGATGAACAAAGGCGCTGGATTGTATTTTCATCCGATCAATGATCCGGTCATCGAAGATATGTCCAAAAATTTAACTCAGTTTAACCATGCTCCAATGATGGAAGAAGCAGCGTTGTATTTGATGCTTGATCTTTTTGGAGATAAAACAGCAATGCCTTTGAGCGTTGTCGATTATTTGAAAAGTTTTCATTCACTTAAAACGGTGACGGTTGAAGAGACGGTCGATGAAAAAGTTACAGAGACAGTTATTAAAAAAGTTCTCAACGAAGAAACAGGCATTGAAGAAGAAGTGAGTGAAGAAGTAACGAAAACAGTGAAGAAAAAAGTTTCAAAAGAGATAGAAGTGGATGAAAATCGCCTTTTAGCTCTTTTAAACGCACCCACTGGATTTGCTGAGACACTGACGAAGTATTTAGCGAAAAAAGAGAAGTTTTCCCTCATGGTTGGACCGGATTTGTATACCCATCCAAATTCAGCTAATTGTGCGAGACTTGTTGCTTTAATTGAAAAATACACAGCGTTTAATGTAACCATGATACCCAATCTTGCTAATACACTCGGGGTTGCACTCATTTGTGACCTTGATGAAAAGGCTGGTGAATACACAATTGGTTATAATACAGTAGGAGATTTTACCCTAAGTGCGTTAGGAAATGGCGATTTGGATATGCCGGCACTTAACCAACAAGAGGGGACACTAACCAGTATTGATAAGCGCGTGAATCCAACCAATGTGGCACTTGCCTTTGGTGGATATACCCTTAATAATGTTGCTTCTGCTCTTGGCGTGAGTGCAGCGTTTAGTGTCGATTATACGGCGCAACTTCCTGTGAAGGCAGGGTTTAAAGCCGTTGAATTTGATACATTGCCCAATCATTACACCAATGCGGGCGAAGAAGTTCGCGGATATGTTCTTGATGTTCTCAATGTACCTTGTGGCGAAGATGAAAACGTTCAACCCTTCGATGCAGTGTATGCTATGAAGAGTACTATTGTGTATCTGTCGAATCCTGTGTTACAGTTTACTGGGTTTACAGCACGTGCACATCAGTTGAATGAAGAGGGCGGTTTGTACGCATCAAGTGAGTTTATGAGCAGTAATGGTCTGAACGTGGGCGATAATGTACGTGTTAAAACCCCTAAAGGTGAGATAGTCGTCTCCATCATTAACGATTCAAAAATCAATGGAGATATAACGTATCTTCCGACGTTTGACTCAAAAATTAACTCACAAGCATTGTTTGGCGATTATCGCTTTAGCAATGTAACGATTGAAAAGGTGTAGCAGATGGATATGGCATTTATCATCGAAACGATTGTCAAAATCGTCGTCATTTTATTAGTGTTCTCAGCACTTGCTGGGTTAGGTACCTATTTTGAGCGTAAAGTATTGGCATTTATGCAACGCCGTCTTGGACCGATGCACGTAGGACCTTTTGGACTGCTCCAAGTAGCAGCGGATGGGATTAAACTTTTTACCAAAGAGGATATCATTCCTCAAAATGTCGTCAAGCCAATTTTCAAAATTGCTCCTGTTATCACGGCAGCAACAGCCTTTATGGCAGCAGCAGCTATCCCATTTTGGCCTCAATTTACGGTGTTTGGTTATACGGTTCATCCTATCGTTGCCGATGTCAATATCGGTATTTTGTACGTATTGGGTGTAATGGCGATTGGTCTTTATGGTCCATTACTGGGCGGTATGGCATCAGCGAATAAATTTTCGTTGATTTCAGCAGCACGTAGTGCAGCCGTATTTATCTCCTACGAAGTGATTAGCGGACTTTCATTGCTCGCTCCTCTTATGATGGTTGGGTCATTGTCGCTTGTGGACATTAATAATTACCAAGTAGGTGGAATTGGACATTGGATTATCTGGTCACAACCGGTTGCCTTTATCCTGTTTTGGATTGCAGCATTTGCAGAAACTGGACGTACCCCGTTTCACTTAGTCGCCAATGACCACGAGATCATTGACGGGTTTGGAACCGAGTATTCGGGTATGCGATGGGGTCTTTTCTTTATCGGTGAATACGCGAATATGTTCTTTATTTCGTTTGTAATTGCCATTATCTTCTTGGGTGGTTTCGGTGATGGGACGATTGCAGGAGCATTTCAATTGCTGCTAAAAGTCGCATTTTTCTTTTTCTTTTTCCTCTGGACCCGTGCTGCATGGCCAGATGTACGACCGGATCAGTTGATGTGGTTGTGCTGGAAAGTGTTGATGCCAATAGCCGTGATCAATGTTGTGATCACCGGTCTTGTGATGATGTTTTAAGGAGGGATGGATGCATAGTGAACCATTGAACGATCGTAATGTAAGTGAGCATAGCGCTTACTATTATGTCGATATTGAAGAGTATCCAACCACTGGATGGGATAAGTTTAAACAAGTAGTCAAACGTACTTTTAGAGGTGAATTGTTTGTCGGTTTGTGGGTCGTCATGCGTGAGATGATCAAATTTGATATTCACACCGTCAAATATCCACTCGAAAAGCTTCCGATTGGACCTCGTTATCGCGCGGTACACAAACTGTTACGTTTGTGGGAATCGGGCTATGAGCGTTGTATCGGATGTGGATTGTGTGAAAAAATCTGTATTTCAGATTGTATCCGTATGGACACAAAAATCGATGAAAACAGCCGAAAAGAAGTGACAGAATACAGTATCAACCTTGGTCGTTGTATTTTCTGCGGTTATTGTGCTGAAGTATGTCCGGAGCTAGCTATCGTTCATGGACAACGCTATGAAAACGGGTCTGAGCAACGTGCCCATTTCGTTATTAAAGACGATATGCTCACTCCGCTTGATTTCTTGACATCAGGTCAGCAAGCAGAGTATCCAGGCTTCGGTTCCATTACCCCTAACGAGAGCGTTACCAAAACGCCTCTTGCGTATTAAGGAGAATAAATGTTTGAAGCTATCGCTTTTTATCTGTTTGCGGCGCTCACCATTATAATGTTTACCATTACGGTGATGACCTCTCAAGCATTGTACGCTTTGACTGCAATGGCAGCAGGGATGATTTTTATTTCAGCCTTTTTCTTTATTTTGGGTGCTGACTTTTTGGGTGCAATTCAGATTATCGTTTACACAGGCGCTGTCATGGCAATTTATGCATTTGGTATGATGTTCTTTGATACGACGCGCAATGTAATCGAAAAACGTTCTAACCCACAATTTGTGGTTGTTCTTGGAGGATTGGCAGCAGTGTTGGTTGTCTTTATTGTTCTTGCTCCTATTGTTACGACAAATTTGAATGCCAATTATCCGATTGATTTAGCCGTTGGAAATACGCAAGCCATAGGGATGGTACTGTTTACAAAATATTTAGTCCCTTTCGAGTTGGCAGCCGTTATGTTATTGGTTGCGATGATCGCGGGTATTGTTTTGGCAGGTAAAAAAATGGACAAATCGTTGACGCTTATGGCAGAAGAAGACATTGCATTGATGCATGCATCATCAGCCACTGAAATCACACAAGAAGAGGCGTACTAATGGAAATTACTTTGACGCACTATTTGGTTCTTTCAACCGTTTTGTTCGCTATCGGTTTAATAGGGGTTATGCGCCGTAAAAATTTGTTGATGCTTTTTTTCGCGACGGAGATTTTGTTGAACGCTGTCAATATCGGCATGGCAGCAATTTCGCATTTTCGCGGGGATTATACAGGGCAGATGTTTGCATTTTTTATTATTGCAATCGCGGCATCCGAAGTAGCCGTAGGTTTGGGCCTTCTTATTGTGTGGTACAAACGTACCGGCAAGATTGATCTTGATCAAATGACATCGATGAGAGGATAGGACACATGGAAGTTTATTTATACATTGCATTGTTTGCTCCGTTGGTGGGCTCACTTTTTGCCGCATTGTTCGGGGCAGCACCTAAGACTTATCTAACAGGTATAGCAGCATCAGGATTGCTCTTTACTTCATTTGTAAGCAGTGCTATTTTACTGAATTATGTTCTTGCTGGACATACCGTACATGTTGAAATGATGACATGGATTGCTGCGGGAGATTTATACATTCCGTTTGGATTTGTGGTTGACCAAGTGAGTGTGACTATGATGATGGTTGTCTCTGTAGTTTCTACGGTTGTTCACGTCTATTCGATTGGTTATATGGCTCATGATAAAGGGTTTAACCGTTTCTTCTCGTACCTCTCGGCTTTCGTTTTCTCAATGATGGTTTTGGTTATGAGTGACAACTTTTTGGGTCTGTTTATCGGATGGGAAGGTGTCGGTCTTTGTTCATGGCTCCTTATCGGTTTTTGGTATCATAAAGAATCTGCTACATGGGCAGCAAATGAAGCCTTTATTATGAACCGTATCGCCGACTTGGCAATGTTGATCGGTATCTTTATGTTGTACTGGAATCTAGGATCATTACAATACGATGTCGTTTTTGCAAACATTGCAACGCTTCCAATGCACATCATCACATGGATCGGGATTTTCCTCTTTATCGGTGCAATGGGTAAATCGGCACAATTTCCTCTCCATACATGGCTTGCTGACGCGATGGAAGGTCCGACTCCGGTATCGGCATTGATTCATGCGGCAACGATGGTTACGGCTGGAGTCTATCTCGTGGTTCGTGCCAATCCAATTTATGGTTTGATTCCAGAAGTAGGAATCGTTATCGCGTCACTCGGCGCATTTGTTGCGTTGTTTGCTGCAAGCATGGCACTGGTTAACCGTGATATGAAACGTATTATTGCTTATTCGACTCTCTCACAGCTTGGGTATATGTTCGTAGCCGCTGGGTTGGGTGCATATTGGGTAGCGTTGTTTCACCTTATGGCACACGCATTTTTCAAAGCATTATTATTCTTGGGTGCAGGTAACGTTATGCACGCAATGCACGATGAACTTGACCCGTTCAAAATGGGTGGTTTGAAAAAATCGATGAAATGGACATGGATACTTATGACGTTAGCGTCAGTGGCACTTGCCGGTATCTATCCTCTTGCCGGATTCTTTTCTAAAGATTTAATTTTGGAAGTTGCATTTGTGGAGCACCACTATGTTCTTTATACCGTCTTGTTGCTCACGGCTGGATTGACGGCATTTTACTCATTCCGTCTGGTTGCTTTGATTTTCCATGGTAATGAAAGACACTTAGAGCACGGTATTCATCCGCATGAAGCGTATACCTTTATGTTGTACGCCATGGCTCCATTGGGAGTATTGGCAGTTATCGCAGGTATGGCATTTAAAACTCCGTATTATTTGATGGTAACGCATCTTTTACCGGCCATGACGTACCATATACATAACCATACGACGTTTTGGATTATGACCATCGGTACTCAATTATTTGTTATTGCAGCGATTACCTACGCATACAAAAAATACGCAAAAGCGGTTAAAGTGGATAAAAAAGTTGAATCAGGTCTCCTGTATCAACTGCTTTATAATCAATATTTTATCCCTAAAATATACGATGAAGTGTTTTCAAAACCGTATTTAAAACTCTCAAAACTTGCATGGAAAGAGATTGATTTAAAAATCGTTGATGCAACTGTTGATGGTATTGCAAACATTATTTACCAAACAGGTGAGAAAACACATACAATGCAAGACGGGAATCTTTCAAGCATGCTGCGTTGGATGGTGATTGGTTTAGTGGTTTTATTGGTACTTGCTGTGGCGTTTACTGCGGGTTACAACGCAGTAAACCTACAGGCAATGTAAGGAGAATTTGATGCAAGAACATATTTTATCGATTTTAATTTTCTTCCCGGCATTGGCAGCAATGTTCGGATTTGTAGTTCACAAGGACAGCGTTCGTGCATACGGAATTACCGTAGCGGCAATCGAATTTTTTCTATCGTTGTGGTTGTGGAATTTGTATGATCCTATGACATCAGGAATGCAATTTATGGAAATGGCACCTCTTGTTTCGGCATTTGGTATCAGTTATTTAGTCGGCGTTGACGGTATTTCTCTTTTTATTATAATTTTATCGACGTTTTTTACCTTGATTGGTATTGCTTCACTTACAGAAAAACGTCGCGTAAAAGACTTAATTATTACGTTGCTTTTTTTAGAGATGACGATGATTGGAGTATTTGCGGCACTTGATGCGATTGTCTTTTATGTTTTTTGGGAATTATCGCTTATTCCTATGTTGTACATCATTGGTGCATGGGGCGGTCCTCTTCGTATTTATGCGTCGATCAAGTTTTTTCTTTATACCTTTACGGGTTCATTGGTAATGCTTGTTGGTATGC
Organism: Campylobacterales bacterium; assembly: GCA_026390135.1. Classification (GTDB taxonomy): domain Bacteria; phylum Campylobacterota; class Campylobacteria; order Campylobacterales; family Sulfurimonadaceae; genus Sulfuricurvum. The sequence continues at coordinate 156,286 of JAPLGN010000034.1, read as the reverse complement.
TTTTTATGGCTTATTTCTATTATCAGGCAACGGGTCAGTGGAGTTTCTCACTTCTCGAATGGTATCGCTTGATTTTACCGGTTAATATACAAATGTGGCTATTTGCAGCATTTTTCTTGGGCTTTGCAATTAAAGTTCCGATGTTTCCGTTTCATACATGGCTCCCGTATGCACATGGTCAAGCGCCAACCATCGGTTCGGTAATTCTTGCGGCAATTTTGCTCAAAATGGGAACGTATGCCTTTATTCGTTTCTCGCTTCCACTCTTCCCGGATGCATCGGTTGCCTTTATGTTCCCGATAGCAATTATTGCAATTATTATGATTGTGTATGCAGCGATGGTGGCATACGCACAAGAGGATATTAAACAAGTTGTTGCATACAGTTCGATTTCTCACATGGGTGTTATTATCCTTGGAATATTTTCTATGAACGTAGAAGGGATTACCGGTTCAGTCTTTTTAATGATTGCACATGGAGTTGTTTCAGGAGCTTTGTTCTTGTTGGTCGGAGTGATATATGATCGACGGCATACGAAGCTTATGTCTGAATTTGGCGGATTAGCATCGGTTATGCCTCGCTATGCAACTATTTTCGGAATTATGATGATGGCATCTGTCGGTTTACCGCTTACTATCAACTTCGTGGGTGAATTTTTGAGCTTGCTTGGTTTTTATAAGCAGTCTCACTCGTATACTTTAGTTGCGGGTACAGCAATTATCGTAGGTGCTATTTATATGCTTAGTGCCTATAAAAAAGCATTTTTTGGAACTGTGACCAATGAAAAAAATAAAAATCTTAAAGATGTAAATCGTACAGAATTACTCGGTCTTGTTCCGTTGGTAGTTGTAGCGATATGGTTGGGTGTATACCCAAAACCACTTCTTGAACCTATCAATAACAGTGTTGAAGCCATTGTGCAATTAATGCACGATAAAGCACAAACCCTGGAAGCAAAACAGCGTATACCTGACCTTAGCAATTCGGCAGGATTGAATTCAACGCAGGAGGCACACTAATGTTAGCGCCAATATCTATTTCCCTAGCGTCACTTAACATTACCACAATGGCTCCAATGCTTATTGCTATTGTGGGTGCATTGGCTATTTTGTGTATTGATTTAATGAAAGAGGGTCTCCACAAATCTTTCTATGTCATGGTAAGTTTGCTTTTCTTACTGCTTGACTTAGGAGCTGTTGTTGATTTTGGAAATGTTTTCCTTAAAAGCGGCAGCGTTCTTGGAATGTTTGATATGATGCTTATTGATGGTCTCTCTATTTTGTCTCAAATCATCATTGTTGCAGGTTCAATGCTCTTTATACCATTGGCCCTCACTTCCAAGAGATTTCATGAGTACAACTATCCGGAGTATTTTGCTCTCTTTTTATTCATGATTGCAGGTTTCCAATTTATGGTTGCCAGTGATAATTTGATTTTGATTTTTGTGGGACTTGAAACAGCTTCTTTGGCATTGTATACGCTTATAGCCCTTCATAACCGATCTAAATCGTTTGAAGCGGCGGTAAAATACTTTACAATGGGTGCATTGGCAGCAGGCTTTTTTGCATTTGGATCGATGATTTTTTACGCAATCACTGGTTCCGTTGAAATCAATCAAATTGCTCTTGCTCTAGCAAAAGATGAGTATGTTAATATCGGCTTTGTCCTTGTTGCCGTTGTCTTTTTATTGGGTGCAATTGGGTTTAAGCTTTCCATGGTTCCTTTTCATACATGGACTCCTGATGTCTATGAAGGATCTTCTGCTGCATTGGCTGGGTATATGTCGATTGTCCCTAAAATTGCAGGTTTTGTTGTTGCGATGCGCTTATTTGAATTCCTAGTGCACAGTGGTGTGGTGTGGCTTCAAGTCGTCTTGTATGTCTCAGTTGTGGTAACGATGACAGCATCCAATATCTGGGCATTGGTACAAAATGATGTTAAACGTATGCTGGCATACAGCTCGATTTCCCATGCCGGCTTCGTAATGGCGGCTATCTTGATTGGTACGACTCAAGCCAATACCGCCCTTTTCTTGTACTGGGCGCTGTTTAGCTTTACCAACTTGGGTGCATTTTCGATGTTATGGGTAAGCCGTCAGAAAAATCTTATTCCGGGACAAAGCTCGGATCATCCGTATGAGAAATTTGCAGGGCTTGTTAAAACTATGCCGATGGCAGCCATTATGATTGGCTTGTTTATGCTCTCACTTGCGGGGATACCTCCCTTTGGACTCTTTTGGGGTAAAATATACATGATTGGGGCAGCCGTTAGCGGTGGGTACACGGTACTGGCTATTATTATGGCGTTAAATTCAGCGATTGCAGCGTATTACTATCTTAAACTCATTGTATTTATGTTTATGAAAGAGCCTATTGCCGAATACCAAAAATATTATTTGATGAACGCATCTCTTTCTCTTAAAACGATTATCGGGATTGCAGCAATTGGAACCATCTTTGCAGTATTCGCGGTTAATCCATTGTTAAAAGTCATTACATTATTCGTGTATAATAGCGGATATTAAACGTAACTTGGGAGCACCAATGATTCGATGGCTTTTACTGCTGCACTTCATTTGGCTTCCATTAAATGCATTAGAACTCTCTATCCAAAGCGGTAGAGAAGCATACCAAAATTACAGTGTTTTACATTTAAGAGATTCTTTGCCATTTCGTTGTCTTTCATATCGAAATGATTTTGATGAGATTATCCGTATTGAATGCAATTCTACAAAAATACGCGAACTACCTCCTATCGTAAACAATCAGTTTACTATCACGCAAACAGCAACCTCGATTATTATTAAGCCTAAAACTAAGATAGCACTTTTCCCTGTTGGATTTGATCTGCGTTATGATTCTGAAATTTATTCCTCCGATGTACAAAAGGTCAATCACTGGACAGTTATAGGGTACACCAAAGATTTACCCATGATTCCAACCGTTAAAGCCAATCCTGATGCCATAAATATTCCGATAAAGCTAGCCAAAGAGAGTTATCCTTTTGTAGGTGGACTTGATCTCAAAGGCAATCCAATCAAGATGAAGAGCGTTCAAGACGTAAATGACTATATGGAACTCAAAAAAGCATATAAAGCAAAAGATTATACAAAAGTATTATTTTTGTCACAAGATTCACTTAAAAAACATCCTGCTACTATATTTGCCAATGAGTTGATGCTGTATCAACTTCGTGCACTGCATTATTTGGGTCAATATGAGCCATTACTTACTCTTTCTAAGCAATTTGTTCGACAGTATTCAAGTGATCAGAATATTGCTGAAGTGCTAGCATACACTGCTCATGCACATGGTGAATTAGGGCAAAGCAATGATTCGGATTATTTTTATGATCGATTACTTACGGAGCATGAAGAAGATCCTTTTGCGGCACAAGGAATGTATTTTAAAGCGAAACAATTGGAAGTACAAGGCAGTGCTAAAAAAGCGGCAAAATATTATCGAGAGGCATTATCTCGTACCAAAGATGTGAACTTAGCTTCCGCGTGCGCATTTGAATTAGCACGTATAGAAATGGGAGGAGAAAATCTAGAAAAGGCAAAAGAGTACATTGATAAAATTACACGGGTAAATCCTGAATATTTTACTGAAGTACGTCCGGAAGCTAAAAAAATGATTGACGTTTTAGAAGGACACAAAGATCCTCTTACTGCGGCAAAAATTACACAATGCCTAATTAAAGGCGTCACTCATAAATCCACAGAGCATGAAGAACTTCTAAAAAACTTGGGAGACTTGTATGCTCAAGGGAATAAAAAAGCACAAGCACTTGAGACTTTCAATGAGTATATTAAACTTTTCCCCTATGGTGAAAAGATTGCAGAAGTACGACGCGCAAAAGATGGTTTGTTCTTTGAAAAAGACGAACTAAGTGCAGATAAAGAGATGAAAAAATACGAAGATCTGATTGAACGCTATGGAAATGACTCCATAGGGCAAAAAGCATTGTATAAAAAAGCCCAACTTTTGTTCAAAGAAGGAAAATTTGAGGCAATACTTGAGATGGAAAATGAGCTATATAAGCTTGATACTACTGCATATCCGGAGAGTAATACTCTGATTACTAAAAGTGCTATTGAAAGTACCAAGAAAAAGCTCCAAGATGGAAAATGTTCTGAAGCACTTTCGATGCAAAAAATGTATCGAATTAAATTATTGCCACAGTGGGATGGACTAACGTTTGAATGTGCATTAAAAATGGGAAATTTTCCGGTAGCCAAGTCTTTAGCGCAATCTCATAGTAAGTCCAAGAATATACAAGAGAGACAGGTGTGGCTCAATCGTTTGGTAAAAACACATTTTGCATTGGGTGAATACAGTGAGGCATCGCGTGCAGGTAAAGATCTTATAGCATTGCTAGAAATTCAAAAAAATACACCGATTAATGATATTTATCGTACGATGTTTGACAGTGCACAACGCAGTTCGGATGATGTTGGTATGGTGAAAACTATCAAGGGATGTGAGGATGCTTTTGGAACTGATTTCAATGATATAGAGCGTTATTCACAAATGGTATCTCTGGGATTAAAGAGAAAAGATGAAGTAATGGTGCAGAGTTATGCTAACAAGGTTATGGCATTGCAAAAGCGAACCGCAACGAATACGCAGTCTCCATTTATTGAGTTTACTCTCGCACAATCTCTGATGAATCAAGAAAAAAATAAAGAGGCTTTGGTGGTTTTAAAAGGATTAAATGCGCTTAAAATGAATTCTGAAAAGACGTCGCGTCAAAAGTATCTTATCGGTTCATTGGCAATGAAAATTGGAAATAAAACGGAAGCAAAAGCAGCATTCAATAGCAGCATCAAAGCAGATAAAACATCGGCATGGGGAAAATTGGCTAAGGACGCGTTAGGATTGCTCTAGCCATTGTATATAATTCTTTGACCGAGCCATTAGTAACGTGTTCAAACTGATTACTATTAAAAGTTTGTTGACGTTTTGCAAGTTGTGCAGTGTGGGTTGAAATGTTTTCAATAAGCGTTTTTTTATCTATTATTCCATCCAAAAATTGTAATGTTTCAATGATCCCGATTGCTTTCATGCTATTGGGAGCTCTTCCATAGATCCTATCAAGCTCTGCTACTTCATCAATCAATCCAGACTTCACCATTTTTTGTGTTCGTATCGTTATACGTTCTCGTAGAACCTGACGGTCAATATCGATATTAAGAATAGGGCACGTAATAATGGGCTTTGGTGGATTTGCCTCAAACCATTGCGAAGGTGGCGTTGAGGTTTGAAGATAAAGATGGAGCATTTTTTCGATGCGATACGAATCGTTAGGGGTAATCTTGGTCATCGTAATCGGATCAACTTGGGATAAAAAACGGTGTGCTTCCTTGAGATCATGCAACATTTCAGCAGCAATGAATTGAGTCTCCTCACTAATCTCAGGTACATATGACAAGCCGTCAATCATACTTTTAAGATAAAAGCTGCTTCCTCCGACAAGGATAAGATTCTTCTTCTGTAAAGCTGCAGCTTCATACGCACGGTGATATTCGTTTATAAAGGTAAAAACTGTTGCTGTTTCATTGGGAGAGAGGCAATTGATACCAAAATGGTCAATACGTGCAAGCTCATCATGAGAGGGTTTCGCTGAGGCAATATCAATCTCTTTGTAGATGCTTAATGAATCAATGGAGAGGATGAGGGCGTTATGTTCCTGCGCAAGGGATAAGGCAAGAGCACTTTTTCCTGATGCGGTAGAGCCGATGAGTGCGAGTTGTTTCATGGATGATATTATATCTCAAAGTGAAATTACGATAAAATAAAAGAAACGTCATTCCCGCGAAGGCGGGAATCCAGCTATCTTTTAAGATGGATCCCCGTATCAAGTACGAGGATGACGAGGACTCAAAGGGCATAAGTGAAGAGAATCGCCAAACGTTTACGAGATTTTAATGAATTAGTGATGTTTCAGCACTCCGTATTTTCTCTTCCTTTTATCTTTATCGCAATGATAGTATCTGCGGATGGATGGTTTGGATTTAAACTTCTTGTCTTAGGCGCTATAGCTGCGATCAGTGCTCGTAATACTGCGATGGGATTTAACCGTTATGTAGACAGAGCATTTGATATTCATAACCCTCGCACCGCCAATCGTCCTAGTGTTGATGGACGGCTTGATGGAGCATCAATAGTCATTTTTACAGCAGTAAATGCACTGGTATTTGTTGGAGCAGCCTATATGGTTAATGATTTAGCCTTTAAAGTGAGCATCCCGGTTCTCATTGTTTTGTTAAGTTACTCCTATTTTAAACGTTTTAGTTCCATGGCGCATATTGTGTTAGGAATCTCCTTGGGACTTGCCCCGATGGCAGGCGCCATAGCCGTGAGTGCATCCGTGCCGTTGTGGTCGATATATCTTAGTGTTGGAGTGATGTTTTGGGTAGCAGGATTTGACTTGTTGTACTCATTGCAGGACATGGAATTCGATATTACTAACAACCTTCACTCGATACCCTCTCGATACGGGAGTCGTGTGACGATGAACCTCTCTTTGATATTTCATTTTTTAACCATTATTTTTTGGGGATTGTTTGTAGCAGTTGCAAATTTAGGAAGTGTTGCCAAATTGGGGATACTTTTATCGATTCTTATGTTAGGATATGAACATTATTTGGTTCGTAAAGATTTTACTACCATTGATCGAGCCTTTTTTACGGTTAATGGATATTTAGGATTTGTATTTTTTGGATGTGTAATTTTAGATAAGGTGATACGATGAGCAACATACGATTAGTAGAAGCCTCACTAGAGATTATATATGATCTTCGAGAAGTGAATGCAGATGAGTTTGAAAAAGAGTTTAACGGTATCAGTGAGCATGATGATGATGCGATAGGACAATGGCTCAGAAGTGCAAAAGTCAAAGGCGAAACCAGTGAGAGTGATCCTGCGGTATTGCATTTGATTGTGGAGCTGTATCGTAAGATGGATCGTTTGGAAAATCTTATCCTAGGAAATGCGCCTAAGCGCCTTCCTCTAGGGATGAGAGCAACGATTGAGAAGATCGGATTGGAGCACTTTGAGCTTGCTCAGCCACTTTTTGAGACGTCAAAACTCTATTATGGACGAGTGGAATTACCGGTTCTTCCACGTCGCGAGACACCGATCTATTTTGAAGCTCTTTCGCCAACGTTAGCGAAAATCACTCGAATGCACGTTAAAGACAGTAACGAATGGGCGATTTACATGACGGCACGCGAGAGAAGTATGATTCGCCATTTAAAAGGACTTGAATGACATTAGGGATTGAATTAGTCCTGATTGTTCTAGCTGCTTTGGTACTAGGGCTTATTTATTATTCGGTGACCAAAGAAAACGAAACCAACAACCGTCTTCGCGCCATTGTACACGCTGTTGAAGAGTTGCACCGTGAAGTATACAAAATAGATAAACGTCTTTCTGCAGAGATGGAGATACTCACATCTTTGCAAGAGAGTGCTCCCGAAACATCTCAAAGAGCATACGAGCAACGTGGCCATGATATCAATGAGCTGTCTGTACCGATTATGGAGTCATTAGGACACATCGAAGGGGCATTTGGTGCCTACAAAGAAAAAACAGAAAACCGTTTGCGCTATTTAGAAGAGCGAATTCGTAATTTATCACTGCCTACATCGATAAGCGGTTTGGATGATGAAAAGGTGATTGGTCGCTACAACCAAGGGCTAGAGGTGGATGTGATTGCAAAAGAGCTACGATTGTCAAAAGCAGAAGTAGAATTTGTACTAAAGATAAATCAACTGAGATAGTATTTTATTGAATTTGATTTACTGAATTGAATTGAAAGTAAGTTGTGAGGGGAATCTATAAAATGGTGCGCCCGAAGGAATTCGAATCCCTGACCGCCGGTACCGCAAGCAATACTTCTATCATTCTTTAAGGTTTATATCCTTTCAAAAAGCCCTATATTGCGGCATACTTACTTTCCATTGATTCTTTTTATTGTATACTAATTCCTTCAAAGGTATGTCCCTTGGTATGTCCCTCTCAAATGGAGTTATTATGGCAGTTGATCGAAAGCAGTTTACAGAGTCAGTGGAGGCAGGCTTAAAAGCAAATTCTACCTACACAAAATTTTATATCAACTTCAAGCTTGATGGAAAAATAAAACAGCGTGTAATTGACTACTCTGATAAGGACTGGGATAAACGGACGAGGATCATTAAAGCCAAAGCCGACTTAGCCACTGAGAAGGATAAGCAAGTCAATACAGGTGTTAACTTTACCGAGAACAGCCGTCTCAATGATGTCGCAGAAATCTATTTTGATAAATCATGTGAAGAATCCAAGTGGACGAATGAGCGCAAAGATAATTACAATCTGTATTGTAAAAATGGCATTGGTAAAAAACGTATCAAGGATGTCCGCCAAGTTGACATCGAAACGCTTCGTAAAGGCATGGAAGTCAAAGGACATTCCAAACAAACACTTAACGGATGCAGTCCACGAACTATCAAAAAATTGTTGATCCAAGTTTTAAAACCTATTATGCAATATGCTGTTGATAATAAAGTGTTAAGCGATATGCCTACCATAAAACCGCCGAAGCAGAATCGCCAAAAGAAGATTGTCGAGGATGCAGGGAACAAATTAGCAACACTATTTAAAACGATAATGACGACTTATGCAGATGAGCCATTCTATCGTGCTCTCTTCCTCTTTGCACTGTATGGTAGACGTTGGAACGAGATTCGTACCTTACAATGGAGTGATGTTAATTTTTTAACAAGTCGCTATACCATCCGAGCCGATAATAATAAGATTGGTCAGAATCAGACCTACGAACTCTCAGCCCCAATCGCAGAAGCCCTATCTCATATCAAAGACGAGCATGGCGGATTAATATTCAAATCACCCGTTACAGGTGCAGAACTTTACCCACCGAAGAAGCAGTTGACAAAAATTAAAGATGCTGCCAAAATATCTGAACTAACTATGCACTATTTCCGTCATATTCTCGTATCGGCAATGGGTGAAGCGGGAACAGCGACAACAATCTTATCAGCATCACTAGGGCATACCAACCTCGATACAGTCAATAACTTCTATCTCAGTGCTAACCATACCAAAGCGTCGCAGGAGGCGAATATAGCCATTGCAAACTTAACTCAAATCAAACCAACAAGTGCGACGGCAGAATAATGGCAGTCCCAGCATTCATGATGATGGGTGGCGAATACATAAATTGATTGTGGTTTGTTCATGGGATGAAGTCCTAAGAGCCTATTGGATACAATACCAAAATTAAATTATTGGGTGCAGTATTGGGTTCAAAAAACAGAATTTTCTTAGGATTTGTAGTAGCATTGATTCTGCACCATCATCGCAATATGTTTCAAAAAACGATCTATATGAGCAAACGTGTACAGCAGAAAATCAAGCTCAAGCATCCTGAAATGTTTATTTTTACCGATCAATTCAATTTTGTTTGCTTGATGGAAGCGTCGGTTGGATATTGCGAATACGATGAACATACGATCAACTTTATCGCTCATATCGAAGAGAGTGATAGATATATTCTTTACTCACTCAAACAAGAGAAGTTTCATACAGTATGCAATACAATCTTTTCACTCAGAGCGGATACGCTAAAGCATTATTATAAACAAGATGATTTTAAATTACTGAAAAGTGGATATGGAAAAATAATTGAGGAGTATATAAAAGCTTAAGTCCAGTGACCAAACTGGAATCTCTTAACCGTATCACTGTTATCCCTAACAGCGGGTATCTATCAATCATGGCTCTAGCTGTGTTCTACTTCTAAAGCTGTAATCGTATGGAAGGTCGATCTCCACCTCTTAAGTTTCATAACATATATTGTATCAGAAAATCGGTTAAAAAATGAATAATTTCATCACTTCAACCTCCGTACAGTCATAGAGTCATTTACTTTAGAATTTAATATTCTATTGCACTAAAACAAACTTTCTGACACTCCCTAAAAATTACCAACTATAGCACTTGCAACTGTCCCAATAGCTCCATTTTAGCGCTTAAAATCGTTACGCTCAATTTTATCATCTTGCACTATTAATTAATTCGGGCTAACTTCATCGTTTTTTGCCTGAACCGTCTCACTTTTTTTATAAGATAATTTCGTCATAACGTAAAAGAGCTCATATACCTACGTTATTAACCAATAGGAATCGATTCTGAATACACTTAAGGGACAAATTATGTTCAATAATTTAGATGATAAAACAAAATATCCGCAATACACAAAGCGTTGGTTATCGCCAGATGACCTTGAAGAAGAGTTCGGTTTTAGTAAATCCACCCAATCGAAAATGCGTATGGTTAGCAATAGCTCAAACATACCCTTTAGTAAAATAGGAGGTAAATACATTAGATACCGGAGGGATTTAATCGACCAGTGGCTTGAAGATCATCAAGTACAAGGCACTTCAAACAAAAAGGTTAGATCATGAATAACATAGATCTTCAAAACCACTCCATAGAACTGGAAAATAAAATATTAGCAGAATTAGGGCTTAATGTTGAGCAAAATCATTCTATAACATGTACTAATTCAGGTGAAAAAACATTAGTCACCTGTAATAAGAAAGCTGTTTTAACTCAATATGACGCGAACACTTTGATGTCAATCGATAATTATGTGCTACTCGATCTTTATAGTACAAGTATGAATTGTAGCTATCACTTACTGAGGAAACATATTTCATCGATGATTTCATCGAAAATAAATATTTTATTTTCATACCTATTACAGTTTGCTCACGAGAGTGCTTACTATAATCATAATGATCAAGCATTAAATCAATTTTTGCTTGATTTACGAAACATTGATGATATTGATACCAAGGATGTTGTTAACAAAATGACAATAAAAAAATGGTCAGACATCTCTAAAATCATCAAAGCACAACCTGCTCCAGATGTTTTAGTCAAATTAAACCAAAAATTTGAATATGTTGTAATTGATAACGAAAAGGAAATAGACTTTTATGATAAACAGTTTAATATCCAAAAAGAAAAAGTGGCATATATTGCTACGTATCCGTGTGTTGTACTTTCTTATCCACTGTACGATCTAATTAAAAATTACGATAGCAATAGACTTCTGGGCGTAGATGTAGAGTCACAAGATGTCGAGATTTTTAAAATCTTGTATCAGTACATATTTAAAGAGATCGATGAAAAAAATATCTATAGATGTCACACAAAAACACTATGGGACACTATACAAAAAGATGAAATTGTACGAGCCTATAAAGTGGATGAAATCCCTGTAGCATTTCCACTTATGTTAGTTAGAGTATTTATCAAAATAGCAAACCGTATTGATCAAGTTTTAAATCAACTTTCATTTATGGATAATAAATTGGACATCGAAAGTAAAAGGTTTAATTTAACGATCACAGAAGAAATAATTGATAGTTTAGAAGAAAATAAGGATGCTAATTATCATATTGATATTGAAAATACATACGATGCTCTACACGAAGCAAGATCACATACCAAGCTTGACTTGCTAAATAAGTCGCTAAACGATAATAGTACATCGAACAACACTGCACCAATCGAAAAGCCAGTAAACAACAAAAGTTTAACAACTAGGAGGAATCATTTTTTATCAACAAATTTTTCTTTCCCATATCCGTTCGCCTTGGGTAGCAATAGATACGTGCAAGAGCTTTCTGATAATAATTTTGACACTTGTTTTCCGGCACATGCAAGAAATCAGCACACCTATATACTTGGAGGATCGGGAGCAGGAAAAAGCGAACTTATCAAAACAATTATTTCTTCGATCATTGAAAAAAAATACATCAGCCAGATTCTTATCGATCCTCATGGCGATTTAGCTAAACAAGTGGCTATAACAATAGATAAAGATCGATTAATCTATTTCGATCCATTTTTGGCGAAGGATAAAATCTTTACAATCAACCCATTGCAAATAGAGTGTACAGATGAAGAAACTAACGCTATTTATACGCAAGAACTCACAAGTATTTTTAAAACAGTGCTTGGTATAGAGTGGACACTCAATATGGAAGCATTACTCGTACCCTGTATATCAACATTACTCAGAAAGGGAGATTCAGATATTTACGAGTTGCAACGATTTATGAATGATAAGAAAAGCACTGATCTTCTTGCATTAGGAAAAAAAAGCCCTATTAAAGGGCACAAAGATTTTTTCACGGATCAATTCGAAAATGAAAAATTCAACACCACCAAAAATGCCATTTCCACAAAACTGCAAATTCTCTTAAATTATCCAGTTTTTACCAATCTTATTACTGGAAAAAGTACTGTTGATTTAGAAAAAGAGATCAATACTCCGGGGAAAATTATTATTGTCAGACTAACAAAAGGCATAATGAAAACCACGGGTGCTATCTATGGCAGATTCATTATGGCACTTATCCAGATGGTCGCATTGAAACGGGAAAAAATACCGGAACATTTAAGACCGCATACGCATCTTTACATTGACGAGTTCCAAAATTTCATTGGTTCTACTATTGAAGAGATACTAACAGAGAGCCGAAAATATAAGTTATTTGTGACTTTTGCCCATCAAACGTTATCACAGCTTGATGCCAAACTCAAAGAGATTGTATTAAGCAACACCAATATCAAAATTGTAGGCAAGAACTCCCATAAGAATTTGAAAGTGATGAAAGAGGAGATACAGATAGATACTAAAGAGATGGAAAATCTACGCCCCGGAGAGTTTTATGCAAAGGTGGGCTCCAAGCAAGCGTTCAAACTCAAAAATAGCACTAAGTTTTTAGACAACGATGTTGGCATTGACGAGGAGAAGTGGCAAGACAATGTACAGTATCAATTGGACAACTATTACAGAACAATTGAAGAATCTAATTCATCTAGTGATGACTTAATGCAGAGTCAAGACCTTAAATCGGATGTAGCAGCAAGCTCTATTGAGCATTGCCTACAAATCGATGATTTTTGAGGAATCGAAATGCATCTAAGTGATCATCAGCTCAAAGCAATCGAACAACTATCAATCTACAAGTACCTAACCTCTTCTCAGTTTAATGTTTTGGGGGTGTACAAAAATCGAGGCGATTTGACCAATTCATTAAAAAAATTGGTCGATGTTAAAAATGCATTAATAGGTAAAATCAGCTTTGGCGTTTATCCGCGTCTTGGCAAATTGGAGGATTTCTATTATTTAACCAATGACGGAAAATCATTTTTAATAGATAATTTAGGATATACGAAAGAACAAATTAAAACTGTCCACAAAAACAGTACTGAATTTCATGGACATTATTTTCACAGAAAATACACAATTGACTTTTATATCTATTTTAAAAGATGGCTTGATGAGAACAATGGAGAGGTTGATTTTTTGGATTACTATTTTGATAAAGTAGGAAACAATAGAAGCAAGGTCAAAGGTGAACACTTAAAAGGACTTAATAGAATGATGTTGGAAGACGGACGTACTTTTATTCCTGATGCCGTTAGCAAATTCAATATTCATGATGCAGATTATCTCTTTTTATTCGAGCAGCATAATGGTGAATCCACAAAACGGTTGATTGAGCAGTTGCGTGTACATTGTATTGCTCTTGCTGAAAAAACAGCAACACGGAAATACAATTTTGGAAAATCACATCGTGTCGCGATTGTTTTTGAGTTTGAAAGCGTCAAAAATGCAACCATCAATAGATTACAGGCAATGGAAGAATTTAAACGTTTTTACAATCATTTCATCTTTAAAACCAATGATGAAATCAAAAAGGATTTTGTTAATAATTGGACGTTAATCGATGGTTCAAAAGTAAGTTTTACCGAAAAAAAATCTACTTGAATCGCCAAATGTCATCAACAAACGTCATTGACTAATCATGTTATGTGTCACATTATAGGTCATGTTTTGTGGCACACCTTTCTAATTATGCAAATTCCCTAAATAAGGGGATTAAGAAGGGGATTGTCAATTGAAATATATAGATTTGTCTAGCTTACTATAATAGTTTTAGCAGTTGATTCCAAAAGCACTCAATTGAATCTAAATAAGTCAAACACTCAACGCTCTCGCAAAACTATCAAACATTCCGGTTTTAAATGCTTCATCTCCTGCAAACAGATATTAAAATGTTCAAATGAGTATACTAGCAGTAAATGTAAAATCGCTTTTGATAATTTGGGGGTCATTCCATAGCCTAGATTTAATCATTTTTGGAACGAAGTTTAAATACTATTATTCATAGTATGGTTACTAATTTAGATATAATAAAAAAAATCACATCTATCTAGTGACTCAATTAAAGAAGAGGATCGTGTAATGCAAGATATTCTCATTATTAATAATGATTCTGTTGATATAGGATTGAAGAGTCGACTAAGCAAAGAAGGGCCTGAATTAGATTTGGTGAGAGAGTTCATTGATGAAATTCCAAAAATCTTCAAATCTAAAAAAAACAAATTAGCACTTTTTATAGAACCCTTAATTGATAGTTCATACCCTGACATTGTCGTGACTGAGTATGACCCAAAAATCATTGAGACTTGGCAAGAACAAAGAAATTTATTAGATAATATTGACTTCAAAATATTTGAAAATATTAGACTGAAGAATGGACTAAACTCTACTGAGCTTTTTCAGGCTACAAATCATAACTATAAAACATTATTGCACTCCATAGAGAAGTTATATGATGCAGGAATGATTGAAAGAAAGCAATCAAAATGGATAAGCAATCCATTAAAAGACATCTATAGTGTTAATAGAATAGTCTCAATTGAAGCGAAAATGAGTGAATGGAAAACACTTCTAAACCAAGCAGATGCCAATCAATGGTTTGCCTCTGAATCATATGCTTTATCCTCTGTAAAGAATCCAAGAGAAAGCACTATTAATAAATTTAAAGATTGTGGAATCGGTTTATACAGTTTGTCAAATCAAACCCTTGTAAGACTTAATGAAGCAAAAAAACAATCCCTACCAAAAAGTCATATGTCTTGGATGTTTAACGAATGGGTAGGTAGATATGTATCTCAAAACTAGGCTAATAAAATATGATTAAAAATAGTTGTTTAGAAGCGATAGGTTTAAGCCAATGTGAAATGATTAAAGAAGCAGGACAAAAAATTGTTTACAAAGCTATTTCAGATGAATTTGGAACGGTGATTGTTAAAATTGTTAAACCTAACCAAGACCTTAGAAGAGTATTACGAGAGATAGAAATTATTAAGAACATAAAAGCACTTAACACATCTAAAATATTTAAAAATGATTCAATAGATTGTGAAGGAACTGAATACCTTTATATTATTGAAGAATTTATAGATGGTGAAAATTTAAGAGAGTATATTAATCGCGTAGGGAGCATACATTGTGGGGAAGTATGCGAATTTTTAAATTCTATGTTAGATGAAATTTATACATTAGAAAAAAACAACCACGTTCATAGAGATATAAAACCAGAAAATATTATGCGAAATACAAAAGGTGACTTTATATTGATAGATTATGGAATTGCACGAGATTTGTCTGGAACATCTTACACTGCTACAGAAGCAGTTAATGGCCCTGCTACATGTGCGTATGCTCCAATTGAACAAATTGATAATGAAAAAGAGAATATAAGCAGCAAAGTAGACTTATACTCTCTTTCGTTAGTTGCATATGAAATGATTAGTGGGATAAATCCTTTTTCAGAAGGATGTAGCACTATATCTCAAGTTATCAGAAAAGTAGAACAAGGAAAATTTGACCGCCTAGAGGATGAAAATTTCACTGAAATGCTTGAGTTTATTCACACAAATATGAATAAGCATAGAACAAAAAGGTCAGCAAGTGCACATGATGCTAGAGAGTGGTTTGATGATATATACAGCAACTTACACAAGGGGTTATAGTCTATGGATTTGTATTTACAATTAGGTCACGGCATGATGGGGTACGCTAAAGAATTAATCTCTAAATGGGGAGAAGGCACCGTTATATTAAGTCCAAGGGATTTAACAGAAGAGCAAACTAAAAAGTTCTCCGATGAACTTTATAATATTGATGGAAAAACTTTATTTGATCCTCAGTATTATAACCCTCATGCAGATCATCATAAATTAACATCATGGAGTCATTGGTTAAATGATTTTGACACATCATTACTTTCTGATGATATATTTTTAGAAAGTAAGTTTAAAGAGATAAAGCATATTAATGACTACTGTTCCACAGAAGCTTATATCATCCCATCACGTCTTTGTGAAGAGCCTGATAAACGATGGGGAAAAGAACAAAAGTTATTTGTAGAAAAAGCAATTAAAGTATTTGATGATAAAGCAAAGTATTTAACATTGGCACTATCATTTGATGTTATTATCAATGAAAATAGTATTGAAACGATTGTTGATATGGCTTCAAATTGGGATGTTGATGGTTTTTATGTAGTTCCAGAGGGACAATATTTAGAAAACGATTCTTATTGGCTGGTTAATTTGGCACAGCTTGTCGCTGGGCTAAAGCTTCAAAATAAAAAAGTAATTGTTGGTTATAGCAATCATCAAATGCTTTCACTGGCATGTGCAAATGTAGATGCGATAGCTTCTGGAACATTTTTAAATATTAGAAGTTTTAATACTGGTAAATTTGATAACCCTGAAGATGGTGCTGTTAGTAGAAGATCTGTATGGTATTATTGTCCTCAAACATTATCTGAGTACGGGACAAGAGCCTTAGATAGAGCCTATGACTATCACGTATTAGACGACTTGAAACCGTTTGGAAAAACCAATAAATATATAGATATATTATTTAGTGGAGCCAAACCATCTACGGTTAAGTTTGGTGACACGCTAGCTTTTAAGCATTACCTTCATACGCTTAAAAAACAATGTTTGTTGGCAAAAAGAGATACTTTTGAGAAAACCATAGACTTTCATCAAAAACTATCGGATACTGCTTATGAGCAAATACGAAAACTAGAGAAGAGTGGTGTAAGAGAGCCAAAAAGAAGTTTCAGTGACATAGTTGAAGTTTATCAAGACGCCATCTTTAAATTAAATAAAGAAAGAGGCGCCTTACTAAAAAGACAATGGTGATATTTACTCATGATCAATAATAATTACACTTAAGTCATCTTTTGAATTATTGAGCTTGGCTTTTTCTAGGAGTTTGTCAATATTAGTGTTCATGTTTTTAGTACTCTTTAAAATATCATTTATTTCTGCATCTTGAATATAGTCATGAATACCATCTGATGTTAATAAAAGTTTTTCACCTGCTTCAAAACTATTTTTATAAATATCAATATTGATTTCATCTTTGCTACCTAATGATTGTAAAATAATATTCTTTTTAGGATGGCTGAATCTCATGTTTTCGCCAACCACACCATCATCGATAAGTTGTTGGATATAGGTATGGTCATTAGTGAGCTGCACAAGGTTATTGTTTGATGTTAACTTATACACCCGTGTATCACCGATATGATAAATTATAATTTTATTATCTGTTGCATATACAATAGAAAATACTGTTGAAGCATCTCGTTTATAGTTTTTAAGTAGCTCTCTATTTGTATTTTTAATAATATTTAAAATAATTTGATGAGATAAAATATTTGAATTTTTACTCAGATTTTCAAGCAACATCTTTGAAGCAATATCTCCAAATTTACTACTTCCCACCCCATCAGCAATAGCAACTATAAAATTACTTTTTGATAATTGTTGCTGCTTCTCCTCATCTTGCGATACAAAAGAATTAATTAAATAACAATCATCGTTCTTAGTTTTATATTTTCCATGTTGCGTTTTCGCATAAAATTTAAACATGTTCACCTTCCATAATCTACCGCATACAATCATTCTCATATACTTTTTTTAATAATATGTGTATAGACCTCGTTCTAAAGAATCTTTTTTAAAGACTAAAACTTGCCCATTTTTTAAATGCTGTTGATTTGACAAATTATATCTAAAGTTATTAGGAGGTTTCGTCCTTTACACCACTTAACTAGCTATTATGCGGTATTGTTGGGTCGATTGGCTACCCTTGGAGTCCCTATCAATAAGATTTCAAACTTCATTTGGGATATGGGACGGCTAAGAGTTTGGGAGAGTATGTGAAGAGGAAATAACATGAATTAGAAACTCTGTCTGTTTTAACTTCTCCGCTACTAGCGCAATGTATAATAAAAAAACAATTTTTGATATTTTATTAACAGGCAGTAACTAATGAAGTTTAATGAAGATACGAGAGTAAAAATACCTTCCATCCTCCATCTTGTAAGGCTTGGTTATGAATATGTATCTCTAAAAAATGCCACATGGGATGAAAATACAAATATCTTTCAAGACATCTTCTTTAAAAGCGTTTCAAAAATCAATGCCGATAAAGAGCTAAGCGACGATGAGCTTAAAAGAATTTATGTAGATACTGCAATTCTTCTCGAAAATGAAGATTTAGGAAAAGCATTTTATGAACGATTGATCGAGAAATCGGGGATCAAACTCATCGACTTTGAAAACTTTGATAATAACACCTTTAACGTCGTCACTGAGCTCACCTATAAAAATGGTGATGAAGAGTTTCGCCCTGATATTGTTTTACTCATTAACGGTATGCCTCTTGGTTTTATCGAGGTTAAAAAACCCAACAACAAAGAAGGTGTGATTGCCGAGCGAAACCGAATCAATACACGATTTCAAAACAAAAAGTTTAGAAAATTTGTGAACCTCACGCAATTGATGGTTTTTTCCAATAACATGGAATATGATCCTGACTCTATCGAACCGTTTCAAGGAGCTTTTTATGCCACAGCTTCCTACAAAGAACCTCAGTTTAACTATTTTCGAGAAGAAGATAAACTTCCTCTCGATAGGCTTCTTGCTGATCTCGATGATACAGTTGAAAATGATGTGCTAAAAGACACCAACTACGAAGTCATCAAAAGCAATAATGAGTTTATTACGAATAAAGATCCGAACACTCCAACCAATCGTCTTAGCACCTCACTTTTTAGCCGTGAGCGTTTGGCGTTTATGCTTCAGTACTCGATAGTATATGTACAAGCCAGCAACGGTATGCAAAAACACATTATGCGCTACCCACAAATCTTCGCTACTAAAGCCATAGCCACCGAACTCGAAAAAGGAGTAAAAAAAGGGATTATTTGGCATACACAAGGAAGTGGAAAAACGGCTTTAGCGTATTACAATGTTCGCTATCTGACGGATTATTATCAACGCCTACAGATCATCCCAAAATTTTATTTTATCGTCGATAGAATCGATTTGGCGATACAAGCACATAGAGAGTTTGCCAGTCGTGGCCTAGTCGTCCATACGGTAACTTCACGAGAGGCATTCAAAAAAGAAATAGCTAGTGCTACTGCGATACACAACCACTCAGGTAAAGCAGAAATCACCGTTGTTAATATTCAAAAATTTGAAAATGATCCTGATGTGGTATCGACAAATGACTACAACATCGGCGTTCAACGAATCTATTTTCTGGATGAAGTTCACCGCAGCTATAACCCAAAAGGGAGCTTCTTAGCCAATCTCACCGAGTCCGATCCCAATGCTATCAAGATCGGACTTACAGGAACACCACTATTGGGTGATGAATACAACTCTAAGATGTTATTTGGTGACTATATCCATAAATACTATTACAATGCCTCTATCGCGGATGGATACACACTCAGGCTTATTCGTGAAGAGATCGAAAGCCGTTACAAACTCCAATTGCAACAGGTTCTAGCTGATATAGAAGTACAACAAGGCGACGTAGAAAACAAATTCGTTTATGCCCATAAAAGTTTCGTGACTCCGATGTTGGAGTACATTATTAATGATTTTGATAAGAGCCGTATCCGATTAGGGGATGACACGATAGGAGCGATGGTTATCTGTCACAGTTCCGAACAAGCTAAAAATATGTTCGAAATACTTAAGGTGAAGTATCCAGATAAAACTTCCGCCCTAATCTTGCACGATGAAGAGGATCGAAAAGATAATGTGGAAGCGTTCAAAAATGGAGAAATCGATTTTATCTTTGTTTATAACATGCTACTCACGGGATTTGATGCACCACGACTTAAAAAACTTTATCTTGGCAGGGTATTAAAAAGTCATAATCTTCTCCAAGGACTTACACGAGTTAATCGTACTTACAAAAAACACCGTTATGGCTATGTCGTAGATTTTGCAGATATTTCCAAAGAGTTTGACAAAACAAATAAAGCTTATTGGGATGAACTTCAAGGTGAACTCGGTGATGAGATCGAAACCTATTCTAAGCTCTTCAAATCCAAAGAAGAGATAGAAGCGGAGATAGACGAGATCAAAGAAACCCTTTGGCAGTTCGACACCAGCAATGCTGAGCTATTTTCACAGCAAATTAGCCATATCAATGACACCGCACAAATGCAACAAATACTGAAAGTACTGGACAATGCTAAAAGCCTCTATAACATCATCCGCTTAACGGGTAATTATGAGCTATTGGAGAAAATCGACTTTGATAAATTGCTTTTACTCTATCGTGTAGCCCGCGATCATTTAGAACTACTAAACCTCAAAAATAAAATGGAAAACGCTTCCGATACCTCGAATCTTCTCAACGAAGCCCTCGAAGAGGTTATTTTCGCTTTTGTAAAAATTGGCGAGTCAGAACTAAAGCTTGCAGATGATCTAAAAGATGCACTACGTCAAACTAGAGAAGCACTAGCAGGTAACTTTGACCCCAAAGATCCTGTATTTATTGCACTCAAAGAAGAGCTAGAGCGTCTATTCAAACAAAAGAAACTCAGTGAAGTAACCCAAGAGGAAATGACGCAGAACATAGGAAGTTTGGATAAAATTCACGAAAAGATAAAAGAGCTCAATCGCCAAAATAATCTCCTCAGATCAAAATATAGCGGTGATGCCAAATACGCTCGTATTCATAAGAGACTACGGGAACGAAGTGATATTTCGGAGTCTGAAATGAAAATCCATGAAGCACTTCACAAAGTCAAAGAGGATGCAGATGAGAAGGTGTGGCAAAACACCTCTATGCTGGATAATGAGGACTATTTTAAACGGCTGATGATGAGTAATATTATCGCTCGATTCCAAAAAGAGCAAAAAATAAACCTAAACCCTGAAACGACTCAGTATATTAATGGTCTTGTCGTTACTGAATATCTAAATGAATTTAATGGAGTATCCCCTTGGTAATTGATTTCGAAAGTAAAACAAAACAACTCATAGACAGCCTAAAAGCGATTTGTGCCAACTACGGTTTAGGCAATGACGGCAATGAGTTTAAAATCATTACACAAGTGTTTTTGTATAAATTTCTCAACGATAAGTTTGCCTACGCATTGAAAAACGCTGATGAGCGCATAGCTAAGGCTACGGATTGGGAAGAAGCTTACCAAGCATTAAGTAATGATGATAAAGAGATGCTCAATCTCCAACTCGGAGCCGACACCGCCATCTTACAAACGCAACATTTTATTTCGTCCCTCTTTAAACGCCAGAATGAAGCCGATTTTGCGAAACTCTTTGATGATACGTTACGTGATATCGCCATCACCAACAACGAGATATTTGCTGTTAAAACGGATGGTGGATCAAAAATAACCCTCTTTGATCGTGTGAGCGAGTTTATCACCGACACTTCCAAACGGGATGCGTTTTGCAAAGCAATCATTAACAAAGTCGCTGAGTTCAGTTTTGAGCAGATTTTTACCCAAAAGTATGATTTTTTTGCCACCATTTTCGAATATCTCATTAAAGACTACAACAAAGACAGCGGAGGTAAATACGCCGAATACTATACACCTCATGCAGTAGCCAAAATCATGGCAGCTATTTTGGTACGGGGTGAAGTAAAAAACGTTACCTGCTATGATCCTTCCGCAGGGTCGGGAACGTTGCTTATGAACATTGCCCATGCTATCGGAGAGGAGAGATGTTCTATCTACTCCCAAGACATATCACAAAAATCCTCAAGCCTTTTACGGCTCAATCTGATTTTGAACAATCTCGTCCACTCCATCCCCAACATCATTCAAGGTAACACGATCCTTCACCCTTACCACA
Source organism: Campylobacterales bacterium (assembly GCA_026390135.1). Taxonomy (GTDB): domain Bacteria; phylum Campylobacterota; class Campylobacteria; order Campylobacterales; family Sulfurimonadaceae; genus Sulfuricurvum. The sequence goes on along the minus strand of JAPLGN010000034.1, from coordinate 134,195 downwards.
CCGAGGGGGAGAAATTACGCCGTTTCGATTACATCGTATCGAATCCACCGTTCAAGATGGACTTTAGCGATTTTAGAGACGACTTAGCAACCAAAGCCAACCATGAGCGATTCTTTGCAGGACTCCCCAACGTCCCGAAAAAAGATTTTGATAAAATGGCAATCTATTTGCTCTTTATACAGCATATCATGTACAGCCTCAAAGAGGGTGGAAAAGCAGCGATTGTCGTTCCTACTGGATTTATCACGGCACAAAGCGGGATAGACAAGAAAATACGCGAAAAGATGATTGAGGAACGGATGCTCTCAGGGGTTGTCTCGATGCCGAGTAATATTTTCGCCACCACAGGAACGAACGTCTCCATTCTCTTTCTCGATAAATCAAACCGTGATACGGTTGTTCTCGTTGATGCTTCTAAACTTGGAACAAAAATCAAAGAGGATAAAAATCAAAAAACAGTTTTGAGCTTTGCAGAAGAAGATCAGATCATCGAAACTTTCAATACCAAAAAAGTGGTTGATGATTTTTCCGTTGTCGTAAGCTATGATGCGATCAAAGAGAAAAACTACTCGTTCTCCGCAGGTCAGTATTTCGATGTGAAAATTGAATATACCGACATCACAGTAGAAGAGTTCAATACCAAGATGAAAGAGTATAGCAAGAATTTGGAGAGCATGTTTAGTGAATCAAAAATTCTCGAAGCGGAGATTAAAAAGTCTTTGTCGGGATTAAAATATGAATAAAATGACTAAATTAGCTGATCTTATTGATGAAATTTCTATGGGACCATTTGGTTCAGATATTAAAGTTGATAATTTTGTTTCATACGGTGTACCTGTCCTCAATGGGTCTAATCTCCCAAAATATAGACTAGTAGAAGATCAGTTTAGATATGTGACAGAAGAAAAAGCTAAAACATTTAAAAAGGCAATAGCTCGTAGAGGCGATATTGTGATTACCCATCGAGGAACATTAGGACAAATTTCTTTTATTCCTGATAATTCAAAGTTTGAGCAATATGTTATATCCCAAAGTCAATTTCGCGTGAGATTAAAAACAGAATTCGTTTCGCCTACTTTTTTTGTATATTATTTTCACACAAATGAAGGACAAAAAAGACTTTTGGCAAATAAATGTCATGTTGGTGTTCCTGCTTTGGCTCAGGCTACTACAAATTTTAGACTTATTACAATTCCTTTGCCAAAAATTGAAACGCAAGAAAAAATCGCCTCCATCCTCTCTTCACTCGATGCCAAAATTGACCTAAACAACCGTATCAATGCTAAACTCGAAGCGATGGCAAAAACCCTTTACGATTACTGGTTCGTACAATTTGATTTTCCCGATCAGAGTGGCAAACCTTATAAATCATCGGGCGGGGTGATGGTCTGTAGCAAGGAATTAAAACGAGAGATTCCACAGGGGTGGAACAGTGGAATTCTTAATGATTTAGGACAAATTATAGGTGGAAGTACCCCATCTAAAGCTATAGAAGAAAATTTTTGTAAAAATGGTATGGCATGGATTACTCCTAAAGATTTGTCAAATAATCAAGGTAATAAATTCATTAGTGCTGGTGAATACGATGTATCAGTCAAAGGTATTAAAGAAGCATCTCTGAATATAATGCCTAAAGGTACTATTTTATTAAGTACAAGAGCACCAATTGGATATATAGCTATTGCTAGAAATGATTTAACAACAAATCAAGGTTTTAAATCATTTGTTCCGAATAAAGATTTTTCTTCTGAATTTATTTATTTTGTTATTTCAAATTCAATTCAAACAATAGAAAATAATGCATCAGGATCAACTTTTAAAGAAATATCAAGTTCGGTATTACAAGAAATTAAGACATTGTTAGCAGAGAAAAAAATAAGAAAACTATTTGATGAAAAAATACAACCAATTTTCAAAAAGCAAGATATTATTGAACAAGAAAACCAACAGCTGGCAAAACTTCGAGATTGGCTTTTGCCGATGCTGATGAATGGGCAGGTGAGCGTTAGCTAAATAGATGAATGATATTTTTATGGTTTAAATGTTTCGTAAAAAAATTGAAATTCCAGACATCAATAATTAATAAGATATACTAATCAGATCAATATATGAAAGAAATATAAAATGGTTGATTACGCTACTTTAAACGCTATCGATTGGTTAAGTGATTTCCAAAAAGAGCATGGATGTTCCGACTATGCTATTATCAAGGCGGATGATAGCAAGCAGTATCAAGTCAAATTTAATTTTTCAAACTCCCGCGAATTTATTGCACACTACATTGCATCTTTGATTGGTGTCCCTGTTCCAGCAGGTAAAATAATATATATCAGTGATTATATTTTTGGAGATATCGCCACAAATATGCCTTCTGTTGTTCCACTTCCATCAAAGCACTATTTTGCGGTTGAATGGTATCCCAATACCGTTAAATGGGAAAGTTACGGTGAGTTCATTGATGAATTACGCAGTGTTGAGAATTATGACCAATTTACCTCTATATTCCCGTTTGATCAGTATCTCAGAAACTATGATCGACACGCACTCAATCATATTATTATTAAGCAAAACAGTAAAAGCAAGTTTTACAATTCCATCGACGCCGATAGAATTTTTAATGGACATGAGATAAATAATATTCTATTAGAGATTAATGAGTATAATTGCCATTATCCACCATATAATGGGAAAATTCTTTACAGCTTGATTGATGATACAAGTTTTGTAAATATCATCCGATATGCAAACACTATTGGGCGCATAAAAGCAGAAGAGATAGCAGATATCATAGCCATCTGTGATCAATTGTATGGATTTTCGATTGATGAAAAATTCAAAATTTCGCGTTTTTTATCCGAACGTAAAGAGAATATATACGATGCGTGTATACGGAACACAAAATGCTATGCAGACGTAACAAGGAGTTTATATGCCGATTGATTTTTCGACTAGACAATCAGACAGTAAAAATGGACTCTTATCTGTTTTAAAACTATCCATACCTTATACTGGTGAAGTACTCAATTTAGGTGTAATTCTCCAAGATATAACGACAAATGAGATTAGAATTAAAACAATCGAAGATTTCAGCAAACTTGGAAAATGCTTTCAAATTCCCGATGTTGATAATGTACATTACGCTATTGAAATGCTCCAAAAAAGACAAATAAACCAAGATAATATTTACGTGGGAGAAATTTCCCCATCACTGATCGTTTCCGAACCGTCCAAGTACATCATCACTTCTTCAAGCATCGATCAAGAGCTACAAAACGTTTTTGCATCTAAAGTCTCTTTATCGAAGCAATTAGAACAGAAGCGAAAACTAAATCCATATTCAAAAACAAAGTTGATCACCACCATACAACAAGAGATTAAAGCAAAAAAATGGGATAAAACCATCAAAACTCGCACACATATTGCTATGGAATTTGGTGAAGAAAAAGAGATCAGTTTTGTTTCATTTGCAAATAAAAAACCTATAGTAGCGACACAGCTTGTTTCTCTATACGTTGATTTTTGGGATACCTTTCAAAATGCGTTAATGCTTAAATACTTGAAAAATGAAACCATCACCGATAAAGTTATTTATATGCCTCCCGTAGGTGGCACAGCAGGTCTTGCCGATAAGATTCGATTTGTGCAAGATCAAGCAAAAAAAGAAAATTTCAGGCTTATTGATGCGGCGGATCATAATGAAATTTTAGGATTGATGAAAGAAAAAGCCGATCAAGCCTTATTTGTTGCATAGCAATAAATAAATATAGAAGGCTAAAGGTTATTGTATAGGTAATCATCTTTGCATATTATCGTATCAAAAAAAAGATAATAGTTGCAAAAATATCAAGCTTTTTAGTCTCACGTAAAGATTCATAGTAAGTCCAAATATGTAAGCCGTTAAATTATTACGACTCTCAAGTCAAACATTGGACTATAAGGAGAAATTATTGAGTTCAATATATAAATATGCTGTTTATCGTCCAGAATTTTTTGAGAATTTTTATTTAAAATTATCATGTTTTGGCGACTTTAACGACCCTTTTGAAATGGTAATGGGCAACTATTTCCTCTCTATGTCAGAGGAAGAAGCTGAAGAAATAATGTCCTATTCAAACAACTTAAATGATCCTACTTCATACAATGATGCAGCATTAGATGCTAAATGTGGAGTTCGAGCAAGTATAGGTGTTATTTGTTTTACAGCCAAACCTGATAATTTGTTAATGTGGGCTCACTATGCAAATAATCATTCAGGAATATGTATAGAGTTTGATTCAAGTGCAATACATTTCAATGGAAAGTTTAAAGATGCATCTATATGTGAATTCACTGGAAATACTATTAAAGACCATTATAAGAATATTGGTATCTTAAAAAAAGTTGAATACCAATTAGAGCGTCTTTCCTATATAGAACCACAAGAGTTTGAAAGCAACACATCCTCATGGTTTGTAAAATCTCCAGAATGGAAATATGAGGAGGAACAGCGTATGTTGATTTCATTAGATTCAGCTATACGTGATTCCAATAACAATATGTATTTCTTTGAAATGGAACCAACCATAATTAAATCAGTCATTTTAGGTTGTCAAATGCAGGCTTCTGTCAAAAGTGAAATCTTTAAGAAATGCCAAAAACTTGGAATAAAAGTTAAGGAAGTGTTTATTCACGCTCACCAGTTTAAATTGGATATTGTTGATTATAGTCCTGAAAATCATAGAAAGTATTTTAATGAATACAATCTTAATAGAATTACTCATTACTAATGCTTCCTTTTAGGGAATTCAACCAATTTGGAGCATACGTTATTGCTACAGTTCAGTTTTTTCAAGAAATATTCCAAACGATCTTCTTTCTCTGATCATGCTCACTGATTTTTTACTCCCCACGATTGCACAAAGGCATCTCGTCACTTGATATAGCCTTCTTCTTCACCTTGTTACGGCTAATCCAAAACATCTTCAACCATAGAATGTGTACTAATATCGGGATTCTTTGTTTTATATTCCGAATGACCAATCCTCCATACTAATTACTCCTATCACTTCTCACTTTCTTTTTCCTATTAACTGTAATTTCGTTATCGAAAATATGAACTTTTCCAACAATCTCCAAGCCCTCTAATTTCTTAAATATTAGTTGATTGTATTTATTATTAGCAAACTCATATGAACGCTTCCCGCCCTCTGATGGTCTTAAATATTTATAATGACCTTCAAGATCTTCAAGAAAAGAATATATTTGTTCCGTTGATAGACTATCAATAATTTTCATTACTAATTCTATTTTCTGATTAATTTCCAAAGATGATTTTGATGCGTAAGTCAAGAAATTAAAATCGTAAATGATGCTGCCATTGTCTTTAATAGCATACAGAATCTCACTTATTGGATCAAATAAATCAGCCTCATTCAACGCGGTAAGTCCAATCTTAGATAAATAGACAAATCGTTGTATAGCACTAATTTTCTTGCTTTGCAACACATATAATGCATTATTCTTATCAAATGGAAGCTCAATAATATAACCCATAGCACGTTCAAAGTCTGCTTCTATCATTTTCAAATGTAATCCAGTTGTATGAATCTGCAGATATTCATAATTCGTCGCATTCGAATTTATAAATCCTGCATTGTATACATTGGTAATTATTTTTTCTGAACAGTCTATCCCAGATATATCGTCGAACGGAGCGATTACTACACGGTACAATCGTAATAGTTCAGGCATCATATATGGATTAAATATGATCGCTTTGCTAAAAATTCTTTGTGTCGAAGAGTCTGTGAATTTGGTTTGTGACAATGTGGTTGCTATTTCCAAATTAGTCAGATAGGCAGCAAGTGCCTCATCTATTTCCAATACATTCCCAATATTGCTATAGTAGTTGTAAATATTCTCCCAAGTTGGTGCTACTTTAATTTTTAAAAATAGCTGATAGAACAGTTCAGGGTCAAACTCAATTTCAGACACGTTGCTGATTCGCGTTGCGATACTCTCGATAATTCTATTTTTCATCGATTTGCTGAGTGCTTTATGTTGAATGAGCGCGAGTATGGATTCCTCATTTTCTGTGGAGATCTCACCATCGAGAGTTTGCAAATAGACACGACTAACATATTCATTGATATTTTCTTCAATATACTGTTTCAATGTGTCAATATTCGAATTTAGAATCTTAGCGTATTCGGTCACTTGCTTAGTAGAGGTATATTCATCAAATGCTTCATTGCCCATAGCTATCATAACAGTTGCAATCATCTGGGCGGTAATCTCATATAGGTTGAATTCAACCATGCAATTGAACAATTGTTCCCCTTCATCAGTCATAGGAACATCAACATTTGAAAACTTGCCATCCAGAACCGGCAAAAGCATAAGCAGCATTGAATTTTCTTCTGCATTCGGGATCGTAAATAACACATCACCAGATCGAAAAATATAATCTTTTAGTGCATCTCCCTGAGCTAAAAGTGTCTCTTTATCACACGCTCCAAGCATATAGCAGAGCAAAACGAACAATTTAGCGTCACTAATGTCGAACGCTTCCATCCTCTTCCAAAAATGTACATCATGTTCGATAAAATATTTGACAAATTTTCCAGCTCTGATAATATCTTCTTGGATAAAGATCGGAATAAAAGATCTGGCATTCTCTTCATTTTTCAATAGATTGAATATAATATTGCAGTGCTCTTGATATTTGCCCTGATTTTCATAGAGCGTTGCAATAATATCCATGTTTAAAATTGCTTGTGACAAAAATTTGTTTTCTGACAATTCATCAATGACAAGTGCAGGATTGTCGATTCTTAAATCAATATCGCTGATGACCCCCTCAATAACTCGGATAATGAACTCATTATCCGATGGCGACAAACTCCCCCCGCTATGATAATATGAGATATATGCTGCATAATCCCTACTGATTTTTTCCTCTCGGATAAAATAAGCCAAAAGATTAGGAGCTTCCAATTTACAAGCTATATCTTCCTCTGAATACCCAGCTTTTTCGTAAAGATCTTTTTGATCATCAAAAACACCATGATTCGGGTACGCTATCATCATCTTAGCCATACTCTGCGTAAGCGTTAATGAACGTTTTGACTGTAGGGATGCAAGATGAATTTTGAGTTCATCGATCTTTTCGGTGTTATTGTTTCGCACTCTGTTAATTCGGGAAATATATTCATTTTCATAAGAAGAGCAATTCCCATAAGTTTGGGCTCCATTTGAGTGTTGTATTTGAATTGATCCTCCTTTTAGCAGTTCTCGGAATAAAGATTCATTTGCCAAAATTTGTCTTAGTGTAAGCCATGAACCATTTAAAAAGATAGCTTTAACATCTATATTCATTTCATTGATAATTCGTATAAGATATACGCTACGCAATTCGATCTCAGATGAAAGAACTTCCTGCTTTGCTTCAGTAACTTGTACGTGAATGTTCTCTATTTCAGTTTCCAGATTGCCTATGATTTTCTTCTGAAGATCTCGACGTTTTTTATTGAATACATCATAGAGCCATCCCTTGCTTTGATGTAGATCTGCGAAATCGCTCGGAAAAAAGTTTTTGTATACAATCATACAAAACAATTTTTCCGGATTGATTTTCGATAAATCTAGCTCCGGGTTCAATTCGTCAAGGTAAATAAGAAATTCATTAATGATATTTGTGAGCAAACGTCGATCGTGGACAAATTTGGAAATATCTTTCAAGAGCTGATCTGAGACAACGGTTTCGCTGATCCCTGCATCGCGCAAATCTTTTACAAATAGATCTCTGGAATTACCACTTGCATTAATATAGGGGACGACTGGAATTATGATGTTAAAGAATTTTGATCGGTTCTCACCTACGAAAAAATCATCTTTGATCGCATAGATAAAAATAACTTTTTCTTTTTTAGACTTGATTTTGTCATAGTTATTGATGAGCGTATTCAATTCCCTGAGTTTCTCATAAATTGCAATATTGCCGTATCGGTCAAGATCTTCGATAATTAGATATTTGTAGGGTGTTGTCTCAAAAAAGTATAGGATTTCATCTATATGACGGTTAATCAAGGAGTCATCATCCTTGTCTCCTCCGAGACTGAATTCGGCATCTTTGATTGTGACCTTATCAAGTTTCAAGCTACTTAGATATTTTGCCCCATAATGAAGCATAAAATATCCAATAAAAAGAGTTAAGATAGTAACGAACCATCCAGAAGCTACTATCCAGTTTGCGCCGACAATCGATAATAGATATTCCGTGTCAAGACTCAAATGCCCCAATACTGCGAATATGAGCAGAATCACAATCGCGCGAGTCAATGTCCAACTTTCCGGCTCTACGATACGTTTTAGTTTGGAGTAAGGGAGTTTTGATTTTTCGACTTTATAAAAGATCTGTTGCAGGATGCTTTTCTCAATTGTAAGACCAATACCATCTCCAACAAAAGTAGTATTGCCGGCATCGTTACTAGTATTATTAGCCGATTTGAAACTAGCCAATGATATTCGAATGTATTTATTTTTGTCTGTTTGTTCGTCCAAAAACGTATTGATAATGCTGGTCTTCCCAGCACCGTATGAACCAGAAATAGCAATATTTGTGACACCTTCTTGATTTATCGCTTTGGTCAGGGCGGTACGGTACGTATGACGTGGATCAGCGTCCGATGTAGGGGTTAAAAACTTAATATTAGATGCGTGAATAGATGAATTTTGTTCTCGGTTTTCCATTAATAACCTATTTATGGTTCTGCCATATGTTAAGATGTCACAATCATAGCATATTCAATAATTTTAAACATAGCTGTAGAAAAAGTTGGGAATAATATCAAATTCTTACCTATTGCTATAATGGAGTGCTTCATCGTAAAACAGGGGCTCATCCAACTTTATACTGGCATCTTATTTATGAAATCTCTAATGTAGTAAATGTCCGCATTTAACACACTAACTCGTAACCCTATGTCTCCCTAAATTCTCTTTGCTCTTGGTAATAGTTCCTCGAGTAAAAGCTCTATATTTCTTACTCTCTTTAACTGGATCAATGTCTTGCTTAGTGCCACAAAATTTTCAACTTAATTTTCAAAATCAAATCCATTATCCACCATCGGCTTAGAAGGCAAATCAAGATGATGCTCGTATATGGCATAGAGGCTAAACAAAAAAAACTCTATCGCACCTGTATCGGGATATACTCTGTAGTAATCAAGTCCTAGCCGATGCAAATCCCTTCTTCTTATCTTCCCCTCATGCTCTTTATAGAGTGATAGCGCAGCTCTTTTTTCTTCTTGTGTTGGGAAGAAAAGAACATGGTACTTCTCCAAATTTTCACTTAGAGTAGTTGAACCAAATTCATACGCACTAAAATAGCGAGGTTGAAGTTTTAATTCAAACCGTGTAAGACTAAAATTAATCGTCCCCTCTTTAATTCTCTTATCATACAGATAGGCTCGTTTCATGACCCTGTTGTGAGTATGGTTGTATTTTTCAACATAGTGGGTTGTCGCATTGTATTGAGGCTCATCTACCTTATAATATTTAACCCCAGCAGCCTTCTTGTTGCAAAAAGCATAAGTGTTCTCGTAAGGACATAACATATCAACGCATAGATCTATCTCGGTGATCTCAAATCGGATCATATTGGTGTTTAAATACGCACACACTCTTAGTAAGCAATCCTGAGAGGTTTTATCTCTTTGGATGTTATACTTCTTGAGTCCTGCTATCTCCACGGCAACATAGTAGATTGAAAGTCTCTTTTTATCTTGGTAGCTACCACTGAGAAAACTCCCTGTTTTTAACTCCAATATCTTATTGCCTGCCGTGTAGATCGTGTTAATCTGCAAGCCTTTATTACTCCCTGTGTTGTATTTAATGTAAAGCTGACTGTAGGTTGATGACAGTGCATTGACAATACCATTTAGTACCGCCCTTTGATCATCTCCATTGAGAAACTCCATTTGAAGTTTTATCGTGTCTATTTCTGTCGTATGGTTCATTGTGTATCCCCTGTTGTTACGTAAAGAGGATAAATCAAGTCTACGTAGTGACAATAGAGGAGTAGATAGAGGTAAGTAATGTAGGTTAATAAAGAGGTGTGACTTAATACTTTATTGGCTCAGTATTCTTGTTCTTTATGATTACTATTTTGGTTATCTCTGATACTTAATTATATCTTTACTCCAATACGCCTAAATAGAGGGCATTTGCACTTTATGCTTGACTTGTATTTATCTCTTTCATTTCAATGTGCATGCTGTAAATAATTTTTTTAACTCGTGCGCTTAAACAAGTAGATATTTCATAGTTCGTGCAACATAGAGCTATCTGCTACAAGGTATGACGAGGAGCGATTATGAACTTTACGCAGGCATTTGTTAAAAGAGTCACATGCGAGGAGGGGAAAAGTAAACAAGAGTTTTACGACTCTAATATAAAAGCTTTTTATATTAGAGGTGTGATGGAGTGATGGAGTAAGACGATCAAAAAAAGAAGTAGCCCCTTATTGGGGGCATTTTATAAGCAGTAAGCGAAACCATAGTTCGCCAAGAACTTTTTTATTTTATTGGACACTTTTAATCTTGGATAACAGCGTAGGCTTAAACGATAAATCTCGCTCAACTGGAAGTCCTAACGAACCACGGAGTAATTCTAATTCATCGAGAGAAAAGTATCCCAATTCACTTTCAAAGCCTTGAACGTAGCCAAAACACGTTTTTGAATCTTCTTTTGAAAACTCTATGACATACCACGTCCAATTGCTATCTGGTGTGAACAGTTTGATATAACATATTGGATCGGATATTTCTTCCGTTTCGTACAAATCAGGAATAACGATTAGCAATTCTAGTGGTATTAATATACTCATCATCACGCGACTTTTTGAGAGCTTTGCCACCAAACTTTACGCTGAGCGTCCCATCTATACCCCTCTTTCTTCAGCAATTCCTGTTTCCCATACGTACTCCCTAAAACGATCAGTTCCCCATTATGTTCCTGAACCTCTAGTCCTAACTGATGTAATGAGGATGTATTAGCCTGTGGAATTGATTGATTTGCAGGGGGTGAAGGCGAGGTTGTATCTTGTGCTGGCGGTACATGATCTACGTTACGCTGTTGCTTATCGTACAAGGCATTTCCAAATTGTGATCCGAAAGTACGAAGAGCGCGTTTAAGTGCATCGGTTACCGCTTCTTTAGCTCCCGACTCATGAGCATCGGCATATTGCTTAGCGATACCTGTCCCGAAACCGCAATCTTCTCTCGAAGTATGTTTAGAATGATGAAGATCTTGGACGACGACATTAACTACAGCTTTGTACCCAATGACCTTATTATTCTTTTCATTGATCTCTTCGGAAACCTGTTCTAGGGTACTGATGCTGTAGCTCCAGTTGCCAAACCCGAAGACGGTATTCGCAGTATCGATCAGATCATATCCCTCTAAGTAAGAGAGATTGACATTGCCTTGCTGACGAGTTTTAACACGGCTACCGTCAAGGTTGTAACGCAGAGCTTGTACCTGTTTGTCTGTGAACATTGATTCCTCCTGTTGTGCGCTCATGCTGCATCCTCTGTGTATTTCAGCAGTTCTGTAGCTTGATTGTTGGCGCTGCTTCGTTTTGTATTGACTTTGATACGAGATGGTATATGCTCTTCGGTAGAAATAATTTCAACATATTGGTCAACCTCTTCCATTCCCTCTATGGTACACATCGCTTCCATTATCGATTTTTCATCAATGGTGACATTGACGTACCCTAATGAGATGAGCGCATTGGCATCGAGGATGGTGAGAGTGTTTTTGATCTTGGTCTTAGAGGGGGTGATGGTTATTGAGCTAATCATTGTTCCATCAATACGATCGACCCCATACTCCCCCAATACAGAGGCGACGGCTTCAAGTGCTATGCTCTTCGCACTCTCTAACGACTTTTTCATGGATTGAATCTCTTTGATTTCCGATGCGAGATAATCAATCTTTTCATCAATCTCTTGGAATGAGAGTCCGATATAGTCGCATTTGACGTGAAAAGGCTTTTTTGACTCTAATATACCTCTGATGTGATGTTTGAACCAATCGAGATTCGTAGGGTTAATGTGCTCCATTTCTTTTACTAATCGGTAGCTTTCTGTTTTCATAATGGTGTTCCTTTGTGGTGTAATTGCTAGGCTGCAATAGCCATAGTTGACTCAGGTGATTTAATAGAGGCAATACGTTCTGCAATATCCCATAGCCCCCGATTAACATCAACATCTTTGGATATGGAAGTGATCTCTCTCGAAGTGAAGTTGCGTCCTGTTTGTGAATTTACCCCTTTGACGTTTCCACGCAGGAGATTTTCCTGAATAATGTTGAGGGTGGTGTAGAGATCCGATTTCTCATCCTCTACCCTATGGGGGATAAGCAAATCACGGTGATTAACTTTAAGCTGTTCATCAAACCGGAGCGGTATCGCTGCTTTTGCAAATGACTCTTGCTCAGTAGGAGTGAGGATAATAGCTTCAAAGGTGTCGATCTTTTTTTGAAGAAATGGTTTGAATGTACCAATATTAGCGATGGCAGTAGTGACATCGTTCTCACGATCTCCGATGTGTTTGATTTTATAGCTTTGAAAAACACTGTCAGCTACTACAAGACCGTTTGCACACACAAATCGATATATCCCGATGCTAATAGAAAATGCGGTACTACGGTCATGGGAATTGAAGAGCAACAGCTCTACAGCATTTTCTTTTGGATTAACAAGGTCATCGAAGTGTCTGAAGCGCACTAAATGGCGCTGAAATCCAAATTTATCCTCATCTCGTACGGAGGCTTCTTGGACAGACACGGGGAACCAACTGTGTTGACGGATCTCATCTATGACTTCGACCGTGCTGACGAAGTGATACTGATCTGATGCGCTAGAGTGAGGAGCACTGGTAAAAAGTGCTGGGCATTGCTCTAGGAGTTGAGCTTGGGTTAGTGGGTGTAATGCAGACATGGTTTATCCTTTTGTATTTTTAGTTAAAGATTCAAGAATCAAAATCCATTGGGCTTTTTCTCTTTGAATCGAGGGTGTTGACCACAATTGTGGCAATGGCGATAATCACGGTAAGACACTGTGTTATGGATAGCATTGATGCTCCTTTGATCGGATTTTTTTGGTGTTTACAGCTTGATAATATGTGGGTATAAATATTTGGAGTTCATTTTTTGTAGGGGTGAATCGGAGATAACCATGGAGTAACGGGAGAAATCTACCGCTATTTAGCAGTACATCTACAGCAAAGCTCTTGTAGGTGAGATGATGTTCAGATGGTGAGAAGATTTTTTTGGTGTTTACATCGATATTGGGCTTAGTTGAGGAGAAGATATATTGTCATAAGAGCCACACTTCATGTGTGACCCTTATGGTTTTAGAAGGTATTAGTTTAGCAGATTACATCACTTCTAGCGTTGTCTATGAGCATGTATGTAATAAGATTACAGCATCCCTGCAATAGATTCTAGCTCTTGCGCTCGCTCAGCAGTCATGGTCAAAAAACAAGATGATGAGTTTGTATTATCCATCGTTCCGCCTGTCAATCCTATGTAAAATCCACATTGAGCATCTCTATATTTTATCCAGAATCTTTGAACATCTTTGAGTTCAGCTTGTTTTTTTGGTTCCAACATTTTCATGGCGCTTTTATAGAATTTGTTGAGCTTTTTATCTTGAATTTCAGTCTCAATATTCATACAGTCAAGTCCCAAAGCGGTGACACCACCTGATTTATCCATACATTTATTATAAGATGAGGATAATTTAACTTCAGCGAATACTACCGATGAGCAAATCAATAGAACAGAAAATACTTTTTGCATATGACCTCTTTTTTAAAATTTTGAATTTACAAGAAATTTTATTGATAACAATATGGGCTTGGAGCTGTTTTCAAAGCTTCATAAGCGATACAATCACTTTTTTGTAAATATATGTTATAGCCTAATGCGTTCACTAAAAATGTATTGGCATTCGCACCCTGAATTATGAAAACAGCACTGTTTTTCATCACTTTATCTCCCACCCCAAGTGAATACACCATTCGATTCGCTTTTGTTCTCCATGCTTGACAAGCACCTTGGACTCTTTGTCTCTCTTTTTTTTCATTTGCAAGACTGAGTTGTTGTTGTTTTTGGGCTTGTGCTTGTTGAATAGCTTTTTGTTTTTCTTCTTGGGCTTTTTTTTGTCTTTTTTCATATGTGACATATGTACATTTTAGATATTTTGCATAATAATCGGCATTAGTATGGTTATTCCCGTTGAGTATGTCAATCGTTAGTTCATCAGACCAACTCATAAATTTATCGTTTTCGTAATTAGAGCAATATCCCACATAATCTTGTCCAATATTGGCAAATATCGAAGATAACTCTCCAGACCAATGCCTTTCTTTAAAATTTTCTCCCAGGATCTGTAGTTCAATGTCACTTTTCCCCATAGGGTAGTTATCATCATTTAAAAAATTATAAAGTTCCTTTCTTTCAGTGTCTAAATTTGTGAAATCCTTTTGCATGTCCTGAAATAATTGAGCTTTGTTTTGAAATTTTTTATCAATCTGTTCTTTTGTATCCTTTTCGTTTACAAAATATTTCTGATAAAAACTAGCTTCAGAAGTGCGAAGAACTTTAATTCTTGGGATGATTACATTTTTTAGCTCCTCTTCCCGACTTTTTTTATTAGCATTTTTTTGTTGCTCTTGCTGTTTTTTAAAAGCTGCTTCTTCGGCAAGACTGTTAAATTGGTGAGTATTTTGAATAGCAGGTGCTGCTTCGATTTTCTCTACATTCACATCTTCATTGAGCGGATTATTCAATTTTTTCTGAGCTTCTTCAAATTGTTGTCCAGCTTTTAATGCAGCGTCTTTAAAGTCTTGAAATATATCTGCATTTAAACCACTAATTAATAACATTGACATAATCAATATTTTCTTCAACATACCAAGCCTTTGTTTTTTAAATAACTAACTATAGTTAGTTGAGATAAGTTTATGACATATATATACTTATGGTTAGTTTAACTATAGGTATTTTATTTAATGAATGATTGCACGATTGATGATGCACAAATGACCGCTATCTATAAACAAATAGGGCGCAATGTCAAATCAATACGCAAATCAAAAAACATCTCTCAACTAACCCTCGCATTAGCTATTGGTCATAAAGCGGTAGGTACTATTTCTATGGCAGAACTTGGAATCAATAATAAACATTTTAATATTGAACATTTGGTCAAAATTGCAAATGTATTGGAAGTTGATATTTGTGAGTTTTTTAAATATGAAAAAATGGTAGAAGATATAGACACAAAAGCATAACTCCCCCGTCCCCTCTGAATTTATCAGAGGGGTACGAGGATTTCATCTGTTGAATTGTTTCATCATAGGTGTCAGTGAGAAAAAGTGCACTGATTTTATTCTTTGCTCGATACGCCAGTGATTAGTTCTTTATATCTTTCATCACGTATGTAATAGTTGATGTAAGTTTTAGCAATTGTAATCTTGTTTTTTGAGAAACCAGCGAGACGCCTAATTTTCTTTAAAAGCTTTTTTTCATCGTATTCTTCTTTTCGTTCTTTTTTAATCCTCTCTTTTAGCTCTAAAAAAACTTCTAGTATATCATGTATGTAAAAGATGTCTGCAATATTCTTCTTCATTTCATTTGTTTCTAATTCAGCAATAGACTTTGGTTTGTCAGCACGAATTAGCTCTTCACCGATTATTTCAATCGGATGTTTTAAATTTGTATTTTTATCATCATAATCTTTTTTAATTTTTTCTATATATGCTACTAGCTCTTTTGGTGGCAAATTAATGTTAACTGGTAGGTTGATTATTGTGGATTCATCAAATTTTAATGCTGGCACCGTATATGTAGGAGAAATTTTTAACTCTGTATTTGTAATGTCAGATTTGTTTATTGTTTTTACAAAACAATCTTCTAATATTTTAAGAGAAAGATTTTTACTAATCCGCTTCAATTCAATCTCATTTTTAGATGAATCTTTTTTTTTACAAGGAATGTAGTACGTGTTTGAGCCTAAAATTATACTTTGAATAGGACTATGATTATCATTGAAATATTTTTTGACACTACAGTGCTTATATATTTTTTTAGTTCTAGTGTTAATAAATTCATTTGGAAAGATTCTATTCCTATCAATATAGTACTGAATTAGTTTATTTAATCCATTCTGAATATCAGATATTTTGAGTGCGCTACTTTTATTGTTACCTAAGTAATCGATTTCTGATAATTTTATGTGTGCTGAGAATTTTTCTTCTAATTGCAAATCTGATGAATCTATTTCGTCTAACGGTATAGTTAAACTTAGCTGCTTAAACTCAATAACTATTGTATTATTTTTCTTCACTCTACAAGGTATATAAAAGTTTGAGTGATTAGATAAAATAGAATAACTGTCGGGAGATTGAATCTTTACGTATTTTAGTTCTTTCGCTTTGTGATCTTTAACTTCATATATTTTGTCTCTTTTTATATAAAAATTTATCAGCCTTGATAGGCTATCATCTTCATCAAGATTTGCAACTAATGGATGTTTATTCCAAAAACTATTCACAACGGCATTAAAGTTTATGATCTCTTTCAAAGTTAATGTAGATAAAAAATCATCCTCTAGCTCTCTTAATCGTAGATCTCTATCAATAGGTTTCATAATAATTGAATTATTTCGTGAATTTAAATCTTTGCATGGGATTGAGTAGTGTTGTCGATTGATATAGACTTCATTGCCATCTATTTCTTCAGTGCATGTATATTGTAGTGAATATTTTTCGTTAATTGCATAAATTTTGTTTTTATCGTAGTAATAGCCAACCAGCTTCATAAGACCATCTATACCACCTTCTCCAATATCACCTATTGTAAAGGAATCTGAAGCTTCATATAATAAACTACCAAAAGATGGTCTATACTCTTGCTTGATTACATATGTATCCAAGCCTAAAGCTTTAGCTTCTGAAATCCATTTTTCACCTCTATCCTCAATTTTTACATCAAAGAGTTTTTTAAATGATTTTGTTCGTATAAGCATTTCAAATGCGATACGATAAGTGTACTCATGATCTTCAATAGATTCTAGCTTTGTATATTTTAGGCACGCTCTATGTGGAAGAATGACGTCATATTTTTTATTGTATAAAAACTTTAATTTCTTATCGGATAGCATAAGCGATTCCTTGGGCAGTAACAGTAATTGTATTATGGTACTAAACTTTTTTAAAAACTATTACATTTGATTGTTGGAAGGAGAAGAATAAATTGGCGGCTGACAAAAATTATGCAAAAGTATGTCCCAAGGTATGTCCCAGTGAATTCTTAAGTGATTTTAGTGTTTGATAAAAGTTGAGGGAAGTTCGATGATTACGGTGTTTGTAAATGGTGCGCCCGAAGGAATTCGAATCCCTGACCGCCGGTACCGCAAACCGGTGCTCTATCCAGCTGAGCTACGGACGCACATTAAAGAGAACGAAATTATAGCCGATAAAACTTAAAGGCTATTGAAACGCTCTTTTAGTCTTTATTCTTTCGTGCAGCAACATCTTTTAAGAAGCTTTCTAGGTCATATTTAAGACGGTATTGCGGTGTTAAAATATGGATAAGAATATCACCCAAATCAATAGCAACCCAATCGCCGCTTTCGTCAACGTATAAAAACTGTTCTTCAGGTTTTAGCCCTCTTTTGAGGTGATCGAGTAATGCGATGGTATGACGCTCACCCAATGATGATGCGAGGACTACATAGTCAGCGAAATAGTCACTGCCGATGAGTTCAAATACTTCGATGTTTTCTGCTTTGTTCATATCGAGAATAGAACTGATTTTTTCAATTCGTGGGTTCATAATGTTCCTTATAGTATGTTGTAATGTCATTTTCGATTTCCTCATCCAGTCCAAGCGAACCAAACGAGTGACGAAAATCGGTTGAACTAACCCCCTCATTTACAGGGAGGGTGATCATTTCATTGGGAATGTGTATTCCGTCTCGAGAGGCTACGACAAACGTCACCATGGTGCGCAGTGCATCAATATCGCGCCACTGTTGAAGCGTTGCTAAATTATCGGCTCCGATGATCAGATAGAGCTTGTCGCAAATTTTCGCGTAATGACGTACGGTTTCAATCGTATAGACACTTCTATGTTGGTCAATCTCGAAAGAGCTTATCTCAATTTTTGGAGTGGACGCAAATATCTTTTTTAACCATTGTAACCGCTGCATGCCATCGGCACTCACGGAGGGCTTAAATGGGTTCTTAAATGCCGGAACGATAATAAGCTTATCAATCTCCAGCATTTCAAGTGCTTTAAGTGCTACACGTACATGCCCGATATGAGGAGGATCGAAACTACCACCATAGAGAGCAATGTTCATCTATAACTTCTTTTAAACGAAATTATAACCGATTTTTGGTAAAATCCCCTTATTATGGTAACAAGGGAAATAGTTTTATGGCGTTAAAAATCGCTATCAATGGATTCGGTCGAATAGGACGCTGTGTAACCCGCCTTATTGCCGGACGTGATGATGTGGAATTGGTTGCAATTAATGATATGGCATCCATAGAGATGATGTGTTATCTTTTACAAAATGATTCCGTACATGGGCAATTTGATGCAGTCAGCGTGATGGATGGAGAGCATCTCAAAATTGGGTCGAAGAGTGTCAAAATATTTTGTGAAAAAAATCCTGAAAATCTTGATTTTGGAGCGTGCGGTGCAGATGTTGTTTTGGAGTGCAGCGGACTTTTCTTGACTGGAAATGCAACTGCTCATCATCTGCGCAAAGGGGTTAAAAAAGTGATTCTCTCAGCGCCTGCTCAAGATTCACAAATACCAACGTTTGTATTAGGTGTAAATGAGCATTTGTACAAGGGTGAAGATATAATTTCAAATGCTTCCTGCACGACGAACTGCCTGGGTCCTATTGCTCGGATTTTAGATGAAGAACTAGGCATTGAAAAAGGGTTGATGACGACGATTCATGCGTATACGAATGGACAAGCGATCATCGATACTGCACACGCTCAAGATAAGCGCCGTTCTCGTGCAGCAGGTGTCAATATGGTACCTACAACGACGGGTGCAGCTAAGGCCATTAGTTTGGTTCTTCCGAATTTAGAAGGAAAACTGCACGGTCAAAGTGTTCGCGTTCCCACTCCGGATGTGTCGATGGTGGATTTGAACGTGGTTGTCTCAAAAAAAACAACCAAGGAAGAGATCAGTGCTCTTTTCAAATCCTATGCCAACGGTCAAATGCGCGGGATTTTAGAAATTGATGAGCGGTATCGTGTGTCGCAAGATTTTGTCGGATCACCTTTTAGTGCCACGGTTGCGGATGACTTGATTCAAGTTATCGACGGAAATTTGATCAAGATTATGGCATGGTACGATAACGAATGGGGCTATTCAAACCGATTGATTGACATGGCATTGTATATTATTAACACCAAAGGAGTAAAATGAAACTGTTAAGCATAAAAGAGTGTGACATTTTTCAAAAAAAAGTATTTATTCGCTGTGATTTTAATGTCCCTGTTGACGATTTTGACAATATTACGGATGATCGTCGCATACGTTCAGCTCTTGCAACAATCAAATATTGTCTCGATCAAGAGTGTGCGATTATATTGGCATCTCATTTTGGTCGTCCAAAAGCAGGCGTTTTTAGTGAAGAAGATTCTCTCGCACATGTAGCGCGAAGATTGCAACAGCTTCTAAAGATGGACATTGCTTTAGCGTCCGATGTAGTAGGCGAAGATGCTAAAACACGTGCTGCTAATCTTGGGGAGGGAGAGATATTATTGCTTGAAAATCTTCGCTTTGAAGGGGGAGAGACTAAAAATGATCCAGAATTTTCTGCCAAACTTGCAGCACTTGCTGAAGTGTATATTAATGATGCATTTGGTGTCAGTCATCGTGCTCATGCATCAGTTGCAGGAATAACGCAGCACTTTGACAGTGCACACAAAGCAGCAGGATTTTTACTTCTCAAAGAAATTGAATTTTTTGATACGTTGCTAGAGCATCCGGTTCGTCCTTTTGCAGCGATAGTAGGAGGTTCTAAGGTTTCTGGGAAACTTGAAGCATTAGTCAATCTTTTGCCGCGTGTGGATAAAATTTTGATCGGCGGCGGGATGGCGTTTACCTTTTTAAAAGCGTTAGGCTACGACATCGGTAATTCTCTGGTAGAAGATGATTTGATCGGTGAAGCAGAAAAAATCATGCTTGAAGCAAAACGTTTGGGGGTCAAATTTTATTTGCCCGTTGACGTTTTAGCGGCAGAAAAATTTAGTGCGGATTCTCATGTACGGATGGTAAGCGCACAAGAAATTCCAGAAGGATGGATGGGTCTCGATATTGGGCATGCTACGGTAGAGTTATATCGTATCGTGCTTGAAGATGTTCAAACCGTATTGTGGAATGGTCCTATGGGCGTGTTCGAGATCGAAAAATTTGCCAAGGGATCGAATCGCATAGCACATATCGTAGCGGAAATGAATGCAACGACTGTTGTTGGCGGTGGAGATACTGCTGATTTAGTGCAGCGCGTGGGCGTCGATGAAGAGATGAGCTTTATCTCTACGGGTGGTGGTGCTTCACTTGAACTATTAGAGGGTAAAGTGCTTCCGGGCGTAAAACCTTTGATGAAATAATAAATCCCGTCATTCCCGCGAAGGCGGGAATCCAGCTAGACTCCCGCCTTCGCGAGAGTGACAATAGTAATAAAAGGAGCAATTATGATTTTGTGTGCCAATTTTAAAGCCAACAAAACGCGTCAAGAGACTAGGGCGTATATGGCAGTTGTTGAATCGTTTGTTTCTGCTAATGCAATCGAGGATACGATTATCGTTTTTCCCCCTTTTACTGCATTGGAACATATTCCTCGAAATGTACTGATTGGAGTTCAAAACGCGTATCCAGTCTCTAATGGAGCGTTTACAGGTGAAATTGCCCTTGAACAACTTGAAGAATTTGATATTAAAACCATTCTCATCGGTCACAGTGAACGTCGTCATGTTTTGGGCGAAACGCAAGAGCAAATTGCAGAAAAATTTCGTTTTTTCGCCGAGCAAGGATTTGTCATCGTCTATTGTGTTGGTGAACCCCTGACAATTCGAGAGCAAGGTAATGAGGCATTAATGCGTTATATTGATGATCAATTTGTTGGAATTGATCTGAGTTATCCCGATCTCATTCTTGCTTATGAGCCGGTATGGGCTATTGGAACAGGTTTGACACCGAGTAATGATGAGATTGAAGCAGTCCATACCGCCTTACGTCTAAAAACAACAGCTCCATTGCTCTACGGCGGAAGTGTTAAGGTAGACAATGCTGGTGAGATTATGGCACTTGGCAATGTTGACGGGGTTTTAGTAGGTTCTGCATCTCTAAGTGCCAATGATTTTTGCGAAATGATTGCACAAGCGGCGGAGTTAAAACAATAATTGTCATCCCCGCGAAGGCAGGGATCCAGCTAGATTCCCGCCTTCGCGGGAATGACAATACTATAAAAGGAAATAAATAATGATAATGCAAGGTAAAAAAGGTCTAATTGTAGGATTAGCAAACGATAAATCTATCGCGTACGGTATCGCTCAAGCATTGCATGCACAAGGTGCGCAAATGGCGTTTACGTATCTCAATGATGCGCTAAAAAAACGGGTAGAACCTATTGCACAGAGCTTTAATAACTCTCCTGTTTATAAACTGGATGTTTCAGACGAGAACGATATGGATGCGATTGCCGCATTGGTCGCAGCAGATTTTGGTCAAATCGACTTTTTGGTTCACTCGGTTGCATTTGCTCCCAAAGAAGCATTGACCGAAGGATTTATGAAAACATCTAAATCTGCATTTCAAATCGCGATGGACATTTCGGTTTATTCGTTTATTGATCTCACGAACCGTCTTGAGAGCGTTTTGGCTCCCAAAGCATCGATCCTTACCTTAAGTTATCTCGGTGGACCAAAATACATCCCGAATTACAATGTAATGGGCGTCGCAAAAGCAGCACTGGAATCAAGTGTCCGTTATATGGCGGTTGAACTGGGTGCATCAAAAGGTCAGCGTGTCAACGCGATCAGTGCGGGACCTATCAAAACTCTGGCTGCAAGCGGCATCGGCGATTTCAAACAAATCCTCAACTGGAATGAATCAAACGCACCATTGCGTAAGAACGTTAGCATTGAAGAGGTCGGAAATTCGGCAATGTATCTGCTCAGTGATCTTGCAAGCGGTGTTAGCGGTGAAGTTCATTACGTTGATGCGGGTTACAGTATTATGGCAATGCCTGCTGTGGAAAAAAATGAAGACGGTAAAACCGTTTTTGTCTGGGAAAATAGAGAATAATCATCTATTCGTCATTCCCGCCTTCGCGGGAATGACAAAAACGTTACGAAACGTTACTTTCCAATCGCAGGCATACTTTCCAATTTTTCTACATTTGAAGCCTCTTTGGGCTTCCCTTCATTTAATTTTTCTTGTTTTTCATGATATTTTTTCCATTTATCCGCGTATTTTTGCAATGTAAATGGTGTTTCATCGGCAGGTTCGGCTACAACAGGAGTCGTTGTTGTCACTACCTTGCCATTAGGAGCAGTGGTTGTTGTTACTATTTGAGTGGCCTCAGTCTTGGTTTGGATCACGGTTCCATCAGGGGTTGATGTTGTTTTGAGGGTTGTTTCCGTCATCGGTGACCACTCTTCTTTTAGCCAGCTGTCCAGTGAGCGCTGCATAGCACCTCCATGAGATACGGCAGTACCGCTAGGGGAGACAGTTTGTAAGTTAGTGTTTTGAGAGGGAGTAACGCCCGTAGTATTGGCCGCACATCCGCTCAACATAAGAGCAGAGAGTACAGTATAGAGGTAAGTTTTAGCGTGCATAATAGATTTTCCTTTACATTATGATCATTTCAAACTATACCACAAAGTGATGTATAACGACTGGATTACCAGAGAAAATAAAATGTGACAATAATGTAATAGCCTAAAATAGGGGTGTTACTCTGGTAAACGAACAGTAAATATATTTCGTCAATTACAGCGTAGTTTAAGATTTCCAGAGTTACAATTAACTCCGACGAAACAAAACAGGGGTAATTCCCAAAGTCAAGTTTTATTTAAGGAGAATCAATGAAATTAGTAAAAATGAGTCTAGTAGCCGCAATGGTAATGGGTGCAAGCGCATTCGCAATTGACAATGTAAAAGTTAGCGGTGATGCTAAACTTTTTTACAGTACAAATGATGCTGGCACTGCAAGTCTTTTTGATCAAGCTTCAAGTGCAGCTGATACAGCACTTCGTGTTGGTGCTACAGGTGATTTACTTAAGGGTGTTTCATTTGGTGTAACTGGAATGGGTGTTAGTACTCTTGGTCTTGAAAATAACCTTGTAGCTAACACATGGACTGGTGCACATCCTGCGAGCTTTACTCCAACTGGTCGTGCTGATGTAGCAGATAAAATGTGGGTTAGCGAAGCATGGTTGGCAGCAACTGTAGGTAAAACTACTGCTAAATTGGGTCGTATGGAGCTTGATACTCCTTTGGCATTCTCTGAAAAATGGTCAGTTGCAGCAAATACATTTGATGCAGCACTTTTGATTAACCAAGATCTTCCTGATACAACTTTGGTAGCTGGATGGGTAGGAAAAGGTAATGGTGTTAATGCATTAGCTCCAGTTAATGCTGCATTTGATAATCGTCAAGATCTTAGTGCTGCAGCTGGAACACAAGCTCTTGGTATCGATGGCATTATGGCAACAGGTGCTGCTATGTCAACTTTTGTAGATGGTGGTGCTTACGCTGCTGCTATCGTGAATAACTCATGGAAACCTCTTGTTGCTCAAGCATGGTATTACAATGTTGTAAACGTAGCTGATGCATATTGGTTGCAAGCTGATTGGGATTGCCAATTGGTTAAAAATGCAAAAATTGGTGTACAATATGCTGATATTTCAACAAAAGGTTTAGCAGCAACTTTCCATGATTCTTCTGCATATGCTGTTAAAGTTGGATATGAGGGTGTTCAAAACTTAAAAGTTTCTGCTGCATATTCAAAAGCTGATAAAGACGGTGCACTTAAAATTGCTAACGTTGCAACAAACAATCTTGTTGGTGCACAATCTAAATTGTACACAGAAGCATTTTGGAACTACGGATATGTAGGTGCTGCAGGTGCTAAATCAATGAACGTAACAGCTGAGTACAATGCAAAAGATATCGCTAAATTCGGTGCATACTATACAGGTGTAAATAATGATGATGCTGCTAACGCAGGTGATTTGAAAGAACTTGCACTAACTGCATCTAAATCTTTCGGGCCATTGGACACAACATTGGCATATATCAATGAAAAAGCAAATGGTGCTGCTAGCGATAACGTAGTACAAGCATACTTAACTCTTAACTTCTAAGAGTTTTTTTCTTCTTTCGTCATCTCCGCGCAGGCGGAGATCCAGCTGGATTCCCGTCTTCACGGGAATGACACTCTTATACACTTCCTTGACTCCCTAACAAACTTTCCGATACAATGGTTTATTATAAAATTTTTACAGAGGATTTTAGTATGCTAGCTTATCATCTTGAACTTCAAGACGAAACTCTTCTTGAAAAAGTAAAAGCCTTTTTACAGACATTACCTGCTGGAAAAGTTAAATTAACACCTGAAAATAGTGATACGATAGCAGATAAATACACGATTGAGATTGCCAAACGTCTTGCTGATATTGATGCAAAAAAAGAAATCCTCACACCATACGATGAGGGGATGAATGAGATGATGGACAGAGTCCGTTCAAAATATGCGCATTGAAAAGACAGCTCGCTTTTTACTCGAACTGGAACAAGTTTTAGAATTTATTGCAGAGGATAGTTTTCTGCAAGCCCAAAGTTTTAAAAATGATTTAGATAAAAGCGTTTATTCTCTTCTTTCAATGCCCTATAAATGTCGTCAATCCATTAAATCGAAGCATATCAACGTAAGAGATTTGATTTTTATGGGCTATGTCGTTCCTTATCGAGTAAATGATTTTGAAAACAGAATAGAAATTATTGGAATTTTCAATGGAAATCAATGGAATATTTAACTCTTAACTTCTAAGAGTTTTTTCTTCTTTCGTCATACCGTACTCGATACGGTATTCATTTTTTAATGTGTATGGATTCCGTGTCGTGGCACGGAATGACGGCCTCATGACACTTTTCTTGACTCCCTTTCTTTCATCCGTTATAATCAATTTATGAAATATTTATTCCGTTCCCTCTCGTATACTCTATTAATGCTCTTTCTTATTTCCCTTATATCCTTTGGCGCAATGCACGCTGCACCCAACAGTTTTATGGGAGCTGAACTCAATCCTAACATGACTCCCGAAAACATTGCACAGCTCAAAGCCATTTATGGTCTCGATAAACCGTTGTTTCAACAATATGTTGATTGGGTGGTTAATCTAGCACAGCTCAATTTTGGAATATCTTTTGTCAGTGGTGGACAAGTGAGTGAAGTGGTGATCCAACGGCTTCCTGTGACACTGTGGATGAATATGATTGCTTTAGTTGTGACGTTTGGTGTGTCGTTATGGTTGGGCATACGTGCGGCGTTACGTTATGAAAGTCTCAGCGATCATGTTATTAGCCAGTTTTCACTTCTCAGCTTTGCGATGCCTTCGTATTATTTGGCCTTGGTATTGATGATGATGTTTAGCGTGACATTAGGATGGTTTCCAATTGCTGGATTGCACTCGCTTGAACCACCCGTTGGATTTGGATATTACATCGATATGGTATGGCATTTAACACTGCCTATATCGGTGATGGTGTTTGTGGGAGTAGGGAGTTTGGCATTGTATATCCGTTCTCTTACGTTGGAAATTTTAAAGAGTGATTATATTTATTTTGCCCGTTCGAGGGGTGTTAGTGAAAAGATGGTCATCCGTCGCTACATCCTCCCCAATCTTTTACCTCCGATTGTGACCATGTTGGGGCTTTCTCTCCCTGGGCTTATTGGTGGATCGGTGATATTGGAGTCGATTTTCGGGATAGAGGGGATGGGGCAACTTTTTTATATGAGTGCTATGAGTCGGGATTATCCGGTGATTATGGGGATTTTGATGATGAGTGCGTTTTTAACGCTGATAGGTAATCAGATTGCTGATGCGGTTTTGTTAAGGTTGAATCCGTTTGTAAAACGCTAATCACCGTCATTCCCGCGGAGGCGGGTATCCAGCTAAAAAAGGTTTTATGTGAAACAACCTGCTGTCTATATTTTAGCATCATAACCCAATGGAAAGATTTATATGAGGATATTGTTTAAAGCTGGATACCCGCCTTCGCGGGTATGACGAGACTAATTTCCGAACAACGCTTCGAGTGAGCTAAGTCCCTCTTTTTTCTCTTCTTGAGCGGTTGCACTTTCCCCTTGCTCTTTGAGCTCGATGATGTAACCCGTTAACATGGATGCAAGACGGATATTGATACCGCTTTTACCGATGGCTTTGGATTTTTGGTCACTTGGGAGAGTGACGATGGCTTTTCGCTCACCGTTTTCATCTTCTGTAACACTGACCGCGCTGATAATAGCAGGGCTCATTGCACGAGAGATAAACAGTTCAGGAGATGCACTGTATTCGATACAGTCGATATTCTCACCGCAAAGCTCTTCGCTGACTGCGTTGATACGAACTCCTCGAACACCGACGGTTGCACCGATTGGGTCGATTTGAGGTCGGTTGGTGTAGAGGGCGATTTTGGCACGCTCTCCTGGGATACGGGCACATTTCTCGATGACAACGATACCGTCTTTGATCTCAGGGACTTCCAGCGCTAGAAGCTCTTCTAAAAATTTAGGTGCAGTACGGGAAAGTTCCATGGAAATGCCCACGATTTTATCCACATTGACACGACGTACGATGGCGCTGACGACGTCACCGACTTTAAACTTTTCACCTTTGATACGGCTTTTCATTGGTAATACAGCACGAATCTCATCGATTTCGATGGTGGTGTTTTGGTCGTTATCGACGCGGGTTACACGACCGGAGACAATTTGGTTGATTTTATTTTTGTATTTATCGTACAGTTCATTTTCAACAAGGCGCTGAATATGAAACTCGATTTCGCGGTGTAATGTTGCGAATGCACTTCGACCGTAGGTCTCAAGCTCATGTTCCATTTGCAGTTGATCGCCGATTTCGGCTTCATCATCAATCTCTTTTGCAGCAGTAATGCTCATGTAAGCACCGGCAGAATCGCCCTCTAGCTGAGGGGCATCATCGGCAATAACGGTGATGACTTGACGAAGTTTTACTTGTTTGGTACGATCATCAATATCGGCTTCAAACGCAAAAGTCGGGTTGATAAGACGTTTTGCGGTTTGGATAAATGCGGTTTTGATGGCCTCCGTTACATTTTCACGGTTAAGACCTTTTTCACTGGCAATTGAATCAATAATATCTAGCATATTTTCCATAGGAATATCCTCTTATTTGGGTAGATCATAAAAAAATAAAGTGTTATAAAGGGGGCTTTTTTATGAAGAATAGACAGTATACAAAAAAAACACTTAATGGGATATTTATTGAAACCCCGATATAATCCAAAATCATATACACGAACTCTATTTAAAGGGATAAACCTATGGAACTGAAATTTGCACGCACTGAGCTTGACTCAAAACCAAAAAAAGTCGATCTGAAAAAAATCACCGAAATGGTTGAAAAAAACAACTCGCTTATTCTCTATTTTGACCGTGAAAACTCACACAAAGATCTTCTTGCATTGCAAGATCACTTCGAGGGTGAAGGCAAAAGTTTTTACATGCGCGAAGTTAAATTTGGACTTTCTGCAAGTGAATACATGTACGAAGTACATATTTTATAACCTATGTCTAAAAAATTATTTATCGAGACACTTGGGTGCGCGATGAATGTGCGCGATTCTGAGCACATGATTGCAGAGCTTAATGCGCGTGAGGGATATGAGCTTACCACCGATGCTCGCGAGGCAGATTTGATTCTCATCAACACCTGTTCGGTTCGTGAAAAGCCGGTACATAAGCTTTTTTCGGAGCTTGGAGTATTTAAAAGGTTGAAAAAAGCGGATGCCAAAATCGGTGTGTGCGGATGTACAGCATCTCATTTGGGTAAAGAGATTATCAAAAGAGCTCCTTATGTTAATTTCGTTCTTGGTGCTCGGAATGTCTCAAAAATCGGTGACATCATTCACAAAGACAAAGCCGTTGAAGTTGAGATTGACTATGATGAATCTCAGTTTGCATTTAAAGATTTTCGGGCTACTGCGTACAAAGCATACATCAATATCTCTATCGGATGCGATAAGCAATGTACGTTTTGTATTGTTCCAAAGACGCGGGGTGATGAAATCTCTATACCTGTAGATTTGATCGTCGGTGAAGCACGTCGTGCGGTCGAAAATGGGGCAAAAGAAGTATTTTTACTGGGGCAAAACGTCAACAATTACGGTCGTCGTTTTTCAGGTGAACAGGAAAAAGTGAACTTTAGCGAGCTTCTGCGTCGTGTCAGTGGGATTGAGGGATTAGAGCGTATCCGTTTTACGTCTCCTCATCCGCTTCACATGGACGATGAATTTATCGAAGAGTTCGCTCGTAATCCTAAAATCTGTAAATCAATGCACATGCCATTACAAAGCGGTTCAACGGAAATACTCAAAGCGATGAAGCGCGGATACTCCAAAGAGTGGTTTTTGAACCGTGCGGCAAAGCTTCGCGAGATGGTTCCTAACGTGAGTATCAGTACGGATATTATTGTGGCTTTCCCAGGTGAGAGTGATGAAGATTTCGCTCAAACGATGGAGGTTTTATCTGCGGTTCGTTTCGAACAGGTATTTAGTTTTAAATACTCTCCGCGTCCTCATACAGAAGCCGAAGCGTTTACGAATGCGGTAGATTCTGAAGTGGCATCGTCACGGCTGCATACGTTGCAAGCACATCATGATAGCATTCTCGATGAAATTTCCCTCACTAACAAAGGTAATATCGTTGAAGTCTATTTCGAAGAACTTCGCAATGATGGATACATCGCAGGACGTACCGATAATAATATCGGGGTCAAAGTGAAGGGGAGTGAAGAGTGGCTGGGTAAAATAGCCCGTGTGAAAATAACGGAGGTTTCCAGAACAGTTCAATACGGGGAAATTATTGCTTAAAAAGATTCTTCGTTCACTCTCTCTTTGGGCTCTTCCTCTGATTGGCGCACTGCTCATTCGCTTTATTTACAATACTTCTAAAAAACGTTTTCATCTCCCTCTTGTTATCCCTGCAGAACCGGTTATTTTTGCTTTTTGGCATGCGGATCTTTTGTTACAGCCTTATTTATATTACCAATTTCGCACAAAACCAAAAGCAAAAGTACTTATCAGCGAACATTTCGATGGACAAATTATTGCCGGTGTTATGAAGTTTTTCAAACTCGGAACGATTCACGGTTCAACGACGAGAGGGGGAGCTAAAGTATTAATACAAGGTCTTAAATCCCTTTCTGACGGATATGATATCGGGATTACTCCTGATGGACCAAAAGGACCTCGCTACACTGTAAGTGACGGTGTAATCGTGATGGCACAAAAGCGCAAAGCGAAGGTCATTGTTTTTCATTGTCGTCCTACGCGTTATTGGCAACTCTCAAGCTGGGATCGTTTTGTGGTTCCTAAACCTTTTTGCACCCTTGATTTTTATGCCTCTGAACCTATTGATTTGGAGGGGCTTGAGATGGAAGAAGCTCGTAGCACCATCAAAGAAAATTTAATGAAATACGCCTTATGATCACCTCGCAATTGCATCAAGATAAAGAGGCCTTTCTGAAATACCTTGATGGAATGAGAGGGTATTCTCCTCTAACGATACTCAGTTACCATGATTCTATCAATCAGATGCTGCAAAAGGCTGAGATTAATGAAGAGGATGGAATATTCAAGATTAATCTGACCCCTTTGCGACTTCATATTGCCTCATTAAAAGCTAAAACAATCTCGGCTAAACTCAGCGCTATACGTAGTTTTGTTAAATATTTAGAGTCCATGGGCAAGCCAATCGAGCTGCAAGGTGATGAGAGCGTGAAAGTGCCAAAAACTTTACCGAAGCCTATTTCCCATAAGCATATTATAAGTGCATTGGCGCATGCGAGCTCTTTTGAGAAATTGATTATTCTATTGCTGTACTCGATGGGATTGCGTATTTCTGAGCTCTCTAATCTCAAAATTGCTAATATCGGTGAAGAGTGGTGCCGCGTTTTGGGTAAGGGTAAAAAAGAGCGAGATATTCCAATGTTACGCGAAGTATACGCCTTGTTTAGAGAAGCACAAGCTTCCGTCCCTAGCAAAGAGTATGTTTTTGAGGAAAGAGGAGAAAAATTAAGCGAAAATAGTCTAAGATATACCCTTACCAAGGCATTTGCAGGGGTGGGATTAAGAGCAACTCCTCATCAGCTCAGACATGCCTATGCAACGGAGTTATTAAACAATGGCGCCCGAATCGCCGATGTTAGTGAATTGCTCGGTCATGAAAGTATGGCAACGACACAGATTTATACTAAATTAGGGAGCGCATTAAAAATGGAAAACTATTTACATGCGCATCCCTTGTGTACTAAAACAGAGGATTCTTGAGTGCTGGCAGGACTGTTTCAAAAAATATTTGTTGCTATTATTTCGGATAAAGACGGATATAACATTCAAAGTGTTGTGGTCAAAAAGAAAAAAATACTTCATAAAGAGTCTCGCCATTTTGAAGGCGATGTTCCTTCTGCTGTAATGATACGTTACCTTAATGATGTTATTGATCCCTCCCCGTTTTTTTATATAAGTACATTAAATCTTCATACCAACCAAGGGGCATACGACGGATGTTCCAAGCCAGCTGAATTTCTTCAAAATCAAGATGCTGTTGGAATTCAAACTCTTTGCCGTGATGAGAAGTGGACTCAATACGCCTCTCAAGATGCTCTTTATCAGTTACGTTCCCATTATAATGTGGTTGGGCTAGATTTTATTTTTTCTCCTTTTTCAATGATTGAATTTTATTTTGCCGATAAAATTAAAAACTCTTTTGCATTGTATGCTTTTGGGATGCCGGAACTTTTTAGCGTTGCTATCTTTGATGGCGGTGAACTTGAATATGCTCATCATTATGCACGTGGAAGCTCTAACAGTGTCACTATTGATGAAGAAGTTTCTGAGATGGAGTTTTCGTCTTCTTCATTGGAGCATGAGGTGCAGGAGGGATCTATTTTATTGGATGACATAGAGGATCTTGAAGATCTTGATTTGTTGGATGATTTGGACAGCTTTGGAGATATTGCGGACCTTGATGATCTTGATGAAGTGAGTGAGTTTAGCGAAGACACTCTGACGCCCGAAGAAATACGACAAGAGCGAGATAGTAATACGAATGCGGTTAAAAATGATATTGATGCTTCGAGTGAAGAGTATGCACGCTTTGAATTTATCCAAAAAACATTGCAGCGTTTTTATGCCAGCTCACATTGTCAAAATCGTTTTATTGAAACGGTCTGCATTGCAGATTCGAGTAGCGGTGGTGATGAGTTGAAGCGTTATTTGGAAGAAGAGCTATTTTTGAATGTATTGATTCGTAAGGTGGATGTATGCGAAGGTATTAATGCTCTTGCACAGCTGGAAGTGGAAGGGCTATGATGAAGTACAGCTTTATTGCTCCACGTTCCAAGCGAATTATCAGCGGCGAAATGCGATTAGCGCTTTTTTTCTTTGGGGTCAATATCGCAATGATGAGTCTCGCGTATCTTTTTTTGGCGTATAAAACGGTTATATTTAAAGAAAAATATACATCTTTTGCCACTAGTATGAAGCAGCTTGACCACTCTACGCATACATTGGAAGAAAAAATAGGGACAATTGAAGCAGAAATAAAAAAGAATGAGCAAATTTCAACCGATAATACAGTTATGGCAGAGAGCATTCGTAATATTTTTGATTTGACACCGGATAATATTACGTTAATGAGTGCTGAATTAGAGGAAAAATCACTTATACTGTATGGAATTACTCCCAACAAAGATACCTATAATTTTATGCTCGAAGCTCCTTTAAAATCAATTTTTCATCGAACGTATACGAGCTTTTATCCGATTGAAAATGGGTGGTATCGTTTTGTCTCGACGAATTATTTGGATGATGAGACTTCTACGGAGATGAGTGAATGAATATACGCATTTATTATCGAACGTTTTATCTAATCCTTCTATCTCTGCTATTGATGGTGAGTATTATTGCATTTTCGACGTTTGTTTTAATCCCAAAAGGGAAAGAATATCGTTCATTACGACTTGAGAATAAAAAAGAGCAAGCCATTATGGATACGACGCGTGAACACTATGACGTAACAGAGAAAAAATTACAAAAGCTTGAAGAGAAGAATAAAGAGACAATCAAAGCATATCGAGCAGCGTTTGATCCTGAAAAGTTTACGCGACTTAATCGGACCCAACTGCAAGATCTTTTTTTAACGGAGCTTAATGTTACCGATCAAAATAAGTCATTTAAAGTCTATGAAGTCAATGCAACAACTAAAATTACTTCTCCTGAAGTGTTTTATCACTTTTTGGAAAAAGTAAATCACAGTGGATGGATTATCGGAGTTCATTTCCCCGTTCATTTTGAGCGGGAAAAAGATCTGATTAAGCTCTCTTTTACAATGAAAGTGCATCATTTATCAGAAGGAAAAGAAGAGTAATTCTTTTTATTTCATCTCTTGAGCGCGTATATGAGCAGCACGTATTGCTTGCATGCATCCCTCACGTACGCCATTGTTTTCTAATGCTCCATACCCAGCAGCAGTGGTTCCCCCTGGACTCATCACGTTGTCTTTTAAGAGTGCTGGGTGAATGGTTTGGATAAGTTCACCAAAACCTTTGAAAAGACCACGCATGAGAGTGAGTGCATCATCACGCTTGAGTCCTTCACGTACCGCTCCATCGCACAGTGCTTCAGCGATAAGAGCTAAGTAAGCAGGACCGCTTCCGCTAAGTGCCGTTGCGATATCCAGTTCTTTTTCACTTCCTAGCCAGATGCTCATCCCGATGGATTCAAATAATGCAAGCGCTTCATCACGTAAAGCACTGTCCCCAACCAAAGCGGTCATTGAGACCCCTTTTTCGGCAGCAAGATTGGGCATAGCACGAACATATTGATGGGCGTCAATAGTGTGAAGTGATTCAAGTGATGTTCCTGCAAGTACCGAATAGAGATTATCGGCTTTTCCTTTTAACAATGGGGCTATCTCAGTAAGATTAGACGGTTTAACGCAAAGAATGATATTTTTGCCATCAATGGTTGCATTAGTATAAAGAGTTTTTTCGATCTTTACCCCTAGCTGTACTTCAAAATCGTCTAATTTTTTAGTATTTCGTCCGATGATTTCGAGGGTATAACTCTTTTTTAATCCTTGCGCAAGGGCAAGTGCCATTTTTCCATTTCCAATGAGGGTGATGGATTGTTTAGTCATCGCTTGGATCTTTGAGATAGTTTTTAATCGGTTCTGCAATGCAAAATTCAGAACTGTTGTCAATGATGATTTGAGCCATTTGTCCATTATCGGTGTTAAAAATTACGGGTGCTGCAAAGTTGATATTAGAATTTTCAATGGGTGTAGTGAGAATAACAATTGTATAGATAAGAAGATTGCTATTTTCATCAATTCCCATAAGAGCTTGTAGTGAAGCAGGAATGTCAAAAGCATATTCACGTAAAACATAGGGATTGATGAGGGTAAACGATGGACCTTCTCCGACGCTTTCAAGACGCATAAAAATATCATCGATTTTTTTGAGTTCCATCTGTTTAATGGACTCAAATCCAAGGAGTGGGAGCTTTAGTTCAAATTGCATCATTACCTCTATAGTTTAGAAATTAGTTTGATTTTAACACAAAAAAGATTCAACAATGTAGTATTAATCTCTTTTTGGTAAAATTGTCACTACTTTAATAAAAAATGGATAAGCAATGAAGATGATTCGAGGTGTGATAGCGGCAGTTGCAGTGATTTTTTTTATGAGTGGATGCGGCGGTAAGGAGTTGGATGAATACAATAAGCCTGCTGATTACTGGTATGAAAAAATGATTTCGGCAGTATCAAATGGTAATCTTGAAAAAGCAGACAGCTATTTTAGCTCCTTGCAAAGTGAGCATATCGGTTCGCCATTGCTTGTTGAAGCAACCTTGATTATGGCTCAAGCGCACATGGCATACGAAGAGTATTTGCTAAGCGAGCACTTTTTGGATGAATACAATCGTCGATACGCTTCACGTGAGGGTCGTGAATACTCGGAATTTTTGAAGATAAAATCAAAATTTTTAGCGTTGCCTAATCCGGGACGGGATCAAGGACTTATTGATGAGACATTGAAAGGGGTAAGTGTGTTTCGCGCAAGTTACCCTCATTCGACCTATATGCCGCTTGTTAATACGATGGAAACACAATTGCAGCTCGCACGCGGAACATTGAATGATCAAATAGCTCAACTCTATACTCGCTTGGGAAAACCAAAGGGAGCGGATTATTATTCGAATATTTCACCTGTGACATGGATTGAGCATTCGGCTGTTATTCCTGCGAATATTCCGTGGTATCGAAAGATGTTTGAGGGTGATGGATCAAGCAGTTGGTATGCTTTTATGATTCCGCAAACTCGAAGTGTTGTCTCTATGGATGATAATGAAAGTAAATAAATTACAATAACACTCAAACTATTTAACTAGGATTTTTCTATGCAATTAAGTAACTATGCTGCTTTTCCAACCACTTTGCCGGTAATTGCCGAGGATGAACTTTTTTTATATCCTTTTATGATTTCACCTCTCTTTTTGAGTGATGAAAAAAACATTGCGGCTGCGGCTGAAGCGATTGAGAATAATTCATTGATTATCGTGTGCCCCGTAAAACCGGATCACGAAGGATCACGTGAAGCGGATGCCATCTACGATGCAGGGGTAATCGGCTCGATTATGCGTAAAGTTGTTCTCCCTGATGGACGTATCAAGGTGCTGTTTCAAGGGTTAGCTCGTGGGCACATTACAGAGATGATTCATGATAATCCACTGCGTGCACATGTCGATCTCATCTCGTCATCGAGCGTTAATTCGCTGAAAATGGACGCTATTTTGGAAATTTTACGCGAAAAAGTGCGTGCTCTTTCGCAAGTAAGTAACTATTTTCCCCCCGATTTACTTCGTACGATAGAGGAAAATCACGAGTATAACCGTATCGTTGATTTGATTTCCAGCTCTATCAAAATGAAAAAAGAGAATGCGTATAAACTTTTCGTCGAACGTGATCCTGAAAAACGGTTTTTGATGCTGATCGATGAACTGATTGAAGAGACAGAAGCCAATAAACTCCAAAAAGAGATCCGCTCCAAAGTTCATACACGAATTGAGAAAGTGAATAAAGAGTATTTCCTGAAAGAACAGCTCAAACAAATCCAAAAAGAGTTGGGCACTGATACTCATCGCGAAGAAGAGATTGAAGAGTTTCGTAAAAAGCTTGAAGCTAAAAAAGACAAAATGCACGCGGATGCGTATAAAGAAACCTCTAAGCAGCTCGAGCGATTTGCTCGTATGCACCCGGACAGTGGTGATGCGGGAATGTTGCAGACGTATTTGGAATACGTTCTTGAGATCCCTTTTGGAGAAGAGTCAAAAAAAACGCTTAATGTTCATGATGTCGAAGCACAACTCAACAAAGACCATTTTTCACTTAGAAAGCCTAAGCAGCGGATTTTAGAATATTTTTCAGTACGTGAACTGCTGGAGTTGCGTGGTCAAGCGGATAAAGAGGGGCGCGGAGCAATTTTGTGTTTTGCGGGCCCTCCTGGTGTGGGTAAAACTTCACTTGCCAACTCTATTGCCACGGCGCTTAAGCGTCCTCTTGTACGAATCGCTTTGGGTGGCTTGGAAGATGTTAATGAGCTTCGAGGACACAGGCGTACCTATGTGGGAGCGATGCCAGGGCGTATCGTTCAAGGGGTGATTGAAGCCAAAAAAATGAACCCAATTATCGTACTCGATGAAATTGATAAGATTGCAAAATCGCACCGAGGAGATCCAACTGCGGTATTGCTAGAAATTTTAGATCCTGAGCAAAATACCCATTTTAGGGATTATTATCTTAATTTTAATCTCGGATTTCTAAAACAGCTTTGTTTGATGTTATCGAAAAACATACACGGGAAGCGGGAGTGCGTAATTTGCGTCGTAGGATAGCGGACATTATTCGTAAGACAGCGAAAAGAATTCTTGAAGACCCCAGTACTTTAAAGGTGAGTGTAACGCTTAAAAACCTCAAAGACTTTTTGGAAAAAACAGTTTTTGAGATTGAAAAAACCGATCATATTAACCATATTGGTGTGGTGAACGGTTTAGCGTGGACAGCGGTCGGGGGAGACGTGCTTAAGATTGAAGCAATTCGCATCAATGGAAAAGGGACGCTTCAGCTTACGGGCAGTTTGGGTGACGTGATGAAAGAATCCGCACGTATTGCCCTCTCTGTCGTGAAAACACTTATTGACACGGGTAAAATTACCGTTGATCACTCTATCATCCCTCTCAGCGTTGCAGAGCGTGAGAGCGCGATTGCTGTGGATGCCAGTGAAGTCTATAAACGTTTTGATCTGCACATTCACGTTCCCGATGGTGCAACACCTAAAGATGGCCCGAGTGCCGGGATCGCTATGTGTACGGTTATCGCTTCGATTTTAACGGAGAAAAAAGTGCGTGCTGACATCGCAATGACAGGTGAGGTATCGTTGACCGGAAATGTTCTTCCTATCGGCGGACTCAAAGAAAAGCTGATCGCGGCACACCGTGCAGGGATGAAGTTAGCGCTTATTCCGCAAAAAAATTATGAGCGTGATCTCGACGATATTCCGGATGAAGTTAAAAATGTTCTTGAAATCCGTGGAGTTAGTCGCATAGAAGAGGTTTTAGCTGCTCTTTTAATCGACGTATAGTCGTATAGGCTTTAGGAGAGCCATAGAGAAATCCACGTAGTTTTGGGTTGATCTTGAGTTTTCTGCACTCTTCACGAAACCCCTTATCCATAATCACATTGGCGTGATAGGGGGCAATGAACGTGTATTCTTCCTCGATTGAAACTACAATAGTTCTTGAAATAACGCAATTTTTTTCTTTTTTTAAATCCTCTTTTTCACTGCCGCTCATGAGTGTCCCCAGCGATTTTAAATGCTGATCAATTCCATATATGAGAGAGCGCAGATTGATGGGATTTTTACTCCAATACAATCCATCACACTCTTCAAAATTGATGGTTTCGATGAGACTGTCGTTGTCTTCTTCGAGATAGCGAAAACTTCGTCGCAGTGCATCGGTGTGTTCTCGCATAAGAGGAGTACTAAATTGATGTCGAAAACGGTTGCGAGTGTATTTCTCATCATAGTTGCTTTCATCGATAAAATGAGAAAGATTACGTTCATTTAAATACGCTTCGATCTCTTGACGATCGTGTTGGAGGAGAGGACGAATAAGAGTAATTTCCCCTCGTTTATCCATCGATTTGACACCGAGTAATTCAGGTAATCCGCAGCCGCGACACAACTGCATCATCAGCCACTCCAAACGATCATTGAGTTGATGGGCGGTGAGGAGATAAGAGTAGTGGTGCTTTGTTATCAGATATTCAAAAAATTGGTATCGTTCAATACGTGCATGGTGTTCGAAATTACTGCCGTTGAGATGACAGGAGTGGACATAGCAGTGTAAGCCGTGCGATTGTGCGAGCAGTTCGGCACTGGCGGCTTCATGGTCGCTGGTAGGTCTGGCATGGTAGTTGACATGGGCAATATCAAAATCAATCTTGCTATCGAGGAGAAGATGGAAGAGGGCGGTAGAATCGACTCCACCGGAGAAGGCTAAGAGAACTTTCCCCTCTCGAAGCTGTTGAAGGTGTAAAAGCTTACGCATCGCCTGTGATGGTCGCTAGGAGATGAGTTCCTGAGAGTTCGCTAATGCGGGCACGGTACATTTTTCCGTACGTCAGCTCACTTTCGATCTCACGGTCATTGACATAGATTTCCCCATCCACATCAGGTGTCCAGTTCAGTGCTCGTGCACTAAGAAGGAATTCATGTTCGTCACTCTCTCCGTCGATAACGAGAGAAATTTCAGTGCCAACCAGTTTTTGGAGGCTTTCGATTTCGATTTTAGAGGCAATTTTTCCCAGTTTTTTGGCGCGGGCGTTGATGACTTTTGTAGGGATTTTATCTTCTAGGGTATAGGCACTTGTCCCCTCTTCATCCGAATAGCTAAAGACATTGAGACGGTCAAAGCCAAAAGAAGCGGCAAATTCTGTCATCTCTTCGAACATTGCCTCGGTTTCGAGAGGATGTCCTACGATGAAGCTTGTGCGGATAAATGCATTTGGTAATGCTTTCATGGCATTGAGAAGTTCGAGTGTTTTTTCTTTTCCAAAACCGCGCTTCATGATGCGAAGCATATCGTCGTTGATGTGTTGGATAGGCATATCAAAATAGTTGTGAAATAGCTTAGAATCGCCGATGGTTTTAATGAGTTTTAGAGTTGTAGTTGAAGGGTAAAGATACAAAATACGAGCACTTTTGACCCCGTCGATAAGTTCGATTCGCTTGATAAGATGGATAAGTCCATCAGGGATATTTTGGTCACGCAAATACGAGCTGGAGTCTTGAGAAACGAAACTAAAATCATAGTATCCCTTTGCAACAAGCCCTTCGACTTCACGTGCGACGCTTTCTAAATCTCTCGAATTGAGTTTCCCTTTAAACGAGGGAATGGCGCAAAAACTGCATTGCTGATTGCACCCTTCTGAGAGTTTTATGTAGGCATGATACGTCGAACCTGTAACCACACGTTCAGCTCCGTCGATCAGATACACTTCAGGAGAAAAACGACTTTGTTTGAGAGCTAAAAGTTCATCGATTTTATCGTAATCGCCTACTCCGGTGAAAATATCCACTTCCGTTAATTCTTTGGCTAGGTCATCTTTATAGCGTTCGCTTAAGCATCCTGCCATTACCAGTACGGACTCTTTTTTACGTCCTGCATTAAGGTTAAAAACGGTATTGAGTGACTCTTGTTTTGCTGCATCGATGAATCCGCAGGTGTTGACGATGATAACATCGGCATCTGTCCCATCATCCGTCATGGTATAATTTTGAAGCCGTCCTAACATCACCTCGGTATCGACGAGATTTTTAGTACAACCGAGTGAAACGATGTGAAGTTTTTTAGACATTTACCAACCCTTGGATATTATTAGTGCAATTATAGCCAACTGGAGATTTGCCATGCTTACGCGTCAAAATTACCCCAACTTGATCCCCTCAAATCAAATCACTCCTGAGGGTGTGTACAAAGAGCGCAGAGAGCTTATGAAACTTGCAGCTTCCGCTGTTGCATTGGTAGGGACACCTTTGTTTGCTACTTTGAGTTACGAGCGGGAAAAAGTTTCACGAGGCTTGGAGCTCACATCGTATGATCAGATTACGACGTACAATAATTTTTATGAGTTTTCAACGGATAAAGAAGCACCGTCAAAGCTTGCCAAAAATTTTAAGCCACGACCTTGGACATTAAGTGTTGGAGGGGAAGTACAAAAAAAAGTGACTTTTGATATTGACCAGTTGCTAAAGCTAATCCCTGCTGAAGAGCGAATTTACCGTTTTCGTTGTGTTGAGGGGTGGTCTATGGTGGTTCCGTGGGTGGGGATTCCTCTCGCATCGGTACTAAAATATGTAGGATTAACGTCAAAATCTAAATACGTTGAATTTGAAACGCTTTTTGATCCGAAACAATTTCCGGCACAGAGACAAACTTTTGGTAGTATTGCATTTCCATATCGAGAAGGATTGCGTATCGATGAAGCGATGAATCCCTTGACACTCTTAGCTGTTGGCTTATACGGAAAAGAACTCTTGCCTCAAAACGGTGCTCCCATCCGTTTGGTCGTCCCTTGGAAATACGGATTTAAAAGTATTAAAAGTATTGTCAGTATTACTCTCAAAGAGGAACAAACACGCTCAACATGGAATGAAATGGCACCCAAAGAGTATGGTTTTTTTGCCAATGTGAATCCAACTGTCGATCATCCGCGTTGGTCGCAGGCGCGTGAACGTCCATTGGGTCATTTTTTTAAGCAGGATACGTTGATGTTCAACGGGTATGGCAAAGAAGTAGCCTCGCTGTATAAGGGTGTGGATTTAAAAAAGTTTTACTAAAAGAGGCTTAATGAGAATTTTGATTTGGATCGGGGCACTGTTACCGATAGTCTATGCGGCATTGCGTTTTAGTGTTGAATTTCATCCGCAAATCGTGCATGATTTTTTGGTACTTATGGAGCCGTATGTGCAGGTTACATTGACTAAAACTCCTTCAGATCCATTGAAATTTTTGAGTGACTTGGCGGGGAATAGTGCTTTGTGGATGCTGGCTATTACGTTGATGGTGACTCCATTGCGAAGCTATATCGGGATTAATTTTCTAAAATACCGTCGCCTTTTAGGACTGTTTGCCTTTTTTTACGCATTGATTCACGCTCTTTTATTTATCGGTGTCGATCAGCAGTTTGATTTTATAGGTGTGAACCATGAAGTACTGACTAAACCTTTTATCGCTTTTGGAATGGGTGCATTTTTGATTTTATTGCTGATGGCATTGACGTCGACTAAGAAACTGTTTGCTAAATTTCGATCATGGCATAAGCTGGTCTATATTGCGATTGTTTTGATTGCAATCCACTATCTGATGAGTCATAAAACGATTACGATTACTCATGTGGCAGTCGTTGGAACACTTTTTTCACTGTTGGCCTTGCGGTTGTTGAAGCGATGAAACATTTCGATGTCATTATTTTAGGAGCAGGGGCTAGCGGATTGATGTGTGCAGCGCAGTTATGCCAAAAAAGCTCTCTGAAAATCGCTATAGTGGAAGGAAATGCTAAACCTGCATTAAAGCTAAAAGCGTCCGGAGGAGGAAAATGCAATCTCACCAATGTGGACGTTGATGCGAGTCATTTTCTAGGCAATGAATCTTTGGTGTTAAATGCGCTCAGGGCATTTTCCAAAGAAGCCTTATTGGAGTATTTTCATAATGGCGGGCTTCGTCCGGTAATTCGTAAAGAGCGCTATTATTTTTGTCCGAAAAGTTCCGATGAAGTAATTTCCATTTTACTTGGGCGTGCACATGGATCAGAAATGCTTTTGGGGCATAAAATTTTGAGTGTTGAAGGAAGTAACCCTTTTGTGGTGACGACCGATAAGGGAAAATTTAGTACCTCTACAGTTGTTGTTGCAACAGGCGGTGCGAGTTATAAAGAACTTGGTGCAAGTGATATTGGACTTAAAATCGCTCAAGAATATGGGCATAAAGTTGTACCTTTTGCTCCGGCTTTGGTAGGATTAACCCTTCAGCCCAAAGAGTTTTGGATGAAGGAACTCAGCGGGATTAGTTTTCCGGCTCGTATTCGTGTGGGTGAAAAAGTATTAGAAGAAGATTTACTCTTTGCACACAAGGGCATCAGCGGTCCCGTAGTTCTTTCCGCATCATTGTATTGGCATCGAGGGGAGATTGCACTTGATTTTTGCCCTGAGTTAGAGTTGGAAAAACTTTTTAAAGAGAAAAAACTACTCAGTACCGCACTTCCATTACCCAAGCGATTTATCAAAGCATTTTTAGAAGCAATTGCTTTGGACGATAAGCCATGCAATCGTCTAACTCCAGAAGAGCGTGAAAAATTATCAAAACTGCAAAACTACACAATGGCACCATCAGGGACATTTGGATTTACAAAAGCGGAAGTATGCCGCGGCGGTGTGGCGCATGAGGAGCTAGACGTTAAAACCATGCAAAGTATGCGAGTTAAAGGTCTCTATTTTATCGGTGAAACGGTAGATGTTACAGGAGAGCTTGGGGGATATAATTTTCAATGGGCGTTTAGCAGTGCTGTGGTTGCAGCCAATGCAATCGGCTCATAATGCTTTAAACGAAAAACAGTACAATGTGGCACTTAACTCATAGGAGCAGGGATGATACTTTTAGCCGGACCATGTGTCATTGAGAGCGAAGAATCGATATTTAAAATTGCCAAAAGTTTAGAGCGTTATCATAATGATCCACGGTTTGATTTTTATTTTAAATCGAGTTTTGATAAAGCCAATCGAACGTCATTGGACAGCTACCGTGGACCGGGGCTCGAAGAAGGCTTGCGAATTTTGCAAAAGGTCAAAGACGATTTCGGCTATAAGATTGTAACGGATGTTCATGAGAGCTACCAAGTCCCCATCGCAGCAGAAGTGATTGACATGATCCAAATCCCTGCTTTTTTGTGCCGTCAAACCGATTTGCTTGTAGCTGCAGCAAAAACAGATAAAATCGTCAACATCAAAAAAGGGCAGTTTATGACCCCTAGCGATATGCAGTTTTCGGTCGCTAAAGTACTTAAAACACGCGGATGTGATGAGGTGACGTACGAAGCATCGCAAAAAAATGGAGTCCTTTTATGTGAGCGCGGTTCGACATTCGGATACGGTAATCTCGTGGTCGATATGCGCTCTCTCGTCATCATGCGTCAGTTTGCTCCGGTTATCTTCGATGCTACCCATTCGGTTCAGATGCCTGGAACGGGAACTGGGAAAACAGGCGGTGACAGCTCTATGGTTCCTCATCTTGCACGTGCTGCGGCAGCAGTCGGCGTGGATGGATTTTTCTTCGAAACCCATTTTGATCCTATGTGCGCTTTGAGTGACGGTCCAAATATGCTAAAATTAGAACAATTAGAAGAGCTAAGCGAGAAACTGTTGCAGTTGGATGCAATAAAATAAACCAAAAAGTGCATTTATGTACCGGGCACACCGCCGAGGTGAACATAGTGTTAACATGAAAATCGTTATCGAGGTGAGCAACCTTATCTCGATAGATTTGGAACCAGAGGCGAAGGACTTGTCCCGCTGAAGGCTTAAAGTAAGTAAAAAGGAAAAAGATGAAACTTATTGAAGGTAAATTAAGTGTTATAAACGGCAAAAAAGTCGCAATCGTAAGTACACGATGGAATCATTTTATCGTAGACAGACTCGTTGAAGGGGCAAAAGATGCTTTTTCACGACATGGCGGAAACGATGACGATTTGATCCATGTTTTAGCTCCTGGAGCATATGAGCTTCCGATGGTTATTGATCAGCTTTTATCAACGGGAAAATACGATGCCGTTTGTGCATTGGGTGCCGTTATTCGCGGTTCTACTCCTCATTTTGA
This sequence comes from Campylobacterales bacterium, assembly GCA_026390135.1. Classification (GTDB taxonomy): domain Bacteria; phylum Campylobacterota; class Campylobacteria; order Campylobacterales; family Sulfurimonadaceae; genus Sulfuricurvum. Next base: position 90,845 of record JAPLGN010000034.1, on the reverse strand, counting down.
TTATGTTTCGGCCGAGGCTACCAAAGGGATTGCAACCATGAGTTTAAAACATCAAAAACCGGTTGCATTTGGACTATTGACCACAGATACCATTGAGCAAGCGATTGAGCGTGCAGGAACAAAAGCAGGAAATAAAGGATTTGAAGCCATGACGGTAGTAATTGAAATGTTAGATTTATATGAAGCAATAGGAAATAATTAATGGCAACACGTCACCAGGCCCGTATGGCAGTTGTAAGTCTTCTTTATGCCTATGATTTAGGCAATAAAAGTATCGCAGATTTTAGCGATGAGATTATGGAAGAGAAGAAAATTCGTAATAAACAGCGCGATTTTGCGATGGATCTATTTCGTGGTGTGACGGAGCATTTGGCTGCCGTGGACGAAGCGATTGAAAAACATCTTAAAGATTGGGATTTTGACCGTTTGGGTTCTATAGAGCGTGCAACACTTCGTTTGGGTGCATATGAGATTATGTACGGCGAGCTCGATTCGGCTGTTATTATCAATGAAGCGATTGAAGTGACCAAAGCATTTGGAAGTGAGCAGTCCCCAAAATTCATCAATGGTGTCTTAGACGCGATTTCAAAAGACAAGTAGAATTGTAGATGCGACTCACTAAAGAACAAGCTCTAGACTACATTCGAAACGGTGATTTAAAAGAACTCGGTCGCATGGCAACAGCGCGTAAAAAAGAGCTTCATCCGCAAGGGATTACCACATTTGTCGTTGATCGAAACATCAACTATACCAATGTTTGTTGGGTCGATTGCAAATTTTGCGCTTTTTATCGCAGCCCTAAAGACAAAGAAGCGTATGTTCTTACTTTTGAAGAAATTGACCAAAAAATAGACGAACTTCTCGAAATCGGCGGAACCCAGATTTTGTTCCAAGGGGGAGTTCACCCCAAGCTCAAAATTGAGTGGTACGAGGATTTGGTTGAGCATATCCACGTTAAATATCCAACCATTACCATCCACGGATTTTCCTCGATAGAGCTGGATTACATCGCCAAAGTTTCTCATATCACCATTCAAGAGTGTTTAGCACGTTTACACGCCAAAGGGCTTGCGTCTATTCCGGGTGCAGGTGCAGAAATCCTCAGCGACCGCGTCCGCGACATTATTGCTCCGAAAAAAATTGACAGTGAAGTGTGGCTCCATGTCCACCGTGAAGCGCACAAGTTGGGGATTAAATCAACGGCTACCATGATGTACGGAACAGTGGAAACGGATGAAGAGATTATTGAGCATTGGAATCTCATTCGCGATCTTCAAGATGAGACGGGCGGCTTTAGAGCCTTTATCATGTGGTCGTTTCAGGGGATGAATACACAGCTCATCCAAGAGCATCCTGAAATTGAAAAACAATCGTCTAACCGTTATTTGCGACTGCTTGCGGTATCGCGATTATTTTTAGATAATTTCGAGAACATTCAAAGCTCATGGGTCACCCAAGGACCTTATATCGGTCAAATGGCACTGCTGTATGGGGCGAACGATTTGGGTTCTACGATGATGGAAGAGAACGTCGTGCGCAGTGCTGGGGCAGGATTTCGGATGGCAAAAGAGGAGATGATTCGTCTCATTCATGACATCGGGGAAACTCCTGCAATTCGTAACACGGCGTATGAGATACTTGAGAAATTCGCTTGAAGTTTTTAACCGTTATAATTTTATTTTTAGGGCATACACTTATGGCAAGCACATTGGAATTTATAGAGATAAAAGGGGTTAAAGTACCCTTTATTTACGAAGAGGATAAGCGTCTGCCGATAGTCTCTATGCAGGTCGTTTTTACCGGCAGTGGAAGCATTGATGAGGGCAATAACCCAGGATTGGCACGTGTGAGTGCAAAGATGATGAATGAGGGGACGTTAAAACGTGGGGCAGTCGGATTTGCCGATGCACTCGATGCCCACGCAATTCAACTCAGTACGAATGCAGGTTCTGAGACATTTGTAATGGAACTGGGGACGCTTCGAGAAGAGTTTGATACGGGACTTTCTCTTATGAGCGAACTATTACGTTCTCCTAATCTTACCAAAGAGACATTGGAAAAAGTAAAAACCCTTACTCAAAGTGATATTGCTCGCAAAGAAGCCGATTTTGATACAGTAGCTTCTGATGAACTTAAAGCAATTTTGTTTGAGGGAACTCCGATTGCCACGCCAAATATCGGAACAAAAGAATCCATCGAGAAAATAAAGCTTAAAAATGTTGAAGCTTTTTTAGCGGATAAAATGGTTCTTTCCAATCTTCTTGTCGTTATTGGAGGCGATTTAAATCTCTCAGAAGCACAGGAAAAGGTAACGAAACTTCTCTTCCCTTTATCGGTAGGAAAAGTTGCATCGGCACGTCATTATGAACCTCGAAAATCTCCAAAAGAATCCGTTTTAAAGCGACCGCAAACGGAACAAGCTTATCTTTATTTTGGTGCACCTTTTGCGATGAATGAGGGAGATCCTGAGTTTTACAAAGCGCGCGTAGCGATGTTCATTTTGGGCTCCAGCGGTTTTGGAAGTCGGCTGATGGAAGAAATTCGGGTAAAACGCGGATTGGCGTATTCTGCTTATTCACGTTTAGGTGTTGCGAAAACTAATACCTATTTTAGCGGTTATCTCCAAACCAAACTTGAATCACAAAACGAAGCAAAAAAAAGTGTCATCGAAGTTATTGATACCTTTGTAAAAACAGGAGTGACCCAAAGCGAACTTGATCAAGCACGTAAATTTCTTCTTGGTTCTGAGCCGTTACGGGTTGAAACCCTCTCTCAGCGATTAGGAAGAACATTTAGTGAATATTATCAAGGACAAGAACTGGGTCATTCACTCAAAGAGCTAGAGATGATTCGTGCTCTTAGCCTCGATGATGTGAACGAATTTATCAAACGTCATAATGAGATTACGCAACTAAGTTATGCGATAGTGACGAAGTAGTTGTCATTCCCGCGAAGGCGGGCGAAGTACCCTTTAGGGTGAATCCAGCTGGATCCCCGGGTCAAGCCCGAGGATGACGGGAAAAAACATGATAAGTATTTTACCTATTGAAGACACCGATAAATTCCATCGTCTAGGAGCAGGGAGTGTCACAGCACTTTCTCTCATCGCCCCTACTTCTTTTGAAGATCGCCGTCTAAGTACTCAACTCACCACAAATATTTCATGCGTAATCGATGCTACCGTTGAGAGTGTTGTTCGCACTCCAAAAACTCTCAAAATCATCTTTTTTGCTCATAACGTAGAGGAGAGAATTGAGGGTGTTATTTTTCATCCACAATCGTATATGATTCACCAGTTTCCAATCCACCAAAGAGCTTTTTTCACAGGGAAAGCAGTATTGGAAAGTGGACGATGGCAGATAATACAGCCAGTAAAGATATCCGCCGTTGGCTCATTGGTTCCCATCTATAAAACCCCTTTGCGTGTGGATGTGATGCGTCGTCTTATCGAAAAGTATATTACTATAGAGGCTCTCATCGCTGATGGTCTGCCTCAAAATATTGCACAAACGCTTTACGACATTCATTTTCCAAAAATCCCCATGCCGCTTAGTGAACATCAACTGCACGCGCTGAAATTTGCCGAACTTTATGATTATATGCGCCGTCTTAAACTCAAGCGCCGTTTTCATCCTACTCATTATAAAGCCGCAGGTGAGATAGAAAAGTGGAGTAAAACACTCCCTTTTAGCCTTACCGATGATCAAAAAAAAGCAATCAATGAGATCAAAATCGATCTCTCAGGTGAAGTTGCTGCACGACGTATGATCGTTGGGGATGTTGGATCGGGCAAAACGATGGTGATTTTAGCCTCAGTAATGCTGATGCGTCCCTATCGCGCTGTTCTTATGGCTCCTACGACGATACTTGCGGCACAATTATATGAAGAAGCGCAAAAGTTTCTTCCTGATCTACGTATTGCTTTGGTGACAAATGCAACAAAAAAAGGATCTTTAGAGGAGTATGATTTCATCATCGGAACGCACGCACTTCTTCACCGTGATCTACCCGAAGCAGGTCTTGTGATGGTGGATGAACAGCATCGTTTTGGCACCGCCCAACGTCACGCCCTCTCGAAACTCACCGAAAACGACTCCGCCCCCCATTTTCTCCAATTCTCAGCAACCCCGATTCCTCGAACGTTAGCAATGATCGAATCGGCTCACATCGATGTAAGCTTGATCGTTCAAACACCTTTTACCAAAAACATTGAAACAAAAATCATCCATAAAAACGATTTTTCTCTCTTACTAGAGCATATACGAAGTGAAATAGCGCAAGAGCATCAAGTATTGCTCGTCTATCCGCTAGTAGAGCAAAGTGAAACGATCAATTACCAAAGTATTGAAGAAGCCCGAGGATTTTGGGAGAAGAAATTTGAAAATGTCTACGTCACTCATGGTAAAGACAAAGAAAAAGAAGCGGTTTTACGAGAGTTTCGAGAGAAAGGCTCCTTGCTCATCGCTACAACTGTAGTAGAAGTAGGCATATCCCTACCACGACTCACTACGGTCATTATCGTAGGAGCTGAACGACTAGGACTCTCTACTCTCCATCAACTACGAGGGCGAGTAAGCCGAACAGGGCTTCAGGGCTATTGCTATCTCTATACCAACACATCAAGTAAAAATGAGCGGCTAGAGTCGTTTGGAAGCTGCGTCAGCGGGTTTGAGATTGCGGCACTAGACCTCAAGTTTCGCTCATCAGGTGATTTGCTCGAAGGAAGCATCCAAAGCGGTAAAAAGTTTCGATGGGCAGATATAAGCGAAGATGAAGACATTGTTAAAGAAGTCAAAATATATTTAAAAAATAATAATTAGGCCTCCACAACACACAAAGAGCAAGGTCGCTCGCAGACGTGCGAAGGCGTACCGACTGCGATTTGTTGTGGGGGTGCTTTTCTTTTGGTTCTTTTCTTTATTAAAAAGAAAAGAATAAGAACAATTTAATACAATCCAAACTTCCCATCATTACGTTTAAAGAGCACCCGCATTTTCCCCTCGATGTCGTAGAACACCTCAAACTGCTTCCCGCCATCTTTGAGGTTTTCGAGCACGTCAGCTACCTCTTGCGGTTTATACAGCTTTAATTCCATAGGAATAATTTCATCTTCCATTGCTTCACCTATGGCATGCAAGTCAACGGTATGGGCGGCAGCATTTTTTGCCTCATTGAGACCTTCATTTTTATGATCACTCAAACGATCGTGCAAGCGTCGAAGTGCTTTTTGAGCACGCTCGATGGCAATATCGATAGCAGTATAGAGATCATTATCTCGTTGGGTGATAACGATGGTATTGTTACCTGCTACATTGATAGTAAACTCAATTGTGACACCTTTTTTACGCTCATTCATGCTGGCGATAGCATTGACGCTGATAAGGTCGAGATGAAATTTAGTGAGAGTATCGATGGAATGCATTAGATGATCTTTGATCGCATCGCTAAGTTCGATGTGGCGTCCGACGAGAGAAATATTCATGGGGTACTGCCTTAATGTAAATTTTGAAGTGATGTCGATTATAACACAGAAAAATCAATGGTTCAATGGATATTATGGGTAAATATCGACAATAATAATATCTAATAACACAATTTAATCATGCTTTAATATTAGCTAGAATACACTTTGTATTATGGCGTTTTCTCCTTTTTTAGGGGAGTGGTGATAGAGTTCAGAAATTAGACTGTTTTGTCGATAATATAGGATTGAAATTGGCTTCTAAGACGTAGATTGTTACCGAGCCCTGATAGTGTGTGCCTAAAAAAATCCCAAGGAGGATGAAATGAAAACCTTAACATTACAGAGAGACACAACACCCCCGTCATTCAGTGCCACGACACAGAATCCAGCACTTAAATTTTTGTTGAGGATGACGGCTATTTTTGGTGTGGTGATGATGTTTGCTGTTTCGGGGTGGGGAGCATGTGGTACTTCAAATGGTAGTTGGACGCCGTCAGCTACGGCAACTACAGGAAGCGTTACTACTACAAGTGAGTATTATACTATTACAATAGCTTCGGCTGGAACATTAAATATATCGGTGCAAAATACCTATACTGGTAGCGGTACAAGAACACTCACCGCTACTTTGTATCCAGATAATGGACTCTGTAGCACAACATCAGCATGGAGTGGTACTATTGTTAAAAATACTACACAACCATCTGGTGCTATATCTGTGTCTGCTGGGACATATACACTAAAATTAGTAAGTAGCTCATCAAGTAATACTAATTATTCACTCACAGGTTCTTTTGTTTCTACTCCGGTGGCTCCCATTATTAATGCGCAAATATTTAGCGTTCCTGAAAACTCAGTAGCAGGTACAACTGTTGGAAGCGTTACCGCAACAAACTCTCCGACTAGTTTTACCATTACAGGGGGGACAGGACAATCACTTTTTGATATTAGTAACATAGGGGTAATTACGGTCAAAACGGGAGCAGTACTAAATTATGAAGTGACTTCTTCTTATACATTAGTAGTAAAAGCCGCCAATAGTGCAGGCAATAATTCTGCCACTATGACGATTGATTTAGCGAATATACTTATCCCTAGCATAACGGCAGGACAGTCTTATACTCTACCTGTAGGATCAGCTAATGGTACGGTTGTTGGAACGGTAGCAACGACTGTCACTACTCCGACAGATTTTAACATCACCGGAACTGCTTTTGCTATCAGCAATACGGGTGTGATTACTGTGGCAAACAATTCTGGATTGGTAGCCGGAACCTATACTGTTACTGTGGGTGCAAGTACGAGCGAGGGGGGTGATAGTAAACCCATCACTATTGTAGTGATACAAGGATACTCAGATCTTGGACTTACCAATACCGATAACGTCGATCCAGTCATAACGAATGCTTCTTATACCTACACATTGGGTGTATCCAATGCCGGACCTGATACTGCAACAGGGTTGGTCATAACCGATACCCTGCCTGTTGGGGTTACGTATCAAAGTGCTGTTGGTACAGGATGGACATGTAATGAAGCGGGTGGGCTTGTGGTTTGTACTAAGCCTAGCCTGGCAAATGGTGCGAGCTCTAATGTAGTCATTACAATTTTGGCTCCTGTAATCGGAGGGACGATTACCAATACGGCAACGGTCATATCATCAGGGATTGATTCGAATTCTGCAAATAATACGGATATTGAGCAGCCAACATTGGTTCAAGGAAAAGCCGATCTAAAGATTATCAAGACAGGACCAGCTTCAGCCATTGTAAATAATACTATTCAATATACATTGAGCGTTACCAACCTGGGACCATCTGCGACGGACAATGTAGTAGTTACTGATATTTTGCCTGCTGGTTTAGGGTATCAGATTTATTCAGGTAATGATTGGATTTGTTCCTATACATCAGCGACACGAGCCTTTTCATGTATTCATCCCACAACACTAGATATTGGAACAACATCTACTATCACACTTGTAACAACAGCACCAAGTGCAGTACCGAGTCCTGCAGGAATCATCAATACTGCAACCGTAACGGGCCCCTTGACTGATCCTGTGAGTGGTAATAACACAAGCTCAGCGACAACGACAATCACTGCTGCATCATACTCGAATCCTAACGTACGCCCTTTTGCCCTTTTTAGACAGGATAACTTCAACGGTGATGTCCAGATGATCGGTAATTCTGTTATGCTAGTAAGTGGAACTCCACCGATATGTGCGGCAGCAGGGGCTGTCAATAATAATTTAAATACCGTATATGCTGACAAAGATGGTGACGTCATTACGACGCTAAACTCAACATCAGCAGATCTAGTATTGCCTCCTAAAGTCCGAAGTGCAGATATTCAATACGCAATGCTCTATTGGCAGGGAAGAACAACAGGTAATACTCAGATCGTCAATGGAAAAACGGTTAAGATCAAACCCTTTGGCTTGGCAAGTTATCAAACCGTAACATCGCTTGATACCAAGTTCAACTGGACAGGCAATGATTACCAAGGTGCGGTAGAAGTAACCACGCTGATAAAAAACAGTCTGGATGCTGTTGGTAATACTACATTGGACAGCACGGGGTATAACAAACCTCTTTGGGTGGGTGATGTTTTTGCTAACCTATTAGGGTCTAATAGTAATGGATATGGGGCATGGTCGTTGATCATAGCGTACAAGGACGCAGCGGCAAAATTACGTAATATTTCGACGTATGATGGTTACGATGTAGTTGCAAGCGGTAGTCCAAGATCTGCGACACTAAGTGGATTCTTGACACCATCCAGTGGTGCAGTTGATTCAAAATTTCTTGTTTTTGCAGGGGAGGGTGATAGCAATTATGTAACTGATCAAGCGACATTAACCAATAAAGCGGGAACCCCTATATCCGTTGGGGCTAATACTTTTCAATCCGTTGAAGACATTAATGGTGTGAACGTTTCAAATAGAAATCCCCCTTGTGCAAACACCATAGGCCTTGACCTTCGGACATTTAGTGTCGGAACAACGGGACCAATTCCTATTATCCAAAATTCGCAAACGACAACAACAGTTGCGATGAGCAGTAGCCAAGATCAATATTTCCCTGGTGCATTTGCTTTCTCAACCGAGCTTTATGTCCCTAGTGTTTGTTATGACGAAAGTGTTACGTACAATAATTTTCCGGTCAGCGGAACAAACATACCGGTGAGTGGTAATAAGGTTGAATATACCGTAACAATTAAGAATCAAGATGCCGAAGATGCGAAAGGGTTATTCGTTGAAAAACTATTTGATACCCCAACTCAAATTAGCTATGGAACAAATTCGATGCAAATAGCACCCATTCCAGGAACAACCTATAGTACTAAAACAGATAAAGTAGGAGATGATACGGCAGAATATTCGAGTTCTACAACAACAGCTAAGTTTTTACTGGGTAGCGGTGCTGCATACTATCAAGGGGGAACATTACTCCAAAATCAGGAAACTAAATTTAAATATAAAGCTAAAGTTGGTGATCAAAATGTAACCGACAGCGGTTATAAAATGAGCTATCGTAACGATTTGCTTCATCTTACATTTGCGGGAATTTCTGCACCTAAATGTACAGATTTTAATAACAGTTTTTTAATAGTAGTTCCACCTCTTCCAGCTGGAATATTCGATGCATGGGAAACAACCATAGTGGGTGCACCTCCGGCTAAAGATGAGAGAAAAATCTACACAAAAATTGTAAATTTACCAACTATTTTAAAAGTCGGTGCGATGAACGGTTCTGATACTTCATATCAAAACTATACGGGTGGACTGGTCGGTTGGCGTATTGTGGATAGTTCGACATGCCCATACGGTGATGATAGTGTTACGGCATGGACGGATATTAATTTATCGACGATCAACCCTAACACGATCACATTTACACCTGCACAAGCGAATCAAGATTTACAGATTCAGTTTGCTCAAAAACAACTGGATGGAAATTACTCAGACACTAAGCGAAACTGTTCCAATGATAATTTTGCTATTCGTCCGGATACCTATACCGCAACCTTTGCACCGATAGGTAAACTCAAGGCAGGAAATGATTTTAATTTAACGTTAGTTGCCAAAGGGGTAAGTTCTGTTGCTGTGACAGGATATAATGGAAGTGCAACCATTAGTCCATGGACTCAAATCGTTACCTGTCCTGTATTGGACGGTAATTTGACCGATGCAAGCGGAGGTTTACCAGCGAGAATTTTCAATGGAATAGATACCAACGCATCAACGAATCTTAAATTCGCTGATGTTGGTGTATTTGATATGAATGTTATCGATTCGACATGGACATCTGTCGATTCCACTGCAGGTGAATGTATCGCTGACAGTAATACTTCGACAGTAGATGCTGATGGTAAAGTAGGGTGTTTTGTCCGTATTACATTAAATCCAGTCGTTATGCCTGATCACTTTGATTTGAACATCAGTGTTCGAAATTTTAATAAGGGTAGTTTTACATACCTGTCAAATCCATATACTGTTGGTAATGATTTTAATATGAGCGGATTGCTGGATTTGAATATTACAGCTAAAAATAAATCAAATGTAACGACACAAAATTACAATACACAATGTTATGCTAAAGCAAAAGATATTAACATAACGTATACGCCAGGAGTTATTCCTAATCTTAGCAACATTTATACTCACTATCTTCATGATGCTATTGTGATAGGTGATGTGAACCGAACGCTGGGCACCAATATTGATGTGGCCGGTGTAACAAAAAATATCTTTACGGTTGATCACAATGGCTCTGCGGAGCTCCATTTTAAAATAAATTATGATCGTAATGAGACAAGGCTTGTGGATAAGTTTGATTTCAATATTACGAAAATCGATGTGAACACTACGGATGAGGTAAACGCAACAACGATCGGTGACCAAAATATTACTTTCGTCTACGGTCGCGTTATTCCCAGAGATATCCGTGTATTTGGAAATGTTACCTACAGTGCCAATGCGTGGTATGAAGTTTATAATACTCCTAGTATCGCCGGAACAGTATTTAGCCCAAGCCGAAATGATGCATTATGGTATATCAACAGTTTGCACACAGATCCACTGTATGGAGATGCGAATGTGACCATTGTAGAAACAGGTGCTAATCCTGTGTATGTAACTCCCAATGCAACAAATGGTGTCGAAAATTATGCTTTTGGCGCACAAACACCTCCTTACAGTGCCAAAGCCCATATAGATACCGATCCATGGTTGTGGTACGGAGTCAATGCATTGCCGTATAGTGATCCATCGGCACTTAATCTCGATTGTTTAACGCATCCATGTTTTAACATCAATGTAGTACCTACTATGATAAGATCAGGAAGTGCTAAATCGACTAATGAAAGTACCAAAGATAGCAAATCATCGACGACTGGAGGAGCATGGAGCACCACCAACGATTATGCTCCGGCAATTCGATGATAGGTTTATCTAGAATGCGTTCCGCTATGGCGATGATTGAGCTGATTTTCGCCATTGTCATTATCGCTATAAGCGTTATGACAATCCCGACAATGATGTCTATAGCGAATAATGCATCCAAAGGGATGGCAATCGATGATGAGATAATGGCACGTCTATCCGGATGGACACTCGATAAGTTTCAAGCACGATGGGATGGAAATTATGCAGCTTTTGGCTCGGGACCTTTGGTTATGAATCCTAATACAGGTGACTTGAATTGTTCACGAGGAGGCGGAACCGTTTGGTATCGTATTGGTTCAGATGATAATGTCTCTTCAATGCGATGCAATATGCTTGCAAATCCTTCAGCTATACCTCTGAATGGAAATGGATCTCTTGTGAGTGGTATCGAACAGCTCAATGGTGGTAATGCTGGAAACGGGGAAACCATCACGATTACGCCAGCTAATGGAACGCCTTATACGATAACGGCGACGTATGAAGTCGATTATGTTGAATCTAATGTATCAAATGGAGCGGATGCTAATTCGAAAATTGCGACATGGACTCTTGGGGGAACCACTTTTGATACGGCTAATACAGGAGCTACGAGCAATCTCAAGCGAGTTGTTACACGATTTAATAATCCTGCGACCGATACAGATATAGTATTGACATTTTTTAAATCCAACAAAGGTAATTAAGATGAAATTTCAAGATTATCGTCGCGGGTTTACATTTATAGAGCTTCTTTTTGTTATTGTCATCATGGGGATCGTAGGCGGGCTTGCTCTCGAAGCAATTCGCCAATACTATGAGGGGATATATCGTAATCAAGAATACAGCAAGAGGGTGGCGGAAGCGGATCATATCTTGGATCAACTTTCAAAATATTTTGAAAATGCGATCGATAAATCGATTGTTAATCTGGATCAAAATAAAGCTGATGGTGCACTTAATGGGGCATGTATTGGAAGACCTGTTGTTGATAATGGGGATTTTACAGTTGCTTTTGTAGGGGTTGACCAAGATACCCTTCGTACAACTACAGGAAAACCGGGATGGAGTGAAAGGGTTGGTCCTAATCCTTTTGTCGGAAATGCTCTCATATCAACTGATGCAGATTTACCTGAGGCTAATGCTATCATTGGAGGGTTATATCCTACTTCTGGTTTAGGACAGTCAGCAATTTATAATCTTAAAGGTGCAGAATATGGATGTGTCCCTTTTAACTGGAATGCGGATAATAATCTGAGTGCATATTTTACAATTGTAAATCCATACGTTGGGGGTAATACATTGACGTTAGCTAATCACGCTCCGGTATCTCCAGATAATGATCATAAATATTTATTACGTACAGGATATGCGTTTCGTGTTTTGGACAATGGCAAGTTTATGATATACAGTAATTTTAGACCATGGCTAGGAGAAAAGTACACTGCTGCACTCAAGCAAAATATTTTAGGTGAAAATGTAGAGCATTTTTATACCGATTCCACTACGGATACTGGAGAACGGGGAGAGTATGGGTTGATCTGGAGACTCAAAGTGTGTATGCGTGGTATAGACAGTAATTTGAGCACAAGTGATGTTGAAAGTCAAGCAATTTGTCGTGAAAGGAGAGTCCATGTACGCTACTAAACGATCCGGATTTGCAATGATATTGGCGATTTTTGTTGTGGTAATGGTAGCTCTTGGTGGTGTGATGTTACTCGGTAATGCGACTACGGGAGCTAAATCTACGGGTGATAATTATCTTCGTGCTCAAGCTGAGTTACTTGCCGACAGTGCAACAGAGTTTGCAGTGATGCGGGCACAGGGATTTGACATTTCGGGTGGGAATTGTCTCGAAAATCTTAATATTGCAGTTAATGATTCTAGTGGAACGTCTAGTATGTTCGATATCAGCGTATCGTTAGCGTATTCATTTCGTGGAGCAAAACTTGCTAACTGTACTGCTGCTCATGTTTTATCTCCAGTAGCCGGTACTGGTCAAGATACGATGATATTGATGGATGTGACAGTTACGGATCATAATCTCAGCACAGAGCCGATACGAGTTCATAAACGGACGTGGCAGAAGCTGTAGGGATTGCGGATCAAGTTCGCATTGATGAGGATGGGATAGGACAATAAGTGCAGTTTACTGCACGTGAGCATTCACCGCTGAGGGCATTGTGCCCCTTGAGGGTAGAAACATAGCGTTAGCGTAGCCAAAGTGACTTTGTTGCTTTGGCGTATTAAATTATTAGATCGTAAGTTGTGCTATTTTAGAAACAACATCTTTTTCGCGGATCGGTTTCATTAGAAAACCGTTTGCTCCGCAATCCAATGCTTCACCTTTTTTAGTCTCATCCGTTGTAAGAACAATCACGGGAAGTTGACGGAGTGAGTCATCTGCACGGATGACTTTGAGCATCTCGATACCACCCATGACTGGCATGATAATATCAAGTAGAATGATGTCAATATCATCTTGTGATTTAAGAATACCGATAGCATCTGCACCATTTTTTGCTTCTATAACTTGTGCTACATTAGGCGATTTCATAAGCATTGATTTTAACAATTTCAAGTTGATCAAATCATCATCAACTGCTAAAACTTTGAGTTTTTTTCCATCCATTTATAAATTCCTAATTTAGATAAATTTTTCAAACACAAGACGTAACAAGTCTTTATTAACAATATTTTTAATCATCTCATGTACATACAGTGTATCGTTTTGATTATAATCCATTGATGGATCAACCAACATAATCAATGAAATATCACTATTATTTTCACGAATTATATCAGATAGTTCTTTTAGATCAAGACTTGCCAGCCCTTTATCGAATAATGCAACCTTGTAGCGCTTGTTTTGTACATTTGAGTAAAGCTCTTGAGCATTGTTTATGCTTACATAGGTGTAGCCTAAATCATCAAGAATACGCGTAAAAAGTTTCATTTCAAGCGAATTCTGCTTAGCAATCAAAATATCAGCATCGTAAACAGATTCGTGCATAGTAGAATTTTCACTGGATACTGGAGTTTCTGAAATACTCTCAACTACAAGAGTCTCTTCATCATTATGAGATTCATTAAGCTCAACTTCCTCATTGACGCTTTCACTAAATTCTGATTCATCTTCAATCAGAATATTATCAATAAGTCCTTCTTCCTCAAGAGGTTTTGTTTGAATTATTTCTTCCTCACTACTGCTTTCATTACTTTCATTGTTATCGGTATAACCAACAAGCTCATCAGCTGATTTAGGAATAATATTCAAATCAATAATTTTATGAGAAAGAAAATTATTGAGCAAAGAAATAATATCGCTGCGAACCAATGGTTTGGTTGTGTATTCATCCATTCCTGCCGCCATAAAACGCTCACGGTCACCTTTTAGTGCATTGGCAGTAAGTGCAATAATTGGAATATGGTGTTGATCATAGTCCTCTTCGAAGTCCAAAATTTCCTGTGTTGCTTCCATACCATCAAGTACAGGCATTTGAATATCCATGAAAATGAGATCGAATTCACCATTTTTACGTTTTTCAAATGCTTCAAGACCATTGTTTGCAAGAGCTACTGTTAGTCCTAAATCTTCTAATGTACGTTTGATCAGTTTTTGGTTAATAACATTGTCTTCTGCTACTAGTACATTGGCGGCAAAACGAGAATTTTTTTCATCAAATTTTTTACGTCGTGACGTTTTTTGTTTACGGGTATTGAACGCTTCTGCATCATACGATTCCAATACAGCACGTATTTTTGAACTGTTTAAGGGCTCATAAAGAACTTTAAATAAATCAAGACCCATGGAATCAATTTTTTTCATGTAATATGATTTAGTAATCAGGACGGTTTGCTCATTAGCTGAAGCAAATGAGATAAGGCCGTTATCATCAGTGAAATCATTATCAATAAAGAGAAGATCATAGTTTACTTGGCGTTCTAATATTTTTAATTCTTCAAGCTCTGTAAATGTGGTATAGCTGACCCCAAGATAATCGAGATACTCTTTAAGATAGGTACTTTGTAGTTTTTTCTTTGTTTTGCTTTCATGAATGACTGCGTTGATATTGGAAAACGAGCCTTTGACTGGTTCGTTCAGTGTTTCGATCTCATCAAATGATAGTACAAAGAAGAACGTTGTTCCATCTCCTGGTTGACTTTCAAGGTCGAGTTTACCGCCCATCAGCTCAACAAAACGACTGGAAATGGTAAGACCAAGACCTGTTCCTCCGTATTTACGAGTAATAGAAGTATCTGCTTGACCAAATGCTTCAAAAATACGCGATTTTTGCTCGCTGGTGATACCGATACCACTGTCTTTGACTTGGAAGCGAACGCGTGCACGATTAGGTTCTGCAGAATCGATACGGCGAACATCAACGTTAACCGAACCACCACTATTGGTAAATTTGACCGCATTACTAAGAAGATTAATAATAACTTCTTTAATTTTGGTCGGGTCTCCTTTGAGCGGACGCTCAAGACTTGGGTCAATGAAACAACCAAGGTCAATGTGTTTTTCAGAAGCACGAACTGCATATACTTCAACAGCACTTTCAAACTCATCCATAGGGTTAAAGGCGATGTCTTCGATTTCAAGTTTATTACTTTCAATTTTAGAAAGGTCAAGGATATTATTGATAATTTCAAGAAGATTTTCAGAACTTTTTTCGATAATATCAATAAATTCTCGTTGTTCATCATGGAGCTCAGTATCTTTGAGAAGTTCCGTAAATCCAACAATTCCATTAAGCGGTGTACGAATTTCATGGGACATATTTGCTAAGAACATTGATTTTGCTTCACTGGCTTCTTGTGCAAATTGTTTATCGCCTAGTGTCTGTTCAATGATACGTTCTAAAAGAGCATAGGCTTGTGCTGTACCCGCTGATGTATCAAGGTTGATTGATTTGCTCAGAGCATCCGCTTCATTATCGTGTGTATCTTCGGCAACACGCTTAAGGACGGACTCAAGATTTTTAATATTTTTTGCAATTTCATTGGAAAGCAAGTATCCTAAAATACCAAGTAAAACGGATACCAACCACACGGTAATTGTACTAATAAGGAACTGAAGGGTTTGGGTTTTAATCACACTTGCCCGAGTATCCATATGGTCGAGTAGAATCTTTTCAGTTTCACTGATGGCATTAATTTTTTCAGAAAGCATAGCAAACCAGATTCCTGATTTTGTTTCATACGTTGCACCAGATCCTGTGCGCAAAATAATACCGCGTTCAGCAGTAATATCTTGAAATAATTCGGTATTGTCCTCGTTAAAAAGAGAAGCGTTCAAGGTGTCTTTTAAAGATTTATCGACAATAGAATCAAAGTTTAAAGCATCAGCTTTTGCAACAAAACTAAGCCATCGGTTGAGCTCTTCGTCTTCTAAGACAGTTCCGCGTGAGAGAATATAGGTAATATAGTCACGTTCCAAACTGGTGTGCTCATTGGCACGTACAAGTGAAAGGTAGCTGTTCTCCATGGCGGAAACTTGGTCATCGAGTTGGAGCGCAGCAAGTGAGGAGAGTTCACCAATTAATGCCGTTTGTGATTTTCCATAGACATCATCAAAAATTTCATTAAAATCAGCCGTTTGATTATCGACAGAAGGTTTTGATTGGTGGCGTGCTTTTTCCAATGAAGCGATCATAGCTGTAGTCGTAGGTGAAGTATAGCTTGTATCAAATGCTTTGATCTTTTGATCAACAATGACACGTTGAGCTTTTAGGGAAGCTAGTGTCGTAGAGGATGCATTACCCAAATACATCACGGTCATTCCGCGCTCGCGAGAAATGTTATTAATTAGGTCATTGAGCTGTTTATTCTCTTCGAGTCGTGATTGAAGTGTTTGGGCCGATTGAAAGCTCACGTACGACGTATAAACATAATAACTGGCAAGCGAAAACAAAATCAGAATCGGGAGGAGACTGATGAGGCGGAGTCGATTTTTAAGTCCTAAATTCATGGTTATTCCTCTTAAAGTTGATCGAGATAGTTGTTAAGTCGTGAAGAAGCTTTTTTGGCTTCTTGTGCGTCGTTTGTTTTTGACAAAATTGCGAGCTCTTCAGAAATTTCACTCATACGAAGGTTATCACTAATTCCCTTGAGTTTAGCCGCACTATCCCTCCATGTATGGGTGTCAAACGCAATAATAGCTTGAGTGATTTGATTGCTTATAAGATTAGCATCACTTTTATAATCAAAAAGTAACTCATCAAAAAAGCTTTTATCCATTCCTAATTCTCTTGCTACACTTTGAGAATCATAGTGAAATCGAGGTAGTTTTGCTACAGGATTTTCATTGATTTCCTCTTTTGTTATCTGAACATCTTTTTCTGTTTCTGTTTCTGTTTCTGTTTCTGTTTCTGTTTCTGTTTCTGTTTCTGTTTCTGTTTCTGTTTCTGTTTCAGGTTCAGGTTCAGGTTCCGCGGTCATATTTTCAAGATCAAGTAAGTCTTTCTTAAATATATGTTCCTCTCGAGATAATGATCCGAGAAGTTCTTCGGGTGAGACTATCTCTTCCTCATGCACTATAAGTGGTTCGTCATCGTATTGCTTAAGTCCAAAAGAATAAATATCTTCAAGTGTTTCACTCGTAACAGCAATGGATTTTTCTTCTGGAAGGGTCTGTGTGCTGGCGCTTTCGATATTTACTGTTTCTCTAGCCATATCCTCTTGAACAACCTCTTCCCCAGAGAGTTTTGAAATGATCTCAAAATAATATTTGAGATTGGCTTCGATTTCTGCAATCTCAGTTGAAGCGTTGATAATACTAAGTGTTTCAAATGCATCTTCAATTCGAAGATTAGCTGCTACCCCTTTGAGTTTGTGGGACAAAATATGAAGATTGTTAAAATCACTCTTAATGACTGACTCAAAAAGATCGTCTTTAAAATCAATCGATTGTTGAATAAAGTCGCCAATAAATTCTTCAATTAGGTCAACGGGAAGCCCCAGTTCATTGGAGGCAACATTTGGGTCATAGGTATAATTATTTTCTACTTTGTGATGAGAAAGAAACTCTTTTTCACGGTTGCTATAGCGTGCGCTTTCGACTTTTACGGGCGATGCTGATATGGATTCTGGTCGTACTGGGATATCAAAGGACTCTTCAAATAAAGGTTTTTGAATACTCTCTACATCAGGTAATTTTTCAATGACTGTGTTTAAATCAGGATAAATATCATCAATTTCATCAAAAGAAGAAAGGGGAACATCAGGAATATCGAAGACACTTGGCTCGCTGAGTTGCGTAGGAGTAATATGGGAGTAATCAGGTAAAGGCGATGGCTCACTTTCATAGCGTGATTCATCTTTTTGGGCAACAAATTCATTTTTAGGAGTTTTTTGAACAATAATATGTGGCTTAACGTCTTCACCACTGATGGCTTTAATTTGGGACATCTCAATGTTATAGCCATTCTGAGAAGGGTTTTCGCAAAGATACATTTTATTAACGATAAGTTTACAGCTAAATACTCTTCCCTTGGCGTGAACAATAGCGCTAGAAGCATCAGAATCTGCATGAAGAAGAAAATTGATCCAACCAAAATTTTTAAAATTATGAATGTATCCCGGTTCATTTGCAAACAAATCAGCAACATCTGAGCAAACATTTAGAAGTTCATCCAGTGAGGCGTAGTTAAGAAGACTTAAACCTTCTTCATCTATACCGATAAACTCTTGTTTGTGATTGTATAGTAACACGTTTTCTCCCTTTAGCTTTCTTGCTCAATCATTTTTTTATATATCTCGGCTGTTTCTTCAATATTTTTACGAGATGCAGGTTTTCGAGCGGCCATATATCCTTTGACAATACCGTTATTGTCATATATAGGAGAGACTTCAGTATCTACCCAATAAAATTTACCGTCTTTACGTAGATTTTTGACTAAACCATGCCAAATCGTTCCTGATTGAATGGTCCTCCATACTTGAGCAAAAGCAGCTTTTGGCATATCTGGATGACGAATGATGTTGTGGGGCTGACCAACGAGTTCACTTGAAGTGTAACCGGATATTTCACAAAATCGACGATTAGCAAAACTAATCACACCATCTAAGTCCGTTTCACTGACGATGGCACGTCCTTCAAAAAAGTATTCTTCATCGACTGCAACGGGTCTTTCCATAATCCATCTCCTTAGCTAAAAAAATACTGATAAATATAATTTAAAGAATATGGCATAAAGAAGGTAAAAGAATTCTTAGTTTGTCTCTGATTGTGATAAATTTTGGATAATTTTGGCATCTTTTGTTCCAATTAGTTCAATAATAGTTTCAAGAGTTCCATTTTGTATTGCTTCAAAGGTACCATAATAGTCCAACAATTTAATAATTTTAGGGAGCGTGATCCCTTTTTGGGAGAGAAATTTTGATTCTTGATCCTGTTTTAGTTTGGTTTTTTTGTGAAAAGTAATGGCACTTCTGTGTGCCTCGTCACGTAGAAGCTGTATAAATTGGAGTCGTTTATCGTAAGGTTCTAACGTGTATGTTTCATCTTGAGTATGAAGACTATCACGAGCTGAACCTTTGGCTCGATGTGCTTTGGCGTCTAATTTTTCTTTACTGATAGCGATGACATCAAAAGTCGTTCCGGATGATTGAAGTAAGTCTATGGCAAGTGAGCGCAAGGTTGCACCACCGTCAAGTACCCACAAATCAGGGGGAGGATTGGTAGAAAAACTCTCGATGCGGCGGGTAAGCATTTCGCGCATTTGTCCGTATTCATCTCGTTCATGTAAATGGTATTGTCGTGTACTTGATTTTTCAAAAGTACCATTAGTGTATACCACCATTGCTCCAACGGTTGCAACACCTCCTAAATGAGAGTTGTCGAAAGTTTCGATTCGATTTGGAACCTTTTGGAGTGAAAAGAGTTCTTTGAGTGATGCTAATAAATCGGCATTGTTGGATTTATGTGTTTTGAGAAGCTCTTGGGCATTGGTGAGGGCGAGGGTGACAAGCTGCTTTTTTATCCCTTTTTGTGGAGCTTCCAAAAGGGCTTTTTTTTCAAATAGAATACTTAGATGATCTTCAATCCATTCTTTTTCTTCGAAAGAATGAGCCGTTAAAATCGGAACGATAATCGGGGGCTTGACCATTCCATAATAGTTGACCAGCGCCCGTTCATATCCTTCGTCCAGAGAAAAATCTTCGTGCGCCGTGAAAAAATCATGTGAACTGGAGGCTATTTTTCCGTCTCGTATAAACATTCTTACAATACATCCGCGCTCTTTGAGCGTGGCAATGGCAAAAATATCATACGCTACATTTCGGGCGAGATCGATACTCGAGGTAACACAGCTTTTTTCGATGCGCTCCCGTCTGTCACGCAACTGCATTGCCTCTTCAAAACGAAGTTCTTCAGCATAAAACTCCATTTTTTCAGTGAGTTTTGGGAGGAGAAGATTTTTGTTTTGAATCCACGATATTGCTGTATCAACAAGGTTTTTATAATAGCTTGCATCAATCGGAAATTCACAAGGTCCAAGGCATTGGTGCATCTGATAAAAGAGACAGGCTTTCTTTCCTTTTAAGCAACTTTTTTTCTGTACCAAAGGAAGTATTTCGTACAGTGAATCGAGAATATCGCGAGCACCGGTTGAAAAAGGACCAAAGTAGCGGATATTTTTACCCGTGATAATTTTGCGTGTAATGTCAAAGCGAGGATAGGTGTCGTTTAAATCAACATAGATGTAGGGGTAGGTTTTATCATCGCGTAAAAGAACATTGTACCGTGGGGCGAGCTGTTTTATGAGGGAGTTTTCAAGGATCAGAGCATCGTGCTCATTTTCAACGACAATATAGTGCAGAGATACGGTTTCGGAGAGCATTTTTTGGATACGCAGCGATAAGGCTGATTTGGGTGAGAGTATTGGAGTAAGGTTGAAATAGCTTTTGACCCGTTTTGAGAGATCTTTAGCTTTACCAATATAGAGAATCCGCCCTTTTGGGTCAAGGTACTGGTAAATTCCTGCATTGTGAGGAAGGGAGCGTATTATGTCGATCATTCAAACCACTTAATCAATAATTTATAGTAGCTATTATAACATCCCTCTATATGTTTTAATCTGCTTAGGAATTTAATGAAAACGATACTATTTTTTTTAGTCATACTTATTTTGAGCGGATGCGGATACAAAGCAGCTCCGTATTGTGAAAAACCATCTACAGAGGGAAAAAGCGTTGCGTTATGATGTTGTCATCATCGGTGCGGGTGTTGCGGGACTCTACGCGGCGATTGGACTTCCAAAGCATTTAAAAGTTCTCGTCATTAGCAAGTCGCATCCGTGGGAGTGCAATACCTATTATGCCCAAGGAGGTGTGACGACTGCGTACAATGACGCGGATATACCTCTTCATGTCTCAGATACTCTTGAGGCAGGCGCGGGAATGTGTAATCGTGATGCCGTACAGTTTATGAGTGAGCAATCTCAAAAAGTGATACATGATTTGATGCAGCGTGGATTTTTATTTGATACAGACATGCAGGGAAATCTCCTCTATACTCAAGAAGCTGCCCATTCACGTAATCGTATTTTGCATGCAGGCGGGGATGCTACGGGACGTTATTTGCATCTGTTTTTACTACAGCAAAATCCTCATCCGATGCTTTCAAATGCCACGGTGACGGATTTATTAATGGAAAAGGATAAATGTTGCGGTGTGGAAGTGTTCAGTGAGGGAGTAAGGAAGCTTATTTATGCAAACAACGTAATTATTGCCAGTGGTGGGGTTGGATCGTTGTATGAATACCATACTAATTCTCATGCTATCAGTGCGGACATTCATGGGATTTGTCTCGAAAAAGGGATTGCGTTAGAGTCTATGGAGATGATGCAGTTTCATCCAACAGTGTTTGTATCTGGTTTTGGAGCTCGAAAGCTCTTACTTACCGAAGCACTTCGAGGCGAGGGTGCGTGGATTGTGGATGAAAACGGCTACCGCTTCTTGTTCGAATACGATGAGCGAGGCGAAATGGCACCGCGAGACATAGTGAGTCGGGCAATTTTTGATTACAAACAGCGTACTTCCAGTCAAGTCTATATCTCATGCGCCCATTTCGATAAAGAGTATTTTCAAGGGCGTTTTCCCAATATTTATAAAGCACTACAGGATTTGGGATATAACCTTCCGCAAGAGCGAGTTCCTATTTCTCCCGCATTTCATTATGCTATTGGTGGAATAAAAAGTGATTTAGAGGGACGCGTTCCCAATAAACAAGGGTTGTATGTTATCGGTGAGGCAGCTTGTACTGGGGTTCATGGAGCAAATCGTCTTGCCAGTAATTCTCTTCTCGAGGGACTTGTATTTGGGAAACGTGTATCGGAAACTATCGTGCAGAATCTTTCGAAAAGTTGTGTTCAAAATTTCAAAATTTCCACAAGTACCCTCGAAGCAGAGGGTGACAAAGAGAAAAAGGATGCTTTACGTCATATTATGTGGGATAAAGTATCGATTGTCAGGACAACTTCAGGGCTGACTGAAGCACTGCATGCTATTGAAGAGATGCTAAATTCCGATGTTGGACGTCTCTTGAAATTACGCTTACTAAGTGCGCGCGCAATCATTCAATCTGCATTAAAACGCCATGAATCGATCGGTGTGCATTACATTATTAATTCTTGATCGTGTTTTTCGTGATAGTGTGCTGCTATCTTTAGCAAAAATGGGACACTGAGATTTAGGATAAAAGCACTTACTGAAATTAGTAGCAAATCGGCACTGGTGATGAGGTGCATAGAGAGAGCCGCCATCGCAACCAAAAAAGTAACTTCTGCTCGTCCTTGCATAGCGATTCCTATTAGTATAGATGAGCGCCAAGGAAGAGTATTGATATATCGAGCCGTGGAAGAAGCAGCGACAAATTGGGAAATAAATACAACACCTGAGAGAAGCAATGCTTGAGCAAGAATAGCGCCTAGGATAGCGAGGCTTTGGATTTCCATGTGCAGACCAATGCTGATAAAGAAAATGGGTGCGAAAAAATAGAGGGTTAAAAAACGAAGCTTTTCCATTGTGCCGTGAAAGATTTCATCACTGTTTGAATGCTCGGATACAAAGTGGTCTTTGTTAATAATTAAACCCATAAAATAAGCACCTAAGGCGATACTGGTTTCGAAAAATTCTGCAATAAAAGAGCCTAGAAATGCCAAAAATATCATGATGATAATGGCGACGTTTTGTTCTTGTTTTCCTAGAAATTTTCCGGCTCCGGCATGAGAATAGATGGATGCTTTGGTTTTGGCAAAGATAGTGAGTAAAAAACTCTCTTTTTTGAGAGAGGTTGTCGGATGAAATAAAAAAAATAAATAAGCAATAAGAGCCATAGTTAAACTAAAAAAGAGAAAATTTGAAACAGGTTTTAGTGCAAGGGATGTGACACTTTGCAGTGAAATTTCAGCGGATGATGCCCCCAATGAGACGAGAATACCACCCAAAACACCCCATAAAATTAAAGAAATAACGTCATCAGTTAGAGCTGCAGCTACGATAATGGGTTGAAGGCGGCTTTTTGCACTAAAATTGAGAGTATTGAGAGTTAAAAAAGCAATACCAATGGAAGTGGGAGCAAATGCCATTGCAAAAACAATCGATTTAATGGTGTCGTGAGAGAGGGATAGTTCGGTGAAATACAGTGCTGTGAAGGGTAAGATAACACCTGCAACTGCAATTTTCCACCCTTTTTTAATCCCTTCAGTAAAGCTTTTGAGATTCTCTTCTAGCCCAAGATAAAAAAACAAAAATATGGTTCCGATAAATGCAAAAATTTCGATGGCAGCAGATGTTGGGGAGAGTAGATGGAGGTTAACTGCTGCAAGTCCCCCTACGAGATAAAAAAGGACATCAGCAATTCCCGTTTTTTTCGATGCCCATAAGGAGCCTATAATTATAATGAGTAAATAAAGTAAGATAAGGGTGGTAATCATTTCCATCTTGAGCTAACCTTTTTTAAGAAATTGTATCTAATCTATCTAACCTTGCCCTTAATAGCGATATTTCAGCCAATATATTATTATTTGAGAGAAGGTGAAATTTGGCAAGTTTACTCTTTTACACTATAGTTGTAGAAGCTTATTTAATCATACATTGGTAAATGTTCAGCGCATAATGTTGATAAAAAGGATAAAGATATGACTACACCAATAGAGTTAGACGGCATTGATTTGTCAACGCATCCCTTCGGGTGGATGCTTCTTCTGATTTTTGTTATCGGGTATTATTTCATTGCCAGAGAAGACAAATACCATCTTGATAAATCCAAACCGGCCTTATTTATCGGAACATTTATGTTTATCCTCATTGGAGGATACTATGCGTTTTATGATCTCAATTTTGTCCCATTCAAAAGAGAAATTACCCATTTAGTTTATGAAATAGCTGAGATTTTCTTTTTCTTATTTGTTGCAATGACGTTTGTCGAAGCGCTTATCGAGAGAGGGGTATTTAATGCACTCAAAGGTAAGTTGATTGCTAAAGGGTACAGCTATCGACAACTCTTTTGGATAACTGGATTTTTGGCATTTTTTATCTCTCCAATCGCTGACAATTTGACAACGGCTTTGATTCTTTCCACTGTTTTGGTGACGATTGAGCGAAAAAATAAAGCTTTTTTAGTTCCAAGTGCTATTAATGTAGTCGTTGCTGCCAATGCAGGAGGTGTGTGGAGCCCGTTTGGAGATATAACAACCCTAATGGCATGGACGGCGGAAAAAGCGAATTTCTCTGATTTCCTTTATCTTTTTCCTGCCGCATTTATCGGATGGATGGTTACGGCTTATCTCCTCGTGGGCTATGTTCCTGATTTAGATCCGAACAAAGAGGGTGATCCAGAGGTTGCTGAAAAAATTAAGATTCTTAAAGGTGGGAAAGTCATTATCGGTATCGGGATTGCGACTATCGCTATGTCAGTTATCGCAAAACAGGTGATGCAGTTGCCACCGATGTGGGGGATGCTTTTTGGGCTCTCTGTCTTGCAGTTGTACACGTATCGATTGAAGCGACGACACAAGCAGGATGTGAATATTTTTAAATCCATCAGTAAAGTCGAGAACAATACGCTTCTTTTCTTCTTTGGTATTTTGGCGGCGGTAGGAGCTTTGTATTTCGCTGGATTTTTGGGGTATGTATCAACTATGTATGATGTGTATAATCCAACATACGTCAATATCGGAGTAGGTTTTGTCTCCGCAGTTATTGACAACGTACCGGTCATGTCCGCAGTCTTAAAAGCAAATCCTGCTATCGATTATTCCCAATGGATGTTATTAACTCTGACGGCAGGTGTCGGAGGGTCATTGATTAGTTTTGGGAGTGCCGCAGGAGTAGGAGTGATGGGTAAAATGCATGGTGTCTATACGTTTTCTTCGCACATCAAGCTTGCATGGACGGTACTGGTTGGATATGTTGTTTCTATAGCAATTTGGTATGTGCAATTTATTATTTTTGGGATTTATTAAACAAGTTTAGAATACTATTGCATACTTAAATTTATTCAAATCTTGCACCCAAAGGCTTACTCGTGAAAGATGTCAATATTATCGTACTCGATTTTGGTTCCCAGTACACTCAGCTGATCGCTCGCCGTTTGCGCGAAGACAAAGTTTATTGTGAAGTTCTCCCGTATCACACAAAAATAGATGTAATTAAAGCAAAAAATCCAAAAGGTATCATCCTAAGCGGTGGTCCTTCATCGGTTTACAATAAAGACGCCTATACAGTTGATCAAGGTGTTTATGCTCTTGGTATTCCTGTCTTGGGTATTTGTTATGGGATGCAGCGTATTGCTGTCGATTTTGGCGGTTCAGTGATTCGAAGTGATCATCATGAATACGGTAAAGCTGAGCTTACGATCGACATGACACAACAGTCACCCTTGTTTGCACATTGTGAAGATGAACGTGCTGTATGGATGAGTCATTCTGATAAAGTGGATGTTCTCCCCGAAGGCTTTGTTCCTATTGCCTATTCACCAAATTCTCCGTATGCAGCTATCGCTGATGAAGCGCGACAAGTATATGCAATGCAGTATCATCCCGAAGTGAACCACTCTGAAGAGGGATATTTGATGCTCCGAAACTTTGCCCGTACCATTTGTGGTATTACGGACAAATGGGATATGGGTCATTTCCTCAAAGAACAGATTGTCAAAATTCGTGCTCAAGTGGGTGAGGGGAAAGTCCTTTGTGCTCTTAGCGGCGGTGTTGATTCCTCTGTTGTTGCGGCACTTTTGTACGAAGCAATCGGTGATCAGTTGATTCCTGTGTTTGTGGATAATGGTCTTTTACGTAAAGGTGAGCGTGAATCGGTTGAAAATATTTTCAAAGTACATCTTAAAGTTCCTCTCGTAGTGGCTGATGCATCAGAGAGCTTCCTTGGGAAGCTAGCAGGGGTAACGGATCCTGAGACGAAGCGTAAAATTATCGGACATACGTTTATCGAAGTGTTTGAGCAAGAAGCCAAAAAACATGACGGTATTAAATTCCTAGCGCAGGGGACACTCTATCCCGACGTTATCGAATCGGTTTCTGTCAATGGCCCATCTGTAACAATTAAATCGCATCATAACGTTGGCGGTCTTCCTGATTGGATGGATTTCGAACTGATTGAGCCGTTGCGTGATTTGTTCAAAGACGAAGTACGTAAACTCGGCCTTGAGCTTGGACTTCCTGATTATCTGGTTAATCGCCATCCGTTCCCTGGACCTGGTTTGGGTATTCGTATCATGGGTGAAGTCAACAAGGACGATTTGTATATTCTTCGCGAAGCCGATGCGATTTTACTTGAAGAACTCAAAGCAAGCGGATATTACAGCAAAACATGGCAGGCATTTGCAGTACTGCTTAATGTCAAAAGTGTTGGAGTTATGGGGGACAACCGTACGTATGATAACACCGTGTGTGTTCGTGTTGTCGAAGCAGTAGATGGTATGACAGCCACTTTCGCTCATCTTCCACATACACTGTTAGAACGTATCAGCCGTCGTATTATCAATGAAGTCAATGGCATTAACCGTGTCGTTTACGATATCAGTTCTAAGCCTCCTGCTACGATCGAGTGGGAATAAGGGGTACGCATTTGCGCCCCGTCTATCTTATTTCCAAAACTCCATCCCATCAGATGATGGGAGTCATTCATATTCCTATACTCTCCATCCATTTTTTAACTCCTGAGATTGATTTTACTCTCTATAATGGCATTATTGTTACGTCTAAACAAGGTGCCCTTGCACTCAAGCATTATTCCTTAGATTGGGAAAGACTTCAAGTTATCTGCGTAGGTGAATCAACGGCAGAGGCGATGAAACAGCTGGGTGCAGTTCACGTTGAGAGTGCAGCTGGGTATGGCGAAACTATTTTTAATGTGCTTCGACAATACAATGGAAAATGGCTCTATTGTCGTCCTAAAATGATTGCGTCTTCATGGCCAAAAAAGGCGCGAGATGCTGGCATGTTAATCGATGAGGTGATTGTCTATGAGACGACGTGCAATGAAGCTATGGAGAAGAGAGAGATCGCGGATAATGGTGTGCTGATTTTTACCTCTCCTTCGAGTATTGAATGTTATCTACAAAAATATCTTTTTAAACCTACGCACGACATAGTGGTCATTGGAAAAACGACACAAAATGCTTTGCCATTGGGGATTAAGTCAATTATTAGTGAGACAACAAGCGTAGAATCGTGTGTAGAAATAGGGCTAAAATTGGCGTCACGAGATACGTTTTAAGCTTTTTGAGGTTATAATTATTAACTCTGGGCGCAGCGAGTAACCGCAATATGAGGGTTCTACATATACAACTAGTCACATCCGTAGACGTTTCGGTGTGTCGGTGGTCTTGTTTGAGCGTGTAAACGTGAGAGATTGCCGCCGGAAGAAACGCTCGATGTGGCGCAATTACAGCTTTGAAGAACCAAAGCTACTGCGAAACGCCCGCCTGGGCTTTTACTTTTGATTTGACGATAGAGGAACGTGTCCCTCCATCTACGCTAGCCGCTTGGGCTACTAAAGCTGACTTCTAACGAAGCAGATTTAAAATTTACTTTATTTAAAAATCCATTGGGGCTTTTAGATGAGAGAATCAACTATTTTTTTGGGGTAATATATGAATATAATGATAATCGGTAGCGGTGGACGAGAATTTTCGATTGGGAGAGTTTTAAAGCAAGACCCTGAGGTTACCAATCTCTATTTCACTCCAGGAAATGGCGCAACCACGATGTTGGGTGAAAATGTTGCCATAAAAGATTATGAAGAATTGGCGCAATTTGCCGTGGACAATGCGATTGATTTAACCATCGTAGGTCCTGAAGGTCCGTTGACCGATGGGGTTGTAGACATTTTCAAAGCACGAGGTTTAGTCATTTTTGGTCCTTCAAAAGCTGCTGCACAACTCGAGGGTTCAAAAGTTTACATGAAAAACTTTTTGGCTAAATACAATATTCCAACTGCGCGTTACATCGAAACGGCTCATATTGGTGATGCGTTTAAATTTATCGAATCTTTGAGTGCTCCAATTGTCGTTAAAGCGGACGGCTTGTGTGCGGGCAAGGGTGTCATCATTGCAATGAGTCATGATGAAGCAAAAGTAGCAGTATCGGAAATGTTGAGTGGAAAATCATTCGGAGATGCAGGTTTACGTGTTATTATCGAAGAATTTTTAGACGGTTATGAGCTCTCAATGTTTGCTTTGTGTGATGGAAAAGACTTTATTCTTCTCCCTGCTGCGCAAGATCATAAACGTCTATTGGATGGCGATGAAGGTCCAAATACGGGTGGAATGGGAGCTTATGCACCTACCCCGCTTGTGGATGAGATTATTTATGAAAAAGTAAAAGAACGGGTAATCCGTCCAACATTGTTGGGAATGCAAGAAGAGGGAGCTCCTTTTGAGGGAGTTCTTTTTATTGGCATCATGGTTGTTAATGGTGAGCCTATAACCTTAGAGTTTAATGTTCGTTTTGGGGATCCTGAGTGTGAGATTCTGATGCCATTGCTCAAAACTCCTGCTCGTGAACTTTTTTATAAAGCGGCAACCAAGGAACTGGATACTCTTAAAGTTGAATTTCACGATAAATATGCCGTCGGTGTGGTGATGGCGAGTAAAAATTATCCTTACGATAATTCGGTTCCTGCTGAAATTGTCGTGGATGAGATTCATCATGATGAGATTGCTCAAAACACCCATATAGCCTATGCCGGTGTGAGCGAAGAAGATGGGAAACTCTATGCTAATGGCGGACGAGTACTTGTGTGTGTCGGTGTGGGTGAGAGTATTAAAGAAGCACGAGACCGTGCTTATATGCTTTGTGGGCAAGTTCATTTTGCTGGCAAAAAACTTCGTACTGATATCGCGTATCAAGCATTACGTTAATGAATAATGAAATCGAAACGCTCATTTCACGAGAAAAGCTCCAGCTCGCAAGCATTCGCTCCCGTGTGGCAGCATTTGGAATTGATGAACTTTTACTTTCGATAATTTTATTTGCTATTTTGTGGGATTCAATTTCGGTCGCTGCAAGTGTGGAAGCAATGATTGAAGTCATTAACACGTTTATTTTAGAATACATGATGATCAAAATACTCTATCAAACTTTTTTTACCATGCAGTATGGAGCTACATTAGGGAAAATTGTGATGAAAATACGGATTATTGAGATTAAAACACTTTCAAACCCAGGATTTTTGAGTGCATTTAATCGGAGTGTTTTTAGAATTGTAAGTGAGATTCTTTTTTATCTTGGTTTCGCGTGGGCTTTTTTTGATCCTTATCGTAGATCGTGGCATGATCTTAGTGCGCGAACTTTGGTTATTGATGCATAAGATTTTACTGCTTAGCATAGTGTGTGCAAGCATATTGCTCGGCGGGGAACGCATTGAGATCATTGCTTCTCAAGTGGATGCAAACGGTTCAATTGTCCATTCAACTTCCCATCCTACTATTGTCTATCAAGATCAGATTTTAAGTGCCGAAACGATGACTTACGATCGTAACAGCAGTGTCGTTGAAGCTTTTGGTCATGTTAACGCGTTTAAAGCGGGGCAGTATCATGTAATCAGTGACTATTCACGATTAAATCTGAATGAAGATACCCGTTACTTGAAGCCTTATTACGCACTCGATACCACCAGTGGTGTTTGGATGAGTACAGATGAGGCAACAGGGTGTCAAAATAATATCGACTTAGCCAGCGGAATGGTATCGGGATGCAATTCTACTGATCCTCTTTGGACAATCCATTTTAGCAGTGCAGATTACAACACGGAAAAAATGTGGGTTAATATTTACAATGCCTTGCTGTACATCGATGATGTTCCTGTTATGTATTTTCCTTACTTTGGATACCCCACCGACAAAACACGCCGAAGTGGATTGCTGATTCCAACGTTTGGCGTGTCAAGCACTGAAGGATTTTTCTATCAGCAACCGATTTATTTTGCACCAAAAAATTGGTGGGATTTAGAGTTGCGTCCTCAAATTCGTACAATGAGAGGGGCTGGGATGTATGGTGATTTTCGATTTGTCGATAGTCTTCATTCAAAAGGCTCTGTTCGTATGGGGTATTTTAAAGAGCAAAGCGATTATGCTCAAAAGCATGATTTGGCATATGAAAAGCATTATGGATACAATGTCGACTATCATAATAGTGCTTTTTTGAATGAGTGGTTTGGGCTTAACTTGGAGGGTGAATCGGGATTGTATGTTCATGCTGGCAGGATGAGTGATGTTGATTATCTTAATCTTCAACACAGTGATCAAGTCAATAATGTAACAGCCAATCAGGTTCTATCGCGTGTTAACAGTTATTATAGCAATGAAGATAATTATTTTGGTGCGTATGTAAAGTATTATCAATATCTTAATCAAGCAAGCAATGCTCAAACGATTCAAACCCTTCCATCTCTTCAGTATCATCGTTATTTAGAAAACTTTTTAGGCGATCATCTTTTGGCGAGTGGAGATGTGCAGGCGAGTAATTACTATCGTACTGATGGTAAACGAGCAGTTCAAACGGATATTAATATTCCTGTGACACTGCAAACGAGTTTGTTCGATGAGTATTTGGATCTAAGCTATACCGCTAATGCAGCGACAAGGGCAATCGGATTTTACGGCAATACTTTAACGAACACGACGGATAAGGAGAGTGATTACCCATCAGGATACTATGCCCAACTTGACCATACCCTTTCATTAGGAGCAACATTAGTACGCCCGTATGAAACCATAACTCATGTTATTTCCCCCAATATCAGTTATAGAAAAGCGGGTACACGCCTTTATAATGGTTATTATGAGGATCGACATGGGCAGTGCAGTTCTGCCAACTATCCGTGTGAATTTTATACGTTAAATGAACCAAGTGATGGACTTTCGTTAGGTCTGAACAATTTTTTGTTTGAAGATGGAAAACAATGGCTCGTAGATAGACTGAGCCAAACCTTTAGTTATGATGATACGGGAAGCTATTATGGAGAGTTACAAAACGAGTTGGAATGGGAAATTACCAAAGCAATTTCATATTACAATCAAACGTCCTATAATCATGACCGTAATCGTGTAACGAAAGAGCAAAATACTCTTCGCTATAATGACAGCATCATAAGCGGGAGCGTTAGTAATTATTATACCGATCAGCTTGGTAAAATTCCACAATATGCATCGTATTGGACGGCTGACGCAGCGTATCAATACGATCGATATACTAAAATTTTTGGCCTTATCGCATACGATTATCATGAAGCTTTATTAAAGCGGAGTGAAATTGGATTTTTATACGCACAGCGTTGTTTGGATTTTGGTTTAAAATTTGTTCAGAATCGTCGACCGATTTTGACCAATACAGCGGGGAGTGATTCGGTGAATGATTCTTATGTTTTCATTACCGTTATTTTAAAACCTCTAGGCGGATCTGAATTTAACTATAAACTTACCAAAAATTAATGAGGGCAAGATGAAACTAGAAGCAAAAATCGGATTGTTTGTGGCAGTAGCTCTTGGAGCACTTTTGCTTCTATCAACACAAGTAACATCACTCGGAAAATGGGGTCAAAAGGGTTATCCCGTTGAAGCTTATGTCGAAGATGCTTCGGGAATAGAGAAGCAAACGCATGTTGCAATGAATGGTGTGGTCGTTGGTGAAGTGCAGGACATTACGATTGAGGGGAAGCGCGTACGGCTAACTTTGCTGATTAATGACGGAGTGAAAATTCCGAATGACTCATCGGTAATTGTGGCACAAGAATCGTTACTTGGATCCAAGGTTTTGAATATTGTAGTTGGTGATTCTCCTTCGAATCTTCAAGCAGGCGGTGTATTAGAACAATCGAAGCGGTATGCTTCGTTTGATCAAACCAGTGATTCTGTTAATGCTGCTGCTAAAGAGCTTGAATTGCTAATGCATGATTTCCGTTCAACTCTTGATGATGAGCACCGAAAAGCCATTCAAGATGCCATTATTGCATTTAGAGATGTTGGCGTTAATCTTAACGGAGTTGTTATTGATAATCGTGACGATTTACACGCGGCGATTGCTAATTTTAGAGCCATGAGTGCAGGATTTTCTCAAACAGCTGATACAGTCAATAAAGACCTTCCAGCCATTATGGCGCGTATCGATTCTTTATCAACACGAATGGATAATATTAGCGGTGCATTGGAGCACACGCTTCCAGAGGCTGTAACCAAGTTTGTCGGCATTGAAGACAATGTGAGTACAATTTTGGTTGAAAATCGAAATGGATTAAAAACTACCATAGACTCAGCCGGTACTTTTTTCAAAAGTGCTGAAAATGCATTTGATAAAGTGGATACACTCCTTTCTAATTTCACAACAAGTGAGCTTCAAGTGGCAATGCATACGGATGCCATGATGCGTGATGGATACGGGAAAATTTATCTTGGCGCGACATACTTGCCTAATCCAGAGACTTATTATATGTTTGATTTAATCAGTACGGATGATTATTCGATACAAGATAAGCTTCCGGGAAAACATGAAAAAAGTGATAGGCTCTACTCTTTACAATATGGAAAACGTTTTGATAACACTTTGTTGCGTTTTGGTGCCATTGAGTCAACGGGCGGAATCGGCATCGATTATTTTATGAATCATGACAAGCTAAAGTTTTCTGCTGAAGCGTTTGACTGGAATGCTATCAATGACGTACGAGGCAGTAACGTCCATTTAAAAGCGCAAGCCCGTTACCAATTGCTTAAACATTTGGAGTTTTCTGCGGGATGGGATAATTTCCTTAATCCTCAATCGCAAAATATCTTTATGGGATTAGGCGTTCGTTTTATCGATAATGATATCAAATATTTATCAGGTGCAAGTTCGTTAGCAAAATAAAACATTAAATTTTTAAGGAAATACATGAAATACGATATTACATTGGCACTAACCAATAAAGAAGAGTCTTACGCTCTTAATCAAGTAGCGGCGCAAGCTAATGGAGCGGTATGGCTCAAATCAGGAAATACGGTTATTTTGGCAACAGTGGTTGTCGATGAGACTGATTTTGTGGATGAAGATTTTCTTCCATTGACGGTGCAATATCTTGAAAAAAGCTATGCAGCAGGAAAGTTCCCGGGTGGATTCATTAAGCGTGAGACAAAACCAAGTGATTTTGAAGCGCTTACGTCTCGTATCGTTGACCGATCGTTACGCCCTTTATTTCCAAAAGGATTTGCCAACCCGATTCAAATTTCTATTTTGGTTTTGAGCAGCGACAATGAATCCGATTTGCAGGTATTGGCACTTAATGCCGCATCGGCAGCACTGTATGTTTCTGATATTGATATTTTTACCTCAGTAAGTGCTGTACGTATTGGTAAGATTGATGGAGAAATTATTGTCAATCCGACTTTATCGCAGTTAAAGCAAAGTACCTTGGATTTGTATCTTGCAGGTAGCCGTGATGATATGCTGATGATTGAGATGCAAGCTAACGGAAGTGATGAAGTGATGATCCTTAATATGGGCGGTATAGAACCTTTTATCGATCCTGTTCTTACGAATCAAACATTATTAAAACGTCAAAGCAACGCGATGGCAGAAGATGAGCTTATTGAAGTATTGGCTTTAGCCCAGGCTGAGCTAAAAACGGCCAATATTGCCTATGAGTCAGCCTTTAAGCCACTTGCTAAATTTGCGTTTGAATTAAAATACGTCGTGAGTGAAATCGATGCGGGTATGTCTGACTATGTACGTTCGACTCATACCGATGATTTGAAGCGCGGTATCGCTGCGATGGCAAAAACAGAACGTTCGAAAGCCCTTCGCACCATCCGAAAAACTATTATGATTGAAAAACCAGAATGGAATGAACATGAGTTGAAAAAAGCGATAGAGCAAGTGAAACGTTCTATGGTTCGTGCTCAGATTTTGGATGAAAAAGTTCGTGCTGACGGGCGTGCTCTTACTGAAGTTCGCCCTATTACGATTGAGACCAATATATTACCAAGTGCCCATGCTTCGGCATTGTTTACACGCGGACAAACGCAAGCATTGGTAATTTTGACCCTTGGTGGTGCAAAAGATGCTCAAATGTACGAGGGACTCACCGATAGCGGTACCCAAAATGATGCCTTTATGGTTCACTACAACTTCCCAGGATTTAGTGTCGGAGAACCATCACCGATCGGAGCACCTCGCCGTCGTGAACTTGGTCATGGAAATCTTGCCAAACGTGCACTTGAAGGATCTACCGTACGTAATGGTCAGACAATTCGCCTGGTTTCAGAAATTTTAGAGTCCAATGGTTCATCCTCCATGGCAACGGTTTGCGGTGGCTATATGGCATTGCGTGCTGGTGATATCGAAGTGTGTGAACCAATTGCCGGAGTTGCTATGGGAATGGTTCAAGAGGGAGATCGTCACGCTATTTTGAGCGATATTATGGGACTGGAAGATCATGACGGTGATTTGGATTTTAAAGTAACGGGCTCTAAATTTGGTATTACTGCAATGCAAATGGACATTAAGTTGGGTGGAATTGCGTTGGATATTTTACGTGAAGCTCTTTATCAAGCTAAAGAAGCACGGGCTCATATCATTGACATTATGATCGATGCTGAAAAAAGTATTGAACTTAACGAAGGGACATTGCCAAGTACAGAGTTATTCCATATTGACCCAAGTTTTATCGGTGATATTATCGGACAAGCAGGTAAAACCATTCGTGAAATTATCGAGAAATTTGATGTTGCAATCGATATTGACAAGAAAAAAGGGTCTGTTAAACTCACGGGTAAAAATCGTGATGGAATTAAAGGCGCTCGTGATCATATCGAAGGGATTGTAAGCGGCATAGAATCTACTCCTAAAGTTGAATACAAAGTAGGAGATGTCGTTAACGGAAAAGTGAAAAAAATTGTTGATTTTGGAGCATTTATTGAGCTTCCAGGCGGTATTGATGGTCTTATGCACATTTCTAAAATTTCCGATGAGCGTGTTGAACGCGTCAGCGATGTGTTTAAGGAAGGGGATGAGTTGATGGTGGAAATCGTTGAATTCAAGGGAAATAAGATAGGACTTGGGCGGGCTAAGTAAGTTTTTAGCTCTTGAGTTTTATAATGCCGTCCACAAAGTGATAAGTAGGGACACTATCCGAACAGACTTTGATATTAATTACGGAGATAACCTATGAAAAAAGTTCTTTTTCTTATGATCGCTCTTGTTGCTGCAGCATTCGGTGCTGACGAAGTAGTAGCAGCTGTTGAAGCAGCTCCTGCAGTTGCACCAGTTGTTGCTGATGTAGCTAACCAAACATTGAAAGCGTATTCTATGATCGCTGCTGGTGTTGGTCTTGGTTTGGCTGCTCTTGGTGGAGCTATCGGTATGGGTAGCACTGCTGCTGCAACTATCGCTGGTACTGCACGTAACCCAGGTCTTGGCGGAAAATTGATGACAACTATGTTCATCGCTCTTGCTATGATCGAAGCACAAGTTATTTATACCCTAGTAATCGCTCTTATCGCGCTTTACGCAAACCCTTATTTAGTAGCGTAAGTTATTCAATAAACCTCAGATTAGCTTCGGCTAATCACCTTCTTTTATGCGGTCGTGGTGGAATGGTAGACACGCTACCTTGAGGTGGTAGTGCCAACAGGTGTGGGGGTTCAAATCCCCCCGACCGCACCAATTTTTTTCTGCAATAATTTCTCAAATCCCCCTTTTTTTCTTACTAATCTTGTCGTTTCAATCCTATTTAGACCCATAATCATGTATAATCCATTACTTTAGCTAAGGATATTTTATGTTGTTGAGTAATCTTGTTGTCTATAAAAAGGACCATTTGAGTATTGAAGCGTCATTAAGCGATGCGATTGAAGGAATGGAACAAGAACAAGAGAGTCATATAGTATTGCTAGAAGGTTCTATCGCTATAGGAATTTTGACCCTTAAAAATATTATAGAACTTTATGCATCAGGGATACAGCGAGAGAGCAAAGCGATTGATTTTGCAACTTTTCCTATCATAGCCATTCATAATGATCGTCCTCTTGATATGGCAGTTGAAATGATGATCGATTATGAAATACGTCGTATTGTGTTGATTGATGAAAATGATCATTATATCGGTACGCTTACGCAAAACGATATCCTTCGCTATTATGAAAACAATCTCCATACTACCAATGAAATATCGCAGTGTCTGCATGGGCGAAACCGTGCAATAGCGATAAATGATAATGCAACCATTGAAGAAGCGATACGTCTCATGCGGTATGAGCATCGTGAGGTTTTACTCGTGATGAACGAGACTAAAGCGCTTGGCGTTGTGACTGAAAAAGATATTTTAGGATTTGTGTATCAAAATCTTCCTAGCAGTGAGTTGATTTCAACGTGTAAACATGCATCTATTATCAGTGTTGGGGTAGATGAAAAGATACATGATGCTGTTGAAATGATGAGAGAGAATAATATACATCATTTAGTAGTATATTGGGAAGACGATCTTTATATTTTAAATGAAAAAGATTTGGTATTAAGCTATAGCACTTCACTTGAGGTGACACTTGAAGCGAAACTTCGTGATGCTCGGGCGACGTACAATCTTTTGGGGATTGCTTTTTGCGAGATAGTTGATTTGGGTGAGATGCAAATTATCAAGTGGCTTAATGCTGAGGCGATGTTGACTTTTCAGGTTAAAATAGACGATAGTGTATCACGAATGCTCGGATCAGAAAATTGGAATCGCATCATGGATTCGTTTAGAGTAAATCGAGGTGTTGAACATGAACGAATCGAGGTGAAAGGACGGGTTTATGAGCTAACGCTGATGGAAGCAGAGGTGAATAGCAAATCTATTTTGAAACTTTTTTTGAATGATGTTAGTGATTTAGTACGCTTGAGTGAAGAGCTTTCTTTATCGTTGAATCACACGATAGAGCTGGAAAAGGAAAAAAGCAGACTCTATTTGGATGTTACATCAGTCATCTGTCTGGCATTGGATTGGGAGGGAAAGATAGTGCTTCTAAATCCAAAGGGATGCGAGATACTGGGGGTAACCAAAGAGGAAGCAATTGGGAAAGATTGGTTCACGACTTTTGTCGCGAAGGAGCAAATCGTACAGACCAAAACATTTTTTACTGCCATCATCGAAGGGCACAAAGAGATGGTAGAATATTATGAAAATGAAGTCTGTACGGCTAGCGGTGGAACGCGCATGATTGCATGGCACAATGCACTGTTAAGAGATTCTAACGGGGTAATTACCGGAACTTTTTCATCCGGTGAAGACATTACCAAAATTCAAGAGTCCGAGAAAGAGCTTGAGCGTTTGGCACATTATGATGCGCTTACCAATTTACCGAATCGACTTCTATTGAGTGCAAGACTTGAACACTCTATAGTGCGAGCACAGCGTGAAAAAACAAAATTGATTGTGTTGTATGCGGACATTGATAATTTTAAAGACATTAATGAATCGTATGGGTACAGCATAGGGGATTTTGTTATTAAACAAGTAGCTTCCAAAATGGGTGCATTGATTCGTCACGAAGATACCATTAGCCGAATTGGTGGGGATGAGTTTGTGATTCTTCTTGAAGAGATTCAAGAAATAAGCGAATGTGAACGGACTCTACAGCAGATTATGGAGCTTTTTAATACACCTATTGAGACATCTGAGGGAGCTTTAAAGCTCAGCGTTAGTATTGGTATTACCCTTTATCCTGATGATGGAGAAAGCGGTGAAATACTGTTGAAAAATGCAGACATTGCATTGCGTCGAGCAAAAGAGGTTGGGGAAAGTAATTATTGCTTTTTTACGCAGGAGATGAGCGTACGGTTATTGGAGAGGGTATTGATGGAGCGGGAGCTTCGTCGAGCAATAGAAGATAAAGAGTTTGTTGTTTACTATCAGCCTCAAGTAGATCTTTTGACGGGTACAGTTATTGGTGCGGAAGCATTGGTGAGATGGCAGCACCCAACAATGGGAATAGTTCGCCCTGATGTGTTTATCCCTCTTGCAGAGAGTAATAATCTTATCATTCCTATAGGTGAAGAGGTATTATTACAGTCGTGTAAAGCAGTTAAGGAATGGAAAGATCAAGGGCTATTTTCAGGGAGAATATCGGTAAATGTATCAGGAAAACAGTTTGAGCGTCCGGATGTAGTTGAAACGATTTCTCGAATCATTAATGAGAGTATGCTTCAGCCTCAGTATGTTGAGTTGGAAATTACCGAAAGTGTATTGATGAGCAATCCCAATGTGCTAGGGGAGAAGCTCATTGCACTTAAAGCGTTAGGAATAGAAATTGCGATTGATGATTTTGGTACAGGCTATTCCAGTTTGAGTTATCTCAAAGCTTTCCCTATCGATAAACTCAAAATCGATCAATCGTTTGTTCGTGAGCTTCCTTTTAGTGATCGAGACAGTGCGATCGTCAAAGCCATTATTGCTATGGCGGATGCTCTTGGGTTTAAAACCATAGCAGAAGGAATTGAGGAAGAACCTCAGGCAAACTTTTTAAAAGAGTTTGGATGCATGCAAGGACAGGGTTATATGTACGCTCGCCCGCTCGATGAAAAAGCATTTGAAGTATTTTTGATACGTCATAAGAGTTCTCTCTCATAATGACGTCGTAGCCAAGCATCCAGCGGGTACATGATGCGATAGAGTATCGGAACGATAAACAATGCTAACAAAGTTGAGCTGATAAGTCCTCCGATGATAGCAATAGCCATAGGGGCATTGCTTTCATGACCAGCGCCAGCTCCAAGGGCTAGCGGGAGCATGGCAAAGATCATAGCAAATGTGGTCATGAGAATAGGGCGCAGCCGTTTTTCTCCCGCTTCCAAAAGGGCTTCATTGACAGGTTTCCCATTTTTGATGGCTGAATTGGCAAAATCGACGACCAAAACAGCATTTTTCCCAACCATTCCCAACAGTAAAATAATTCCAATCATGACAAAGATACTAAAAGGATTCCCAGTGAGATAAAGGGCAAGGATAACACCCGTAAAACTCAGCGGCATCGCTACCATAATGATGAGGGGTTGAATCAAAGACTCATAGAGTGCGGCAAGGATAAGATAGATCAAAATAACTGCCAGTCCTACTGTAAATCCAAATGCCGAAATCGTCTCTTGCATCCGTTCAATATCTCCTGTATAGCGATAGTGATATCCTTCACCCAATAGGGCTGGAAGCTTCGAATCGATCATCGTAACGATGGAATCTAACGGTGCCCCGTCGAGATTGGAGGTAACTAAAATTTTTCGTTCACGATCAAAGCGATTGATGGATGCGGTTCCTTGGGTTGTTTCAAGATTAACCAGACCGTCAAGCGAGATCAATTCTCCAGTAGAGCTTGGGATTTGTATCTTTTTGAGATCATCGATGCTTCTGCGGTATTGATCCGCATTTCGAAGTGTTATATCGAATTGACGACCTTCCTGCTCAAAATTTGAGATGGCGCTATCACTGGAATAGGAAGCATTAATAGCATTGGAAATCGCTTGAGCGGTAATGCCAAGGCGTTGAGCGCTTTCTCGATTAATGGTGATACGAACCTCTGGTTTTCCCGGTTCAAAATCGCTGTCATTATCGGTTGTCCCATTGCTGTCTTTGAGCAATTGCATTAATGCAATTGATTTACTCTCCAGTATGCTGAGATCAGCTCCCGTGAGGACGACTTGGATAGGGGCATTGCTTTCACCCGTATCGATTGGGGGGACATCTTCAACGCTGATGACCAGATGGGAATAACCTTTGAATTTGTCACGATAAAAACTGATGATGGATTCAAGCCCTTCACGTTGTTCCACTGGAAGGAGTTTGGCGTAGATCATCGCTTTATGGGCTTCTTTTGCCGGATTGTAGCCAATGGTTAAGACGACGGTTTCGATTCGTTTGTCTTTTTGCAGTGCGTGTACCAGCGGTGCCATCTCTTTTTTCATGGCTTCAAGTGAAATTCCTACCGGAGCTTTGACCATGACGCGCATTTCAGACATGTCTTCCATTGGGACAAAGGTTCCTCCTACTTTTCCTGCGAGAGAAAAAGAAAAAATAAGTACCGCAATGACAACGATGAGAGTTGTGATTTTGAAGCGGATGAAAAAGGCTAAAAGCGTTCGGTAAGCCTGATCAACTTTTTGGAACATCGGTTCCGTTTTTTCCCAAAAAGCATTTTCTTTACCGCTGAGAAGTCGTGCTCCTAGGGTAGGGATAAACATGATGGCGACAAAATAGGAGATAAGAACCCCCGATGCTACGGTCATGGCAAACGAGTTAAAGAATTTTCCGACAATGCCTCCCATGAAAGCGACGGGAACGAACACGGCAAGCAGCATCGCCGAAATAGCTAAAACTGAAAAAGCGACCTCTTTTACTCCTTCAAAAGAAGCTTGGAACGGCTCCATCCCTGACTCCATCTTTTTAGAAATATTTTCAATGATGACAATAGCATCATCGATAAAAATACCGATAGCAAGGGTCAAACCAATGAGTGTAAGACGATTTAGATCATACCCAAGCGCATCTATTAGGGCAAAGGTTCCGATGATCGAGGTTGGAATTGCAAGGGCAGAAATAAGGGTTGCTGTGAGATTACGCAAAAAGAAAAAGACGATTAATACCGCTAAGAGAGCGCCGTAAATAAGATCGAATTTAACATTGTCGATATTGACCAGAATCTTATCAGATTGATCTTCGACGAGCTGCAAAGTGTGCTTTTTGGATGCTAACACAACCAGTTCAGACATTATTTTTTTGACTCCTTTGATCACTTCTAAGTCGTTAGCCCCCGATATTTTTTGTACTTCGAGCAGAACCCCTTCGTGTCCATTGTATTCG
This sequence comes from Campylobacterales bacterium, assembly GCA_026390135.1. GTDB lineage: Bacteria > Campylobacterota > Campylobacteria > Campylobacterales > Sulfurimonadaceae > Sulfuricurvum. Next base: position 49,635 of record JAPLGN010000034.1, on the reverse strand, counting down.
GAATAGCTTTTTGCATCTTTGAGCCCGTCCTCGACGCGTGCAACATCTTCCAATCGCAGTCCAGGAGCGATGAGGAGTTTTTTAAGATCACTGATACTTGTGGCATCACTGCGGGTTTTAAGAACCAATTCATTTTTATCTGAAATAAGTTTTCCACCACCTGAGCGGACATTTTCGCGTGCAATCAGGCTTTGGAGTTTATCGGAGGAAATACCGTATTTGTTGAGGAGGTATGGATCAGTAAAAATGCGGATTTCACGATCTCGATACCCTACAATCTTAACATTGGCAACTCCTTGTATTCGTTGAAGCTTCGGTTTGATTTTTTCATCGGCAAGTCGCATGAGAGCAACCGTGTCCCCTGTTTTCGTACTCACAAACAGTTTGATAGAAGCAGCGCCTGAAACACTTACTTTTTGGACAATAGGCGATTCAATATCACTGTCAAGATTGATGGTGCCTACTTTGTCACGAACATCGTTGGCTGCCTCTTCGATATCTTTAGTCAGTTTAAACTGAACGGTGACAACACTGAGTCCTTCGTAGCTCGTGGAGATCAGCTTATCGATTCCATCAATTCCGGAAACGGCTTCTTCGATTTTATCGGTGACTTTGGACTCTACGGTTTCGGGATCGGCACCAGGATACGAGGTCTGAATCGTGACAATCGGAAAATCGATACTAGGGAAAAGTGCAACGGGCATAGCACGAAAGGAGAGAAGCCCGAAAACGATAAACGTCATGACGAGCATAAGTGTGGTTATGGGTCGATTGATGGCAAATTTATACATTTTGATTCCTTGCTGATTTCTAATCTTTAATAGTTGATGTTTGTCATACCCGCGTAGGCGGGTATCCAGCTAGATTCCCGTCTTCACGGGAATGACGGGAATACTTCATTATTAAAAGTGGATGCTACTAGAGCTATTTTCCAAGGATATAGGCTTCACCAAAAAGCCCTGGAGCAATTTTAGAGGTGAGTACTTCGGCGGTTGCTTTACGAGTTTTTGGATCAATGGTAGGATAAAGTTTGGTGATATGTCCGTTACGCCATTGGTTCTCTCCGTCAATACGATAGCGAACAGCAGACCCTTTTTTCACACGTGAGAGATATTTTTCATCGAATAAAACCAACAGTTTGACATCGGGCGAGCTGATGAGTTTAAAAAGAGGTATTGATCCGCCGCCGACACCATCACCCAGTTCAATGTTACGTTCGGAAATGACACCGCTAAACGGGGCACGAAGACGTGTTTTTTCGACGAGGGTGCTTTGGTAGCGTAATTGTGCCTTGGCTTCCCCGAGTGCTGCGGAGGATTTGCGATACGTGAGGGTATTTTGATCCATGAGTTCAGCGTCAATCACACTTTCGACTTTTTTATACCGATCGTAAGTTTGTTTTGCAAACTGCTCTTCGATTTGAGCTTTTTTAAGACTCTCTTTGGCTAAATCAACACTTGCCGTGAGATTGTCGTTGTCTATTTCGAGGAGAATATCCCCTTTTTTGACATAACTTCCGACATCCACACGCAGTGTTTTGACAACTCCGGATGTTGTGAGTGCCAAATTGGCTTCTTTAGCGGAAACAACATCGAAGGTTGCATAAATCTCTTCACCCATTAATGAGGTGATAAGGAGAAAAAAAGAGAACAGATATTTCATTGTACAAACTCCTTGGGGTCTAATCCCGCATAATAGTAATAAGTTGCATAGGCGTAGTTAAGAGAACGCTTGGCACGGCTGAGCTGATTGGTGGAGTCGGTGAGAGAACGAAGCGCATCGAGGTAGGTGACGTAATCGACAATACGGGCTTCGTATTTTTGTTTGACTGCCTCAAAGGTTTTCTTGGAAGCGTCAAAAGAGCTTTGAGCCGCTGTTATGAGAGCATGAGAACGGATAATATACCGTTGCGCCATTGCGAGGTTTGTTGCTGATTCTTTGGTAGCATAGGTGAGGTCGTTGGTTTGTGCATTGGATTGGACAATCAGTGCTTGCTTGGAAGTGGACATAGTATTGAAGTCGAGCAGATTGACCGTGAGTGAGAGGCTTAGTTTATTTTGATGGCTCACTCTCATGGACGCCATAGGATCATCCACGTAATGGGAGAATGTGTATTGATCAGCAACACTGAGAATCGGGAGGAATCCCACATCGCTTTGCTGAGCTTGATAGGTGGTAGCATCACGTGAATAGCGCAGGGATTTAAGAAAATCGAGCTCTTCACTGGGTGTGGATTTGGGTTCGATGATACTGGCAGGGGAGAGCTCACCAAAAGATGTGTTGGTGATGGTTTCCAAATCGGCTTTTTGGCGATCACTTTGGTAGCCTAAATCTTCGAGCTCATAATCAGCATTGGCAAGCGCTGAACGTATCCGCATCAGGGCATCTTCACTTGCCAGTCCGGCACTTAGAAATTTTTCAAGACGAGTCAGCTGCGCTTGGAGCTGATCTCGGGTCAGCGAGTAAGTATGAATCTCTTCGAGGGTGTTCTGAAGTTCAAAATAACGTTTTATGACGTTAAGCGAAAGTTCTTTTTTTCCTGCATCGAGGTTGGAACTTGCAGAATTTTTGAGGGATTTAATCTCATCCAAGCGATTTTCACGTTTGAATCCATCAAAAAGGATGATTTCTGCCTTCACTCCTGAGTTATAGCTTTGGGCGGCATCAAACCCCCCCTTGTTATCCACGTAATCACTCTTTCCAAATCCATCGACACGAGGAAGATAGGAGCTTTTGGTAGCTTGATAGTTTAAACCAGCTGCATGGGAACGTTGTTCTAGAGCTGTGATTTTTTCATTGTGTTGAGCGGATTCGATAAGGGTGGAGAGCGAGGTCTCAGCGTAAAGCGTAAGTGATACCAGTAAAAGTAAGGGTAATTTCATTTATTTTTCTTTTCTTTTGCTACAATTATGACATTATACTACAAGGAAATATCATGGCTTATATTACACAACTAAAACATTTGATTCAAACCGAACTCATACCCGATGTTGAAGATCATATTGACGAACTGTTTGAAGGGATTGCATCAGCTAAAGATGCAACCGTGGAAGAGCGTGCAGAACTAGAAGACATGCAAGCGCTACGTGATGAATACAAAGAGTTGCTCAAAGAGCTCGAAAGCGGTGATATCGATGAAGAAGAGGCTGAACAGCTTTATACTGAACTTACGGCTATGCGTGAGGGTGGCGACGAAGATGAGGGTGACCTTGGATACGATGAAGAGGAAGAAGAAGATGAAGACGATTATGATGAGTTTGATATTGACAAAGAAGATGACCAGTATTAATGGCTAAATACATCATTTTAGACACTGAAACAACGGGTGCCGGAGAAAATGATCGTGTAATACAGCTTGGCTTTATGGTCTTGGACGGTAAAAACGTTCAGGTTCATAATGATCTATGCACAAGCTCTGTTCCTATCGGATACGGTGCGATGGAAGTTCACGGTATTACTCCTGATCAAATCGAAGGGAAGCCTTCTTGCGTTGAAACATCCGCATTTAAGGCGTTGGAAGTATTAAATACTTCCGATAATGTGATGATTATTCATAATGCACCGTTTGATCTGGGAATGCTGGCAAAAGAAAATTTCACCTCAAAAATGCGTCTGATTGATACTCTGCGTTGTGCTAAACACCTTTTTGATGAAGAGGAAGCACATCGGCTGCAGTTTTTTCGTTACCGCTTAGAGCTGTACAAGCTGGAGCAAGCGGAAGCAGATGCATTGGGAATCGTTGTCAAAGCGCATGATGCTATCGGTGATGTGTTGGTATTAAAGCTTTTTCTTACCGAACTGCGCAAAAAACTGACCGAACGTTTCGGTAATGTAAATCCCATCGATAAAATGGTTGAACTGACCCAAACCCCCGTCTTGATTACCCGTCCTTTAAAGTTCGGTAAACACAAAGGAAAAACCCTTGCTGAGATTGTGATGTCAGATAAAGGGTATCTAACATGGATGCTCGCCAATATGGAAAATCTAGATGAAGACATGAAGTACAGTATTGCTAAGGTTTTAGAAGTTTAAGTTTTCCCCCTTCGCGCTGAGCTCGTCGAAGGGTTATGGTTCGATAGGACTTTACACCCTATCTAGTATTAGATCTATAAACATTTCCATTCATTGATAGTACCATTCCATTCCCATCTTTTGCCAAGTGCCTCACATTGATTACCATTTGTGATTTCTCCAGAAATTTGTTCAACAGCTGGTGTTTCTATAGAAGTTTCTTCAACGACGGGTGCTTCTATAGAAGTTTGTTCAACAGCTGGCACTTCCACAACAGGCTGTTCATGACTGTCGCTATCAGGATTCCCAATGACTGTAATTTCAATACGTCTATTTTTAGCTTTATTCTCTTTAGAATTATTATCCGCAATCGGACGAGTATCTGCATACCCAACGGCAGCAATTTTTGAACTATCAAGTCCTTGTTGGATCATATAGCGTACTGCATCTGAAGCTCTGGCGGATGAGAGTTCCCAGTTTGAGGGATAAACCCCTTTAATCGGTGTATTATCGGTATGCCCTTCTACTCTTATTTCTTTGAAATTTTTATCTTTGAGAGCTTCAACTAGAGTTAAGAGCCACTCTTTGCCTAATGGTTTTGCGACGGCTTTTCCACTGTCAAAGACGTTGTCCATCGGCATGGATATTTTGGTTTCCGTATCGGATTTTGAAACACTGATTTCTGAATATTTAGCTAAAGAATCGGAAACGTTTTGATAGATGCTTGAGGTTGTGGATATATCTTTAAACCATAGTTTAATGTACGCACCTTGCATATCTTTAGCATAAAGGGTCAAAGTATTATCGATTAATTTGAAGTTGGCATCTTTATTGTAGACGTATTCTTCGTTGTTTTTTTCTTTGGCTTCATAATAAGATATTTTGAATTTTTTTGGAAGTACGACTGAAATGATATTTTCGTCCTGAATACAATTTGCTCCAACACAGGCACCTCCGTCTACAAGAACAAATAATTCACCTTCTTCTTTCGTTTTTTCTAAAGCCAAATCATCTTTAAGGTTTATTCTTTGTAAAAATGCATAGTTGCTTGTATCGGTAAATTCTAATTTATCTTGAAATGAGCCATCCAATTTCTCTTTTTTCCACTGATAATTATCAGGTTTAATATAAGACATCTTGTTTTTATTATAGTTTGAACCCATATAAAAGCTCATTTTTCCAGCATAATCATATCGCATGTTTTTGTAGGCTAATCCAGTTTTTAAATCATCACCAATAAAGACAATACTTTCACTTACAGCACCTGCGAATGCCGCAGAAGTATATGCTACCAGTGCACAGGCAACTATTCCTAATTTTGTTTTTTTAATCATGTAATAATCCTTTGATATACCCTGTTTTTTTTCTATTATCAATCACTATGCTTATTAAACTATCATAGTGTGTTGATGTGACATTTTATGCTAACTAAACTTAAACATGTCAAGACTGTGGAGGATTTTATAGGTAATACATTCTTCATTTTTTGGATGAATAAATTGAATTTTTTAGGTTTTTTATTCTAAAATATATACAAGAATTCTAATGCAATACGTAGCTTAAGGGAACACTGATTCGGACCGATTTGGAAGGTTTCGGGAAGCGAGACGCCGTTTTTTCGATCAGTGTTCGCGCGTCTTCGTCCAATAAATCAAATCCTGAACTCTCTATGACTTTAATATCTTCAACTCTTCCCTCACTGTTCAGTGAAAACGCAATCCGAACTTCCCCTTGCATTTTTAACTTTTGTGCCATTTTTGGATATTTCAAATTTTGGAGCAATAGCCCTCGAATTTCTTCTAAATGGGCATTTAAAAACTCTTTTTCGACATTTATCGGTGGAGCAGGAGGCAGTTGAGGAGTTGGAACAACTGTTTTTGGCGGTGCAACAGGTGTTGGGGTAGAGATAACAGATGGAGCTTGTGAAATCGTTTGCACTACAGGCATTGTTGTTGGGTGTGGAACAATGGGTGTTGGTTTGATTGGGATAGTGACAGCAAGTGGTATTGGGATTTTTTTTGGGATAGGGGCAGGCACTTGTTGTTTTGGCGGTAAAGGAGTTTGGATGTTTTGTTTCGCTGGCGCTACAAAGGAAGAGATATGAATTTTTAGAGGTTCAGGCGGTTTTTTTTGGACATAAATCGAAATTCCAAAGAAAAAAAGTCCAAGCAATACAGCATGAAGTAAAAGCGATATTCCAAGCGGACGGTAGTGTAAAATCATGGTTGAATTATACCGCTTGGTGCTTTTGGATACCTTGAGAAGAGTCTTTTAGAATGTAGTTTTTGTTGAGGTAGCAATTTCACTCAGGCGATATGCCGCATCGACGTGACCGCTGCGCATCGCTTTTTTCCACCATGCCATGGCAGCCTCTATATTTTTTTCAACACCTTCACCGTAAAAATAGATCATTCCAAGGTAAAACTGCGCTTCACTATCACGACTATAGGCTCCTAGCGGATAAAGAATCGTGTAGGCTTTCTCATAATCTTCAGCATCGTATGCGGCAATACCATCAGCTAATGGGTCTGTCATTGATAATCCTTTAAGTAGTAGTGTTATTATAGCAATACCCCCTATTTTTTACTCTGACAGATTATAATACGCGAATGAACTACGAAAAATATTCAGGAAAATCGGTATTACTGTTAGGTAAAACCCGCTCGCTTAATGGTGTTGAGTTTGAAACGTTGTTGAAACTGCACACTATGAGTGTTGTTAAGAGTTTTGACGAGGATGTTGCCTTCATCATCGAGGGAAAGATGATGAACCCTTTGGAGCTTCAAGAAAGTGCACGCCTTTATGAATTACGCACGGTTCCTATCGTTGATATTAATGCGATTGAAAAATGGCTGTGCGCTTCCATTGACCCCAATCGTTTATTGATGAGTCTAAAGCTTTCGCGGGACCAAGAGCGGTTGGTGAACTTTGTTCAAAATCCGCATATTACCGATGAACTTTTTTTTAAACTTTTGAAGTTGTACGATTGGCAAGGGGAAGGGCTGTTTGACAACGACGCCAATCGGGATGTAACGGCAGCGATTATCGGGCGATTTTACGAAGATTTAGAGCGCAATCATAATGTTCAGTACGCCATGAGCGGTTTAGCTCATTTGGTCGAGAAATATGGGAATGCGGAATTGATAATGGCTATTTCAGAGCTTTCTCCGATTGCAAAAGAGTTGAAAATTCCAAACGAACCTTCGCTTAAAGGTGTTCTGGATACGATGGCTCTTCACAGTGCTACACCTGAATCTCTTTTACGATTATTGCTTAAAGAGCGAGCCTATTTACTGGCACATCGAGAACCGTTGGCATTGGAACAAGAGCTTCTTGCTTTGGATGATGCGACAATTCATAGAAGTTTGGCACAAAATAGGACGTTGTCGCCAGAAGGTGCAGATAGTTTGGAGCAAAAATATCCTGAGCTGATTGCCTCATTTTATCCGTTGGATGAGGTACGGTTTGAGCGGTTGATGGGAGAAGCCATTTCCCTTGCTTCCAATATTACCCTCACTGCATCGATGCAAGTACGGCTTATGGAGATGAAAGAAGAGACTGTTCTTTCAAAATTGGCTCAAAATACCGCACTTTCGTCAGAGCACTTAGAGACTCTCTTCGCTCTTAATTGTTATGGAAAAGAGCTCGCTTCCAATACGTCATTGTCGCAGGGACACATCGAAGCGTTGTACCAAACGTCTGAACCTGAAATCGTACGGGCACTCGCTTCCAACACCTCTACCCCTGTAGAGATACTTTATCAGCTCTCCCTCGACCAACGCACTGAGAGGGCAGTAAAAACCAACCCCGCTTTTGGCAAACATATACAAACTACCAATCTAGGATGGAACTGATGCGCGTCAAAGAAACAATAGCAACGATCAGCTCGATGATTGAATCAAAAATTCCGACGTTTTTATGGGGTCCTCCGGGAATCGGAAAGTCGTCGATTATCAAACAAATCGCATACGATGCTGGGATTGAGTGTATTGATTTACGCCTCTCTTTGATGGATCCGACGGATCTCAAAGGGATTCCGTTTTATGATAAAGAACAACATCAGGCACTTTGGGCTCCACCGTCGTTTTTACCGCGTGAAGGTCGGGGGATACTGTTCCTCGATGAGCTTAACTCGGCGGCTCCTGCCGTGCAAGCGTCTGCTTATCAGTTGATTTTGGATCGAAAAGTGGGTGAATACACACTTCCTGATGGATGGGCGATTATTGCGGCGGGAAACCGTGAGGGAGATCGGGGAGTCGTTTACCGTCTCCCCTCGCCATTGGCCAACCGTTTTGTCCATGTTGAAATGGAAGTAAGTGTAGAGGATTGGCGCGAGTGGGCAATGAAGCGTGGCGTTGATGCGCGGATTATGGCGTACATTGGGTTTAAAAACGATGCCCTCTTTACGTTTGACCCTACTGTAAATGAGCGAAGTTTTGCGACGCCCAGAAGCTGGGAAGCGGTGCATAATGTCCTCCAAAGCACGGTTCCTTATGTATTGTTGCTCGAAGCGATTGCGGGTGCAGTTGGGAAAAATAATGCGGTGGATTTTTTGGGATTTTGTAAAGTGATGAGCCTTTTGCCCGATTTGGATGCGATTTTGAGCGGTGATAGCATAGAGTATCCGAGTGATATATCGGCACTGTATGCTCTCTCATCCGCATTGGTTGGGCGTATTTTGAGTAATCCGGATGAGGAAAAAATCGATCATCTCCTTCGCTATACGTTGAAATTGCAAAGCGAGTTTGCGGTGATGATTGTCCAAGATCTCCAACGTCAAGGGATCATGATGGATCATATCCCGACATACGGCGATTGGGTTAATACGTACGCTTATTTACTATGTTAGATTTCAGCAGAGTCAAATCCAAGCTCCTAGTCGAGCATCCCTATTTTGGCACTCTTTCGAGTGGCTTGGAAATCGTGGTAAATGATAATATCGAGAGTTTCACTTTACATGGGAACCGTTTTGAGTACCGTGAGGATTTTTTCAATACTCTTAGCGATGAGCAGGTGGCGTTTTCCCTCTCTAATGCCGCGCTTCACACCGTCTTATCTCATCCCACGAGGCTGGGTAATCGCTCTCCATGGCTGTGGTATACGGCGTGCGAACATGCGATTAACAATATGCTTATTGACAATGATTTTACGCCTCCAAGCAAAATCACCTACGATCCTCGCTTTCGTGGGCAATACGCTGAAGAGATTTATGAAGAGCTCTTGGACACCATTACCCGTGAAGATTTGAACGATAAAGACAGCGATGCACGCCGAAATGATGAGAGTCTGGATCAAAAACTCCAATCCGCTCAAACCGAACAATTAGCTCAAAATGCACTTGAAAAAGCTGAAAATATGGGAAGTTTGCCCGAAGGATTAGAGCGATTAATCCCTATGGCATTTAAAGGTGTTATCGATTGGCGTAATGAATTGCGTGATTGCATCGGCGGATACTACGTCAGCGATTATGCGATGATGCCCCCTTCTAAAAAACTCCTTTATGCCAGTATCTATCTCCCCAGTGCAACCTCTCGCCATCTCGAACTGTGTATCGCTATTGACAGCTCAGGGTCGGTCGATGAAGTTTTATTGGCGCAGTTTATCGCTGAGATTGAGTTGATTTGTGAACTTTTTGGCTCGTACAGCATTGAGTTGTTGGTATGCGATGACAGGGTCCGTTCGCATCAGCGTTTTACGAATGGAGAGAGTATCGAGTATTCGCTAGAAGGAGGAGGGGGAACCGACTTTACCCCTGTGTTTGAGTTTATCGAAATGGAGTTAACACCACCAAAGATGTTGCTTTATTTTACCGATTTGGATGGGAAATTTCCGCTGACAGAGCCTTTTTATGATACGCTTTGGATTGCACCTGTGATACGAGAGATTCCGTTTGGACGGGTGATTGTGATGAAGGAAAAGTTACTATGAACCGTGTCCCTCAAATACTTTTACTTTACTGGGTGATTAAAATTGCGTCCACGACGCTGGGTGAAACCGGTGCGGATATGTTTTCGATGACTTACAATATGGGCTATGGCAGTACTATTGCATTATTTTTGGGCTTGTTTATCCTTTTTCTTTCCATTAAACTGAGCATGAAACGGTATGAACCTGTTATGTATTGGTTGACATTTACCTCTACGGCAATAGCAGGTACTGCGATTTCGGACTACATCGACCGAACATTGGGGCTTGGATATACCATGGGTACAATCATGCTTGTAGGCTTATTACTTTTAACGCTGTGGGTATGGAAAATACGGGAAAAAAGTATCAACGTTGAGCAAATAACGAATTCGACGTCAGAAATCTATTATTGGTTGGCATTTTTGATCGCGAATACGTTAGGTACAGCGGCAGGTGACTTTTTAGCGGATGAACTTGGATTGGGATTTGCTTCAAGTGCTCTAATTATTACTGGTGTATTGACAGCTATTGCAGTCATGCATTTTTATACCAAGACATCGGGAGTTGTGTTGTTTTGGTTGGCATTTGTATTGACACGCCCTTTTGGGGCAACGTTCGGCGATTTGTTGACAAAAACTCATGAGCACGGAGGGCTTGATTTAGGCACCGTCGGCTCATCGTTATTTTTTGCCATCATTTTGGTGATAGCAGTTATAAAAGAGGTAAGGATTGAGAAAAATAGATGATTGAAACAGCCCTGAAAATTTTAGAAACCTCCAACCTCTTCATCACCGGTGGAGCAGGTTCGGGCAAAACGACTTTGACCCGTGCCATTATCGAGGACGTTAAAAAAAGAGGGTTAAACGTAGCCTGTTTAGCTTCGACGGGAATGGCGGCGACGTTGATTGAGGGGCAGACACTTCACAGTTTTTTTGATTTGGGGATTGCGAATTCTCAAGACGAACTGGAGCGCAACGGCAAGCTTGATGCGGCGAAAAAAATCATCAAACTCGTGGGGAGTATGGACGTTATCATCATCGATGAAATCTCGATGGTGAGTGCGCCATTACTGGATATGATACGGCTTCGTCTGCTGCAATCCGATTTTAAAGGCAAGCTCATCGTGGTAGGGGATTTTTTGCAGCTTCCTCCGGTAACGCGTGGGAATGAAGCGATTTATTTTGCATTTGAGTCTCCGAGTTGGGAGCGGTTTGCGTTTGAAACGCTTCATTTGGAAGGATCGTTTCGTACCCATGAAGAAGAATTTTTAACATTATTAGAAAGTGTTCGTCATGCGTCAATCGATGAAAATTCAGTCGATGCACTGGATGCTCTGGTGCGACCGTTAAACGAAGATAAAAGCACCATTACCTTGCTGTACGGAAAAAATATCAGTGCTCAAAATCACAACCGCGCACAACTGGAACATCTAAACGGTGAATCCATAGCATTGTCTACTTACGTCACGATTCACGATAAGAAAATGCAAGATCGAGACGTAGAGCGGTTTATGAGTGAAAGCCGTTTGGAGAGCGTGATGCTTCTTAAGCTCACAGCTCCCATTCTCTTTACTCGCAACTCGTGGAACTACTACAATGGGGAACGAGGACGTATCCTTTCTATCGAAGAAGAGTGTGTTTGGGTCAAAAAAGAGGACGGAAAAAGTGTGAAAGTGGATCGGGTAGAGACGGTAAAGTCAAGATGGATAGAAAAAGGGAAATCTCTTAATGAGGAGAAGCTCATTACGCTGAGTCAATTTCCGATCACTCTCGCGTTTGCGATAACCATCCATAAGTCGCAGGGGATGTCTTTAGCGGATTACGTCATCGAAACCAACGAGATCTTCGCCCCGTCCCAGTTTTATGTGGCACTTTCTCGCTCGGTATCGGCGCATCGAGTGACATTGACCAAACCCAATCGCACATGGGAAAAGCTCTGTTTTGTCCATCCTAAAGCGCAGAGATTCCATTATTCAAAGAATAAAATCTCTTAATCAACGCAGATCAAAAAGGAGGGAACCGTTTGCATCTCGAACCTCCCATTTTTCACCATTTCGAGAAATTTTGAAACTTTTTGGAAGAACATTAACCAATAGTTTTTCTTGCTCCATCAATTCGGGTGAGCATAGTTTGCGTGTCGTTGCCGGAAAACCGATGGTGATTTGATTGCCTTTGATGGTGTACGAAGTGGTATACTGATTGCAGCCTGTGTCTCCAAACATTTTTCCATCCGCTTGGATTTGCATACTGATAGGTGTTTGAAGTGTGATAACAGCTTGTTTCCCATTATTGAGATGATTAATGTGATAAAGTCCCTCTTCAAGAGTGTTTGAGAGGGCTTTTAACTCAATAAGCGATTCCCCTTTGCCTCCGAGTAAGAGTAGTTTTTTACCGTCATTTTCGTAAATTTTAGCGTTTATTAAACTATTTTTGAATGCGGTTGAATTCTCCATATCAGAACATGCCATCATGGTAGACATCATCTTATCGGATACGCTCAGGGTATTGTCGTGCGTTACATAGCTCCCAATAAATTGGTTGCATCCATCATTTCCGCTTATTTTCCCTTTGTCAAAATGGACTGTTGCCTTCGATGTAGTGGACTTCCATTCACCATCCAAAGCAGTTTTAGGGACGTTCGTTCCATACTCAGTTGTTGCACATCCGCTTAGGAATAGCGTGATCGCAAGGATGGAGTAAAACAGTATTTTCATAGAAGTCCTTTTTATTGTTCATTTCATTTTATGATTTTATCATAACGTAGCCAATGCGGTGCTCCTTAAGAAATCTTTGGTTACTATTTGTCAAACTACATGTTTTTTGGAGTATACAATGAGTGGTGAATGGATGACTATTTTCGTGGGTATTATTGCTGTATGTATGGTATTTATTACTGCAGTGATTATTGTAATCGGATTGCAAACCTTGAAAACGATGAAACGTGTGAACGAATTTATAGGACTTGCTCAAAATGAGATTAGCTTTCTCTCGACTAAAGTCGCATTGACACTGCATGAACTAAATGAGTTAATCGCTCATTTCAAAGAAGAAACTCGTGCCCTCAGTGATAAATCGAAACTTTCGTTACACGAATTGCACGATTTAATCTCCTATGTGCATGATGAAACCAAAAGTCTCGCGATTAAAGCTTCCACTGGTATTGCCAAAGTCACGATTGGTTCCCTCGCTATTGGGGCGCTGTCACAAATGTTAAAAAAGAAATCCAACTAAATCCAAGGAGAATATCATGAATCAAAATAACACCCTTAGTCTTTTACTCGGAGCAGTACTAGGCGGAGTTGCAACCTATTATGCCCTCAAGCATCAAGATGATATCATCGATAAAATTCATGAGCTTGAAGAGAATTTAAACATTGATCATAATGAACTGATCAATAATGTAAAAGGGAAGCTTGATCACTTGACCAGCAGTTTGCAGTCTACGATTGAACGTTATACTCACAGTGATGATATGGTTGAAAAAGCGGATGAAATCACAGCTATCACCGAAGAGTTAGATCGTCTCCGTGCAGAAGTTCAAGCCCTAAAGGCTTAATGCGCCACATGGTTGCGTCGTAACATTCGTAAGAGTGTTACGGCAAATGCAACAATCGCAGGCCCCAAAATAAATCCCCAAAATCCAAATGTTGTCAACCCTGCCAAAATGGCGAAGAAAATCAAAAAATCATTGATAGCTTTACGACCATGACTCAACAGGTGGTTTAATTGCTGCAAAATAATAAGCCGTACGATGTTGTCGATAAAAAATGAGAGCATCGCCCATGAATAGATAAAAATAATCAATGCATTAACGCTATGCCCGCCAAAAAACTCATTGAGGGTAATAGGTATCCATATCAAGGCAGTTCCTACAATAGGAATAACCGAGGTGACCGCAATCATGAGACCCAATAGTAATGGGTCATATCGATCAAAAAAACTGATAAAAATCCCAAACGCTAACCCTTGCGCAATCGCAACGCCAATAAGGGTATAAAATCCTGTCGATGTCGTTGCAATCATGTCCAATAAAAATTCTGAACGAATGGAACGTTTAAGGGGAATGATAGGGGTAATGGCGAGAGTGAGATCCCGTCGATACCATGAGAGAAAAAAGAAAAAAATCACAATCATCACCATGCCGCCCAAAGCACTCATAATACCAAGTACCCCATTACCTAAACCAGTAACGGCAGCAGTAAGGATTTTTTCTTGATTTTCAATCACTTTTTCGCTGAGCAGTGCAAGAGGTTTTTTAAGCCAGCTGACTGAATCAGGAGCAAGAGAGAGAAGGTGAATACCTTGTGTGTAAAAGGTTTCCCCTATGGCATAAAGCTCGGTTTGATGGGCAATAAAATAATACACAAAAAAGAGAATCGGAACAAAAAGAATTGTGATTAAGAAAAAGCTCATAGCACTTGCAGTTAGAATAGGGGCAAGTGCAGCTATTTTTGGATATTTTTTGAGTTTACTTTCAAATAGTATATGCAATGGGGTGAAGGCTGTTACGAGTAATAAAGCCACAAAAAAACTTTTTAAAAAAGGAAAAAAAAGCCAAATAAACAATCCCATTGCGATTAATATCATTGCTTTTACAAAACTGTTTTTTATCAAAATATTTTCCTTTTTTAAATTCATACTATTGTAGCATTTAATGTTGATGGAATGGGTGAGACTTCTATTGAGGAGTGGTAATAATGGAGAAGCAATGAAATCCATTATCGTAATGATAGACAAGAGAAAATCCATGCTTGTTTATGATTTTACTGACAATGTTAAGCCCCAATCCAAATCCTTGCGTTGTGCGTGAATGTTCTTGACGCGTAAAAGGTGTTAGGAGATACTCAAACTCTTTTTCCAAAGGTTTTCCATGATTAATGACACTAATTTTATTCAACGTTACTTCAAGAGTAATGGGGAGTTGATCAGTATATTTGAGGGCATTATCAAGGAGATTTTTTAAAGCAAGTGAGAGGTATTTCAAATCACCGATAAGGGAGAAATTGGTTTTTAGTTCGATTTTTATCGCTGATTCGTCTACGAGATGCAGTTTGGAGAGAGCTTCTAGCACGAGTGTTTCGGTACTGAACGTTTGAATATTTATTGTATCGGTCGCTTGAAGTTTTTCTATTTCTAAGAGTTCTTGTGTCAGTTGATCGAGCTCTATAAAAGAACGTTTAATCATTTCTTTGGCGCTTGAGGATGGAATTTGTTCCAATGCAAAGAGTCCTCGAGAGATTGGGGTACGAAGCTCATGCCCTACGTCACGAAGTAATTCTTCTCGGGAGAGGATTAAATTTTCAATGGTACGTGCCATCTCGTTGTAGGTATGTGCTACCTCACCTATCTCATCATGAGAGCGGATATTACTGCGGTTTTGATAGTCTCCGGTAGTAAATTTACGCATACTGGATGCTATGGAGCGTAATGGCGAAAGCATCCGAAGGATGATGAAGAAAATAATAGCCAATACGGCGATATCCAAAGCAACAAGAGAACCAACTATCCACCCATCTTTCTTTGCCTCTCCAAGCGTCGTATCGCGAAGATACAATTCCTCATCGATATAGCGGACATGCAGGATGTAATCGCCACTTTGTTCCTCGAAGATTTCAAATAAACCAAAGGTATGCGGCTGTTGCATGATATAGCGCTTGGGAGTGCTGGGAGAAGTTTTCGTCAGGTTTAATGTTTTGAGTTTCCCCTCCAGTTCGTTGCCTGAAGTAATCGCCATCCATGCAAATATTTTACGCCCATCGAGAAGATATTTTTGAAGTACAAGTGCTTCGTATTTTTGGGTATTTATGGTGTCAATTTGATAGCCAATGCCAATCATTAGGGTTAAACTGATAAGAAATAATGACGTTATTTTAGTAAAGATAGACATAAATTACCCCGTGAATTTGTAGCCGATTCCCCACACCGACTTTATGTAAAGGGGTTCTTTGGCATCGTCACCTATTTTTTGACGGAGATTACTGATGTGCATGTCGATCGTGCGGTGTTTGATCTCCTCGTCAAGTCCAAGCGCATGGATTATTTGATCGCGTGATAGATTTTTACCGCGATTTTTAACCAAGAGTAGAAAAATATCAAACTCTATGCGCGTTAAATCGATTCCATATCCGTCCATTGTGAGGGATTTATTGGATTCATCAATCGTAAAATCCGATACGGTAAACGTATTTTTATGACCGTAACGACGTAACACTGCTTCGAGACGAAGTACGAGTTCTCGCGGTTCATACGGCTTGTCTAAATAATCATCGGCGCCAAGATCATAGCCATAAATTTTGTTGCCAAGATCGGTGCGGGCAGAAGAGATAATAATGGGAATGTCGAGGTGTTGTTTGATGGTTTTGGCGACATCGAATCCATCCATTTCGGGAAGCATAAGATCGAGAACGACGATATCAAACGGGTCTTTACGCACCAATAAAGCATCAAGAGCCAACTTAGGATTACTGTACCCACACGTCGTAAATCCAAACGGCTCAAGATACGCGATGATCAGCTCTTGCAACGCTATGTCATCTTCGATGAGAAGGACTTTTTTACTCAATTTCCCACTCCTGCATATGGCGGATGAATTTTTGTTTTTGCTGTGGAGTTAAAATCTTATGAAGGTTTTCAAGCAGCCGTATTTGAATACCTACTGAGACGGTCTGCATCTCCATACTTTTAGCACGAAATGTTTTTTCATCAAAGGTCGGATTTAGAAATAGGGCATTGAGCTCTTGTTGTGTTTTAGCGTTTTGTTTGTGATAGAGGCGCGAAGAACTTTGATACTCTCGCATGGTTTCTTCAATCGCTTGATGTTGTTGCTTTGTCAGCTGTAGATCATGCAAATCCATGGGGAAACGTCGGTGATCGTCAGAATCTGCCCACACAAAACATAACAGTGAGAGTATCATGATAAATGATTTCATTTTTATCCTTTTGTCGTAATGGGCTTGATAGCATTGTCTTCAATGGTTCCCTGCTCCACATCACTATGACATGCTTTGCAGTTGGCACGGCTTTTAATACGATCGTTTTTAAATACTTCGATTGGAATGTGCCGATGGGTACGTTTCCAAAATGGTGTTTGTGTTATTGCTATGATATCGCGATTTTGGAGTGTTTGCATCATTTTAACCGACATCTCTTGTTTTGAGGATTCGGCAGAATGTGCAAGGAGATACTCTAAAATGGAACGATTATCGGCAGGCTCGAGCGAAGCATCGTCTCCAAAGTGATTGGAAAGCTCCCCCATCAGTTTCGTCCACGACTGTTTAGGCAAGAGTGTGGGCGGATAAAGAGTATGGCACGATGCGCATTCGTTGACAAACAAAGGAAGCTCTTTTTTGTAGTCCATTTTTGGTGTGTGGGAAGCAATTAAGGAATTGTTGGGGACACTGAGTGCATAGATCAAAATCCCGATACTTCCTCCGATACCGATAATGGCAACGATTTTTTGCAACACGGATAGAGTCGCGCTTTCTCCCTCAATATTCTTATGACCGTCAACAATAGAGGTCAAGGTACGATCCGAAGCGTGTAAAAATCGATCGGTCATCACACCGCCGATATGTGCTGCGATCAGTACCCATAGAACATTGACGAAAAATTCATGAATCTCTTTAAAAAGATCCATTTCACTAAATGCACCCGTGTGTAAAAAAGCAAGGATTCCCCGATTTTCCTGAATCCCGTAGGCGAGAAATCCGCTGATAATTGCTAATGCCACAGTTGCGAGCATCGCGATCATGACATAGCTTGCTGCCGGATTGTGCCCGACATACGTTCGTGAAGGGTGAAAAATTCCTAGTAAATACTCTTTTAATGCACTGATTTTGAAATTAAAATCGCTGAAACGGGAATATTTCGGTCCCATTAGTCCCCATATCAGACGAAAAAGGAGAAGTCCTGCTAAGGCACTTCCTATCGCAACGTGAATACTGAGCCAACGATCTTCGTTCGTGCTGATCCATGCTCCTAAAATCATTGCTACAAATAGCCAGTGAAATAGTCGCGTTGGAAGTGTCCAGACATAAACTCGTTTCATAATAATCTCCTAGTGGTTATTCCCAGCGTCCATAGTTGGGAATATGTATTTCGCGTTCACGGTAACTTCCAGTGTCGGCTTTAGTATGACAGGCAGTACAGTTAGCGATGCTTTTAACTTCAGGCTGTGTGAGCATTTTTTGGGTGATTTCACGGTGTTCTTTAACAAAATGGGGAGTTTGAGAAATACGAAGGGCAACAGCACCTTTCACATCAGTGATACGGTTATCCGTCGAAGCATACGTCATCAAATAGCTTTGAATCATTTTTGTATCGGCGGAATCCATAGTCGCATCCGTACCGAAATGGTTACCCAGACCGCTCATTGTCTTTTCCCATGAGCGTTTTGGCAAAAAGCCGGCTTGATACGCCATGTGGCATGCACCACACTCTTTTTTATACAAAGCAGCCGAAGCTTGATCCTGTTTGCTTAGCGGTTTACTGTAGGCTGGGCGTGCATGTTCCATCTCGTCATCATCGGCATACAAATAAACTCCACCAACGAACAAAGCGGCAGCAAGAGAGATATTCAAAAACGTTTTCATAAGTGATCCTTTTAATTTTTAATAATATAGGTGAGTACATCACCTTTTTCTTGAGCAGTTCCCTCGCGAGCATAAACATCCACGAAATTGCGTTTCAGCCATTTTTTAACCTCTTTTGCACTGGTGAGCCGTTGAGGATTGGCTTTAGGGGAAAGCGGTTCGATTACTTTTCCTGTGAGCGAATTTTTGCCAGAATTACTGAGATTGGTGGTATGGCACGATGTACAGGACATCGGTTTGCCTTGTTTGCCTGTATGGGTTGAGGTGAAAATTTCTTTTCCTCTGGCAGCATCAAATCCTGCAAACGATTTGTTTTCGGTTTTAGCCACGCTTGAGAGTTCATTCATGTATTGAACAACTTCGGTTGATGCTCCCATGAGAGACATAGAACCTATAAGTAAGATAGTCAGGTATTTCATACCGTCCTCCTTGGTTTAGATACTGTAATGATAGAGGAAAGGTGTAAATACGTGCATGAGAATCTCTTGACAGTTTCTTGACAATTTCATTTAATAATTTTTAATAACAAATTTAAAGAATCACACAATACAATAGAGGAATTAGAAAAGAGAAACCATAATGAGCAAAAAAATGGATATCAGTGGCTTAAGTACTACCCAAGCAAGAGAACGACTGATTCAGTATGGTCGTAATATGCTTCCAGGCAGTGAGCCAAAAACATTTTTAGCCCTTATTTTAAAAGTCGTGCGTGAGCCTATGTTTTTGATGCTTTTGGGTGCTGGACTTATTTATTTGGCTCTTGGTGATCGTGCTGAGGCTGCATTTTTACTGGCCTTTGTTTTTGTTGTTATCGGTATTACTTTGGTAGAGGAGCACAAAACACAGCGGGCATTGGAGTCATTGCGCGATCTTTCTGCACCTCGCGCATTGGTAATACGAGACGACAAAGAATTGCGTATCCCAAGCCAAGAAGTGGTTCCCGGTGACGTGATGGTACTGCATGAAGGGGATCGTATCGCGGCGGATGCACAGCTTGTTCAAGGGCAGTTATCGGTGGATGAGTCGCTGCTTACGGGCGAATCCGTGAGTGTGGATAAAACAGCAGGTTCCGAGGATTCTTCAGCACTGTTTGCAAGTACCGTAGTGACGAAGGGCTTTGGACTCGCCATTGTACAAACAACAGGAATCGCAACGGCAGTGGGCCATATAGGGCAAGCACTGGCTCTCACGGATGAAACTCCTTCCGGGCTTCAAGATGCTTCGCGCACTTTTGTTCGTACATTAACGATGCTTGCCATTGGTTTGGCATTGTTTCTTGTATTGTTGAATTGGTTATGGAATAATCAGTCAATATTGAAAAGTATCCTCTCAGGAATTGCCCTTTCGATGGCTATTTTACCTGAAGAAATTCCCGTTATTCTCACGGTTTTTTTAGCACTTGGCGCGTGGCGCATCAGTAAAATTAACGTACTTACACGTAATGTTACAGCGGTTGAGGCATTAGGAGCTATTACGATACTTGCGGTGGACAAAACAGGGACGTTGACCCAAAATCGTATGGAAGTCGCTGAACTCTCTGTTAACAACCTAGCTTTCTTTGCCGCAGAAGAGCGTGAATTGCCCGAGATATTTCATACTTTGGTCGAATTTACCATATTGGCCACACCAACGGATCCCTTTGATCCTATGGAAAAAGCCATTCAGTTATTCGGAAAAACTCATTTAAGCGGTACGGAACATATCCATAATGATCGCACACTAGAGTTTCAGTATGAGCTTACACCCGATATTCTGGCGATGACGCATGTGTACAGTGATGAAAGTCCGTCGTTGTATCTGCTGGCGACCAAGGGAGCACCTGAAGCCGTTGCGGATCTGTGCCATCTGAGTCAATCGGAACTTCACACTATTCAGAGTCAAGTGGAGGTGATGGCCAAACGTGGACTACGGGTATTGGGTGTTGCCAGAGGTGCGTGGCAAGCACCAAAAGACAATTCTGATTGGCCTGCAAGCCAGCATGACTTTGATTTTACCTTTTTGGGGCTCATAGGCTTTATAGATCCTCCGAGACCGGAAGTACCTGCGGCAATTGCTCAATGTCGCAGTGCAGGTATTCGTGTACTTATGATTACAGGTGACCATCCCCAAACGGCTCGCTCAATAGCAAAACAAGTAGGTTTATCTGAAAATGCTGAAGTAATATTGGGGGATGAGATTGCTATCCTTGATGACACTGATTTATTCCATCGCCTTGAGAAAACGGATGTTTGTGCACGTATGAGGCCTGAGCAAAAACTGCGACTTGTACGTGTACTCCAAGAGGGAGGGAATGTAGTAGCAATGACGGGTGATGGAGTCAATGATGCTCCTGCGCTCAAAGCCGCGGATGTTGGTATCGCTATGGGGGAGCGTGGGACGGATGTTGCGAGAGAATCAGCAGCGCTTGTATTGTTGGATGACAGTTTTGAGAGTATTGTGGCGGCTATTGCACAAGGAAGACGTATCTATGACAACATTACCAAAGCAACACGCTTTGTTTTTGCAGTCCACGTACCCATTATCGCTTTGATGCTTGTCCCGGCATTGATGCAGTGGCCGGACATATTGCAACCGATTCACATCGTTTTACTTGAGCTTTTAATCGATCCCACCTGTGCCATTGTCTTCGAAGCTGAATCTGCGTCACTCAATGTAATGAATCGTCCGCCGCGCAATGCTTCATCCAACCCTTTTTCTCTCAAAAATTTGAGCTATGCCGTGCGACAAGGGCTTGGTATCACTCTCATATTACTAGTGGGATATGCACTGTTAAGAGAGTGTGGATGGGGTGAAGCTGATCTTCGAATCAGTATCTTTATGGCTTTGATCCCTATCTTATTTCTCTTAGTCTTGGCAAATCGTGATTCAGGATTTATGTCTAAAAGCAATCCGTGGATACTGACCATGTTCGGGGGAGTGAGTCTGATTCTTGCAGCGGTGATATTTATACCGTTTTTACGTGAAATGCTGAGGTTCGCACCTATAACGCTTACCTCTTTTATTGCAGCCGCTGCGATGCTGACTCTCAGTTGGATATGGCTGAAAGTCTTGCATAGTATGTATAAAAAAGCTGTTGACTAAAATGTTTCTACTCTTTGTTGGAAGCTTATTGAGGTATAGTTCGATTTAGAAAATAAAATTAGCTTAAGAAAGAGACTTACTATGACCCCCATAATCGCCATGCTTATTCCTGCTATCGTTGCCTCATTTGGAGGTGTTTTAGCCATTTTTTGGAACCCCTCACACAATGCCCGCAGTTTAATCCAACACTTTGCAGCAGGTGTCGTACTCGCGGCTTTAGCGGTCGAGGTTTTACCGGAATTGGGACGTGAACACGCACCTGCATGGGTTTTAATCAGTTCGTTCGCTGTGGGTGGCATACTTATGTATCTCATGAAATTGTGGAGTATCAGTCTTGAAAGTAAAGAGAGTAATTCGGGCAGTAATGCTTTCAACTACGGTTTGATCGCTGCAACGTTTATTGATGTGGCGGTAGATGGCTTTATCATTGGTGCCGGATTTGCTGCGGGTGGAAATACCGGGTTGGTTCTAGCATTGGGCTTATCGGTTGAACTGCTCTTTTTGGGATTGGCTTTGGTCTCTGATACGATTAAAGGCTGGCGTGTTTTAGTTATGACACTTTTGTTGGCGGGTGTGGTTTTAACGGGTACGTTGTTAGGAAACTATCTGTTGGCAGGAGCTTCTACGAGTATTATCAGTGCAATCTTAGCCTTTGGTGTGGCAGCGCTTTTGTATTTGGTAACGGATGAATTGTTGATCGAAGCACACGTTGTCGAAGAAAAACCATCCTCTACGCTTTGGTTGTTTGCAGGATTTTTAGTGTTTTGGAGTATTCAACTCTTTAGTGTTGCCTAATATTAAAGAGTCTTCATCCCTTGATGATTGACGAAATGGCGAAAGCTTCCATCTCTTTTCTCTAAATCTTCACGACTTCCCTCTTCGAGAATTTTCCCATTTTCGAGGACATAAATATAATCAGCTCTTGTTACAGTACTGAGACGATGAGCGATGATGATGACGGTTTTTTCTTTTAAAAATTCTTGCAGCGCTTCAAACAGCGCACTTTCGGTATGAACATCCAAAGCTGAGGTGGACTCGTCGAAAATAACGACTTTTGGATTGGCTAAAACCATCCGTGCAATGGAAAGGCGCTGACGCTGACCACCCGAGAGACGGATACCGAATTTTCCGACTTGTGTTTCTAAACCCAACGGCAAATCAGCGACAAACTGAGAAAGTTGAGCAATGGAAAGAGCTTCGTAAATCTCTTTATCCTCTATTGAATCCCCCATAGTCAGATTAAAACGCAGTGTCTCATTAAACATCAACGGTTGTTGAAGAACCACAAATACTTCATCACGAATAACGGGAAAACCGATCTCTTCGACATGTATATCATTATAAAGTATGCTTCCTGATGTCGGCGGATAAAAACCGACTAACAGTTGTGAAAGGGTGCTTTTTCC
The DNA here is from genome assembly GCA_026390135.1 of Campylobacterales bacterium. GTDB lineage: Bacteria > Campylobacterota > Campylobacteria > Campylobacterales > Sulfurimonadaceae > Sulfuricurvum. Next base: position 26,640 of record JAPLGN010000034.1, on the reverse strand, counting down.
GCTTCCGCTCGCACCGATGATAGCGACTTTTGAGCCTGCTTGTATCTGCAGATTGAGCCCTTTTAGCACGGGTTCATTTTCATCGTATCCGAACACCAAATCGCGCGTTTGAATGGACAATGCTTTTGAACTCCCCAGTGTTGTTTTTACATGGTTAGATACTGGTTCTGTGGGGAGTGCGAGCAGTTCATTGAGTCGTGTGAGGGCATTTTTGGCATTGGCATACGCGTATTGAAGCGAAAGCAGCTCTTGCACCGGGGTCATCATAAACCACAAATAGCCGAATATTCCAAACATCAGCCCGATAGAGAGATCAGAGTAAAGTACCATCACTAATCCCATGGCTCGAAAAATCTCAAATCCGCTCAAAAAAAGAGTATACGAATATTTTTCTCCAAATAGTGCTTTTATCCCATAGGCAGCAGCACTTTGTTTGAGTTGCTTGGATTGGCTTATCGCATTGTCAACGAAGCGTTCTTCTTTATTACTTGCACGTATTTGTCCAAATAGGTCACACACTTGGGTGAGAGTATCGGAGAGCTCGCCAATGGTACGATTTTGTTCTTTTTTGAGCTTTCCTACCGCCGTAGAAATCTTACGGGTAACGATCATCACCATCGGTTGAAAGATCAAAATCAAAATACCAAAAAGGGGATTGATCCAGATAAGAACAACGGCTACTCCGATGAGAGTTGTAACGGAGACAATGAGTTTGGAAAGGGCACTGCCTAAAAACTGTTCGATGGTATCGATGTCGGTGATGAGGTGGGTAATGACTTTTCCACTTCCAAGACGCTCATAGGCACTCATCGATACATGCTTGAGATGTTGCAGCGCTTGGACACGGATAGCGAAACTTAGCTCTTGGGAGAGAACGATAAAAAAGCGTTGAGAAATGACGCTGAGAAGAAAAAAGAGAAACCGTAATCCAATCGTCACAGCTAAGACAATACCGATGTAAAGCAGTGGCTCATGCAATGAGGTAAACATATCGATGGCTTCAGTAACGACCCCTCCTTTTTTGAGAAGCACTTCATCGACCATAAGAGGGATAAGCAAGGGGATAGGAATAGAGATAAGGGTCGCGAGTATGGCGATAAGATTTCCCCATATCAATTGGCGCTTATACTGTAACATCATTTCAAAAAGAGTTTTAAAAGTAAGCATAATGCGATTATATCAATTTTTCAAGTATAATTCCGCAACAAAAAGTTCATCAGAGGAAAATATGGCAAAAGGGTTTGGGGGGCGTTATTTTTCGCTTCAAGCGATTACCGCCACTGTTAATGCCGTCACCTTGCATCGTAATGACGTACGTACTCGGAACTGTCATACTCGCCGTTTTTCTTGCGCTGATGATGCTATCGATGAGAGTCCACCTGATGAGCTTGATTGTCTTCTAGAAGCGATTGAGCCCTTTACCCCTAGGGTTTCCCGTTGTCAGTGCCACTGTAACTGTTTTTTTCGCGAGCAAACGGCTCGTACTCTCTTTCTCTCTACATTACTCCCAAAACTTCGTTTTTTATTTCGCTATTTTCATACCGACTCTTCGCCGCCGTTACCTCTGTTTATTTTACTTTAACATCATCATTACCGTCATCCTCGGACTTGATCCGGGGATCCATCTTCAAAAAGAAAGCTGGATTCCCACCTGCGCGGGAATGACAACATACCTATAAATAATAAGGAAATTAAACATGACAAACAAAATAGTAGTGCTCGGATTTCCCCGAATCGGTGAGAAAAGAGAGTTAAAAACAGCCTTAGAAAACTATTGGAAAGGGAATATTCCCTTAAATGAATTGGAGAGCGTTGCGTCAGAGCTTCGGTTAAAACATTGGATATTCCAACGAAATGCAGGTATAGAAACGGTTGCTGTCAATGATTTTAGTTTCTATGACAACACTTTGGATTTGATGATTGCACTGGGTGCCGAACCTGAACGATTTCGCGATATTACGAATGCAACACAGCGTTATTTTACGATGGCACGAGGTGATGATACGCATATAGCGATGGAGATGACCAAATGGTTTAACACCAACTACCATTACATCGTCCCTGAATTGGGGATGAATTTTATTTTCGGTACGGTTTGTGCGAATAAAATTTTGGGTGAATACCGTGAGGCAAAAGCAAACGGATTTATTGGAGCGATACAACTTATTGGACCCATCACTTTTTTGGGTCTTTCCAAATGTTCCGATGATGTTGCTCTTGCTCTTTTTGATAAACTATTGGAACAATATTCCAATCTATTGGATGAAATGGTTGCCTTGGATGAGAATATTGAAATTGTGATGCACGAACCGTTTTTGAGTACGGGCGCAGATGCCGGGCAACTCTCCTTAGTCAAAATTGCGTACAAGCGTTTGGGTACTCTCTCGCAAAATTTAAGTGTTGCTACTTATTTTGAACACTCATGTGAGGCTACGGCGGTTCTCGTCCATACCCCGATCAAAGGATTGATTCTCGATTTTGTTCACGGAGTCAAAAACAGTGAATCTCTTGAATTGCTAGGCAAAAGCGATAAACACGTCACCGTTGGAATTGTTGACGGACGTAATGTATGGAAAAACAACCTTGAACAATCACTCAAAACCTTGGAACATATTGAGACATATATTCCAAAAGAGAGATTGAGTATCGGCACATCGTGTTCACTGCTTCACGTCCCTTATACCCTCAAACATGAAGAAAATCTGGAAGTAAACGTTCAAGAGCTGTTGGCATTTGCACAAGAAAAATTGGGCGAACTTTCATTGCTTGGAAAAGCATTTTTTGCTCACGAAAAAATTGCATTTCCCTCACATCCAAAAAGCACAGTAGATGAAGTGGTTCAATCGCGTCTAAACACTTTGTCTCCCAATGATTTTAAGCGATCACATCCTTATGCGGTACGTCAAATGTCTGCTTGTGATGCTTTTGATCTTCCGCCATTACCGACAACAACAATTGGCTCGTTTCCCCAAACCGCAGAGGTTAGAGCGTTGCGTCAAGAGTTTAAAAAAGGGCTTATTAGCAAAGAAATATATGATGAGGCGATGAAAAATAGGATTGCCTCGTGCGTAGCATTTCAGGAGTCTATTGATTTGGATGTTTTGGTGCATGGCGAGTTTGAGCGTAACGATATGGTGGAATATTTCGGCGAACAGCTTAGCGGATTTGCCTTTAGTCAAAACGGTTGGGTTCAAAGCTATGGAAGTCGATGTGTCAAACCGCCGCTTTTGTATGGTGATGTTAGCCGTCCAAGAGCAATGACAGTGGAATGGAGTACCTACGCACAAAGCCTCACAGATCGTCCAATGAAAGGGATGCTCACAGGGCCTGTGACGATTTTAAACTGGAGTTTTGTCCGTGATGACCAACCCCGCTCTCTTACTGCTACTCAAATAGCCCTTGCCATTCGTGATGAGGTGGATGATTTACAACGTGCGGGAATTAAAATGATTCAAGTGGATGAAGCAGCGTTCAAAGAGGGGTATCCGTTGCGTCGTGAAAACCGTGCCGAGTATGAAAAATGGGCGTTAAATAGTTTCTTGCTGAGTACCGCCGTCGCGGATAAGGATACCCAAATCCATACCCATATGTGCTACAGTGAATTTACCGATATTATCAAAACAATTGAGGCAATGGACGCCGATGTCATCTCGATCGAAACCTCTCGTAGCGGTAATAGGCTATTACGGATTTTCAAAGAATCTGGCTATACACAAGAGGTGGGACCGGGAGTGTATGACATCCACTCTCCGCGCATCCCTAGTGTGGAAGAGATGAAAAATCAAATTCATGCTCTACTCGAAGTGCTCCCCGCTTCACAACTGTGGATTAATCCCGATTGCGGTCTTAAAACACGCGGATGGAGCGAAACCGAAGCGGCGCTTAAAAATATGGTTGAAGCGACGAAGGTGGTAAGGGTGACATTATAGATAATAAAAATTATCCTTTAGAGTTTCGGGTTAACTTCCCGATTCCCATTTACATTAATCTTCGTGTGTTACAATTTCCCAACTTTAAAAAACAACACAAGGACAACCCATGCTCGTAACAAAACCGGCTCCAGATTTTACAGCTACAACCGTTTTAGCAGATGGCACTATCGTTGATGGATTCAAACTATCCGAAAATTTTGGAAAAAAAGGGACAGTATTGTTCTTTTATCCTCTTGATTTTACCTTTGTATGTCCATCAGAAATCATCGCGTTTTCACACCGTATCGAAGATTTCGAGAGTCGTGGTATAAACGTTATCGGTGTTTCTGTTGACAGCCAATTTTCACACTTCGCATGGAGAGAAACTCCGGTAGAAAAAGGTGGAATCGGTCGCGTTAAATTTCCTCTTGTAGCGGATTTGAGCAAACAAATTTCAAAAGACTACGATGTACTTTTCGGTGAATCAGTAGCCCTTCGCGGATCATTTTTGATCGATGCAAAAGGTATCATTCGTCATGCAGTTATCAATGACCTTCCATTGGGACGTAACATCGATGAGATGATTCGTATGGTTGATACTATGCAGTTTACGGACGAGCACGGCGAAGTTTGTCCTGCTGGTTGGGTAAAAGGTGATGCAGGTATGAAAGCAAGCACTGCTGGTGTTGCTGAATATCTTGCTGCTCACGCAGAAGAACTATAATTTAAACGCCGAAGTTTGCCTCTTTTGAGGCAGATTTTTTCTTTTACGACTCGTCTCCTGACAAATACTTAGATCAATTCCCCATTAATATCCTTAATTAACATAGACTTTTATCTTTGAATATTCTTTAAAGCTTGACTGATGTACCATAAATTTACATACATTAAAATCAAGGAGAAATAAAATGCTCGAAACCATTGCTTTTATACTCATTATTCTCTGGGTGCTAGGACTAGTCTCGTCGTATACAATAGGTGGATTTATTCATATTCTTTTAGTCATTGCAATCGTGGTAATTTTAATCAGAGTTATTCAAGGCCGTCGACTATAATATCTCCAAACGATAGGAAGTTTTTTTTAATTCAAAACTGCTTATCCTTTCTCTAAAATCACCGAATAGGCAACCATGCAATACTCCTTCTTGGCCTCCTACGCTCTCATTGTTTTTGCTCTTTGGTATTCACGTCGTGAACATTTCGGGCTCGAGAAACAGATACTGACCAACTCGATTTTAGCGATGGTTCAGCTGGGATTGCTGGGGTATGCTCTTGTTTATCTTTTTAAAATTTCTCATCCTTCACTGCTGTTTTTTGTACTGTTAGGGATGGTGACGTTTGGGGCGTATACGGCTAAAAAACGTTCACCGCTTGGTAATCATAGTTTTCGGATTGCTTTTTATACGTTGGGCGCATCGTCTGGGATTGTATTTGCCTCAATGATGGCATTTGGTGTCATACACATGGTACCGCATGAGATGATTCCCATCGGAGGGATGATTATCGGCAATGCTCTTAATGTCTACACCCAAAGTATTGAGCGGTTTAAAGCGGAAGTCAAAAATACAGTGGAGACAATCGAGGGGATGGTAGCATTGGGCGCACCACTCAAAGAGGCTCTTTCGTTTGCCTCCAAAGCCTCAGTCAAAGCGTCGATGATTCCTACACTCAATATGCTTCAAACGGTTGGGATTATACATATTCCCGGAATCACGACTGGGATGCTTCTTGCAGGGGCTGATCCTCTTAAAGCGGTCTCCTATCAATTAGCAGTAATGTACATGATGGTGGCGGTATCATTGCTTGCGGCTGTTTTTAGTGTGACATTTTCGTATAAAAGTATTTTTGAGGCGGTTTATAGAGTGAATGCAGCGAAATAGTATTAAGGATAGGTGCACTATAATTAACAATATAGTATACGAGGAAAAGATGGTATGAAGCTGATAAATCATCGATATACGAATCATGAAGAACTTGTATTATTTTTAGATACTCTGTTGTCTCATAGCCGCAAAGCTATTTTAATCCAACTCTTTAGTGGAGTTATGGATAAACAACACATTCAATCCATACTCGATCTCCTCGTTTTGAATCTTCCTGATGCCATGCTTATCGGTGCTACTACAGCAGGAGAGATTATGGATGGGGTTATGAGCGCATCTGAAATTATCCTCTCTTTTTCACTCTTTGACGCGACCGATGTATCAACGTATTATTTTCCTCAATCTGATTTTGAAAACGGTGTTCATGCAGGGCAACAGATACTTACTGATCGTACAAAAGTTTGTATCGCTTTTAGTGAAGGTCTCAAGAGTGATTCAGAATCATTTTTGGATGGATTTACCTCGGTGCGCAGTGATGTGATGTTTGCGGGAGGAAATGCAGGTGATGACCTAACCTTTACTCGTACCTATGTTATGAAAGACAATAGTATCTATGATGATGGAATTGTTATTGCGGTATTGGACAGTGATGTTTTGGTTGCAAATAATGCTTATTCGCTTTCATGGACGCCTGTAGGCAAATCTATGACGGTTACTAAGGCGGAAAAAAATGTTATTTATGAGATAGACAATCGTCCGGTGAGAGAGCTTTATAGTCACTATTTGGGTGCTGAAACTGTTCAATATATTCCTGCAAGTGCGATTGAATTTCCACTGATAAAAGTCGAGGATAATGTTGCTGTTGCGCGATCAATGGTTGCTCAAAGCGAGGATGGCGGGTTTATTTATGCGGGACATTTTCAGAATGGCGATCAGGTCCGATTTGCAATTGGTAATGTTGAAGAGGTGCTGAATCATGCCATAGATATTCAAGCATCTCTTATATCGTTTCCGGTTGAGGCAACCTATATCTATTCGTGCTCAGTTCGGAAACTTTTTTTACAAGAACAGCTCAATTATGAATTTGGATTAATCAATGAGATTGCACCGTGTGCAGGGTTTTTTACCTACGGTGAATTTTTTCACTCACACGAAGATAATCAGCTGCTTAACATTACGACAACTACGCTTTCATTGAGTGAATTACAACGTATTGTTACCACCGTAGAGCCAAAAAATACGAATACTATCCATCACTCAATGCTTAAATCACTCACGCATCTCGTCAATGTGACCCAAGAAGAATTGGATGAAAATATTCAAAAATTGATGACGAAAGAGCAAACGATTAAGCATCAGCTTCGTGATGAGCTTACTGGGATAAAAAACCGTACAGCTCTTTTGAATGATATGGCAGGAATCGGAGGAACAATGATATTAGCCGTCTTTAATATTGACTTTTTTTCCACGATAAACGATTATTACGGATACGAAAGAGGAGATCAGCTTTTAGGAATTTTTGCCAAAAAACTGGTTGAGATTGTCGGGGACGATAGCGCTTATCGCATTAGCGGTGATGAATTTGCTGTGATTCGTACGAAAACTATTTTGGATAAAGAGTGCAGAGAACGGTTATTGGAAATAATAAAAGCTCTTGAAACGTATCGATTTCCTCTTAATGGGTATGACGTTACTTTAAATATTTCAGTAGGTGTTGCCAGTGCAGAACATTACAATGTCTACAATTTAGCGCATATTGCACTCAAAGAGGCCAAAGAACGGAGAACAAAAGTAATATTTTTTGATGATTATAAAATGTTGGAAGCAAAAACTCGAGATAACATTGTTATGGTCAATAAAATTAAGTCCGCCATTGAAAATGATCGCATAATCCCTTATTTTCAAGGTATAGTTGACAACAAAACAAAGAAGATTATTAAATACGAATCACTGATTCGTCTGATTGATGAGGATGGGAGTGTCCTGAGTCCGTATGCATTCCTCGAACATGCCAAAAAATCCAAACTCTACGACGCACTTACCATGATTATGATCACTAAAACTTTTAATGCATTTGAGGCACTGGATGTTGAGTTCTCGATCAATCTAACGTTAGAAGATATTCAGTGCCAAGAGACACGAGGCTTTTTGTACGAAACGTTACAAAATTCAAAAGCTTCTAAGCGTGCGGTTTTTGAAATCGTCGAATCGGAAGGGATTGAAAATTTTGAAGAAGTGGCTCTTTTTATTCTTACCCTTAAATCATACGGGTGTAAGATTGCGATTGATGATTTCGGTACTGGGTATTCCAATTTTAGTTATTTGAGTAAACTGGATATTGATTACATTAAAATTGATGGTTCTCTTATCAAAAATATTAACAGTGATGCCGATCATTTGCTAACCGTTGAGAGCATTCTCTTTTTTGCGCACAGAAAAGGGATTGAAACCATTGCTGAATTTGTCGAAGATGAGGAAACATTCACTAAACTGGTTGAACTTGGGGTGACGTATACGCAAGGGTATTTATTTTCGATTCCATCGGCGAATATTAAAGTGGAAGGTTGATGGTGAGAGTTTTTCTTCTTATTTTATTTATCATTACCTCGTTAATGGCAGAAAAAAGTGCCGAAAAAGTATCCGTGCAGAAAGTATCCGTACAGCTTGATTGGAAATATCAGTTTGAGTTTGCCGGAATTATCGCGGCTAAAGAAAAAGGATTTTATCGCGACGCAGGTCTGGATGTAAACTTGCGTGAATACCATGATGGTATTGATATTGGTGCGGATGTTTTAGCGGGTAGATCGACCTATGGCGTGTACAACTCCAGTATTATGGTTGAGAATGGACGTGTAAAACCAATTGTATTGATGGGTACGTATTTTCAACACTCTCCTCTCGTTTTTGTCGCACGCAAAGGAATTAAAAATCCAAGCGATATGATAGGTAAAACAATAATGGGAACAACTTACGAGCTCAAATACAGCTCTTTAGCCCTCTTGCTTAACCATTTTAGTATTTCGCCTAAAAATGCTCACTTTGTCGATCAGACTTTTAATATTCAAAATTTCATTGATGGAAAAGTGGATGTCATGAGTGCTTTTCGTTCCAATCAGCTCTATGAACTTGACCGCAGAGGTATCGAGTACGAGATTATTGATCCTGCCCAATATGGGTTTATGATGAGCGCAGTCAATCTTTTTACGTCACCTATGGAGGCAATTGAACATACGGATCGATCACAGCGATTTATCGATGCGACAAATCGTGGATGGAAATACGCGCTTGATCACCCTGATGAAATGATTAATATTCTCATGCATAAATACGCGGCTAAAAAATCACGTAACGCTCTGAAGTACGAGGCAAAAGTAACAAAACAGCTGATGATGACCGATTTTTATCCCATCGGTGAAGTCAATTCTGAACTGACGGTTCGAGCGTTTAAGCAGCTCATGCAAATCGGTGTGCTCAACAGTGATCAGAAACTGGGTCGCTATATGTTTAAGGATATAGCCGCAAATTCTCATGAAAATATTGAGTTTTCAAGTGCTGAGAAGAAGTATCTTCTTGAAAAGAAAAAAATTACAATGTGTGTGGATCCGGAGTGGTATCCACTCGAAGTAATACGTGATGGTAAACATATCGGAATGGCAGCGGATGTAATGCGTGTTTTCGAAAAACAAATTGATATACCAATCGAGTTAGTACCGACAACGTCATGGAATCAATCGCTTTTGTATGCGAAAGAGCGAAAATGTGACATTTTATCGCTTGCAACAAGTGCGCCTGAGAGATTGAAATATATGAATTTTACTTCTGTGTATTTGAGTATTCCTTATGTCATGCTAACTACAAATGACAAGCCTTTTATAGAAGATATTGGGTCATTAACTAAGGAAAAGGTAGGAATCGTCAAAGGATATTCCACTATCGGTATACTAAAAGAGCATTATCCGCATTTAAATATTGTAGAAGTTAATTCGATTAATGAGGGTCTGAGCAAGGTAGAGAACGGCGAGTTATATGGTTATATCGATAATTTGATCGTGGTATCTTCGTACATTCAAAAAGAGTATACGGGAAGTTTGAAGGTATCTTCACGGCTTGACGAAAAAGATGATTTGTGTGTCGGTACCCGTAACGATGAGCCATTATTGCACGGTGTATTTGAGAAAATGGTCAAAAATATTGATGCTGCGACGATGCAAGGTATTTATAATCGTTGGGTGTCAACAGTCGAAGAGATACCATGGATTGAGCACGGGATGATTTGGAAGTTGTTTTTAGTATTTATGATTTTTCTAGCAGCCTTTACATGGCGATATGGCGTTCTTAAACGATATAACAAAAGCTTGCTAAAACTCTCAATTACGGACAAGCTAACGGGATTGTACAACCGTCAAAAAACAGACATGATTCTCATAAGAGAGCAAAAAAAGGTGAATCGATACCATGAGTATCATTGCGCGGTTATGATGATTGATGTTGATAATTTCAAAATGATTAATGACACGGCAGGGCATCAGGCCGGAGACAGTGTTCTTCAAACCTTGGCGTATATTATGAAAGAAAGCCTCCGTGATACAGACATATTGGGACGCTGGGGCGGAGAGGAATTTATTGCAATTCTTTCCCATACCAATGCCCATGAGGCGATGGTGGTTGCTGAAAATTTTCGCCGAAAAATAGAAGAATTTTCGTTTGGTTTAGGGCATAACGTGACCATCAGTATCGGTGTTGGGGAATTTATGGCTCACGAAAGTGTGCATGAGTGTGTGGGACGAGTGGACAGCGCTTTGTACGAGGCAAAAGAACGAGGTCGAAACAGGGTGTGTCAAGCGTAAGCAATACTAGTTTTTAGTTGCCAATGTCGCCGTGTAGCCTGTCTGCGCTACGGCATCTTGCATCATTTTTAGGCTAATATTCTCATCCGTAATTACAAGTGCACTCTCATTTTTAAAATTTACTTTTGCTATTTGGACGCCATGAACACTAAGCAGTGCTTTTTTGACGGCCAGAGTGCAGGCAATGCAGTGCATCCCGCCGATGTGCAGGTTCCATTCGCGCGAGTAGGCGAGAGAGGCTAACAGTAAAATTCCCAGTGTTATTCTCCCCATAGTAACGCTTCATAATAGGGATAAAAAAGAGCCGCGAGGCTAAAGAGAAACAGTGCCCAAAAAAGCGTTATCAGAATTTTAGAGGTTAAACTCGGTTCACAGTCACATTCGATTTGTTTTTTAATCACCATTTGGTAAAAGCCAATAGAGAGCATCACCACGGCAACAGCAGTAAAAATCCAGCGATAACTGTTCAACTCGGGGACATTGATAACCCCTGCAAAGGAAATCCCAAACACCATAAACAGTGTAGGAACCAAACAACATGAGGCAGATAACAGTGCCGTGACCAATGCCCCTGAGAGGACGAGGACGGCACTACGGCGCTCTTGCTGCATCATCGTATCGAGAGGGTTCTCGTCATCACTCTGTGTATAGCCTAGCCCTTTGGTGATGGTCAATCGTGTGGCACCATCTTCTAGGAGTTCTTCGGTAAAGGTGCAGTGTTGTGAGAGGGCAAAGCGTTTGCAGTTTTCACGACCGCTGAGGGTGTTTACCTCTAGGACGAGGGTGGCATCTTCGGGGAGGGCATCCAATACTTTTTTAGTTTCCAGTACGGGACGGGGACACTCCATATCACGGCAGTCGAGAATCATAAAGTCACTTTTTTAGAAAGGATACTGTAGCGGTAGTGTGCAGGTTCGAAAGGATCGAGGTATTCGCCATCTATTTCAGCGTATGCATAGCCAAACGAATCCAATGAACCTTGAGTATTGGCAGGATAGAGGTCAAAATCGCGTGCATGATTGAACGCCATCCAGTTGTTTTCCCAAAAGCCAAAAAATTTATCGGCAAGTTCAAGGACACGGGGAGAAGTTTTTTCAAGATTTTCTTTTAACACCAATTTGGTAATATCCGCAGGATCACACGGTACCCATCCCAGTGTGGGGATAAAAAACTCCAGCTTGCAGTGTTGAGATTTGGTAATATCTTCTTTCGCTCCAAAAGCAGGAGAGAGTCGTGAAGGTCCAACACGAATTCCTAAAACTTCTCGCGCAGGAATTCCTGATGCTCGCATGAGGGCAACCGTAAGTGCAGACATATCGAGGCATTTCCCTCCCATGCGACCATCTTTTTCGAGCTGTGCTAACATTGCATTGGGACTTCCTACGCCGCAACCGTGGACACTCTCATCGCGGTAACCGTTGGCAATAATCCAGTCGTATATCTTTCGAGCTTTTTTGAGAGGATCTTTTTCGTTGCTTAGGATTTTTTTGGCTATTTTGGCAACGGCTCCATCGGTGGGAATGTGGGCTGTTGGGGCTAAAAATTCTTTGGCTTCTTCGATACTGTCAGGGCAGACTCGTGTACGTTTAAAGTCACATTGACGATCACGTAACGCGACTTTCATCGACAGATCAACGGTTTTATTCGTGGTATTTTTATCCCAGTAAGCATAAAATGTTGCACATTCGTAATTATTATGAGTCGTTTGAAAACTTTGTTTAGCTGTTCCTTCAGTTCCGATTTGAAGAACACTTTGAAATCCTGATATATCGCTAGGAAGAGGAATCCACAATGCACATTCTTTTGCATCATGAGCCGTGAGATCAAATTTCCATTGGATGTCATACAGCGCCAAAGTATTTTTCATCTCTACGGAAGCGGTAAGAAAAGAAGGAAGGACAGATATGCTTCCTGCCATAGCAGTTATTTTGATAAATTCTCGTCTGTGCATTATGTTTCCTTTTTTAATAAATTACAATATCCCAATCCGTTTTAGCAACGACTTCGGCAACAATGACAGCGCTTATTCCTTCACTTAGACAGCGTTCCACCATCTTTTTAGCATCTTTTGGTGTTGCCGAGATTAAAAGACCCCCTGATGTCTGTGCATCAAAAAGAATCATCTCCAAATCGGCTCCAATGTTGCGTTTGAAATGGACGTGCGATTGGAGATACTCTTTGTTGGCATAGCTTCCGGCAGGGATAATCCCCATTTCTGCCATTCCCATTGCTTCGGGGAAAAATGGGATAGTTGAGGCATCGACTTGAATCGTTTTCGCACCAGCGCTCATTTCACGCAAATGTCCAAGAAATCCAAATCCCGTCACATCGGTACACGCATGGGCGTCAAATTCTCGTGCGATTAATGACGCTTTATAATTGAGGGTGCGCATGGTGTCGGCGACTTTGATAACGGTGCTCTCATCCAACAAATCGGCTTTGATTGCCGTCGTTAAAATTCCCAATCCCAAAGGTTTGGTGAGGAGAATCATATCCCCCTCCTGCACTGTATTGTTACGCAGAATCTTATTTGGATGGACAAATCCGGTACACGAAAGACCGTAAATCATCTCCGGTGTTTCGATGGTATGACCGCCTACGATAACGGCTCCACACTCTTGCACTTTGCTCATTCCACCACGTAAAATCTCAGTCAGAATCTCAGTATGATGGTTTTTCCCGTCAAATCCTACGAGGTTGAGGGCAGTTTTCGCATCGCCTCCCATGGCAAAGACATCACTGAGAGAATTCGCCGCCGCGATTTGACCGTAGATAAACGGGTCATCGACGACGGGAGTGATAAAATCGACCGTCTGAACCATCGCCAAATCGTCCGTGATTCGGTAAACTCCAGCGTCCTCGTTCCCTTCAAATCCCACCAGTAAGTCTTTGTGAAACGATTTTAAATGACACGTGACATTTTCCAGCGAACCGGGAGAGAGTTTCGCAGCGCATCCCGAAGCACGGACGAATTTTGTAAGCTTAGACGCGTTGTTCATCCTGAATCCCCTTCAATATTTCTATGGTTTTAGCGTGGTTATCGTTACAGATGGTGATGCTAGGTTTGATGGTGACTTTGTAGACTTTATCGTAATACTGGGTCAATAATATTTCAGAAACACGTGCTAAGTCACCGTTAAGAAATGCGGCAATAGTGGAGGCTTTATCATCGCGGCTGATGTAGGGAGAAATTCGCTCCATTCGTCCCATGAAAAAGCTCTCATCCATGTGATCGTACATTCGCATAATCCGTGATACACGTTGTTCGATGGGTGCAGTGATCTCTATACGAAATCCTGAATCCATCTGATGATACAGGGAGTTTGGGAGCATTATTTTTCCGATTCGTTTGCTTTCTGCTTCCACAAAAGCACCCTGACTTAGGTCTAATCCCAAAACAGCGTGAACCAAACGATTTTGAAATTCTTTTTGGGTGGGTTGAGCACCATTGACATCACCAAATACCGAGCCGTAATGATGTGCCATTTTTTCCAAATCTATGACATTGGTCAACTCTTGGAGAAGATCGCTTTTCCCGCATCCCGTATGCCCCATTAGTGTCAAAAAATGAATCGGAGGAAGATTTTCAAGATACCCAGTGACAAAGGTTCGGTACGATTTATACCCACCGATAACACGTTCGATGGGATAGCCAATACTCGAAAAGATGGTTCCAAGTGAGGAAGAACGCATTCCTCCACGGGCGCAATAAATCGCGATTTTTGATCCTGGATTGTAGGCAGGATAGAGTTCTTGGATATGACGTGCGGCATTGAGACAGACGAAAGAAGCGCCTTTTAGACGTGCTTCAAACGGAGATATCTGTTTATAGATAGTTCCTACTTGAGCATGTTCTTCATCGCTGAGCGCGTAAAAATTGTGTGCACGCGGAACATGAGATTCGCCATATTCGCATGGGCTTCGGGCATCGATAATCAGATCATAATTATCAAGAGAGGCTAAAAAGGTTTCAATAGGTATTGTGTGCATCATAATAATATTTTATCATGGGAAGCCTAATAGCGCCATAAGCGCTAAAAGAAGAGGATGGATTTTCTAGGTACGATAAACAGAGACTTGATCCGTGAGGCGCCCAGTCATCTTGTGTAAATGCTCTGCAGCAGAAGCAATCTCTTCGACACTTCGTGCATTGGAAGCTGAAAGTTCATGAATTTTTGAGATTTTGATAATAATGGCATCAGTTGTCTTTGCATTGTCAGAAGTGTCGCTTGCGAGTTTTTCAATAGCATAGACGGTATCATCGAGTGCACTTACTGCCGTTGCCGTATGATCGTCTACGGCAGAAGAAGCGTCGACGAGTTGTTCGATACGGCTGGTGTTATGGTTCATCTGCTCGGTGATGTCGTTGATGGATTGAACGATGACATTGACCGTCGCGTTGGTTTCGATCAAACTTTTTTGAGTACGTTCTGCGAGTTTACGCACTTCATCGGCAACGACGGCAAATCCGCGACCGTGTTCGCCGGCGCGGGCGGCTTCGATTGCGGCATTAAGCGCAAGAAGGTTGGTCTGATCCGCGATATCGGCGATGACGGTGAGAACTTGTTTAACTTGAGACGCTTCTTGGGAAAGAGAGTTGAGTCGTTGGTTGATTTCACCTTCCATCTCTACGGCGATAGAGAGCTGTTCAATTGTATTGTGAAGCGCTCTCTGAGCTTCTTGGAGATTTTTTCTCGCACCGATTGCTTGATCACGAACACTTTGTGCTTCTTTGGCAGAGGCTTGCATGGCCACTTTCATTTGATCCGATTCATGCGTTGTTTCACGCACGATGCGTGACTCTTCCTCAGCCGCTTTTCCGATGCTCAGAGTTGTTGCTGAGAGTTGGGCAGAAACGGAAAGATTTTCATTGGATGCCATGTGAATGGCTCCAAACGACTCACGTAACATAGTGACAAGTTCACCTAGTTTTCTCCCCATTTCAGAGAGTTCATCGTCTCCTTCGACCACAGTGTGTTGGGTGAAATCCCGGTCATGTGCAATGGCTTTGATAGTTGTTTCAAGGCGACCGATTGAACGGGAAATATTGCTGATGATGAGGGAAAAGACTCCTATCATAATTGCAGCACTGATTAAAATGAGAACTTCCATGGTTGTTGCATTGGAATCCAGCGTAGCAAGATTTTTTTCAACCATTGCTTTGACTAAAGAGCGTTCTTCTTTAATGATTTCTTCATGAGTATCCGCTGATTTTTTGGCGATTTCCATGAGATTTTGTCCATCAGGTGTTGATTGAAAAGAATCGCTATGAGTCTCTTTTTTATATTTTGTGATTATTTCGATACGTGGCTTGTTGAGTTCTTCCCATGTTTTGAGATCAGAACCCATCTTAGAAAGACGATCTTGATTTTCTTTTGAGCGAGTCATGGCTAAGAGTTTATTTATTGATTCATCCAACATCACAAGCCGTTTATTGTATTCGTCTAAATTTTTTTGTTTAAAAAGGATTTGGTAACCTCGTAGTTCCATCATCGCTCCATTGGTATGAGCGCGAATTTCACCGATTAAAACCATTCTCTCAGCGGTTTTTTTAGCATCTTTGTTGTTTGAATACGACAAATATCCTAATGTTGCGAAGACAACAATACTAAGCAGTATAAGGGCATTGAGCTTGCCTCGGATAGTGGGGATGTTGATCAAGTCAGACTCCTGAAAGAATTATGTGTAATAAAAAATTATAACATAATTACCATGAGTTGTGCGTTCACGCTTTCGATATCTTATAATTAAGAGAAAGTTATATTTAATTTTATTTGAAAAGATGTTTACCGCTTAAGTCTTTCCAGTATTACTTTTCTAACAGCATTGATATTCGCAGTTTTTCATCATTTCTAAACCGATTGGATGATTACTCTCTTCAAACAGTTCTTCAATATAAAAGACACAAGAACAGACGAGATACAGCACCTTTTCATCGGAATTATTTTCGTAATATTTTTGAGGAATTTTTGCACAAAAAGCATCCCAAAACGGATTGTTATACTGCTTGTCTTTAAGCACCTCTAAAACAGAGTCAATCACATCCGATGCGTGTTTATAGCAATCAATATTCATAAAAGAGATATATCTATCTGCTCGCTCCATATTTTTTCCCTTTGAAACATTTACCCATATTGTATAGCAGCTGAAGGTGAAAAGCAGTAGGACAGGAAATTAATAACTGGCGTTGTATGCGTAAAAAATCACCATATTTGGATAAATGGTTATGGATCAGTACTTTTGCTTTCCAAGATAATTTTATTCATTGATATTAACGCTGTTAATATTAGGTTAAATGATATAGTTCTCTTCAGTGATATACTGCTTTCATAAGAAAAAAAGGAGAGGTTATGAAAATAAAAATTCTTAGCGCGGTATATGTTGGCGTATTGGCAGTGAGTCCAGTGGTGTGGGGTATGGATATGGGTGAAGATCATTCACATTCTAACAATACGGTTATGTCCGAGCAAACCATTCATGCCAGCGGAACAGTAAAGCAGGTTGCCGATAACCACGAAAGTTTGCGTATTTTTCATGACCCGATTCCTGTACTAAAGTGGCCTTCTATGAATATGCCTTTTGAAGTGATCGATCATGAGCTGACACACACTTTGAACGTGGGTGACAGAGTTGATTTTGAATTTATACAAAAAGACGGGAAAAATGTAATCGTTCGGATGAAAAAACAATGAACCGTTCAGCTTTTCTCCTTGTGGTAACCATCATCTCTCTAAATGCTGATGAAGGGGTTAAGTCACCTATTTCAGTACATGCAAGGGAAGGGAAAAGCGTCTATATTCCGATACAACCACCGATAGATGTTCGAGAAGAAGTCCGTATTCAAGAACGCGATCAAAACACGACATATCATGATAGCCAAAAATGAAAAGACAGATTCTTTTATCATTCGTAACAATACTTGTATTATCGGGTTGTTCGACTATTTCTCAAAAAGACGTATTTGATTCTATGAATCAGATGACAAAAAATAGAGGAACGGGAGAACTGACGTGGATTAAAACACCAAAAGAAGCCGATGAAGCCCAAATACGTGTCAATACGTTATTAAAAGAACCACTAAGTGAAGAGAATACCGTTCGCATCACTCTCATTAATAATCGTGCCTTGCAGCAAACATACGAGCGGATAGGAATTGCACAAAGCGATCTTGTGCAGGCGGGATTGATGAGTAATCCATTACTTGGCTATTCAGTCGGGCACGGTGGTGGTGTGAGTACATCGGGTGTGACATTGGAATTGGCATTTCTGGATTTGCTCTGGATCCCACTACGCAAAGAACTCGGGGGATTGGCTCTTGAAGAGACAAAACTGAGTGTCGGAGATGAAGTGCTTCGCAGTGTCAGGGATGCGAGAAAGTGCTATATCGATGCAAGTGTTTCACAAGAGGCAGTCCGATTAAATGCTGAGGTGCTTAAATCGTATGAAGTATCTTTGCAACTTGCTATACGGCAATATACGGCAGGAAATCTTTCCAAAAGGGATTATTTAAAAATCCAAGATGAATACGCCCATGCACGGCTTGAATCGATTCGCCTTCACAGAGACGATGCTACAGCCCGTGAAGCTCTCAATAAAATGATGGGAGTGTACGCAGAACAAACCGCATATACATTGAGCAATGAGCCATTGCGTCTATCTGCAACATTTCCAAAAAGTGACGCACTTGAACAGATGGCAATTCAAAATCGCCTTGACATTGCTGCAGCGATGAAAAGTGTTGAATATGCGGCGAAAGAGGCGGGATATACCCAAAATACACGACTGCTTTCTGAGGTAACCTTGGAAGGGGGAAGTGAAAAAAGTACCGATACTGCACGTTTTAATACAATCGGGCTCAAAATCCCCATTCCTATTTTTGATGTGGGGCAGGGACGACTAAGCCGTACTCAAGCCTACTACAATCAAAGCGTGCAACGACTCTATGAAATGGCGGTGAATGCCAGAAGCCAAACACGTGAAGCTTATGCTCTCTCGCATTATGCGTATGATGCTGCACAAGAATATCAAACTAATATTGTAACAATAAATCAAAATATTATGGAAGAAACACAGCGTTACTATAATGGTATGCTGGACGGTATCTATGAGCTTCTTACAGATCAGCGCCGCTACAGTGAGGCAAAGATACAAGAAGTGATAGCGATAGGGGAATACCGGAAATCACAGGCGGATTTAGTTTATACGATCGGCGGCAAGAACATTGAGGATGCACTATGAAACATGACAGAAGAGATTTTTTAGGATTAGGTGCGGCGTTGATTGCATCGGCGGCAGTTACTTCGACCTCTCGTGCTCAGGAGAAAAACCATTGTGAAACGCCATCTAAAAATCGTAAACTCACCCTTGTCAAAGATCCGAAACGTGTCCTCTCACCTGCTACGCTTATCACGTCGCAAGAAGGGAAAAATTATAATCCCATTGTGACACTGAACGGATGGAGCCTTCCGTATGAGATGAAAGAGGGAGTAAAAGAATTTCGCATCATAGCTGAACCGGTAGTGCGTGAATTTTCTCCAGGCATGGTGGTGAACTGCTGGGGATACAACGGTACTTCTCCGGGACCGACGATCGAGGCAGTTGAGGGAGATCGTGTACGCCTGATCGTAACCAACAAACTTCCCGAACACACGACGATCCATTGGCACGGTCTTATTCTTCCCAACGGAATGGACGGCGTCGGCGGCTTGACACAGAGTGCTATCGTTCCGGGTGAAACCTATGTCTATGAGTTTACCCTCCGTCAAAGCGGGACATTTATGTATCATCCTCACGCCGATGAGATGGTGCAGATGGCGATGGGGATGATGGGGATGTTTATAATCCATCCGAAAAAACCGCAAGAGCACCGTGTCGATCGCGATTTTTGTTTTCTCCTTGCCAGCTACGACGTTACCCCCGGAACCTATACGCCAAATCCCTCAACGATGACTGAGTTTAATCTGTGGAGTTTTAACAGTCGTGTCTTTCCTGGAATTGATTCTATGAATGTGCGAGTAGGTGATCGTGTCCGTATCCGCGTGGGGAATCTAACGATGACCAACCATCCGATCCATATGCACGGACATCCATTTGAGGTAACCTGCACCGATGGCGGATGGGTTCCTAAAAGTGCGAGATGGCCGGAGGTGACAGCGGATATCCCAGTCGGGGCGATAAGGGCTATCGAGTTTATAGCAACGCAAGAGGGAGATTGGTCATTTCACTGCCATAAAGCACACCATACGATGGGACCGATGGGACATACTGTACCCAATATGATCGGAGTAAAACAAGATGATCTTAGCGAAAAAATTAGTGATCTGATGCCCGATTATATGTATATGCCTATGGGGAAAAATGGAATGGCTGAGATGCAAGATATGGCCAATATGGGGATGACATTGCCAGAAAATACACTTCCGATGATGACCGGACAAGGACCATTTGGACCCATTGAAATGGGTGGAATGTTTACTTTAGTCAAGGTACGTAGAGATCAACCAAAAGGCAATTATGCTGACCCAGGATGGTACAAACATCCAGAGGGGACAGTTGCAAAAAAAAGTGAATCTTTTAACGACTAGAGAGTCAATATGAAATATTTTGAGTTTATGATAGTAACTTTTGCCAATTCAAGTTTAAAATGCAACAGTAGCAATATGGAAGTGAAGATTACTGTAATATTTGGTGATGAAAGAGGTTTATTGTCGTTATAATACACGATTGGTATTAATATTGAGAAAATCAAAAAAGTGAGTTTGTATGATCAAGATCATAAATAGTGAAGAGTTTTCTTATTTTTTGCGCGTTAATAGAAATGAAATTATAAAAATTTGGATGAATAAAAATGAGGTACAAAATGTCCTTCATAGACATTCTTTACCTATTATTGATAAAAATACCCACCTTTTTTACCAGTTTTGTGACTGCTTTATCAGTGTTATTGAGTGGCGTACCACCGTCTCAGAGTGTCAGGTAAAAATAGATTTTTTGCAACTTTTAAATAATTATAATGTAACGATAGCGGATCTTTTTACCCTGATTATAAAACTGAAAAATGCGATAGAGCAGGTCATTTTTGAAAACGGAAACCTTTCCTATGCACTGCAAAGTGAAATTGATTTTCTGACGTTGCAGATGGCAAACGATTTGGCTTCTAATTTTGAAAATATTATCAGTAGTAACCAAAACTATAAAAGCGAAAATTCCAATCTTTTAAACGAATATAAAAAAGCAGTTGATTTGAGCAATATCGTCTCCAAAACAAATCCCAAAGGGGTTATCACTTATGTCAATGACAAGTTTTGTGAGATATCCAAGTACACACGTGATGAACTTATCGGGAAACCGCACAATATCATCCGACACCCTGATATGCCCAGAGAAGCGTTCAAAGACCTGTGGGATACTATCAAAGCGAAAAAAAGCTGGAACGGTGTGGTCACCAACATGAAAAAAGACGGGAGTCAGTATATCGTTGACACAACGGTCATCCCGATATTGGATGTTGACGGAGATGTCGTGGAATACATAGCGATTCGTCACGATATCACAGAATTAGAAGAGACCAAACAAAAATTAAGAAATATCAACAAAGCGATGAAACACAAGGTAGATGAGCTCTATTCGATGACCAACACGCTAGAACAAAAAGCGTATAAAGACAATCTTACGGGAATCAACAACCGAGAAAACTTCGAAGATATCTTCAGTATCGAGATCGCGAGTGCGAAGCAAAACAACCTGCCACTCAGTTTGATAATATTCGATATCGATCATTTTAAACTGGTTAACGATACCTACGGGCATCAGGCGGGCGATATTATTTTAATAGACTTAGTCAAACTTATTGCCGATAACATTAAAAACGGAGATGTTTTTGCACGATGGGGAGGGGAAGAATTTGTTATACTCACTCCTTCTACAGAAATCTCCGGAGCGTGTAATTTAGCCGAAAACCTAAGAAAACTCGTACAATCCCATATCTTTAGCTATGTTGAAAACGGGATGACATTGAGCTTTGGAATTGCTCAGCTCTCCGATGAAGATACGAAAAAAACCCTTTTTGAAAAAGCGGACGGGGCATTGTACGAAGCGAAGAAGAA
Organism: Campylobacterales bacterium; assembly: GCA_026390135.1. GTDB lineage: Bacteria > Campylobacterota > Campylobacteria > Campylobacterales > Sulfurimonadaceae > Sulfuricurvum. The sequence goes on along the minus strand of JAPLGN010000034.1, from coordinate 4,954 downwards.
TGGAAGGAATAGGGTTGAAGTTTATAACTCATGATGGATCAAAACGGATGATTGGAAGGGGGGGATTTAATAATATTTGGAGAGGTTTAATAAACCGTATTTATCGGCTCCAATGAAATGCCGTTGCGTTTCATCATGCTTCAGGAGAAGGGTATACATTTGTTGCGGATAAAGTGATTGAAATAGACGCATTTAATCCTCAAATCGCTTCGGGGCTTGCAGGAGCGTTTAAAAGTTACGGGAAACTTTCCCCATTGAGCAAAGCCAAAATGGGGATTGAACTGGAACGGATCAAAAATCATCCGAATATTTCCAATAATGTTTATGAGATTATTGCTAAAATCCTTCAAATATAGGAATTGTGATTATTATGTGATTGTTTATTTTTATAATAATGGGTTGTTTATATAAATTTTAATTTTATCAGCACTAATAGTTATTTAATAAAGGTACTAAAGTGAACATAACTCCATTTGAAGCAGAGATTCCGCAAGGGAAACTTATATTATCACGAACTGACCTCAATGGTAAAATTACCTATGCCAATGATACTTTCGCGCATGTGTGTGGTTATCAGGTAAATGAATTGATTGGAAAACCGCATAATATTGTCCGTCATCCTGATATGCCGCGCTCTATTTTTAAACAGATGTGGGACACCCTTCTTGGTGGAAAAGAGTGGCAGGGCATTGTCAAAAACCTTCGAAAAGACGGTGGTCATTATTGGGTAAAGGCATCAGTTGTGCCGTTGTCTGAAAATGGAAAAATTACTGGATTTAAATCGAGCCGAGTCTATGTTCATCCTCTCAAGCGCCAAGAAATGGAAAAAAAATATGCGATGATTCGTAAGGCAGAAGAGGGTGAAGTGGCATTGACTATCAGTCTTACACAAACGGAGTGGCGTAAAATTCGTGAGCATGCGGAGCAACAAGGTATTACCTACCAAGAAATTGTCAAACAGCTTATTGGTCAGCTTTAAATTGGTGTTTAAAATAACTACGATGAAATTAAGCTAAAATAATAAACTAACCTATTTTTTGGATATATCAATGATTAGCAAACAATTTGATTTTTCACATTATCAAATACCCATCGATTTTATCCCTCTCAATGTCGTTGTTTATCGGTATGATGGCAGTGACTTTATCTTCATTGATGTCAATAAACAGGTGGAAAAAACAGAAGGGCTTGAAAAAGAAGCTCTGTTAGGTAAAAAACTGTGCGATGTCTTTCCGGGCGTTAAAGAGTTTGGACTCTACGCTGTACTGTTACGGGTCTATGAACACGGTGAGCATGAAACCTTTGATGACGCTCATTATCAGGATGAACGCATCAGCGGATGGCGGAAAAATGAGATAATCAGGCTTCCTAATGGCGACGTTATGGCTATATATGAGGACTTAACCCAAGAAAAAAAGCTTGAAGAGGAAAATGATAAGCATATTCAACAGCTCAAATTGTTGGGAGAAATCGTAGATAAAAATATGAATGAAGTGTTTATGTTTGATCCGGATACTTTGTTGTTCAGTTATGTTAATTTAGCCGCACAAAAGAATATTGGTTATACACATGAAGAACTTATGTTTATGACACCCGTGGATATTAAACCTGAGTACACGTTAGAAACATTTTTGTCTCTTTTAGAGCGGATCAATACTGGAGAAGAAACGGAGATTGTTTTTGAAGCACTCCATCGTCGAAAAAATGGAAGTGACTATACGGCTGAAATACATCTTCAATTGATGGAAATTGGAGACAAAAAGCAATTTGTTGTCTTCGCCCTTGATATTACTGAGCGAAAATGTACTCAGCTTCAGCTTAAAGAAAGTGAAGAGAAATTCAGAAGTATTGCCGAAAACGCACTGATGGGAATTTTCATTTACACAGATCATTACGTCTATGTCAATGACGCATTAGCATCCATGCTAGGATACAGCAAAGAAGAATTGTATTCCATGGAACTGTGGGCTTTTATTGAAAAATCAGATCAGAGCAAGGTCAAAGAGACAGCCAAACGGCGCTTAAGCGGAGAACATTTTCCGCTAACCTACTCGGATATTAAATTGGTGACGAAAACAGGTCACACAAAAACGATGCGTGTATCGACCCGAACCATTAAATATGACGGTCAGTTTGCCGGTATGGGTTCGATCATCGATATTACTGACATTAAAGAGACCAAAGAACAGTTAAAGATGCTGGGACAAGCTATTGAGCAGACCGATGATTTAGTCAAAATTATCAATACCAAAGGAGAAATTCTTTTTGTTAATGATTCGATGATAGCCCATAGTGGATATACCCGTTCTGAGCTCATTGGTGAACATACGCGTAAATTCAAATCAGGACATCATGACAAATTATTTTATGCAAAGCTTTGGGATACGATTGCTTCTGGAAAGACCTTTCGAGATACGTTTGTGAATAAATCAAAAAATGGAAGCACTTTTTATGAAGAGATGACGATTACACCGATTTTAGATACAAATGGAAAAGTTGAATACTACGTCTCAACTGGAAAAGATATCTCAAAACGAGTTGAGTTAGAGAATTCGCTCCGTGAATCTGAAATAAATTTTCGTAATATCTTCAATAAATCGAGTGATGGTATTGTGATCCATGATCTTAAAGGAAATATACTCGAAGTAAATGACGTTATATGTGAGCGTCTTGGGTACACTAAAAATGAATTATTTGGGAAAAATATTACATTTATTGACACACCGAAAACACAAATAAATATTCCCAAAGCCATGCAATCACTGCAAGAAAATGGTCATAGCATGTTTGAAAGAGAGCATATTAAAAAAGACAAAACGATTATTCCCGTTGAGATACATGCCGCTCTTGTTGAGTATATGAATATGCCTGCTGTTTTGAGTATTGTACGGGATATTACTGAGCGAAAGCAAAATGAACAAGCCCTTCACGATGCTGAAAAACTTTATCATACACTGTTTGACCTTTCTCCTGTTGGAATATTGGTGATAGATCCAATGACGGGTCAAGCGGTAGAGTTTAACACTATTAGTCATAAAGCGCTTGGTTATACTGCTGAAGAATTCGCTCGCCTTAAGGTTGGGGATTATGAGGCGATAGAGTCCTCTGAAGATACCAAAGCGCATATTGAAACATTGAAAAATGGGAAATCTGAAATATTTGAAACGCAACATCGAACCAAAAATGGAGAAATTCGAGATGTTGTTATCTCGGTACAGCTCATTACGGTAAAAGAGAATCCGTATCTATTCTCTGTGTATCATGATATTACCTCCCTCAAACAGTATGAACGGGCACTTGAAATTGCTAAGCAAAATGTTGAATTAGCAAATAAATCTCTTACAGAACAAGCAAAACTTTTAGAAGAATATGCGTTTTTAGATCCACTTACTCAACTTTCAAATCGTCGCAAATTTGACAAAGTCTACGATTCAGAGTGGCGTCGTGCATCGCGTAACCATCAGCCTTTGTCCATCTGTATGATTGATATTGATTTTTTTAAAGGCTACAACGATGCACTTGGCCATGATGAAGGAGATATATGCTTACAGATGGTTGCTTCTGCAATCAATAAGAGTAGTTCACGCGGTGGAGAATTAGTAGCTCGTTTTGGAGGAGAAGAGTTTATTGTGCTACTTCCTCATTGTGATGAAAAGAATGCGTATCGAAGCTGTGAAAACATTCGTCGATCTGTTGAAGCTTTAGGGATAAAACACCCTGATTCAAAGGTATCATCTGTTGTAACCGTTAGCATAGGATGTGCTACGTTCTATCTTCCGGATAAAATATTAGATAAAAAAAGTTTGATAAAACGTGCTGATGAAGCCCTATACAGAGCAAAGGACAATGGACGAAACAGAGTTGATACTATTGGAGAGAACACTTTTAGTAAAATTAAAATAATGGAGGATTTTAAATGCAAGTGATTGAAAAGTATTTTACAAATATTCGTGAATGTGTTCGTGATTTTGGCCTTAGTCTTGAAATTCTACAATTCAATTCATCTGACAAACTTCTTTATACGCATGCAATAACTGAACATAAAAAACTTTTTATAAATCTTCTTCTTTCTAATGCTGAAGAGGATATCGAAAAAAATACGAAAGAACTCGTATACTATACAATTGAAAATGACATTTCCTATCTGTTTCTTTACAGTGAACTTATTACAATCTCACGTAAACTATTAGGAAGCCTTGTAGAAAAGCAAGACTTTGAACATATACATGAAATAAATCGCTTTTTTACAGAGCATGAGAATAGAATCACTATCTTATATCTGCAGAAATTTTTAAATCAACTAAAGCTTAAAAATGAACTTCGTTTATCTCATATAGCACTTATGCCAGACAAAAAATTTATGGTACATTATGAGAGCCATATTCAATGGATACTCAACCTTATTGAATATATTCATCAAAATGAATTTGATGATAATTATCCGGAGCTTAATCCCAACCATTGTGCTTTTGGTCAATGGATGCACAGTGCAACAGCATCATATCTGCTTACAACATCCCATTTTAAAGTTATCGATAAACTGCATATAAACCTTCATGATCTAGCCGCTAACGTTATTAATTATTGTAAAAATAAAGAACACCGCCCTGCAACTCTCATTCATCTGATGCAGCGAATTGACTCTTATTCTCTTGAAATAGGGAATGAAATTGCCTTTCTAAATGAAATTGAAGAGAGTGCAAAAGATCCACTCACACATTTATTAACTCGACGGTTGTTTAATAAAATCGTTTTAAATAAACTTGATATTTCAAAAGAAACCGGAAGAGAATTTTCACTCATGATGTGTGATTTAGACCATTTTAAATTGATCAACGATACCTATGGCCATGGAATTGGAGATATGGTACTAAAACATTTTTCAAGTATATTGGAACATACTCTTCGTAAATCGGATTATATTTTCCGTTTTGGGGGAGAAGAGTTTATGATT
>JAPLGN010000013.1 GCA_026390135.1 Campylobacterales bacterium | reverse complement strand
GTGAAGAACAATTCTTGAACTTAATAAAAGAAAAAATTAATGAGGTGCATTTTTGATTAAAAAACAAGACCGAGTCCAAATGAACGAGGAGATCCGAGTTCCTGAGGTACGTTGTGTAGTAGATGGTGGTGAAGCACTAGGAGTTGTAACGATTCAAGAGGCGATGGCTAAAGCTAACGAACTGGGGCTTGACCTCGTATTGATCTCTCCGGATGCGAAACCTCCGGTTGCGAAGATCATGGACTACGGTAAGTTTCATTATCAAGAAGAGAAAAAGAAAAAAGAAGCACGTAAAAAGCAAACAAAAGTGGAAGTTAAAGAGATTAAACTTTCGGTTAAGATTGCTGAAAACGATGTGAGCTACAAAGTGAAACATGCCCGTGAATTTCTCGAAGAGGGAAAACATGTCCATTTCCGTGTATTCTTACGCGGACGTGAGATGGCACATCCAGAAGCCGCTGTTGCCGTTTTAAATCGCGTTTGGCCTATGGTTGAAGACATTGGACTAATGTACAAAACTCCTGCTATGGAAGGGCGTTATTGTAATATGATGGTCCATCCGAAAAAAGACGATAAAAAGTAACTTTACCCTCTCTTCTTTTGTATATATTTTTCATGTATTCGTCATTCCCGCGAAGGCGGGAATCCAGCTGATTTTTCAAGATGGATCCCCGTTCAGAGAATTTTTGCAAAAGGATCAAGTCGATGCCAAAAATGAAATCAGTCAAAGGGGCGGTAAAACGCTTCAAAGTGAAGAAAAACGGCACTCTCAAACGTGGGACAGCATTTCGCAGTCACATTTTGACCAAACAAGATGCAGGGACTCGTCGTGGGCAGAAAACATCTAAAATTGTTGCTGCTGTCGATGCGAAAAACATCAAAAAGATGATCGTACGCTAATTAGCCTCGATTATTTAATTCTCCAGTAAATACTGGGCAAGTCCGCTAAGCGGCACCTATTCATTAAATTTTAAAATGAATCGGGTAAAGAAAGGAAAAATATGCCAAGAGTAAAAACAGGTGTTGTAAGACGCCGACGTCATAAGAAAGTCTTGAAACTTGCACGTGGTTTCTATAGCGGAAGACATAAGCACTTCCGTAAAGCGAAAGAGCAACTTGAACGTAGTATGTACTACGCGTTCCGCGATCGTAAACAGAAAAAACGTGAATTTCGTAAATTGTGGATTATTCGTATCAATGCGGCATGTCGCTTGAACGGTATGAGCTACTCAGTTTTCATGAACGGTCTTAAACGTGGTAACATCGAACTTGATCGCAAAATTCTAGCTGATATGGCAATGAACGACGCAGCAGCATTTACTGCTCTCATCGCTCTTTCCAAAGCAGCACTGTAAGTTATATTTTAGACGCCAAAGGAACTCATTCCTTTGGCTACGTTAACACTGTGTTCTACCCGCAAGGGGCACAATGTCTTCAGCAGAGAGCTCAAAATTACTTGTAATTTTTATAATACAAGCAACTTTCGCTTCTTACTTCTCTAGCTTATAGCCCTTTTTCTCCAAGCACTCTTTACATTCAATTGATATAGGCGCAGCATTTGCTTTTGCAGCATCATCAAGATTGTAGTATCTACATGCAGTAAAATCTGCTTTTATACGCTCTTCGCTGTGACCTTCCGGACAAATCATCCCATTAATCCCAAGTTGCTTATGTGCACACCCTGTATTGATAAGGGCGAGTAGGGAAAATAGAGTAATGCTAAGTAGTACTTTTTTCATGAGTGATCCTCTTTGAGTGAATTTTCGAATAAATATTGATGTTCTTCGGGTAGTGTAGCGTACACCATGTTTGCCAAATCTCGAATTTCCCACAACGCCGCTTTATCGCTACGTAAAGAGATGAAATTTTGTAAACTTCGTGCATTAATTGTCCACGTTAGCTCTGTTTTGTAGCTTTCTGGAAGACAGTATTTTGCACGATCATTACTTATTCCTTCTACTAATACAATGCGGAGGTTTTCAAGGGCACGAATGCTCATTTCGTCAACCATATCAACACCTGTCATAACAAGGTATTTTTCGGCACGCTCTTTGTTGTCAATAGCAAACGAGAGCTCTTGCTTGAGCTCCTTAAGGGTGTAGCGAGTACTTTTGACGGAAAGACTCGCCATGCGATGGCGAGCAAGCTCTTGGAGCAGTGCACGGCTGATTCCTGCTACGTAGAAATTGTAAACGATGTGCTCGAGAGTAGAAGCGTGTTTGAACTTATTTCCGACACGATCAATAAGTGCACGGTCTGCTTCTCCGCCATTGTCGCTTTTGTCGAAACTTTGCCAACAGGTGCGTATAGCATCGGAACAGATAACAAGAGGAGTGTGGTGATGTAGAGTTACTTGCATGTTAAGAATCTTTAGGAAGTATTTTAAGAGAGTATAACGAAGAGAATTGTAAAAGACGCTAAAAGCGTCTTTTACATTACGAATACGTGAGGTACGATAAGAGGATATTTTTTCATTTTGCGGTAGATATGCTTACGCACTACTTGTCGCAAATCATTTTCTAGCGCTTTTGGATTTTCGATGAGACCATGCTTGAGGTTAATGAGGAAATGCTCAAGAACATCTTCCATCTCACTTGCAAAGGCTTTGTCGTTACGATCGGCAACAAGTCCGAAGCTGGTAACTAAAGGTTTAGAAAGAAGACGTGAATCAGCGGCGCTTACTTGTGCAACGAGAACAACCATCCCTTCGCTTGCCATTTTCTGACGATCTATAACAATGTCATCTTCGATTTGGTGGTTATTTTGGTTGTCGATGTACGTCTTACCGGTTTTAACGGTTTTGGCTTTACGCATCATTTTGCTGCTGACTTCGATACTGTCACCATCACTCATAAGTAAAATATTACGTTCAGGAACTCCGCATGCAATCGCTGTCTCGCGGTGTTTCATGATGTGATTGTACTCACCGTGTACCGGTAGAAAATACTTAGGATTGGTAAGTCGAAGCATGAGCTTTTGTTCTTCCATACTTCCATGACCCGATACGTGAATGTCACGGTCATTGGCAACTTTAGCCCCTGCACGTTGTAGATAGTTAAGCATCCCTGAAATAGATCCTTCGTTACCTGGAATGGCGCGAGCAGATAGGACGATCAAGTCGGTTGGTTTAATTTTAATGTGGCGATGTTCACCGATAGACATTCGGTACAAGGCAGAGCTTGGCTCTCCTTGGCTTCCTGTGGTTACGATGAGAACGTCTTTGTCGCTCATGCGGTTGGCTTCTTCGGCATCAATGAAAATATTTTTAGGAAGCTTGATGTAGTCATACTGCATACACACTTCGAGATTTCGTTCCATCGATCTTCCGATAACACATACTTTACGATTGTATTTCAACCCGTACTGAATTGCTTGATAAACACGGTGAATATTCGAGCTAAAGGTTGACATAATGATACGACCTTCAGCTTTTGAGAAGATACGATCAAATCCGCTTGCAACAGTAAGCTCACTTGGTGTCCACTCTTTGTTATAAGAGTTTGTCGAGTCACTTAAGAGACATAAAACCCCTTTTTCACCGTAATGGGCTAGACGGTGAATGTCCGCTGTGTATCCATCGATCGGGGTGAAGTCGATTTTAAAGTCACCGGTATGGATAATCGTTCCCGCTTTTGTTGTGATTGCCAACGAGGATGAATCGATGATGGAGTGCGTCATGTGCATCCATTCAATTTCAAACTCATTTCCAATTTTATACACTTGACGTTTAACAATCGGGTTGAAATAACGACGGTATTCACGCATGTGATGTTCGTCAAATTTATTGCCGATCATTGCAAGAGGAAGCGGTGTCCCATAAATCGGAAATTGCATCTCTTTGAAAAAGTATGGAACGGCTCCAATGTGGTCTTCGTGAGCGTGAGTGATGATAACTGCGACGATTTTTTTACGAATTTCACGTAAGTAAGTGAAATCTGGAACCAAAATATCAACACCGTGCATATCTTCGCTCGGAAAACTCATCCCGATGTCAATGATAATAGCCTCATGTTCGGTTTCGATAACGGTGATATTTCCACCGATTTCACCCAAGCCGCCCAATGGTGTAATGCGTACTTTTTCATTATTCTCAAGATTGAGTTTGAAATGAGGGTTAAGACGATTTTTGTGTGCTTCTTGATTTTGCATGACAAAATCACGTAAGTTAGTATCGATAGGGGTTGCTGGAGAGCCACGACGACCGCCACGACCACGGTCGCGTGATGGACGATTTTCACTTTCAGGGGCTAAATTGGTAGCATTTCCACTTTCTTCTGTGCGAGGTGCTCTGTTATCTTCTCGCGGAGGACGGTTGTCGGTACGAGGTGGGCGATTATCAGTACGAGGAGGACGGTTGTCGGTGCGTGGCGGACGATTGTCTTGACGTGGTGGACGGTTTTCGTCACGAGGAGGACGATTCTCGCCCTCTGAACGTTCAGCAGTAGTCTCACCCTCTGCTCTTGGTGCGTCATTACGTGGGCGAAATGGACGACGGTTATTGTTCGGTCGTCGTTCGCGGGTCTCAGTTTGAGGTTGAGCACCTGTTTCTGTGGTTTCATCAGCCATAGGAATATCCTTTATTATAATATTATTTTAGTTCTATTTATACGATAGTGCTTACGCGGTTTTTGAACTCTTAAAAGAGTTATTTTAAAAGGGCGTATAGCCGGTGAAAGTCAGAGGTGCAGAGCTGATGAGGTCGGATAGTGCGCTCTAATTCAAGCGTCTTAAACGCTTCAATCAAAGAATCACCATCATAGCATGCAGTGAGATTTTTGTGGAGGGTTTTGCGTGGCTGTGTAAAGGCAACACGTAAAAAGTCTTCAAACCCTTCATCGTTTCGATTCGCACGTTTTGAAATGAGCAGTACGGCAGAATCGACTTTTGGAGCAGGCTCAAACGCAGTAGGCGGAACATGAAGAACGATTTCTACGTCCGCCACGCTCTGGGTTATTACGCTGAGGGCTCCAAAAGCTCTCTCATTGGGTGCAGCAGAAAATTTTTCTGCTACTTCACGCTGTATCATGACAAGCAAATTTTTACACGCCGGATCGGCGAGGGCTTTGAGGATGATATTGGTCGCAATATAGTAGGGCAGATTTGCCACTAAATCGTACGGTTCATCCAAAAGCTCACTCTTCCAATGTTCTAACACATCTCCGCAGTGGAGGGTTAAACGATCGGTAGCGATGGCATCGGCAAAATGGTGCTGTAAATGCTTGCACAAGTCGGTATCAACCTCAAAAGCAGTAACACTTTTGACATCAACTAAATAGTTAGTTAAATCACCTAATCCAGGCCCAATTTCCACAATACGATAGGATGTATTGGGTATCGATTGGATGATTTGCGCTAAAACAGCTTGATCACGTAAAAAATTCTGACCAAATCTCTTTTTGGCGATAGCGGAACGATTTTGCATTGTTTCGATTATAGCAAATAAAGTGTTAATTACTGCTTTAGATAAAAGATAAATTTTTCTTATCGTTACATTTGGTAATGGGGGGTTAAGTGACGCTGGATTATAATTGCAGCAATTATGCAGGGGAGATTTACGATGGAATATTTTGCAAAGCGGATCATTCCTTGTTTGGATGTAAAAGACGGTCGTGTTGTTAAGGGTGTTAATTTTGTCGGGCTTAAAGATGCTGGTGATCCTGTCGAAGTGGCGAAACGCTACAACGACGAAGGTGCCGATGAACTGACGTTTTTGGACATTACGGCGTCGCACGAAGAGCGTGATACCATCGTTCATATCGTCGAACAGGTGGCGCGTGAAGTTTTTATTCCCCTTACCGTCGGTGGCGGGATACGTGAACTCAATGATATTTATCGTCTTCTCAATGTCGGATGCGACAAAGTGAGTATCAATTCTGCGGCAATTAAGCGCCCAGAGTTTATCGATGAGGGGGCGAAGCGGTTTGGCTCTCAGTGCATCGTTGTCGCTATCGACGTGAAACGCACAGGTGAACAGTGGAATGTCTATCTTAACGGTGGACGGGTTGATACTGGGATTAATGCGCTAGAGTGGGCGAAAGAAGTGGTCAATCGCGGAGCGGGCGAGATACTGCTTACCTCGATGGATGCCGATGGTACGAAAGCGGGATTTGATCTTTCAATCACAGAACAAATCAGTCGTGCGGTGAATGTTCCTGTTATCGCCAGTGGCGGAGCTGGAACTATGGAACACATCAAAGAAGCATTTGATCATGGGGCAGATGCGGCGTTAGCTGCGAGCATATTTCACTATCGCGAGATTGATATTATGGATTTGAAACGCTATCTCTCCGCCAATGGGATTCCGGTACGCTTATGATTATATGTGCTGGTAATAACGAGACGTTTGATTTTGCAACTCCAATTGGGGTAGGATTGATTGACAGTGCTATGAGCTTAACTCGTATTTGTCTAACAGAAAAACCAGAATTTTTATTGTTTGTGGGAAGTGCTGGAAGTTACGGTGAACATAAAATCCACGATATCATCGAGTCTAAAACTGCAGCTAACATCGAGTTAGGATTTTTGGATAAAAATGCCTATACACCGATTGATAATGTGGTTTCAGCACAAACTGAAAACATCAAAGATGTTATGGTAAACTCTTCGAACTACATTACGACAAGCGAGCGTTCTATGGAGCAGTTTCGTGCATTGGGTATTGGAATTGAAAACATGGAGTTTTTTGCCGTTATGCGTGTAGCGCAAGTTTTTGGGATTCCTGCGGGGGGAGTTTTTTGTATAACCAATTATTGCGATACGAATGCTCATCGTGATTTTATCGCCAATCATGGATTCGCCAAAGTGCTTTTGAGTGACCATCTAAAATCAAAAGGATTAATACATGGCTAAATTGTCACTTCTTGATTTTACCAAAGCAGAGTTGGCATCAATGGTGAAGCCTTCGTTTCGTGCCAAGCAGATTTGGGGATGGGTGTATCATCAATATGCGACCACGTTTGAGCAGATGGCAAATCTTCCTAAAGCGATGCGCGAGGAATTAGAAAATACCTATACGGTTATGCCTCTTAAAATCGCCCGAAAAGAGTGCTCTACGGATGGAACGATTAAGTATCTTTTTGAACTTAGCGATGGAAAAACGATCGAAACGGTGTGGCTGAAGATGAAAGATGAGTCCATCGACGAAGAGGGAAATGTTGAAAATGAAGCTCGTTATACCGTCTGTGTCTCGACACAGGTGGGGTGCAAAGTAGGATGCAGCTTTTGTCTGACGGCGAAGGGCGGTTTTACGAGAGATTTGAGCGCGGGTGAAATCGTAGCGCAAGTACTGGCGGTTAAGGCCGATAATGGTTTGGCTGCCAGTAAACGGCTTAATATCGTTTACATGGGGATGGGTGAACCGCTCGATAATTTGGAAAATTTGGCGAAAGCCATCACAATTTTCAAAGATGAAGAGGGGTTAAGTATTTCGGGTAAACGCCAAACGGTTTCGACGAGCGGTTTGAGTAGTAAGATCGATAAGCTGGGTGAAATGGATTTGGGCGTGCATATCGCGATTTCACTTCATGCAGTTGATGATGAATTGCGAAGTGAACTGATCCCCATGAATAAAGCATACAACATTGCCTCGATTATTGATGCGGTGAAGCGATTTCCTATCGATACTCGCAAGCGGGTGATGTTTGAGTATTTGGTCATTAAAAATAAAAATGATGACTTGGTATCGGCAAAAAAACTTGTCAAGCTATTACACGGAATCAAAGCCAAGGTCAATCTCATCTTTTTTAACCCGTACGAAGGTTCTGATTATGAACGCCCAACCCGTGCGGATATGGTGAAGTTTAGAGACTATTTGGATGCACATGGGGTGCTTTGTACGATTCGTGATTCCAAGGGATTGGATATTAGTGCGGCATGCGGACAACTCAAAGAAAAAGAATTAAGCGAGGTTTCACAATGACCATAATGGATTGGTTTCAAGTCGGATTTTTGGTGATTGTTGTTGTTATAGGGTTAGGCGGTTTTGTTTGGGCGGTGATGAAAAAAGATTAATTCACCATGTGTATTTAATCATCGCTTGAAAAACATCGTTGTCTTGGTGATAGGTGTTTTCGTGGTAATAGTGCCACTCTGTTCCCACTTCTAATTTTCCCGCAGTAATCCCAATCGAGGGTGCAAGATCAAATAACAACTGGTTTTGGGTTAAAAAATCAATAGTTGTCCAGTCGCTAAATCCTTCAAAATGCCATCGATCACTTAAGGGTAGATAATAGTTGGTTGATAGCTGATAGGTATCAGCACAGATGTTTTGAATTTTTCGGTACACATTGAGCCCAAATACTGCAAATCCGGGGATATTTAAGTCTGTTCCTACTCCATAAAGCCACCCATGATAGGTTTGCGACCGATTGTATTGAAATGCGCAATACCACTCTTTAATAATCCCAGTAGACGTTGGAATATTCGTCATTTTATTGAGGCTCACACGAGGGGAGATCTCACCGTAAAGATCATTTTTTAGATTACTAAACTGCAATCCTTCTTTAGCATACGCATAATCGGCAAACGTATACAAATCACCATAATCCCATGTCCGAAAGTGCTCAGCTGTTAGTGTTTGTTTTGCCCCTGTTTGGGTATCGAGGAATGTAGGGCCCTCAAAATTACCATACAAATATTGAACATTGGTGGTGGAAAACGCTAGCAGTTGTGATGCCAGAAGAGTGGATAAAAAGAAAAATTTCATTCACGTTCTTTTGTGTGGGCGAGTGTAATTTGATTTCGACCATTTGTTTTACTCGTATAGAGAGCATCATCTGCGGCTTTTAAGAGCTCATCTTCCAGTGTTCCATGGGCATTGAAGGTCGAAATCCCTGCTGAAATTGTGACTAAAATGGTATGATTATTGTAAGTTGTTATCATGTTTTGAATCTCTTTTCGACATGCTTCCATACGTGAGTATGCTTTATCAATGGAGATGCCTGACATAACAATAATAAACTCTTCCCCGCCGTAACGGCAGAGAAAATCATTTCGTCGAAGGGAATCTATCAGGCAGGTTGCAATGTTTCGAAGTACCGTATCGCCTGCGGCATGCCCATAGGTGTCATTAACGACTTTGAAGTGATCCAAATCGATGATTACAAGAGAAAGAGGCATCATTTCACGTTGTGCTCGTGCTATTTCTCGCGGCAGTATTTCAGCAAGATAGCGGCGGTTGAAAAGACCCGTGAGCGGATCGCGAATTGATTGTTCTTTAATTTTACGATTGAGCCTATAAATATGCGCTGTAACTGACCCAATAAGCGTGAGTAAAATTAATGAAATGGCAAGGGAATAATAAAGCCATGTATAATCTTTAGGCGGATTTGGATTGTAAATAAAGCCTTTTGGAATACGTGCAGTGGGAATAAACCCGAGTTTGTAATAGGTTTGAGTGATATAGCTCCAGCGTGCAGGGTTCATGTGGCCAATTTCGATGAGTTCTGGGACCATGAGCTTATGAATTTCAGCAGCTTCAAAACGCAAATGATCTCGTGTCTTGAGCTTTGAATAGTCGGCTAGAATTACATTGATGGTTTCTTCAGGGTGTGCGAGTGCATAAGCCCATCCGCGTAAACTCGCATCGCGAAAGGCTTTAACCCGTTGGGGATGCTGCGAGAGCTCATTATCACTGGTAAAGAGACAGTCGCTGTAGAAATCAACCCCATATTTGCGTGGATCAATGGTGACATAGTCAACCCCTTGCTGTTTGAGGTAATAGGGTTCATTTGTCGAGTAACCGTTGTATGCGTCTACTTTTCCTGAAATTAAATCGTTGATGTTGAAGGTGCTTTCTATAATATTGAGTTTATTAATATTAATTCCTTCATTATAAAAGAGGGCAACAAGTTCGGCATTTTCGATATTTTTGGTCATCATCAGTCGTTTATTGACCAAATCGACAATGTTGGCAATGTGAGAGTCTTTGCGTAAAATCCAGACATTAGGGGATGTTTGAAAGAGTGCAGCTAATACGACAACAGGTTTACCATTGAAGCGTTCATTGATAAGCCCTGAATTGCCAACTCCGTATTGCGCGTGTCCTTCAACGACTTCTTCAACAGGATTTGGATGTTTGTCATTGGCTTCTAAAATCGTGACATTTAGCCCTGCATCACGATAATATCCTTTGTTTTTTGCCATGTAATATCCAGCAAATTGGAACTGATGAAGCCAACGAAGTTGAAGAGTAATATCTTCTAAGGGTTTGCTAAAGAGGAAAGAAGGGAGAATCAAGATCCCCAAAAACAAGAGGAGAGTGTGTCTTTTTTTAAGCATAGAGACCTACTATTTTATTTTTATTAATTAAGTGCATTGATTCTAGCAGAAAAAAATGAGAAAGAGAAACCAGTATACTTTATAGTGTAAAAAGCGTCTCAATTTGTGTCATAAAATTGATCGGATCACTTTGAATCCCGTGTATCATCACCCCAAAATGGAGATGTGGTCCGGTAATGCGTCCGGTTGCTCCACTCAAGCCGATCGGCTGTCCTTGCGTCACTTTATCTCCCACTTTTACATCCAGCTGACTAAAATGAAAATAGCACGTATAAATACCTTCACCATGATCAATTATAATGGTCCCTCCTGAGTAATAGCGATCTTTGGCAAGGACGACGACTCCATCATTGGATGCAAGTATCGGCAAGGGAGTCTTGGCTCTGAAATCAACTCCTCCGTGATAACTTTTTAAAACACCGTTATAGATACGAGCTGAGCCATATTCACTCGTGGTTATCGACTCTATAGGGCGGATAAACGGTTTGTTCCAATACCGTATCGGGTTATAGGCAGCATAGATTTTTTCTGCCTCGGCTTTCTCTTGAGCAATTCTTTCTAATGCTTCAGGGGGAGGAGTCACTTTTGCGCTTTCGACGACAAGTATTTCGGTCGGGTAAGGGGCTTTTGAAATCTCTACAGCTAGGGATAGGTTGCCATCGGGTGTATTCCATTGCCCTTCTATCTCGGATGGTGGTGTGTAATAATCGATGGGGAGAATGACAAATCCCATTTGGGAATTCAAAGGATGAGGTAATACCGTCATATTGAGCTCGTTGAAACTAACGCTCCCTTTGGATGAGTTCAGCAAGAGAAGTAAGGCCTTGCCATTTCCCACCTCATAAGCAATGAGAGAATAGGCGGTAAAACAGAATAAAAGTAAAAATTTCATAGTAAAACACTTTTTTTGATCAAAATAATACTGTTTTTTGGTTACAATAATCATTGTATGAGAATCATATAGTCCATCACAAGTAAGGTAGCATTATGACCATACGTCGCTTTGTTATCCTTTTTACGAGCATTTTTATTTTGCTCATGTTTGGGATTATGAGCGCCTATTATCGGTGGTATATGGTCGAAATCTTTTTTGGAGTTGCAGGGGGTATTGGAGGATTGCTCATTATGATGTTCAGAAATATGGAACATCAGTCTAAAAAACTTCATGAGGCCCTTGATGTTTCCCATAATCTTGATGAAATTTTACGCACAATTTTGGATATTAATCAAAGTTTGCTCTTAATGGAAAACAGTGATGAATCGATTCAAGCGAGCTGTACTCGGTTAAGCAAGCATATCGGATATGGGTTGTGTTGGATAGCCGTAAAAATAGACAAAGATCTGGTCGTTCGAGGGTGCTCTGATGATTCGCTTGGAGTATTGCATCATACGATGACGATTCCTCTGGATGATCCCATGTCTTTTGCTCCCAGTGTGTCGGCGTATCATGAAAATAGCATGGTTATTTTAGATCACCTTCAATCGAATACGTCATTGGCAACGTGGAGTTTTATTGCCAAAGAGAGAGGGTATGGCGCTATTATCGCGTTACCATTAAGGACTCAAAGTAATAACAACTCTTTTGGTGTCTTAACGCTGTACTCAAAGCATGCTGCAGGATTCTCGCAACAAGAAATAGAGATGCTTCAAGAGCTGGCCAGTGATATTAGTTTCGCACTCTATTCGCACACGCAGCGCAGTGAACTTACTCATCATCTGGGGTTTGACAGTGTGAGCGGTCTCTCTAATCGTGTGTCGTTAATTGATTATCTCTCATTGCATTATGGCTCAGCTTTGGCTATTCTCAATATTGACCGTTTTAGTGATATTAATGACGTGTACGGGGTTGCGATTGGTGATCAGGTTTTAGCAGGATATGGGCAGTGGTTGAGAAAAAAGATTGACAATACACAAGGGATTCTTCTCTATAACATAGGAAGTGATGAATATGCATTGGTTTTTGATGAGCACTCCAATACCGAAGACCGTCTCTGTTTCTTAGAATATCTAATCGACAAAACGGAAGAAGCCTCTTTTGTGATTGAGGGGATTGAGGTGGTTCTTAGCATCAGCGTTGGATTTGATCCAAAATCCGAAAAATTGATTGAAAATGCGACTCGTGCACTCAAGCAGGCAAAGATGGACAGGACAAAATTATTGGTATACACGCCACTTTTGGGTGAGCGAAAAGAGCAGGCCAATAACATTGAGTGGTATAAAGAGATCAAAGAAGCGCTTGAAGAGGAACGTATTGTCCCCTATTTTCAACCAATAGTGGACAATAAAAGTCATAAAATCATCAAATATGAAGCGCTAATTCGTCTGATTAAGCGCGATGGAACGGTGATTTCTCCTTATCATTTTCTAGATATTTCAAAAAAAATTCGTCTCTATCCTAGATTAACCAAAGCGATGATTGATAAGGTTGTAGAGCGTTTTGAAACGTGTTGTATCCCTGTGAGCATCAACCTTTCAACCGAGGATTTGCTAAACGATGAATTGGCAGATTACATTGAAGAGCAGTTGGAACGGTATAACATTGGAGATCGTATTATTTTTGAGATATTGGAGAGTGAAGGAATTATTAATTATACTCAAGTCAGCACTTTTATAGAGCGATTTAAAGCGATTGGATGCTCCTTTGCTATTGATGATTTCGGTTCAGGATATTCCAACTTTGAGCACCTTCTTCGCCTCAATATTGATACGCTCAAAATCGACGGTTCCCTCATAAAAAACCTCCCTTATGATCAAAATGCCCAAATTATCGTGCGCCATATTTGTGAGTTTGCCCATGAAATAGGGCTTAGTACCATCGCTGAATTTGTAGCAGATGAAGCGATTTACAATGCGGTATTAGAGCTTGGAATTGATGCGTCGCAAGGGTATTATTTTTATGAACCTCTTTCCGAGCCATTGGATGATTGAAATCTATTTTAAATAATAAAAAACTGTATTTACATTTTGTGGCAGTATACTTAAGGGATCATCTGCTAATATAGGAGTGATATTCTTCAAGAAATGCTTAATTATGCTTTGCAATTATGTGTTGCGACTATAAAATTACACAGCATTGAACCGCTTGAAATAGCGGTTGGATTGCAAGAGCTACAGTATACTATTGAGCAATGGATATTGTTGATACTGATACTTTGATGATTTTTTAGTGAATACGCGAATAGTAGTATTGCTATTTTGATGAAAGAGCTGAAAGAAAATATTGAAAAGTTTGAGTATGATAAAACACAGTAAACAATAAAACGTGTCATGGAGGTTTTGGAATGAGAGATAAAGCAGTTGTTCTGATTGTTGATGATGCTCGCATTAATATCCAAACATTGGCGCATATACTTAAAGATGATTATACGGTAAAAGTAGCTTCTGGCGGAGCACAAGCGCTAGAATTGGTTGTTCAAGACCCTACCCCTGATTTGATTTTACTCGATGTGGGGATGCCCGAAGTTAGCGGGTATGATGTGTGTCGAATCCTTTGTGAAAATACTGCGACGGCGAACATTCCCATTATTTTTGTAACGGGAAAAGATTCCATTGAAGAAGAAGAGTACGGCTTGTCGTTGGGAGCTGTGGATTATATTACTAAACCTATCCACCCCTCTATAGTTAAAGCCCGCGTTAAAACCCACGTTACCCTAAAACGTCAGCATGATCTTCTCAAAACAATGGCTATCCACGATCAGCTAACAGGACTTTATAATCGACATTATCTTGTTGATATGATGGCGGGCAAGGTTTCAGAGGCAAAACGCTACGAACAGCCTCTTTCTGTAATCATGGTGGACATTGATCATTTTAAAGAGGTCAACGATTCATTTGGACATTTGGAAGGTGATAAAGTTTTGCAAAAGATAGCCCAAATTCTTCAAGATGAAGCGAGAAGAGAAGACATAGTGGCTCGTTTTGGAGGAGAAGAGATGGTTATAATCTTGAACAACTGTCCTTTAACTGAGGCATCCATAAAAGCTGAAAAATTGCGTAAAAAGATTGAGGAATCCGAACCGGAGGGCATTGCAATTAGTGCAAGTTTTGGAATTGTTCAGATGAGTGATATAAACAGCACCTGCGAGAGATTATTTAAATGTGCGGATGACGCCCTCTATAAGGCGAAAGCTTTAGGGCGAAATCGAGTGGAAGTGTATGGAAAATGAGAAATAGTGTTTTTTTAGAAGATAGTTTTCGCCAATTCAAGCTTAAAGTGCAATAGTGTAAAAAATCAAAGATAGCGGATAATTGAAGAGGTTGGCTACGATAGAATAAGAATATTTGCTAAAAAAATATTATTTGAGAAGTGCCTAAAATAGGGCTTTAAAGTGGTGGTGCGGATGAGGAGACTTGAACTCCTACACCTTGCGGCACCAGATCCTAAGTCTGGCGTGTCTACCATTTCACCACATCCGCACATTAATTCTAA
This sequence comes from Campylobacterales bacterium, assembly GCA_026390135.1. Classification (GTDB taxonomy): domain Bacteria; phylum Campylobacterota; class Campylobacteria; order Campylobacterales; family Sulfurimonadaceae; genus Sulfuricurvum. Next base: position 10,594 of record JAPLGN010000013.1, on the reverse strand, counting down.
GGTGGTACGCCCTAGAGGATTCGAACCTCTGACCGATGCCTTAGAAGGGCATTGCTCTATCCGACTGAGCTAAGGACGCGAGTCTTGTATATATGGTGCGCCCGATAGGGTTCGAACCTATAACCTACGGTTCCGAAGACCGTTACTCTATCCAATTGAGCTACGAACGCACAAGATCCTTCTAAAACATCGAAAAAAAATCAAAGGTAAATTAAATAAACTAAAATATGGGGTGGAATACGGGGCTCGAACCCGTGACCCCCGGCACCACAAACCAGTGCTCTAACCAACTGAGCTAATTCCACCATAAAAAAGTTTTGATTTAAAATTTGAAATAACGTGGTCGGGGCGAGAGGACTCGAACCTCCGGCCCCTTGCTCCCAAAGCAAGTACTCTAACCATACTGAGCTACGCCCCGACCTATCAGCTAAAAGAGGCAAAACCAAATTTAGTGAGGCGAAATTATAGTGTATAAACAATAAAATGTCAATACAAAAATAGAATCTGCTATAATTATCACAGAAAATGATACAAAGGCGGGGGTTTATGGGTTTATTTAGCACTAAAATTCCAAAAGTAGGGGCGGCTGGTCTGGCGCGACATCTCAATCTTTTGGATATAACGTTTATTGGAGTTGGAGCAATCATAGGAGCTGGGATATTTGTCATTACGGGACAAGCTGCTGCAACAACCGCTGGTCCTGCGATTGTTTTATCTTTTTTGATTGGTTCGATTGCAATTGGAATTACTGCCCTTATCTATGCTGAGATGAGTTCTATTTATCCCGTATCGGGAAGTGCCTATAACTACACGTATGCGACGTTAGGTGAGTTTTTTGCTTGGCTCGTCGGATGGAATTTACTCTTAGAATATGGCGTAGCTACGAGTGCAGTTGCTACGGGATGGTCTGGATACTTTCGTACATTCATTGAGACCAACTTTCATCTTGCTTTGCCTACAGCTTTGAGTGGTTCATACAATCCGGCGGCTGGAACGTATGTGGACATAAGCGCTTTTTTGGTGATAGCGGTTATTTTTACCCTTTTGGCAATTGGAATAAAAGAGAGTGCTCGGGTTAATAACATCATTGTTTACATTAAGATTGTGGTGTTGACTATCTTTGTTTATTTTGGATTAAAGCATTTTGATATTGAGAATATTCGAAACTTTTTCCCTTTTGGATGGCAGGGGATGTGGCACGCTACGAGTCTGATTATTTTTGCTTATTTGGGGTTCGATGCTATTTCCACGGTTGCGGAAGAGACAAAAGATCCTACTAAAACTATTCCTAAAGCACTTATGATTGCCTTGGCATTTTCGACCATGTTTTTCATCTTGGTTAGTTTTACATTGACGTCGATGGTCAGCTATACAGAGCTGGATGTCCCTCATGCATTGTCGTTTGCTATGTTGCGTGTTGATGAACCTTTTGTTGCAAGTATCATTGCATTGGGAGCAGTTGTTACGATTACTACGGTTATGTTGGTTATGGGATTAGGATTTACACGGGTGGCTCATGCGCTCTCTCGAGATGGGTTTTTGCCAGCATATTTTCGAGAAGTACATCCAAAATACAATACACCATTTAAAGTCACCCTTTATGGAGGGTTATTTCTGGCTATTTTGGCTGGATTTATTCCTTTGAAAATTTTGGCAGAACTGGTCAATATTGGCACATTATTCGCTTATTTCGTCGTAGGAGTAGCTATTATTGTACTACGTAAAAAAGGTCTTATTGGAAGCTTTAGAGTTCCAATGTTCTGGGTGCTTATTCCTCTAAATTTTGCATTATTGATCTTCATAATGTCAGGATTGGAATTGCATACATGGATACGATTTGCAGTTTGGAGCGGGATTGGAGTTGGAATTTATTTTATGATGCGTGGAAAACTTAATAGAGACGAAGCGTAGTCTATCGGATTTTATTCCGATAGCGTATTAAATCAAAACTGTATCATCCCGTCAATCGGTGAGCTTGCAGTCGCGTATGGGCGTTTCGGTATACGTCCTGCGAGGTAACTCAATCGACCTGCAATTACCGCGTTTTTCATAGCTTCTGCCATCATCATCGGATTTTTTGCTTGTGCTATAGCCGTGTTCGTTAATACACCATCCGCTCCCAACTCCATGGCTAACGCCGCATCACTGGCGCATCCAATCCCTGCATCGACGATAATCGGAACTTTTACCGCTTCGCGCACAAACACGATGTTATAACGGTTTTGGACTCCAAGACCACTTCCTATAGGTGCTGCAAGAGGCATGATGGCGTGTGCGCCGGCATCTTCAAGACGGCGTGCCATAATCGGATCATCACTGGTGTATGCCATAATCGTAAAGCCATCCCGTGCTAACACTTCACATGCTTTGATGGTTTCTAGTACGTCGGGATAGAGAGTTTTTTGGGTATCACCGATCACTTCGAGTTTTATCAGATCAATCCCGGTAGCTTCTCGCGTGAGGCGAAAAAGGGTAATGGCTTCTTCAGCAGTGGTACATCCTGCGGAATTAGGTAAAAATCTGACGTTTGTGTTGGCGAAAGTATCACGCAAATTTGGTTCATTAGGATTGGTGATATTGAGACGGCGTACTGCTACAGTAATAAGTTCTGAGCCGCTTGCGAGTGTTGCTGCTTTGGTTGTCTCGAACGAGTCATACTTACCGCTTCCAACGATGAGGCGACTGCCTAATGTATATTTTCCGATTTGTAATGTATGCATTTTATGAGATTCCTTATTTTAATATTTGTATAACGCTTAAGGGTAAAATTTCATGCTCAATTTCGTGAATTCTAGCCGAAAATTCTTCTAAAGTATCAGCGGGATTTTTAGTAAAACTTTTTTGTAAGATTATTGCTCCCCCGTCGAGCTCATCACTCACCCAGTGGACACTTACGCCACAAATAGCTTCATCACTTTCGAAACTTCGTTCAATCGCACGAGCACCTTTGAAAGCAGGAAGGAGCGAGGGATGAAGGTTGATGGCTTTGATTTTAGTGGTAAAAACAGGGGTGAGAATCCGCATAAATCCACACAGTACAACGAGGTCTGGATCGTATTCTTCTATCATCTCGACCAAGGCTTTGTCGTAATCTTCACGAGTTTCATACTCTTTATGGTCGCATACTTCGACGGGGATATTTGCAGTTTTGGCTTTGGCGATTCCACCTGCGTTTGGATTGTTCGTAATAGCACAGGTGATAAGACCATGTTTATGATGAATTTTTTCGATTATGTTTGCGAGGTTGGTTCCCTCGCCGCTAAATAGGGCAACGATTTTTTTCATAGGGTAGTAATACTTTCGATGAGATCAAGAGGGGTCATAGCGTAGTTGTTCTTGGTAAATTTTTGCGATGCGATTGCATGGGCCAGTGAGCCTTGGAGTGCTGATTTGAGCGGATCATATCCTTGCGCAAGTAACGCTGCGATAAGGCCAGAGAGGACATCTCCGCTTCCTCCTTTGGCAAGAGTGACGGTTCCGTGAGGATTGATGAAAAAGTCTTTATTTCTAGCGATGAGTACATTGGAGCCTTTGAGTACTAACACCGTGTTAGGAAAGGTCTCACAAAACTTTTGGGCATAGTTAAAACGATCGTTTTGGAGGGTTGCCGTGTCAATATCGGCGATTTCGCAAACACGAAGAATTTGAGTGAACTCTTTGGGGTGAGGAGTGAGGACGATATTGGGACGTTTGAGTAATTCTAAAAAGAGAGGATGAGTAAAAATATCTGCATCTAAAACAAGCGGAAGGGAATTGTCCAGCAAGGCAGATAGCTCCTTGTCATCAAATTCAGATCCCATTCCCATCCCTAATGCGATGGCGGTCGTATTTTCGGGAAGGGAGTGACTTTGCATAAGCTCATAAGGGAGAAGAATGTTTTCGTTGCTTAAAAGTGTGACCAGTCCTGCTCCAAATCGTAATGCAGCTGAGCCTGCAATCACCGCAGCGCCTGCTTTTTCGCCGCATATTAAGGCTAAATGTCCATACGACCCCTTGTGGGCGGATACTGCTGTTCGAATCGGCAGACGTAAATCACTGACTTCAAGAAGATGCCACTGAGAGGGTATCTCATAATGATTGTGATGAATTCCCAAATCTGCAACGATGATTTCGCCAACGATTTCTTTGGCGTGGTCACTAAACATCCCACGTTTCAGTGCCCCCATCGTGACGGTGAGAGCGGCTTTAAATGAGTGAGTGTCACATGAGCCATCCAGATGCAATCCACTGGGGATATCACAGGCGATTTTGAAGCCACTCATTGCGTTTAGGGCATCTAAAATTTTAATGGAGGCTAAATCAAGAGGACGGTTTAAACCGCTTCCAAAAAGGGCGTCGATAATGACATCGGCACTTTTTGGCAACCGTTCACTTTTGATCCCCATTTTTTCCAGACGTTTAAGTTGCAGTTTGGCAAGAGGAGATGAGCCTCCAAAAGGGACATGTACAATGACATCAAAATCCCCATCCAATAATCGTACGAGAGCCAAGCCATCTGCCCCATTGTTACCGCTTCCGCAGACGATGAGAATGGATGAACCAAGGACGAAACGTTCACGAATGGTACGCTCTACCGCGATGGCGGCGTGCTCCATCATGATTTCTTCGCTCAGGGCGAATTTATCTACGGCACGACTATCAAGTGAGGTCACGTCTACATAAAGGTTTTGCATGGATAAAGTCCATTTCCGCTATAATTAGTATATGAACAATGATTATATCGCAATAGCCTGCAAGACACTTGAAATCGAAGCGCAAACATTGCGTGATGCGATGAAAACTATCGGAGATGAGGTTCGTCGTACGGTTGAAATCATCCTCGCATGCCGTGGAAAACTTATCATTACGGGTGTCGGCAAATCGGGACTTATCGGCGCTAAGATGGCGGCAACGTTTGCCTCTACAGGGACACCGAGCTTTTTTCTCCATCCGACCGAAGCGCTTCATGGCGATTTGGGAATGATTGGCAAAGAAGATGTTGTGATTGCCATCAGCTATAGCGGTGAGAGTCCTGAACTTAGCTCTATTCTCCCGCATATCAAGCGTTTTGGTATCCCCCTTATTGGCATGACACGAAACAGTGAATCGACGTTGGGGCGTTACAGTGATGAGATGATTAATATCAATGTCGCGGTTGAAGCATGTCCTTTGAACATTGCGCCTACGAGTTCTACAACGCTGACTTTAGCGATGGGCGATGCATTGGCGGTGTGTCTGATGGAAGCCCGCGGATTTAAAAAAGAAGATTTTGCCTCTTTTCACCCTGGTGGAGCTTTGGGTAAAAAGTTGTTTGTAAAAGTATCCGATTTGATGCGTACCGAAAATCTCCCTATTGTTAGCGAAAACACTCCGCTTAAAGAGGCGATTTTGGTGTTGAGCGAAGGGCGTTTAGGTACGGTTATGCTCACAAATAGTGAGGGAAAACTCTCAGGATTACTCAGTGACGGAGATATCCGTCGTGCCTTGCTGGGAAAAGATTTTTCACTGGAAACGAGTGCTTTTGAGTACGCGACGAAAAATCCAATGGTCATAAATGATGGTTCCATGCTTGCAAGCGATGCATTGGTGCTGATCGAAAATAAAAAAATTCAATTGTTAGTCGTCACCGATGGTGAGGGCAAAATTCAAGGTGCATTGCATCTTCATACACTCGTGGAAGCAGGTATCTCATGATGAGACTTAATAAATTTATAGCCCACTACTCGACCTATTCTCGCCGTGAAGCAGATCAGGCGATTTTGGACGGGTATGTCCGTATCGATGGTGAAATCGAAAAAAATCCAGCCGTATCGGTAGATGAGCGCAGTGCCAATGTCAGTGTGAGTGGTAATAAAATCACTGCAACGGATCAATTTACGGTGATTGTTTATAACAAGCCAAGAGGTGAGTTAGTAACGAAAAAAGATCCTCAAAACCGTAAAACGATTTACGATTCACTCTCCAAAAATTATAAGCATTTTATCCCAGTCGGACGTCTGGACTATGCGTCAGAGGGGTTATTGCTTCTTACGGATGCGTCTCGTGTTGCTACGGCACTGATGACCTCCAAAATGGAGCGTGTTTACAAAATCAAAATCAAAGGACCTGTTACCGAGGGGATGAAAATCGCCATGGGTGAGGGGTTGGAGCTTGACGATGCCAGTGCGGGAGCGCATGAGTATGCCGAAGAGGGACCGATGAGCTTCGCTCCGTTTTATGCCTATCAAGTCCAAAAAGATCAAGGCGATTACTCCATCCTAAAAGTGGCTATCGGAGAGGGACAAAACCGTGAATTGCGTCGATTCTTTGCCCATTTCGGTGCTGAAATCGTGGACCTAAAACGCCTTAGTTTCGGAGGAATAGAGCTCAACAATCTTCCAACGGGCAAAGTCCGCTTTTTGGAGCGCAATGAGTATGCCTCTTTACGTGATTTTTTAGAAACAGCGGAAAAAGCGGCTAAAATGAAACAAAAGTCTGAGAAAAAGTTCACCAGTGCTACCGGTAAATTTGATAAGAAATTTTCAAAAGACGGGAAAATTAGCGCAAAACCTGCCGTAAAAGATGAGAAAAAGCCGACCAAGCGTGAGTTTATCAAAGATAAAAAAGTGAAGCCTGAAAGTGAAGTCTTCGGTACCAATAAATACAGACCGAAAAGTGATAATAAGTTTAAAAAGTAATGGCTGACTTCACCTATTTACTTCGCCCTAAAACCTTTGATGAGGTAGTGGGACAATCTCATTTATGCTCAAGCGAAGCACCGCTGCGCTCCCTTTGTGAAAACGGAAGCCTCACCCACTCCTTTTTTTACGGTCCTCCAGGTTGCGGTAAAACAACATTGGCTCGGATCATCGCCTCTGTTATGGAGCTTCCCTTTTATGAATTTAATGCAACGTCTCTCAAAATCGAAGATTTACGAAAAATTTTTAATCAATATGAAAACTCCCTAACCAAACCGCTTGTTTTTATCGATGAGGTACACCGTCTGGCAAAAAATCAGCAAGAAGTGTTATTGCCGGTTATGGAAAAAAACAGTGCGTTAGTGATTGGTGCATCGACGGAAAATCCCTATTTTAGCCTTACTGCGGCAATGAGATCTCGTTCGCTCTTGTTTGAGTTACAAACAATTGGTGTTGATGCGTTAGAAGATTTGTTAGCTCGAACGTCTATCGCGGTGGAAGACGATGCGCGTGAATATTTGATTGCCAGTTCCGGAGGTGATGCTCGTGCCATGCTTAAGCTGCTTGAGGTGGCGTCAGCTCTTAATAAGCCTATTACCCTCTCTTTGCTCAAATCTCTTCGCCCTACCGCACAAGCACAGGGAAGTTCGGAAGCAGGTGTTCATTATGATTTAGCTTCCGCATTGATTAAAAGCATTAGAGGCAGTGATGCGGATGCGGCGATCTATTATCTCGCCCGCCTTATCGAGGGAGGTGAACCGCCTGAGTTTATCGCTCGACGGTTGGTAATACTCTCTAGTGAAGATGTAGGCAATGCAAACCCGCAAGCCCTTACATTGTGCACCTCGGCTATGATGAGCGTGAAGCAAATCGGGTATCCGGAATCTCGAATTATTTTAGCGCAAGCGGTGATTTATCTCTGTGCTTCTCCTAAATCCAATACGGCCTATAATGCGATCAATGCAGCGCTTGAAGCGGTAAAAAATGGGATGATTTTAGAGATACCCGATGCAATACGCCCCCGTGGAGCAAACTATCTATATCCGCATAATTTCGGCGGATGGGTAGAGCAAAAGTACCTCTCAAAACCGCTAAAGTTTGTTGAGTTTAAAAACAGCGGGTATGAGGCAAAAATGGGAGAATGGATGGAAAAAGTTTGGAAACGTTAGAAACTTTTTCCTCATCTATTTACTGCTGAATATTGATCAAAACTTTTCGTTCGCATTTACAATCATCAAAATAGACCCAACGCTCTTCATACGTGGGTGCTTCATTTTCTTGAACACTATAGCTGTCTTCTACCATCCCAACAGGGGCATTGGTATAAATTACTGTTGGTGAGGTTGTGTATACGACAGGCTGTCTTGCAACACTGTACCCCAGCATACTACCGATAAACAATGGAGCTATCCATCCATTCCAGCCATCATAATAACGGATATGACCTCCTCCTGCATGACCTCCTCGTGCATGAAGCGATCCTGCTAAAATTAGAGCAGAGGTCGCCAATAAAACTATCTTTTTCATCACAAAACTCCTTTAATCTAATAATATAGTCTGCTAAAAACTGAATGAGTTGACGACTCTGATCTCTTTGAGTGGTTGATCACTTGTTTTAGCAATATCTTTTCCACGATACTTGGCGTAATTAGTGTACCCTGTAATGATTGTCTCTTTTTGATTGTCATATTGGGTAAAACATCGACGTACAGTTTGGTAGCTTGTTTGGGTATCGCTGGCAGCATTTTGACCTGCCATCGTTCCTAATGCAGCCCCTCCGATCGTTGCAGCCACTTTCCCGCTTCCACCTCCGATTTGATGCCCGAGGACACCGCCAATTACACCGCCAATGATTCCGGCAACAGCATTATTGCCACCGCTTTGCTGCTGAATGGCTACTTGTTGATCTTGACATACTTCATGCGGAATCATTCTGGTAACCGTCGAATATATAGGGACAGAATGAGTAACTGAAACATATTCAACATCACTTACATTACTGTAATCACTTGCAAATATAGGTAAGCTCAGAAGAACCATTAACGTTAGTTTTTTCATCTATACTCCTTTTTTTTGATATTAATATTATCGCATAAAAGAATTAACGGAGTATTAGCGGGGAAAAATATTGAGAGGAGTGATGAGTAACCGAACGTCCTTTTGGGACGAGGGTGAGAATGGATAGAATCTGAAATATTGATAATTAAATATTGTAGTACGTTGCGTTGGGATGATATACAACGATGGCTGAAGTAGACTGCTCAGGGTGAATTTGAAACGTTTCAGAAAGCTCTATCCCAAACTCTTCAGGTTTTAACAAATCAAAGAGCGGAACATTTTGTTCCAAATCAGGACATGCCGGGTAGCCGAAGCTATAGCGTGAGCCTTGGTATTTATTCATTTGTACATCGGCGAGCTTACTTCCTTCTCCTTCACTAATTCCCAAATCCAGCCGTATTTGTTTATGGGCGATTTCCGCTAACGCTTCGGCAAGCTCAACACCCAGACCGTGAACCAAATAGTATTCGGTGTATTTGGCTTCATCGTAGAGGGTTTTTTCATATTCACTTAATTTTGAGCCAGCACTAACGCACGTTAGCGCTAATATATCGTGTTTGTCAGAATGGAAAAAATCGCTCAAAGCTCTGTGGGGCTGTTTGCGCTGACGTGGAAAATCAAAATGATGAGAAACTCTGCCTATAACACTCTCAAGCGGTTCATTATTGCGATCATTTTCGTTATTCCATCCTTCGCTCTCATCAAAAATGAGCAAGGAAGTATCATCACTTCGACATGGCCAATAGCCATAAAGAATAGTGGGATCAAAAAGTTGTTCGTCGATAAACTGTTTTTTGAGTCGTTCGTAGGCTGGCCATACGAGGGTGTCAAGCTGTTTTTTGTACGCCTCTTTCGTGAGCCCTTTTGAGTTATATCCCCAGCGTTGTTTAAAGAGAATTTTATGGTTTACCCATTCAAAGGCAAGATTGATATTGAAATCTTTAGCCTGGATTACTCGTCTTCCCCAAAATGGAGGGGTTGGAATTCGTACATCTCGTGAGGGCATTTTTAGCTCATGAAACGGTGGGAGGATGACTTCTTCACGGCTCGGAGCTTCGTATTCATCATCACGAGCATTACCATGCAAATCTGTGTCAAAATTGCCCGCTTCAATACGCATCATAGAGGTAACCCCATCGAAGGCATCTTTGCAGTAAAAAATTGGTCCGTCATAGAAGGGTCGGCAAAAATCATCGATAAACGAGCGTGTCAGCGCCGCACCGCCAAGAAGGATAGGGACTTGGATTCCGGCAAGTTTCAGTGCTTCGAGATTGTCCTTCATTACTTGGGTTGATTTGACGAGCAATCCGCTCATACCAATGGCTGAAGCATTTGAGTCTTTGAGGGCCTGAACAAATTTATCCAAATCAACTTTGATCCCAAGATTAATAACTTTGAAACCATTGTTAGTGAGAATGATATCCACGAGGTTTTTACCCACGTCGTGTACGTCACCTTTGACCGTTCCCAGAACCAAAATTGTCTCTGTTACTTTCTCTTTTTTCGGTAGATAAGGGTTTAGATAATCGACGGTAGTTTTCATCGTCTCGGCACTTTGGAGGACGAACGGCAACTGCATTTGACCCGAGCCGAAGAGCTCGCCGACGACTTTCATCGCATTGATAAGGATTTCATTGACGATACGCTCTGGGGCAATGGTATGACGAGCATTTTCAACCAATGGAATCATTCGCTCTTTGTCTCCATCGAGTAAGAGTTTAGCAATTTTTTGCTCATCATTCATTGCCAGATAAGCAGCATCTTCTACCGCTGAATCGAGTGCTTCTCGGCTATCGAAGTGGTTGATAAAGTTGTAAACAGCTTGTCCGTTGGGGAGGCGATCAAAAAGCAAGTCTTCACAGATATTTAAATCTTCCTCA
>JAPLGN010000024.1 GCA_026390135.1 Campylobacterales bacterium | reverse complement strand
CTGTTTGATAGGAATGAGTGCCACAATCCTCGATGGAGCCGTAATCGGCAAAGAATCAATCGTCGGTGCGGGTGCATTGGTCACTAAAAATAAAATCTTTCCTCCACGCTCCCTCATCATGGGAAGTCCTGCAAAAGTTGTGAGAGAACTCACCGATGAAGAAGTTGCTGAGCTTTATGCTTCGGCACGTCGATACGTAAGCTTCAAAGAAAACTACCGCGCCCCGAATGTTTGAATTTAATCTCGTTGTTGTCGCCGATATTCTTGGAATCATTGCATTTGCTTTGAGTGGTTTTTTAATCGGGGTGCGTCATAAACTTGATTTGCTAGGACTTATCATCTCTGCATCCATCACCGCACTTGGCGGAGGGGTAGTTCGTGATGTTATTTTAGATCGCACACCTTTTGCTTTTAATGAATACTATCCTGCCATTACCGTCTTTACAACGATTACCATTGCCTTTATATTTCGTCAAAATCTACGTGAAGAGCTTGAGCGCCAATGGGTTTTTGTTATCAGCGATACTATCGGGCTTGTTGCCTTTAGTATCACGGGAGCATTACTCGCAATTGATGCTCATTTTAATTTTTTCGGCGTCATTATCTTAAGCTTTTTAACCGCTATCGGTGGTGGCGTATTGCGTGACACAATGATTAATCAAGTCCCCTCGGTCCTCATCAGTGATTTTTACGGTTCCATTGCCCTTATCGTTGCCGTCTTACTCATCATTTCCAATGCTCTTTGGGATGTTAACACTCTTTGTGTGGCGCTCATCGCAACTCTCGCCATCACCTTACGCCTATTGGCCTATACCAAACAATGGCATTTACCCAAACTGGAAATAAAATGAACAAATTTTGGAAAATAATCCTTCTCCTCATACTTCTCGGAGCGCTTGATATTGGTCGCTATGTGATTTATCCTAATGTCTCTGCATTAAAAACCCAACGACCAATTCCGACTGCTTTTATGGAGTATCGCCAAGTGCAATGGGCAGATGAAAACCGTGAGATGCACATTACCCAAAAATGGGTCAGCATAAGTCAAATCTCCCCTAATGTCATCAAAGCAGTACTCATCGGAGAAGATGACGGATTTTGGAAACACGACGGATTTGATGTCAAAGGGATGGAAAATGCCATCGAACGCAGTATCCAGAAAAAAACACTCGCAGGCGGTAGCACCATTAGCCAGCAGCTTTCTAAAAATCTTTACCTCTCTCCGAGTAAAAATCCTGTACGTAAAATCAAAGAGGCCATCATTACTTGGCGCATAGAAAAAGTACTTTCCAAGCGTCGCATTTTAGAAATCTATCTTAACGTCGCCGAATGGGGAGACGGTATTTTCGGTATCGAAGCGGCCGCACGTCATTACTACCACAAAAGTGCGAAAAACTTAAGCGCCAACGAAGCGGCACATCTCGCTGCAGTCCTCCCAAATCCTATCAAATACAACCCCAAAGGCGACCAAAAATACGTTCAGAACCGTTCTAGTATTATCTATAAAACCATGCAGCGACGAGGCGTCATTCAGGCTATCTACAAAGAGGTGATGACACCTCCTAAAGAAGAAGTATCTGTAAATTCAAACGAAAGTAATGATTCTGTAGGAGCATTATTTAATAGTACATCTGATGAGACCAGTGTAAAAAATGATAATTTATCTCCAATTGAAAGCTCAACTGAGACTTCTATTTTAAATGAAAAGGATGAAAATTTAACGCACTGATAGTCTTTTAAATCTTCGACTTATAGCACTTACCATTAGTTTTAAAAATACTTTTACACTAATAAAATTAGCTAATATATCAAAAGTAGAGAATGAGCTATAATTATTTTATGAAAATAAATCCGTTAAATCAGTATCTACTTTATCAGTTGTATCATGCTCGTGTTCTTGTGCATTCATTGAAGTATGATGGGAAAGAAGAAGAGTTACACGAATTTCGTGTCGCCTTGCGCCGTGTTCGTTCGTTGATCAAACTTTTTCTTGATGATTCAATCCCATTTGCTAAAACATTAAAAACAATGATGAAAGCAACCAATACGATTCGTGAACTTGATGTCCTTTTAAATTCCATTTCACCATCACAGTTCCCTAAACTATTTAAACAACTTTCAAAACATCGTCAAGAAATATTTCAAACTCTTTTTAGTCCCAAATTTCTTCATCAAATACTCTTATTGTTAGATGAAAGCAGTGATTACTTTTTTCAAAATGATTCACATTTTATTTCCGAAATATTCATGCAAAAAGTACTAACCCACTATCAGCATTGCTTGAATACGTATGAATCACTGGAAAAAAATGCAAAACCTAAAACACTTCATCATTTAAGGATTCAATTCAAGGATGCTCGATACGGTTTTGAGTTTTTAGAAATAGCAGATATCCATGAGGGTAAAGAAATTATCGAACATTGTAAAAAATTACAAAATAGTCTTGGAGCAATTCAAGATGCAGTCAACCAGATTAAACTGCTCAAAAAAACTCACCACGAATACCACATTTCTGAAATAAAAGAGCTTTTAAAACAACGAAAAGGCGCCCTTAAAAAGCTACAAAAGAGTCATAAAGCTTAATCCTCTTTTATTCGTCCTAACGTATCCAGTGCAATCAAAGAAGCCATCATAATCAAATACGCAGGCGCATAAGGGTTATGGGTAAACTTAACCAATGTTGTCATCAATGCCGGAGTCATTCCACCAACAAGTCCAGCCGCACTTCCTAAAATAAGTGCTGTAAAGGATGCACGATATCCATGATATTCTAACGCATGAACGACAGCTGAAAATATTGGTGCTTGATAAGCACAAAGCAATATTACCATCACAGATGTCGCAGCCAAGGCTCCATAAAATCCTCCATGCATCATAGCAATCATCAAGGGATAAATGGTAATGGCAGTAACAAATGAAGCAGTTCGCATAACACGAATTGAGCCAAATTTATCCGCTACCATTGCCATAAGCGGAATAAAGATAACGCCTAAGATAATTGAAAATGTATTGATATGTCCAGATTGTGCTTTACTCAAACCAGCGCTTGTTTCTAACCAGACAGGTAAATAAATAAAGAGCGTATAGTAAAACATCCAAATTACAGATGCAACGATCAAAAATTGTCCAAAAAGTTTTTTATGATGTTTAAAGATTTCGACCAAAGGAATCGTTTTATCTTCATGTGCTTGATAGTTATCGGTAAGAGTTCGACGTAGATACAATCCTGCGGCTGCAATTACAATACTCAAGATAAACGGAATTCTCCATCCCCATTCCCCCATCGCATTCTCACCCAAATACCAAAGCAATCCACCACACAGCGCCGAACCCAAGGCCATCCCAATTTTTGCACCAACAGAGACAAATGAACCGTAAAGATTTTGGCGATTGGGGCTGGATTGCTCTACGAGATAGACTATGGAACTGGCATATTCTCCTCCCACTGAGAGTCCTTGAATCATACGAAGCGCAACAAGCAGTATCGGCGCCATAATCCCGATTTGTCCATACGTCGGCAAAAATCCAATTAAAAAAGTCGGAAGTGCCATCAACATCAGTGATGCCATCAGGGCATAACGTCGCCCAATACGATCACCAATATGACCAAAAACAGCGGCACCTACAGGGCGCATAATCATCCCTGCCGCAAACGCTCCAAAAGAACCTAGTAATGAGAGGAATGGATCATCTGAGGGAAAAAAGAGCTTTCCCATCATCACCGCTAAAAAACCAATGAGAGCAAAATCATAATATTCGATCACATTGCCGATGATACCGGCTGCAATAATTCGTTGTTTTGGATTAAACAATCCAGCCTCCACCGAGAAGTGTATCGCCATCATAAAAGACACCTGCTTGTCCCGATGCCACACCTAACACGGGTTCATGTAACTCCACCGTAGCATGTTCGCCCTCGATTACTACGTGACATTTAACAGCGGTCGTACGATAGCGCAGTTTTATTTCACAGTCAAAATCCACGCGAGAATCAAACATATTGACATTTTCCAGTACAACACGATGACACTCTAATGCTTCACGAGGACCGACCACGATTTGATTCGTATCAGGTCTGATTTCAACTACGAAATGGGGATCATGAGCACCGTGAACATTAAACCCTTTACGTTTTCCGATGGTATAGTGCATGTAGCCTTTATGCTTACCGACTACTGTGCCCTCAAGATTCAGCACGTCTCCCTCAACATCAACATTGACGTACGGCTTTAAAACATCAGCATAGGTTGTCTCAACAAAACATATTTCGCTGGATTCTCCTTGTGATGCAAACGATTCCAGTCCTGAAATACCGGCAGCATAAGCTTTTATGTCCGTTTTATGCTTTTCACCCAGTGGAAAAAGGAGACGCGGAACAAGTGCCGGATCGATGTAAAAAAGAAAATAGCTTTGATCTTTTGTATCGTCTTCTGCCATCTGGAGATATTGCCCGTTATGGCGAATATAATGCCCGGTTGCTATAAAATCTGCCCCCAAAGAATCCGCAAACTCTACCATAGCACCAAATTTGATATTACGGTTGCACAATGCACATGGATTAGGGGTTTTCCCCTCTTTATAGGTTTCAATAAAAGGGCTAAAAACTTTTTCATTGAATTTTTCTTGCAAATCAAGGATATGAAGTTTTACCCCTGCAAAATCAGCGGCTTTTTGCGCGCGTTCTTGGTGGATTTCATGATAGCCCGGTTTCGAATGGAGCTTCATATAGACGCCCTCTACTTCGTAGCCTTGTTCTTTTAACAATAATGTTGAAACAGTAGAATCTACTCCTCCGCTCATCCCGATGATTACTTTTTGTCCCATTAAATACTTCCTTCGTCCACATTGGATCGATCATTCACATAAGCAGAAAGAGACTGATAATATTTTGTATTGTCCAGCCCCTCTTTTTCTAAATCCGCCATTTGTGCTTTCAATGATTTATCAATTTCTGTAAGCACGAAATCAAGATCATCACTCAGTGTAATAAAATCTATATCATCTTCGTCGATCATTCCCTCAGCCAAAACTTTCGTCCGTATAAATTCCATAAGCGGTGCATAAAATTCTGTCCCAATAACGAACAGACGCACTCCCCAAACTTTGCGTGTTTGAATCAGAGTTAACGCTTCGAACATTTCATCAAGAGTACCAAAGCCACCGGGAAAGATCACGTATGCCATCGAGTATTTAACCAGCATCACTTTTCGTGAGAAAAAGTAATCAAAACTCCGCCCTTTTGTAATATATGGATTTAGCTTCTGCTCTGAGGGAAGTTCGACATTTAATCCTATCGATTCTACCGCTTCATGCTTAAATGCACCTCGATTGGCAGCTTCCATAACTCCTGGACCGCCACCTGTGATGACATTATAGCCCTTGCTTCCAAGCTTATCAGAAAGAGCCATAGCTTGTTGATAATACGGATGATTTTCATCGACACGCGCGCTTCCAAAAATGGTTACTGATGGACCCAAATCTCCTAGTTCATCAAACCCTTGAACGAAATCGGCAATAATTTTAAAAACGCTCCACGCTCCAGCAGACTTAATATCTTTGACATAGCGGCTGCTAGGATGCTCTTTTTTTTTCGTTCGGCCGTTGGACATTTATTACCCTTTTAGCTTTGTCAAACGATCGCGTTTCGTCCCAATTGATGTTATTTGTACTCCAAAGTTGCCATCAACAATTACTACTTCGCCTTGTGCAATCACATGGTCATCGACCAATATGTCCAATGGATCATTCGCCAATTGATTGAGCTCAATCACTGAACCAATATCCATGCTTAAAACATCTTTAAGCAACATCTTTTTCTTTCCGATACGAACACGAACAGGAAGTTTTACATCCATAATGAGACCGATATTTTTCATCTCACCTTCATCAAGACGACGGCCTTTATTTGTTGTTTCTTGATTCGCGTATCCTGAGTCTCGCTCACCGACATCTTCATGAGATATCACGCTATTGGAGCCCTCTAGTGCATTGACTATCGATGAATCCACCGCAAACATCATCAAAGAATTGATACTTCCCAAAACAAAAGAAAACACATACATCTTTGCATATGGGTCAAGATTGATTTCTTCATTCTCACCAATAAAAACTGCATTTTCTGTTTTAATGGAAAACTTCGGAAGCTCTTTTTGTGAACCAAGGGTGGTACTCATAGCACCCGTAATATTTGAAACAATCTCTTTAAGAGCATCGAGATCATCATCATTCATCTCCTCTTTGCCCTCACCATCACCACCCAGCATCATATCGCCAAGCGCGGTAGCCAGCATTGGCGGAACCATAATTACAGCTCGTCCGGCTGCTGCTCCGCTAAAGCTCAACTGTACCGAAGCAATCGGAGGAATAACATTGCTGACAATCGAAATGGTTTCAGCATCTTTAAACGTAACCGTAGGGGCTTGACCAGTTAGTCCTTCAATCGTGGCTGTTGTTTCGGTAGAAAATAACCCGGTAAAATTGCTCATCTTTCATCCTCATCAAACTCATCGGGAGTTCTTATTATCTCTTTTGCGCCTATAATTCGTTCTTTACGTTTCGATTCAAACTCTTTAAGTGCTCGCTTAACCGCATCTTTTTCTGTATCGATTACTTCGGTAATTTGAACCGATTTTCGAAAACGTCGTAATCCCATTTGTGCTACAAAACGCTCTTTGCCATCGACACTGACACTCACGACATCATTTGCAGGGAGATTGAGGCGTAAAATATCACCTTCTTCAATGTCAAGCAGTTCATGAAGACTTAACTCTGCATATCCAAGATTTACGTCCACGTTTACATGAGCACCGCCGAGAAGGACTTGCAGCTCTTGATTACGGCTTTTTTTCGAGCTTGTCTCATTGAGCATCAGATCGCGACTGGCGAGCTTAGGCAATATCGGTTCTAGGGCAATAACCGGATAGCATATATTCATCATTCCCGAACTGTGCCCGATAATAATCTCCATAACTACCATGACAACAATCTCATTTTGTGCGACGATTTGAACCACATTCGGGCTGGATTCTTTGGACTCAACTTGAGGATAAAGCTCCGTTACAGGGCCCCACGCTTCACGCAAAGTTGCCATCATAACGCGTAAAATGGTTTCAAACAGAGAAAGCTCAATATCGGAAAACTCTCGATTTGCCTCAAAGGGCTCGCCCTTGCCCCCTAAAATACGATCCAACATTGGAAAAGCAATAGAAGGATTAATCTCCAAAACACCATTTCCCTCTAACGGCTTCATCGAAAATACATTAAAGCTCGTCGGATTAGGCAGTGACATCAAAAATTCCCCATACGTCATCTGATCGACGGAGTGAAGCTGTATCTCAACAATAGAGCGCATAATAGACGATATTTGAGATGAGATAGAACGTGCCATCTTATCATGAATGCCTCGAAATGCCCGTAACTGCTCTTTGGAAACACGATTTGGACGCTTAAAATCATAAAGCGTTATTTGGCGATTAGCAAATAGATTTTCCTCTTCGCCATCAAGCGATACTTCACCTTCATCATCCACAACATCCAACAGAGCATCTATTTCTTCTTGGGATAAAATATCAGCCATCTTTTACCCCCTTACCGTTTCTTTAATACGTCGAATTACCGATTTATGAATCTGTGAAATACGGGATTCTGTGATATTGATGATCTCACTAATCTCTTTCAACGTTAATTCCTCGAAATAATAGAGCTGAATAATCATCTGCTCGCGATCATCAAACCCCATCAATACATCTCTGATCACATCCACTAATTCTTCGTGCTCCATACGTTCCAGCGTTCCGCCCTCACACTCATTGCCCAACTGATCGTCCAGAGGTAAAACGGTATAAATATCCGAAGCAATACGAGCTTCATGAACTTTTTCTTCCTCAATTCCCAATATTACTGCCAACTCTTTATTGGTCGGTTCATTGTCGTGCTGAAGCAAATGATGTTCAATCGCAACATCGATTTCTTTGATAAGACGTCTACTTGCACGACTCACTACATCCAGTGAACGAAGATAATCTAACATTGCCCCATACACTCTCGTTTTAGCGTATCCCCAAAAAGAATCATTTTGTGCTTCATCGTAACGGCGTGCAAGTTTTACGAGTTCTTCCGTACCAATAGCAGATAGATCCATGTAATCAATCGAGCTGGGTAAGCGTTCTTTGAGCCGAAATGACATTGCTTTGACTGCGGGAAGGTATTGCAATGCAAGCTGGTCTTCTTGGTGCTTCAACTCTTGGCAATATACTCCTGCACCACTCATTGACTCACCTTCTCATCATCACTTAGCAATTCAGACTTATGGACGTAATAGGCATCAATAAACTGCTCACGACGATTAATTTCACGAACATAATTGTCCAAATTTCGCTCATGCGAATGCTTAGGAAACGGATGAACTTTAATACCCAAAGTTTGAAAATAAAATCCAACACATAAATGGGCGAATAGATAAAAAAACGTGGTAATCAAAAGCACCAATCCCAAAAAGTTTTCAGCAGAGGTCGATTGCAATATCCCAAACACAATACCCAAGAGAAACCCTTGTACTGTTAAAAAAGAGACAAAATTCTGACCGCGCATTATGTGCCTTGAAGGAATATCAAAAGTGTTCCATTAGGCGCTTAAAGAAGCCGCCGAGTCCACTCTCCTGTGGACTAACGAGCACATTTCGTTCCAATTTCTTTGCAATTTTTTTCACAATCATTTCCAACTCAACGGCAGGAGTAGAAGTCGGGAATTCACGGCTGTACAATGCCCTTTTTTTAACACTGATAGAAACTTTCGGATCCGAAGTGATTTGTCCTAAAAAAGTAAGTCGTAATTGCTCACCGATGTTTGCAAGGGCAACTTTTTGAATTTTATCAAACAGGGCTGACGCCTCTTTTTCACTGCGAACTTGATTCATGATAACACTAATATCATTGCGAAGACGTGAAGTGACTTTTATGGTCGCATAGGCATCTGTAATAGCCGCAGGATCAGGAACAGTTACCACAATAACATCATCACATGCACGCAAAAAAAGTTGAATATGTTCACCGATACCTGCTCCCGTGTCGATAATCATCACATCTAAATCATCCAACACATGTGCTTCATCCATAAACCGTTCAAACAATCCCGACGACGCATACTTAAAGATCTCTTCGCCGCTCTCGCCGGGAATAAGGACGAGATTTTTTTCAATCGGAACCAAGATCTCCTCAACAGTCGCTTCTCCGCGCAGTACATGTAAAATATTTTTTTTAATCTTAACATTGAACATCACGTCGAGATTGGCAAGCCCGATATCCGCGTCAAAAATCCCTACTTTGAGCCCATTTTTTGCCATTATATGCGCCATATTTGAGCTAATAGTACTCTTTCCAACGCCGCCTTTTCCACTCGTAATTGCAATGAAGCGGGTTTTTTTAGACGTAGCATGAGCATTTTGTTTTACTAGGGCTTCGAGTTTAGTAGCTTGGTGATTCATAGGTTTTCACCCTTGCGAAATCCATTAAGCAAACAGTCAATTAAAAAATCACTGCTGGAAACCACTAAATCTTCCGGAACTTCTTGTCCGATTGAAAAGTAACTGATGGGCACTTTTGTTTCATAGACGAGGGAAAAAATATTCCCAAAACCTCTTGTTTCATCAAGCTTTGTAAACATCATCGTATCAATTCCCAAGGGAGCAAAATTCTCATAGGTTGACTTTAAATCTTCATATTTAATAGAACTTGGCAAAACAAGAATGACATCCACGCTATAATCCGTCGTATTTGAGCGTAAGCACTCATAAATTTTTTCGATTTTACCCTTGTCGTAGGGTGAGCTACCCATCGTATCAATCAAAATATAATCGCTGTACTGAAGGGAATTCAATGCAGTCGAAAACTCAGGAGGATCAACCACTGTCTCAATCCCCAACTTCATCATCCGTGCATACTGCATCAACTGCTCAACTGCTCCGATACGGTAGGTATCCAATACGACTAATCCTACCTTGTATTTTTTCTCTAAAAAATACGAATATCTCGCTGCTAGTTTTGCAATGGACGTTGTTTTTCCCACTCCTGTAGGACCAACAAGCATCACCACTTTTTTAGTACCCATTTTAGGTGCACTCTCTAATCGGACGGGAATCATTTTACGCAATAAGGTTTGAAAGTAACGCTTGACCGTTTCGGAATTTTCGCGCATTTTGGAGGGCATGTGCTCCAGCGTAAGCTGCATAATTTCATCTAAATGTTCTTGATTCATACCGCTTTGTTGTGCAAGACGATAAATTTCAGCAAATTCAGGAGGGATTGGAAGGCTAGTTTTAGGTGACTTTTCATTCCAAAACATATTTTGAATGAGCTTGACCTTATCACCCAACTTTTCAATTTCATCTTTTATCTTTTTTAGATCTTCACTTTGTGCGACAGGAGTATGCTTGGAGGGACGATCTTCTTCCGTTACTTCCGCAATTTTAGAAATTTGCTTCGCTGCTTCTGATATGTTATACAACACATCATTGCTTTTTTGAGCCAAAGGCCGCTGCTTCGTCAAAGGTTCTTGTTGACGCTGAGAGCTCCGTGGCATGGCATTCTCTTCAACACCTACCACAATTTCATACAGAGCAGTTTTTCCGAGTGATTTTTTTTGAATCTCACGTGTTTCGATTAGCATTGCATCTTCGCCTACTTCAAGCTGTGCTTTTTTCAATGCCTCCGCTGGAGTGGAACCGCTAAACGTTAAGATTTTCATATTGTCTCCGTATCGTGTTTCGAGCCATGCTTCGCAATGGTATCACCACACTGGATCGCTCTTTCCAATGGGGGTGAGGAACACTAAGCTCTGGATAATTCAAAGTCTTATCACCGTAAAATATCACATCTAAATCAAGTGTTCTTGGTGCATTCGTAAAACTACGGACCCGCCCAAAACGCTTTTCAATTCTCCATAGTAATCGTAAAAAGAGTCGAGGAGAAAGCGACGTTGAAATTTCAATCACTGTATTATAAAAATCATCTTGTTGAGTATATCCAAACGGAGGATTTTTTAAAATTACTCCGCTTTGAACGCGTTTAAGTTGAGACAGTTTGCCCAAATAAACCCACAAATGTTCCATACGCCGTCTGACATCACCGACATTCCCACCTACTCCCAAAATAACGGAAAATCGGTGTTTATTTTCTACTCGTACCTTGGAAGGGAAATTTCGACTTATATAAATCGAATGTTCCTTATCCACTCTTCGCGTTAAAAACATATCTATTCTTGAGTTCCTTCTTGTTGAGCACGTTGCATCGCTTGAATTTCACTCAAAATCTGCATCATTCCTACCATTGCCAAATGATAACCAAATGGTCCAAAACCGATAATGGATGACGTACATACAGGAGCGGTCATGCTTTTTTGACGAAACTCTTCACGACGATAGATGTTGCTGATATGAACTTCAATGGTTGGAATATTAACAGCACTGATTGCATCACGAATAGCAATCGAGGTATGTGTGTAGGCAGCAGGATTAATAATAATTCCATCCGTGTCTCCATAACATTCTTGAATTTTATCAACAATTTCGCCTTCCAAATTACTTTGATAAAAATCAATTTCGATTCCATTTTGCCCTGCAAAATCTTTCATTTGTGCATGGATTTGTTCTAAACGCATCGGACCGTACACTTGAGTGTCACGTACGCCTAACATATTGAGATTTGGACCTTGAATTACCGCTATCTTCATACAAAAACCTTGAATTTTACTTTTAAGGTTAGATTATACGCATACATAGATTATAAGGAACTTTTATTAGAGTATTTCAACTGGTTTTTGCTTCTAAAAAAATTGCAATTAATTATGGTTCAAAGGGATCTGCTATACTGTTATTAAAATTTTCAAAGGTTCTCTTTTGCAGATACTTCTCGCCGATGCCATTTTTACCCCTGATACCATTTTACGCAATCACGGAATCGTTTTTGACAAAACTATTATTACAGTTGCCCCAAATAACGAACTTATCGAACAATATGGTACCCTTTGCCAAGAGCTAGGTGTTGGCTCGGTTCTTATGAGTGGGCTGATTAATTCGCATGTCCATTTAGAGTTTAGTGCCAATCAATCAACCCTTACCTATGGTAAATTTATGCCGTGGCTTTCGAGCGTTATTGCCAATCGAGATGAACTGATTAATAGCTGTGATACTGAGTGCATGGAACACGCAACACAGATGATGCTGGACAATGGCATCACTGCGTTTGGGGCGGTGAGTTCGTATGGTTTTGATTTGGACGCGTGCACTAAAACGCCTCAAAAAGTAGTCTATTTCAACGAGCTCATAGGCTCCGATCCATTAATGGCTGACGCTTTATACGGCGATTTTCAAGAGCGATTATTTGCTTCACAAACCGTAAAACGAGAAGGATTCTACCCCTCAGTGGCCATCCATTCTCCCTACTCCGTTCATCGTATACTTATCCAAAAAGCGCTCAAATATGCGCAAGAAAATGCAATTCGCGTCACAGCACATTTACTGGAAAGTCCCTCAGAACGTGAGTGGCTCGATAGTAATAGCGGAGATTTTCAACCTTTTTTCAAAAATTTTCTCAAACAACATAAAGCCGCCAATACCGTAGAAGAGTTTTTACAGCTTTTTAAAGAGACCCCTACCCTTTTTACCCATGTTATTCACGCCAAAGAAAATGAGCTCGTTGCTATAAAAGAAGGAAATCATACCATCATTCATTGCCCTATTTCCAACCGACTTCTCGGTAATGGAGCACTCAACTTGGAAGAATTGGATTCCAAAAATATTCGTTGGGTCTGTGGAACCGATGGTCTAAGTTCCAACTACACTCTGAATTTATTTGAAGAGATGAAAGTTGCCCTATTTATGCACCATAATCTCAATTTGTTAGAATTTTCCACTCGTCTTTGGAAAAGTGTCACCACTGATGCAGCGGATGCATTACGATTAAATTGTGGTACAATCGCACCTTCTTATGATGCTGATTTACTCGTAACAAGAGTCAATTATCCTATCAATGATCAACTTCCGATCCATCTGCTGCTACAACCATTGCACATCGAATCGGTTTATATTTACGGACAAAAAGTAAAAGGATAGTTATTATGGAATGGATTAAAAAAATAGGCTCATGCCTCGCAAGCGGATTGCGATTTATACAAAATAATTTTAAAGCAACACTGCTCGTACTTTTCGTTATATGGCTCATACTTCCCTCAAGCGAAGAAGGACTTACGTCTTATAATCTTCAAAAAATATCGCTTGTTGGTCCCATCATAGATGCGACATCGATTGTTGAACAACTCGATAAAGCAGGAGAAAACAAAGAGGTTAAAGGAGTTTTATTTAGCATCGATTCTCCCGGTGGAGCAGTTGCCCCCTCTGTTGAAATTTCATACGCAATAAAACGTCTGAGAGAGACCAAACCCGTCGTCGTTTATGCTGCAGGTATCATGGCAAGCGGCGGCTATTACTCCGCTATCTGGGGAAATGAGATCATTGCCAATCCCGGAAGTATGATTGGCTCTATCGGTGTTATTATGGAAGGGGCTGACATCTCTGAACTCATGCAAAAAGTAGG
>JAPLGN010000023.1 GCA_026390135.1 Campylobacterales bacterium | reverse complement strand
ACAACTTTTGCAGGACTTCCCATGATGAGGGAGCGTGGAGGAAAGATTTTATTTTTAGTGACCAATGCACCCGCACCGACGATTGATTCTTTGCCGATTACGGCTCCATCGAGGATTGTGGCACTCATTCCTATCAAACAGGCATCTTCAATCGTACAGCCATGGAGCATGACACGATGACCCACTGTGACATCGTTGCCGATAATCGTAGGGTGACCATCACTCATATCATCACGCTTGTGATGGGTGACGTGAACCATACTCAAATCCTGGATGTTACTGCGATCACCGATTTTAATAAAATGGACATCACCGCGTACAACGCACCCAAACCAAATGCTCACATCCTTGCCCATCTCAACTCGACCGATAACATCAGCAGAGGGAGCAATCCAAACGCGCTCGTTTAAGGTTGGAGTGTAGTTGAGGTAATTTCCGATCATTGATATTCCTTGGGTTAACTTTCTCTAAACAAGCGTGACGTGAGTTGCTGCATGTAATTGGGAGATTGTTTTTTGGCGGAATTATATACTTTGTTAGTTGCATTTTCAACAATTTGTTGAGAATTGATTGCATTGTTATCTTGATGAGTAACTTTTGCATAGGTTCCATCGCTTTGGAGCTCGTGCGCTAAATCATTATCCGAAATTTGCAATTGTAAGATTTGCAGGAGTTTGCCCGAAGCTTCTTCCCCTGCAATCGGAGTCAGCAGTTCGATACGACGCAAAAGATTACGAGGCATCCAATCGGCACTTGAAATGTACGTTTGCGGTGCCGAGTGTTTAAAGTAAAAAATTCGAGCATGTTCGAGGTATTTTCCGATGATGGAGATAACCCGAATGTTCTCACTGATTCCCTCAACTCCGGGACGTAAACAACAAACTCCTCGAATGATAAGCTGTATTTTGACTCCCGCCTGAGATGCTTTATAGAGTGCCTTGATAATATCGTCGTCAACAAGAGCGTTCATCTTAGCTATGATAACCCCTTCAGCTCCCATACGGGTTTCGTTATGGATGAGAGAGAGGATCTTGGGTTTAATCTGGGTTGGAGCCATATAAAGCTCGTTAAGTTTACCTTTTTTACTAAAGCCCGTGAGGAAGTGAAAAAAGCGAGTCATATCGTTGGTGATAGCATCGTTTGAAGTCATGTAGCTAATATCAGTATAGACAGTAGCGGTGGAAGGATTATAGTTACCAGTAGCAAGGTGACCGTATTGTTTGAGTTTACCACCGACGCGACGGGTTATGAGAGCAGCTTTGGCATGAACTTTAAACCCTGAAATACCATAAATAACATGCGCTCCTGCACTTTCGAGTGCTTTTGCCCAGATGAGGTTGTTCTCTTCATCGAAACGGGCTTTTAGCTCCACCATAACCGTTACTTGTTTACCCGATTCGGCTGCGGCAATAAGAGATTGGACGATAACGGATTTGGATCCTGAACGATAAAGCGTCATTCGTATGGAGACAACATCGGGATCTTTTGCCGCAGTTTGAATGAGGCGAACAACGGGTTCAAAACTCTCAAAAGGGTGAAAGATGACAAGATCTTGTTTATCAAGAATGGAGTACAAATTTTCATCTGAATTGAGTGGAGGTAGATTTCGAGGTTTAAAACTTGGACTTGTAAGATGGGCAAAATCTTTATTCCCGACTACTTGCCAGAGAGCTCCAAGATTCAGATAGGTTTGAAAACGGTAGATATCATCTTTGAAAACATTGGCGTGACGGTTAAAGAAATTGAGCAAATCATCATCCGCATGATTGCTCAGTTCCAGTCGAACCAACTCCCCTTTTTTACGAAGCTTTAACCCCTCTTCGAGCATCTCCATAAAATCATCCGCTTCTTCTTCTTCGATAGCGATATCGGCATTACGGGTAACTCGAAATGCCGAAAATTTGATGAGCTCATATCCAGGGAACAAATCGTCGATGTGTTCCGCGACAACGCTTCCGATAGGGACATAAATACGGTTGTCAATGTCCACAAAGCGAGGTAGTACGCGTGGTATACGGATCAGACCATAGCGTTCGATCGCAGCATCATCTTTGTCTCTGAGTTTGACAATTTGCCCAAATCCGAGATTATTGAGATGCGGAAACGGGTGGGTAGCATCGATGGCGATAGGGACAATAACCGAATAAATATTCTCATGAAAATATTTATCGAGATAACGTTGTTCTTGCTCGGTTACCTCTTTATACGATTTGAAAAAAATTCCCTCTTTTTCAAGAGACTCCATAATCCCAAGCAAACACTTTTCGACCTCTTGTTGCTCAGTATGGAGATACGTCCGTATTTCGCGAAGCTGATGGAGTGGAGTAAATCGATCTGCGCCGGAAACATTGACACCAGCGCTAAAGAGCTTTTTAAGACCTGCAACACGAATCATGTAAAATTCATCAAGATTGGTTCCATAAATCGCAAGAAATTTTAATCGTTCGAGTAACGGGAGTGATTCATTTTGTGCTTGCCCTAAAACACGAGTATTAAACTGAAGCCATGAAAGCTCACGGTTGATATAAAGGGCGGGATCTTTTAAATTACTGTGCATGATGAATACCTATTATTATGTTGTTGCGATTATAGTATACTTTGATTACAAAAAGGAGTCATATGAGTACATTTGCCATTATTATGTTAGCCGCAACAGGATTTTTTGCCTATCAAATTTATCGTCATGTTCAAACATTAGAAGATGCTGTCGAGAAAAATGAAGCCCCAGAACCTATTTCTACCAAGGCTGTTTTGACAGATAATTCAACGAATTTAATTGAAGAAGCAGATGAAGCTTACAGTGAAGGAGATTTGGAACGTGCGCTTGAGAAACTTAACCGCGCTAATATCCAATTTCCAAATAACACCGAAATCCTTGACAAACGTGCCTTTATTAATGGAAAAATGGGAAATACCGAAGAAGCAATTTCTCTTTATACTCGTTCATTGGAACTTGATGCTACGGATGATTTAACCCACATCGCTATAGCATCCATATACAAAGAGCAAGGTGACTTTGATCACGCACAAGAGCACTATGAAAAAGCCCTAGCCATTGATACAAAATATGCGGTAACGTATTACAACTATGGAAATCTTTTTAATGATAAGGGAGATTTTGAGAAGGCAGAGCAGATGTATTCAAAAGCCCTGGCT
This sequence comes from Campylobacterales bacterium, assembly GCA_026390135.1. Taxonomy (GTDB): domain Bacteria; phylum Campylobacterota; class Campylobacteria; order Campylobacterales; family Sulfurimonadaceae; genus Sulfuricurvum. The sequence continues at coordinate 24,650 of JAPLGN010000023.1, read as the reverse complement.
TTACAAGAAGACTTCAAAGAAGCACGTGAAGCACTGGAACAATTAAAGGACATTAAGTGAACCAAAATCAAGCACGTCTGGCAGTATTGATCGACGCAGACAACTCTCAACCATCGATTATTGCAGGTTTGCTCGATGAAATCGCCGGACATGGTGTAGCAAGTGTCAAACGTATTTATGGGGACTGGACAGACGTAAAGCTTAAGGGCTGGAAAAATGTGTTGCTCGAACACGGACTTCATCCGATGCAGCAATTTGCCTACACGACAGGGAAAAATGCGACCGACAGTGCCATGATCATCGATGCGATGGATTTGCTTTACACGAAAAATTTCGATGGTTTTTGCATCGTTTCCAGTGACAGTGACTTTACGAGGCTTGCCAGCCGTATTCGTGAATCGGGAGTTCAAGTTTTTGGATTTGGAGAGCAAAAAACACCCAAATCGTTTATCGGTGCGTGCGATAAATTCATCTATACCGAAAATCTTCGCCGCTCTATTACGACTCCTGCAATTGCATCACCAAAAATCAAACATGATGAAAAAGCATTGTTAGAATTGGTGCGAAATGCCGTTGAAGACACGACCAACGAAGCAGGGTGGTCGTATATGGGTGCAATCGGTCAAAATTTGATTAACAAATCCCCTGAATTTGACCCGCGCAGTTTTGGGTATAAAAAACTGGTCGATTTGATTGAAGGATTGGGAGAATTTGAGTTCAAATATTCCGATCCACTTTCTGGCTCTCAATCCATTCACGTGAGAGTAAAACGTAAGAAAAGGAGTTATGAGAAATGACAGTACGAGACATTTACACCTTTTTAGATGAACTCTCCCCTTTTGCACTTCAAGAGAGCTGGGACAACTCAGGACTGTTGGTCGGTGATTTTACTCAGGAGATTTCTACGGTAGTTCTCTCGATTGATTTGGATGAATCATTACTGGACTCCATTCCTGATAATGCACTGTTTATTACTCATCATCCCATCATTTTTGGAGGGCTTAAGCAGTTACAATTTAACCAATACCCCGCAAAACTTCTCGCACCGATGATTCGTAAAAATATTTCCAACATCGCCATGCACACAAACTTCGATCAAACTCATCTCAACGAATACGTTGCAACAAAAGTATTAGGATATGAGATTATTGCCAAAGAGGGATTTGTAGCCTATTTGGGTGTAGATGAACCATTTGAACTTTTTGCAGCTAAAATTAAAAAAGCGATGGGACTTGAGCATATTCGAGGTGTACAGTGTCATGATCATATCCGTTCGTGCGCTTTAGTAACCGGTTCCGGTGCATCATTAATGCGAAATATTCAGGCAGATTGTTTTCTAACCGGTGATATCAAATACCACGATGCGATGGAAGCAAAAGTACTTGGTTTATCAATGTTGGACATCGGTCATTATGAAAGTGAATGCTATTTTGGAGAGATATTGGCAACACACTTGGAAAAATTAGGTTTGAGTGTTATAATTTCACCATCAAAAAACCCATTCTCTTACCATTGAGATGAAGCACCCCCAAAAAGGCACATTATGAACAAACATTTAGAGCAGCTAATCGACTTGTCGTTGATTGACAAAGAGATCGATGCGTTCGAGCCACAAATTGACGAAGCAAACCTTCAGTACGACGCTCTTTTAGCCACAAAAACAGCTTTAGTAAACGAGATTTCAACCCTCTCTGGTGAGATAAAAGATGAGCAAGTTAAAAAGCAAAAAAATGAGCTTCACCTTGCAGAACTGTCTGCAAAACTAGAAGACAACAGCAAAAAAAGTGCTGAAATCAAAACTGAACGTGAGATGAAATCGCTTCAGCTTGAAGAAGAAATTGCAAAAGAGCAAGTAAATTTTGCCAATGAAGAGATTGGACGTTTGGAAAAACTTATCGATCACAAAAAAGCTAAAATCGAAGAACTCGAAACAAAAGCATCCGAAGTAGAAGGGAAACTTTCAGGGGTAAAAGCCGATGTTGATGTCAAATTGGCACGTATCGATGAAGAGCGCAAAGTAATATTTGCTAAAAAAGAGATTCTTGTAGGTGCAATGAACCAAAAAGGGCTCTCTTTCTATCAAAAAATTCGTCGTTGGGCGAAAAATACAACAGCAGTACCGGTTCGCAATCAAGCGTGTATGGGATGTTATATGGCATTGAGTGACAAAGTGTATACAGAAGTCATCAAAGGTGAAGAGATTACAATGTGCCCTCATTGCGGACGTCTTTTGTATCTTGAGCCTGTCACTGAAGAGATGGGCGCGTAAATCTTTTCGTGAAGGTTTTTGACCTTTTTTACACCTTCCTAGCCACCGTTCTTTTTATGGTGGCGCTCCCCTTTATCCTTTTTCTATCCTTTAAAAAGAAATACCGTTCTTCGATTCCCTCCCGTTTTTTTCTCTATAACAATAGCCCCTTTAAAGAGCATAATATTTGGTTTCATGTCTGCTCTTTGGGTGAAGCCAAAGCAATCGCTCCAATAGTAGAGCGCTTAAAAGGGCTTAAAATCGCCATTAGTGTCATTACCCACACAGGATATGAAGCCGCATCCAAATACACCGCAGAGGTACGTTATCTCCCTTTTGAACCATGGTTATGGTTTTGGATTCGTACTCCTAAAACAGTCGTTATCTTAGAAGCAGAGTTTTGGTATCTTTTATTTAGTATTTGCACCCTCCGAGGCGGACGGGTCATTGCCCTCAATGCCCGCATCAGTGATCGAAGTTTTCCGAAATATTACAAAATGCGATGGTTTTATGCGAGACTGTTTGAAAAATGCGATCTTATTTTATGCCAAAGTAGTGAGGACATGGCGCGTTTCATCGCACTAGGTGCGCACAACGTCGAAGTAGTCGGAAACATCAAGCTAGCACAAAAGATCGAAGCAACCAAAGAATATCCAAAACCTGATGGATTATTGATTGTTGCGGGAAGTACCCATGAGGGAGAAGAAGAGGGAATCTTGCGAGGATTTATGGAATATCGCGCAACAAATCCTCACGCAAAACTCCTCATCGTCCCCCGCCACCCGGAACGCTTTAGCAAAGTAGCACAGCTCATTGAACGTACTACTCCAGATAATAGTTTTTCACGTTGGAGCCAGACTCAAACCATAGATGCGGATATTACTCTCATTGATGCTATGGGAGAACTCAACAATCTCTACTCCATCAGCGATATAGCGATTTTGGGAGGAGCATTTTCACCCATCGGAGGACACAATCCTCTAGAGCCTGCTCATTTCGGATGCAAGATTATTACGGGTAAGCAGATATTTTTGCAGCGCGAGTTATTTAAATACGTATCTCATGTACAATTTGTAGAGCTTGATGCAATTTCTGAAGCCCTGCATATCGCCGAAACATTACCCCCATCACAGGTAAATGCAACCATTGATTTGGATAGGGTTATGGAGTGTTTACATTAAACTAGTGATACAATTTCTAAATATAATGATTGAATTAAAATGAGGAGAAAAACATGTTAGCTTACCATCTTGAAATTAATGATGAATCCATACTTGATAAAGTAAAAGCTTTTTTCCAAACATTACCATCAAATGCTGTAACGCTTACGGCAGAAAAAGAAAGCTTTCATCGTGAACTTGAAAATAGATTGAAGCAAGAAATTGAGGCTCCAACCGTTGCAAGCCATCAGGATGTAGTAACTCATATAAAATCGAAGTATGCTTTTAACTAGTATCGAGTATACGCAAACTGCTTTAGATGAGCTGGATGGCATCATCGAACATATCTATCAAGACAGCCCGACGAGAGCTGAATCGTATTTCAAGCGTCTTGATAAAGCGATTGATAACTTATCACAATCTCCATTGATTGGAGTAGTCTGCTCGAAGAAAAATATTCAAGCCGATTGTAGGATTTTGATTGTGGATAACTATCTTATTTTTTACCACTACATGCCTCAAAAGCAACTCATAAAAATTCTGCATATTGTTTATGGGAATGTTCAGTACCAAAAATTGTTTACTTAGCCCTCTCGTCATTCCCGCGAAGGCGGGTGAAGTGCCCTTAGGTGAATCCAGTTTCTATCTCTTCTACATTTTGAACAAAATCACATAAATCAATTTCTAGTATTTTCGCAATTTCTAAGATAATTCAAAATTTGTTCTTTATTCATAGCAATGATTATAGTAAAAAATTGATTACCTGCTTTGAAGCACGATAGTGCTATAATTCCAAAAATAAACGGATTGAAAATCAACCTGAGGACGATAAAATGGAAAAACCAAAAGCATACAAGCTCTTAGCAGCACAAGAGGGAATTAGCAATTCCGAAGCGAAATCGCTGATTGACCGTGGATTGGTCTATGTGGGTAATTCTAAGGTGTTGATTGCGCGGGGTGAAATCAGTGCTAAAACCAGTTTTATCGTTCAAAAGGTAGAAAAAGCTCATCCGATATACGAAGATGACAACCTGATTGTCATAGATAAGCCAGCATTCGTCAACTCCGATGAGATTGAGCGACAGTTTAAAGGTTCACAGCTTCTTCATAGACTTGACCGTGAAACAAGCGGCGTCTTGATGTTAGTCAAAAATGAAGAGTATCGACTCAAAGCCATTGGCGAGTTTAAAAAAGACAATGTCTATAAAGAGTATGTTGCATGGGTAGACGGTATCATAAGTGAGCCATTTGTTATTGATCAGCCCCTTATTACAGAGAAAAAAGGGAACAAGGCGTATACGAAAGTAGCCAAAAACGGTAAGCCTGCCATTACCGAAGTAACCCCTCTGGAAGTATCAGGGAAAAAGACGAAAGTTCAGCTGATTATTCATCACGGACGAACGCACCAGATCCGTGCACACATGAAATACGCGCTTCATCCGATTGTAGGGGATGAAAGCTACGGCGGACGACAGGCGAAGCGTGTTATGTTGCACGCTAAAAAAGTAACCATTTTAGGACTAACCTTCATAGCGTCAGAACCTAAAATATTTGGACACTTTGGCAGTTAAAAAAGCGTAATTAAAGTAAAAATTAAGTATAATGCGAAACTTTTTATACCCCGTAATCGTACTATTTAGGAGTTCAAGTGTTTGATACGCTCACCGAATCATTTACATCCGCCATACGCAAGATTCGTTTTCACGACGATGAAAAAGCACTCACCAAGGCATTGGGCGAGCTTAAGAAAGCGTTATTAAAAGCAGATGTTCATCACAAAGTGGTGAAAGATCTTATTGATTCGGTTGAACTTCAAGTAAAACAAAATGGTATCGGCAAAGATCAATTTTTGGATGCGCTACGAAGTTCATTGTATGAGCTTTTGAAGGTTAAAGGAAATTCGGGCTTCGTATACGCACCACAATCGCCTACGGTTATTTTAATGACCGGGTTGCAAGGTTCAGGAAAAACTACCACGACGGGTAAGCTTGCAAACTATCTTAAAATTCGTCAGAAAAAACGTGTTTTAGTCGTTGCGGCAGACTTACAGCGTCTTGCGGCAGTAGAGCAGCTTCGTCAAGTGTGCGCAGGAATTGAAGTTGAGCTTTACAGCGACGAAACAACCAAAAGCCCTTCAGAGGTAGTCAAAGGGGCGCTTGCGTACGCGCAAAAACTTCTCGTTGATGTTGTATTGATTGATACGGCAGGACGTTTGGCGATAGATGATGCCCTTATGGATGAGCTAGCTGAGGTCAAGCGTGCTGCAAATCCTCATGAAATTTTCTACGTTGCCGATTCGTTAGCAGGTCAAGATGCAGTGCGTACTGCAGATTTGTTTAACCAAAAAATCGGTATAGATGGGGTTATCCTTACCAAATACGATGGGGATTCCAAGGGCGGTGTTGCACTAGGGATTGCTTCTCAGATTCAAGTACCGTTGCGCTTTATCGGTGCGGGCGAGAAGATGGAAGATTTGGAAATCTTCTTACCGGATCGTATTGTCAACCGCCTTATGGGTCTTGGGGATATTGAAGGGCTTGCAGAAAAAACGGCCTCGATCATCGATGAGAAAAAAGCAAAATTGCTCACCAAGAAAATCAAAAAAGGGGAGTTCAATTTTAATGACTTCCTAGAGCAGATGGAAAGCCTCAAAAAAATGGGGAGCATGAAATCCATCATGGGGATGATTCCTGGAATGGGTGGAATGGCTTCTGCGCTCAAAGATTTTGATTTGGAAAACTCAGGCGAGTTGAAACGAATCAAAGCATTGGTTTCCTCCATGACGATGAAAGAGCGTGAAGACCCGGAATTGCTTAACAACAGCCGAAAAGCACGTTTGGCAATGGGATGCGGTTTGAATATTATTGATGTTAATCGTATTTTAAAGCAGTTTAAAAATGCATCAAAAATGGCAAAGCGTTTTTCAGGAAAAAAAGGGATGCAAGACCTCCAAAATATGATGGGGCAAATGCAAGGCTCTAAAATTCCACGTTAGTAAGAACGTTAAGCAGGAGATTTTTTTAAATCTCTGACTTAGCGTTCTAGTCATTTTGTGGTTTCTTTTTGCTTTTATGGGCAAAACACTCTTCAAAGTAACTGTGCGCAAAAATATTATTTAAAAGGATCTAAAATGGCAACAGTCATTCGTCTAACCCGTATGGGTCGTAAAAAACAACCTTTCTACCGTATCGCAGTAACGGACAGCCGTAAACGTCGTGATGGTGGTTGGATTGAATTGATCGGTTATTATAACCCAATGACTGACCCTATTACGGTTAAAGTAGATGAAGAGCGTCTTACGTATTGGATGAGCGTTGGTGCTCAAATGTCAGATCGCGTTAAAAAAATTACAGGTAAATAAGTATGATTGCTGACTTCGTCGCTGGTTTTGCCAAGCTAGTTGCCACCTATCCTGAGGATGTTCGAGTGGAATTTTACGAGCGCGATGAAGTAACAGAAATTTTATTGTACGCTAATCAAGCCGATGTAGGTAAGCTCATCGGTAAAGAGGGAAAGATGATCGGTGCGATCAAAACTGTCATTTCTGGTTGTAAAGCCAAAGATGGAAAGAGTTATCGTATCAATGTCGAACCGCTTTCGTAATTCTCCTAATCCTGATCTTCTTCATGTCGCCACATTAGGTCGTGTGGTAGGGCTTAAAGGTGACATCAAACTTAATCTTCATACTGATTTTCCAGAGCAATTTGCCAAAGGTGCAACCTTTGACTTAGATAATGGCAAAACCATAACTCTCCAAAGTTACAACCCGGATCGTGAGCTTGCACATATTGTGGGATACGATACGCCAGAAACGGCAAAAGGTCTCACTAATGCAAAGCTTTTTACAACACACGAAGCAACTCGTGCTCGTTGTAAGCTTGCTGATGGTGAGTTTTTTTGGTTTGATCTACCTGGGCTTAATGTCTTTGAAGGTGAAAAACTTCTTGGAACAGTTATTGAAGTTGAGCGGATTGGACCACAGGATTATCTGTTGATCAAAACCGATAATGCTTTGGTTCTACAAGAATTTCCTACGACGTTCTTAATTCCTTATATTGACCGTTTTGTCTTAAATATTGATTTAGAAACGAAAAAAATCAGCGTGGATGGTGGCATCGACTTACTTGAGGCATCATAAATGCGATTCACATATGTTACCCTTTTTTCTAATCTGATAGAAGGTTATTTTCAAGATTCTATTTTGAAGCGCGCCATTGAATCAGGAAAGTTTGAAGTAGCGTATTTAAATCCTAGAGATTACAGTGCATCCAAACACTCTAAAGTCGATGATACGGCTGTAGGTGGTGGTGCTGGGATGGTAATGACCCCTCAGCCTCTTTTTGATGCACTTAACACGTTAGAAAAGGGTGCGTATATCATTTTTGCAGCACCTGTCGGAAAACAATTTACACAAAACGATGCCAAACGTCTTGCTTTGAAAGAACATATTGTTTTTGTTAGCGGACGGTACGAGGGAATCGATGAACGTGTGATTGAATCTTTTGCGGATGAAGTGTTTAGTATCGGTGATTATGTTCTCACCGGTGGTGAACTTCCATCGCTTGTTATGAGCGATGCTATTGTTAGAAATATTGACGGCGTTCTTGGAAACAGTGAATCACTTGAATATGAAAGCTTTGAAACGCCACTTTTAGAAGCACCTTCTTTTGGAAAACCAGCTATTTATGAGCAAATGGGTGTTCCATCAGAATATTTAAAGGGAAATCACAGTAAAATTCTAGCACTAAAATTAGCTATGTCTGAATGTAAAACAAAATATTTCAGACCTGAACAGCTACTAAAGCATAAAATAAGGACTTCTTATGAAAAATAAATACATTGCTAGCTTCGAGCAAGCACAAATCGCTGGGAAAGATATTCCTTTATTCCGTGCAGGCGATACACTTCGTCTTGCTGTTAGCATTACAGAGGGTGAAAAAACTCGTGTTCAAAGTTATGAGGGTGTATGTATCTCTATTCGTGGAGAAGGCACAGGCCGTACTATTACTGTTCGTAAAATCGGAGCAAATGCTATCGGTATCGAACGTGTATTCCCAATCTACAGCGATAGCTTAGAGAAGATCGAAGTACTTCGCCGTGGTCGCGTTCGTCGTGCGAAATTGTTCTATCTTCGTGATCTTGCAGGTAAAAAAGCACGTATCAAAGAAATTCGTCGCGCTAAATAATTCTTCCAGCGCTACCTTTTTGGGTGGCGCAATTTTCCTTCATTTAATTTTCTATCACTTATTTTCTATACCAAAAAAAGTATTGTTGCCTTATTCTCCTTTGATGGCTCGTTCCATATCCCGTTTAAGACTTTTTTCTTTTAGATCATCACGTTTGTCGTAGAGTTTTTTTCCTTTAGCAATAGCGACTTGCATCTTGAAAATATTACGATCATTGAGATAAATACTGAGGGGAACAAGCGTGAAGCCTTCTTTCTCGACTGCCTTGAACATCTTGTCAATTTGTTTTTTGTGTAAAAGAAGTTTACGAGACCCTCGTTCTTCATGCGCGTAAAAATGATGTGTTGTAGAGAGGATACCAATGTGAACGTTAAAAAGAAAGGCTTCTCCTCGGACGATCTTGATAAACCCCTCTTTGAGGTTGACTCGTCCTGCCCGTAGGGCTTTAACTTCAGAACCGTGTAGGACAAGACCTGCTTCGAACTTCTCTTCGATGTGGTAGTCGAAAAAAGCTTTTTTGTTGGTGGCTATATTTTCACCCATGATTATCTTTCCTTTACTCTAAAAAAACTGCTGCCGCTGCCGCTGAAAAACCATTTCTCTTTTTCGGAAAGATCCGGATAGCATCCAAGTGCGGCTTTATAAAGGTCATTCGCTTCTTTGGGCTCCATGGATGCTAAAATATCCAGAGAGGATGTTGCTTCAAGATGTGATGCTTCTTCTGTGCTTAAGGGGGCATAGAAATGTTCACGGTAGTAGCGATAGACCGCAGGAGTGCTGATCTGAAGAGGTGGCGTTATAATTTCAAAATCAATAAGTTTCTCGTTGTACGGCTCTACAATTTCTCCGATTCCAGAGACGTTTGCACTTTCGTAGCCATAAACAAAAAATGGGACATCGGCACCTACGGATGAGCCGATTTCGGAAAGTTCCTCAATGCTTAAGCCAAGTTGCAGGGTATCGTTGCACAGATGAAGATAGGTAGCGGCATCGGAACTTCCTCCGCCTAATCCCGCATAGGATGGAATTTGTTTATCAACACATACGGCATTTTCTTCCATTAGTGTTGATAATGAATTTGATCGTGTATATGCAAGGAGGTACTTGTAAGCTTTATAAATCGTATTAGAGTGTACCTCACAGTCGAAATTCCCCCGAATTTCAAATTCAGGAGTTGGTTTTGGCTCAAACCACAGGGTGTCAAAAAGAGAGGAGACTCGCATGAATCGTGAGGTGATGGTGTGATAATCACCTCGTATTCCTGTGATTTTTAGAAAAATATTGACCTTTGCAAAGGCTTTGTAGTGTTTCATAGTTTAAATTTTTGGGCAAGTTGATATAAGAGGGATTCATCATGTTCGGCGGAAGCTGCTTTGTTGGAGTCTTCCACTGCACGGATGAGTTCACTTCGTAGTACTCGAATGTGAGTTGGGGCATCAATACCGAGTTTAACGACTCCTTTATCAATGGCGACTACTTTGATCGTTATTGAATCCCCAATAAGGATGGATTCATCAAGTTTTCGTGAAAGTATTAGCATGCCTCAACCTTATTGAGAATATAGTGAACCTTATCATCTGCAATCTCAATGATGGAGATTGTTTCATCGTTATCAATCCAGTAGGTCCCCTTAGTATCGTTATCAAACAGTGAACGATCGAGAGGTTGACCTAAAAGAATTGTTTCTTTAGTGCCATTATATCTATTTTTGGGGATACCAAGTCCAGTTTTGATATCGATTGCCTTTTCATTATCGAATATGAACTGCCCTTCACTCAAGCGTTCTAATGCGCTAAGTGAGCCTGAACATCCCATTGCATCTGCAATCATTTCACCCAATGAACGAATATAACTCCCCTCAGAAACACTTGCTTCAAATGTGACAAAAGGATGGCAATAATGAAGCATTTTTATCTCATGGATGGTAGAGGTAATTGTTTTGAGCTCAACTTCAATACCGGCTCTCGCAAACTCATAAGCTCGTTTTCCATTGAGTCGTTTTGCGCTGAATTTGGGGGGGAGATAGCTGAGTTCACCTTGAAGTGAGGCAATGACGGCTTCTACTTTTTCAATAGGAAAAGCCTCAAGAGTATCAATCTCTTCTACGCCTTCAATGTCCAATGTTGGGGAATACGCACCCAGCCAAAGCGTTGCGCGATAGCGCTTAGGTGTTTTGTTTAAAAAACGAAAGAGGCGACCATGATTACCAAAAGCGACAATTAAAACTCCTTTTGCAAACGGGTCAAGAGTTCCTGAAAAACCGGCTTTTTTAACTCCATACCGACGTTTTATTCGTCCTAAAAAATGATTGGAACTTATCCCTGCGGGCTTATAGGCTACAAAAAGACGATTCAATTAGAGTTTCTCCACAAAGGAGGCTAGAATATCACGTTTGTTGCCACCAAAGTTGATGAGAAGTTTAAACTCACGTCCTGACTTGCTTACACCCTCGACACGTCCTGCACCGAATATTTTATGACGCACTAAATCGCCTTTTTTATAGGCAGTATTTTTTTCCAAAATGAGGGATCCTTCACACAGGCCCGCTTCATTGATAAAGCGGCTTTTTTGCAACTCTGTACGACGACCTTTATAAAAACGGCTGTTGACACTGGATAAGGTGAGATTGCTTTTGGCACGGGTAAAGGCAACGTATCCAAGGCGACGCTCTTCTTCAAGATCACTTCCATCACCGATTAGAGGTAAAAAACCTTCTTCCATTCCGATGACAAAAAGGTGTTCAAATTCCAATCCTTTTGAAGCGTGTATGCTCATAATATAGATGCTCTCCCCTTCAATCTGGTCTTGATCGCTTTGGAGGGTAATGTCGTTTAGAAATTCGGCGACTGAAGCCTCAGGATTTTGTTTGATGTAATCGCGGAAGAGACCGTAAAATTCATCCACATTGGAGATTTTATCAGCTTCATCGGGTAGCCCTTTTAGTGTTTCTTTGATTTTGAAACGATTTTCAAGCTGATCGATAAATTGGTAAATGGCTTCTTCGGCAATATCACGTAATTCGACGATTTCACGGATAAAACTGCGTAATTCACCAACGCTTTTTTTGCGCGCAAGACTTTCTAGCTCACCATCCGACAAGGTGTCAATAAATTCAAACATCGATTTACTGGCAGCCATTGCGGAGAGTTCGAGTTTTTCGATGGTTGCTTTTCCTAGCCCTCGCTTGGGTTTGTTGATAATGCGTTTGAGGGAAAAGTTGTCATGAACATTGGTGATCACACGCAAATAGCTGATGAGATCTTTGACTTCGGCACGGTCATAAAAACGTAAACCACCTACGAGTTTGTAGGCAACTCCAGCACGGTTTAGACCCTCTTCAAGAGAACGGCTCAGGGCATTGATTCGGTAGAGCACCGCAATTTCATTAGCGCGTACGCCACTGTCTAAAAGGCGACGAATCTCTTTTGCTACCTTTTGAGACTCTTCAGTCTCATCATGCGCACTGAGGACTTTAACATCCTCACCGCCTGACTTAGTGGCAATAAGAGTTTTTCCCAATCGTGAACGATTGTGTTCAATAAGGGAATTGGCAACGGTGAGAATGGCTTGCGTGGAACGATAGTTGTGTTCGAGTTTGACAATAGTGGTGCTGGGAAAGTCTTGGTCAAACTCTAAAATATTACGTACATGTGCTCCGCGCCATCCGTAGATGCTTTGATCGTCATCACCGACGACACAGAGGTTATTATGAGTAGAACAGAGTTTTTGCAGCAACCGAAGTTGCAGTTCATTCGTATCTTGGTACTCATCAATCATAATGTAGCGGTATTTTTCACTGGTTTGCGTGCAAAGTTCATCGTTTTCATCGAGCAGTTTATAGGTAAGGCACAGAAGATCATCAAAGTCCACCAAATTGTTATCCAACAAATAGGCTTGATACTCTTCATAAATTTTAGCGATATGTTTGTAGTTGGTCAATTCAGCTTGTGCATAGGCTTCTTTTGGATCAATTAATGAATTTTTATAACGAGAAATTTCACTGGCAACAAGGGCTGTGGGTAAATCGGCGTTTATTTTTTTGAGAATCTTTTTTTTGTCATCACTGTCAATCACGACAAAGGTATTGCTCCGTCCCAGTAGATGAATATGAAATTTTAAAAACAATAAACCAAACTTATGAAAGGTGCACAGTAACGGCGGATAGCTGTTTTGAGAGATAAGCCCCATGGCGCGTTCACGCATCTCTTTGGCAGCTTTGTTGGTAAACGTTAGGGTGAGCGTTTGGCTAGAGGGGACACCGACAGAGTCCAGCAGATAAGCCAGACGCGAGGTAATGGTTTTGGTTTTTCCGCTTCCTGCCCCTGCTAGGATGAGCAAAGGACCATCAATCGTCTCAACCGCCGATCGTTGAGCATCATTGAGACTATCAAAAATTTTATCCATATCCGAGCGAGCCTTCATAGCATTAGATGTTTTATTATAGCCCAATTTTTATCAAAGTGTGAAAAAATGACAACACCATTGCTAAGATCATAATTCTGGGTTATAATACGTGCATAGATTTTACTTATAGGAATTATTATGTTAAAAGACTTTGCAAAACTCTTGACGTTCTTGACCGTGGTTAAAGAAAAAAGCTTTTCAAAAGCATCTGCAAAACTCGGAATTTCACAGCCTGCGGTAACGCAACAGATTAAATTTATCGAAGATTATCTTGACACACGTGTTGTTGAACGAAAGAAAAATGGGATTAAACTTACAAAAGAGGGTGAGGATCTTTATCGTATTGCTATAAGACTTGAAAAAGCGATTCTTAGCAGCGAAAAAGATTTACTAAAAATTATTAATAAAGAGTTTACCTTTATTGTTGGGGCATCATACGCTATTGGAAACTATGTTCTACCAACATATCTCGCTGCATTAAAAGATAAAATCAACAATGAAGTTCATATTCGTGTTGCCTTTTCGGAAGATATTATTGACCAGTTAATCGATAAAAAAATTGATATTGCACTGATCGAATCACCCGTTATGAAAGAAGGTCTTATCTATCGTGAATGGGAAGAAGATGAATTGGTTATTTTTTCCAATCAACCCATTCCTAAGCAGCTTCGTAAAGAGGATTTGTATAAATTCGATTGGATTTGTCGCGATGAAAATTCTCATACCCGAAAGCTTACGTCGGAAGTTTTTGAAGAAATTGGAGTTGAGTGTTCTGGTTTCAGTGTTATCGGTGTAGTTGCAAGCTCTACGGCGATTAAAGAGACGATTCTTCGTTCTCCTAAAAATGCTGAACGTCCTGTTGTATCGGTAATTTCTCGCCATGTTATTCAAGATGAAGTAGAAGAGGGAAAATTATTCGAAGCGCGTATCAAAAACTTTAAAATTAAACGTAAATTTTACATTGTTTACAGTAAAGAGCGTAAGCACGATGCCTTTATCGATAATGTTGTAACGTATTTATTAGGGTTGAAATTATAACTAAACTTTCGTATATGCCGTCATCCTCGGGCTTGACCCGGGGATCCATCCCCAATTTTTCATTCATAAAACTTAGCTGGATTCCCGCTTACGCGGGAATGACGAAGTAATTTCGATGTGCGAAAATTGAGATTATAATTTAAACCCTATTTCTTCAAAAATTTCTGATTTTCAGGATTTGTAAGAAAGGCACTCATTGAATTTTGAACACCTTCGTTTTTCTCAGTGTTAACTGGCATTATTTTCTCATGCGGGAGGGCTAGATTGACAAAAGCCGGGGTATCATCAATGATCACTTGGACAATTGATATCAGAGGAACACTTACGAAGCTGCCAATATTTTCCTGCCCAAACCCTGCTTCAAAAATTAAAACATCGTTGTCAATTCGAGCACTTTCAAAGGTATATCCTGCAAGAAAAAAGAGTGTCATAGCTCTAAACTCATCGGCAATAGGTTTAGGGAGGACAGGGTCAAAGCTAACCGATTCGATTTTGCATAAAATCCCGAAATTTTGATCATTTTCAAATAGATAAATGAGCATATCACGAACATGATTTTCCATGAGTCTGGCAAAAGAAGAGCTTTTTATAATATCGTATAGCATGTTAATTAACCTATTCTTTTATATTTGGAGGATTATACCATTTTCCATCTCAACGAAGCCTGTCATTGCGTTCATGAGGGCGATTTTTGATGCGCCGAGGGCATCTGTAATACTTATATTCGCAGGAATTATTTTCCTTTCATCAATTAGTCGAGAACGTGTTGTCCCCTCCAAGAGAGGCAACTTTGGAGTTAACCATTGATTATTGATAAAAATGGCAATATTTGCGATGGTTGTATCGGTGAGGTATTCATTTTTTACAATCAGTATATCATCGCATCCCTCTCGTAACTCAAAAAGGGTATTTAAATCATTACGATTGGCATATTTGGATGAATATTCTATGGTATTGTCCTGAATTAAACGAAGCGATGTGATTTTTTTTTGAATGTAGGGATGATATTCAATATTAAAGTGTAAGCCATCATACAAAAAACGACATCGATACTGTGCATCACTAGGCGGAGTTATAAGTTCTGAAAGATTATAGTGTGCAGCGAGATCAAACTTTTGTAATGTTAAATCCAATCGCTGTTGATGATAAAAGAGATGATGCACAACTCCCTCTTTGCACAAGATGGTCTCTAAAAATACGTTAGGCTTCAAACAGTGCTGTGCTTAAGTAACGTTCTGCAGTGTCACAAAGGATGGTAACAACGGTTTTACCTTTGTTCTGGGGACGAGAAGCTATTTGGATAGCTGCGTACACATTCGCACCCGCGGAGATGCCTACGAGAATTCCTTCCTCGCGAGCAAGTTTTTTAGCTGTGGCAATAGCATCTTCATTACTAACCATAACGACTTCATTATAGAGAGTGGTATTAAGTATATCAGGGATAAAGCCTGCACCAATCCCTTGAATCTTATGAGGGCCTGCTTTTCCTCCTGAGAGGACGGATGAATCTTTTGGCTCAACTGCAATGATCTGAACATTAGGTAAAACTGCACGCAGTGCTTCACCTGTTCCAGTAATAGTTCCTCCTGTGCCTACTGCTGCAACAAAAATATCTACTTTTCCATCCGTATCGCGTAAGATTTCTTGGGCTGTTGTTTCACGATGAATCTGTGGATTGGCAGGATTGGAAAATTGCTGTAAAACAATCGAGTTTGGAGTATTTTTATTTAAATTATTAGCTTCATCGATTGCGCCTTTCATTCCTTGAGAAGCAGGTGTTAAAACGAGATTGGCTCCAAGGGCATACAGTAAATTACGTCGCTCAATGCTCATAGATTCCGGCATGGTGAGGGTGAGATTAAGTCCTAAAGCGGCACAAATCGAAGCAAGAGCAATTCCCGTATTCCCACTGGTTGGCTCTATTATCAAGGTTTCTTTAGTAACTTTCCCTTCATCCATTGCTGTTTTAATCATATTGAATCCAATACGATCTTTAACGGAACTGGTAGGATTCATAAATTCACATTTGCCTAAAATCGTTGCACCTGAAGTCTTAGAAGGAACATTGAGGTGCACAAGAGGGGTATTTCCGATAAGTTCGGTGATGTTGGCGGCGATATTCATGAATTCCCCATTTTTTTTCTTATTATAAACGAAATAAAGAAAAAAACAAAAGAATGAGCAGTATTACATTGAGGTTTTATAGTTTAATATTAGGTTAGGTATAATTTTCACAATAAAATTCATTATTTGGGGTATCCGATGGAGCACAAAACGATCAATAAAATTTTGATTGCAAACCGTGGGGAGATTGCATTACGTATTATTCGTGCATGTAAAGAACTTGGTAAAAAAAGTGTTGTTGTTTTTTCTGAAGCAGATGTAAACGGCGTCTGGGTTCGTAAAGCAGATGAGTGTTATCCGATTATGGGGGATCCAATTGCGGCATATTTGGACTATGAACGTATTATTTCCTTGGCTAAAAAAGCAGATTGTGATGCGATTCATCCTGGGTATGGCTTTCTCTCTGAGAGTGCTGAGTTTGCGCAAGCATGCGCTGATAATGGAATTGTTTTTATCGGACCAAAAGCGGAGCATATTGCCCTTTTTGGTGATAAAATGGCATCTAAAGTAGCTATGCGTGCAGTAGGTGTTCCGATGCTTCCGGGTACAGATGAACCAATTGACAACATTGACGATGCGCAAAAAATTGCAACAGATATTGGTTTCCCTGTTATCATAAAAGCGGCTTTCGGTGGAGGCGGACGCGGTATGCGTATCGTTGACAAAGCGGAAGATTTTAAAGAAATGTATGAGTCTGCAACCAATGAAGCATTACGATTTTTTAATCGTGGTGAAACATTTATTGAAAAATATCTCAAGAATCCTCGTCATATTGAAATTCAAATTGTTGCCGATAAATACGGTAACGTTGTCCACTTGGGCGATCGTGACTGTTCTATTCAGCGTCGCCACCAAAAAGTAATCGAAATTGCTCCATCACCGTTGTTAAACGAAGCGACTCGCCGTGAGCTTTACCGTATCTCGACCAAAGCGATGTTCAAGCTCGGATACGAGAGTGTCGGTACAATCGAATATTTGGTTGACCAAGATGACAATATCTATTTCATCGAAATGAATACCCGTGTTCAAGTTGAGCATCCGGTTACCGAAGCGATCTCAGGGATTGATTTGATCCAGCGTATGATTCAAATTGCTGAGGGCGATCAACTTATTTTCTTGCAAGAAGAGATTAAATTCCGTGGATATGCTATTGAATTCCGTATTAATGCTGAAAATCCAAAACTTGGATTTGTACCATCACCGGGTCTCATCACGAACTATCTAGCCCCAGGTGGTCCAGGTGTGCGTTTGGACAGTATGGCGTATACCAACTATCAAATCCCGTCTAACTATGATTCTATGATCGGGAAGCTTATTGTTTCTGCATTGACATGGGAAGACGCGGTGCGCAAAGCGAGACGTGCACTTGATGAATTTATCATCGAGGGAGTACCTACTAATATTTCTCTTCACCGTCAAATTGTTCGTGATCCAGATTTTATAGCCGGAAACTTGGACACAGGTTATTTGGATACTAAATTGAGTACTTTTAATCTCGATGCTATCCATAACATGGATGATGAAGAGACAAAAATGAAACAAATCGAGCAAATCATTGCTGCGATTAATGCTAAAAACTTAACGGTACGTCACTAAGAACAATTTTCTCCTGTCATTCCCGCGTAGGCGGGAATCCAACTTTTTTAATCACTTCCCTTGCAAACTTTCTTATTTCAGAGTAAAATCTTTAAAAAATGTTATCTATCGTTCGTTTAATACAACTCAATACTATACGCGCACACTCTTGATGGTGCGAGCAAGTAAGAAACATTAAATTCGGAGACAAGCCAATGAGAGTTATGATTTTATTTCTATCTTCATTTTTTATCTTTACAACTATCATTTTTGCAGCAGGTTTTGATTGTCGCAAAGCATCTACAGATAGTGAAAGACTCATATGTAAAAGCAAAAGACTGTCTGAACTAGATAGCTGGCTTAATCGTGCGTATCACATGAGTATATGGCACACAAATAAGCTGGCTATATTGAAGGCGAAGAAAGAACAACAAAACTGGCTTGTTACAGTACGAGATAGATGCAAGGATGAAATGTGTTTGGAAAATACATACCTTACTCGTATAGAGGAAGTAAGCTCTGTAAAAATACATTCCATTGAGGGAGAATATGTAGGGATCACAGCAGAGTTTTCTCGTCAGGAAACCGATTTTCGCAAAAGTCTCATTTATAATGGAATTTCTATTTTGACGTGTCCTTTGATGATTAAATATATTGATAGGACATATACTACTGGTCGAGATGATAGTTATGGTGCATTTTGTCTTTCGAAGGATGATAAAATCATAATGGTTTGTGACGATACAATGATTGGAAAGCTAACATTTAATTCCTCAGGCTTTGAAGTTAATACTAGTACATTGCTTGATTTTACTAAAAAAAATTGTCCGCCAGGTGGATAAGTTTTTTCTGTTCCCACTTATTAACTAAGAAATGCAGACGGAATTCTTGGTAGAGTATTTTTACGGGGAAGATATTGAGACAATTTTTGAGGGGTTGATATAGTTATTTGAGATCCTGAATCGAGTTCAGGATGACGAAGCACTAGCTTAGCATGACGAAATACAAATATTCAGCATGACAATATCAATAAACTATCCCGCTTCCTCCGCCATTGGCGGAATGAAATACCATCGAATGATTTTTTCGTGCATAAAATCGGATTAAAAGATTTTGCAATGTAGGCTCAATGGAGGGTTGAAACCATCCGTTGTTGCTGGTTGCGATGAGATAGCGAGCGTCTGGGGTGTAGAGTTCCTCTCGTGTTGCTTCGTAGCAGATGGCGTTGCGAAATTTTATCCCCTTGATAACGTAATCGGTTGGCTTATCCGCTGTTACAAAATCCGATCCTCCCCCAAAAATAGTACGATTAACCCACCCTTTTAAAAAGGCTGGAAGAGGAACATATTCCCCGAAAGGGACAAGAATCATTTTTTTGGCTACCGTGATTTTGCCATGGTCAAAAAGATACGACACATTGTAATTGAGATTTTTTTCATCGTGAAGTGTTCCTGTGAGAATAGCGATAGAGGCAGATTTTTTTTGCAGTTCTTTCATTAACACGGGAGCGTGATTCATATAGAGGGTAAACGCGGCTTCCGGGAGAATGACAAGATCATACTTCTGGGCTATTGCTTCATCGATAAGATTCAGATTATTATTGATGGTATCTTCGAGAATAAACTCCTGCCATTTTAAATCCTGCGGAATGTTGGTTGATATCAGTTTGATTTTTAGTGGTGGCAGCGGAGGAGGAGTATAGGCAGTTTGAAGGGTTACGGGAAGCAATAGCAAAGGGAGAAGCTTTTTCTGTCGATCAAACCATGATGCAGAGGCTAAAACTACTAAAACAGAAGCAAACTGCCATTTTTCAAAACCGATGTAGCTTTCCACAAAAATAAGCTCAGGCTGCATCCAATTAAAATCCATAGGCCATACGTAGGTCAAGCCAAAGAGAATAAGTGCACGAAGCCATGGGTTAGTGGTTAATCCGAGTGTTCCATAGTAAAGAGCGTATACAAGCCCAAAACCAAGAGATACTAGCCAGACAGCCCATCCAAGCCCATAATATTGAAAACTGAATCCAATCCAATAGCACCAAAGAAGGCCAATCCAAAATCCTGCTATAGGAAGGACAATACGTGGAGCATGCAGTAAACCATAAAACGCTCCAAGCGCCGCAAGAGTATTGATAAGTTTAATCGTAATATGAAAGTATTCAAAATAGATAAAAGCACTAAAGCCAAGTGCAATAAGCAGCGGAGTTACGAGTAGATTGTAGGGGATAGTTATCGGTAATTTCATGGGCGAATTATAGCGATGTTAATCTCTTTTGAGTATAATGCAAGAACTTTTATACATCCAAGGAACCACATGGAAATAGTAACTCAATTACTCCCTTTCGTCTTTTTGATCGCGATTATGTACTTCGTTATCATTCGCCCACAGCAACAACAAGCAAAGAAACACGCCCAAATGCTTACAGCCCTTACTAAAGGGGATAAAGTGGTTACGAATGGCGGCTTAATCGTCGAAATTAAAAAAGTCGAAGAGACATTTTTTGCAGTGAAATTCAATAATGACGTAGAGGGGCGTTTAGTGAAAGACGCTGTTGCGCGAAAGTACGAGGATGAAGCTTAATTATCGCGTCGTTTTACTGATTATTGCTACGATTTTTGGGATTATTTTTTCGTTACCTTCTTTAACGCAAAGTGAACGTGGTGCAAAAGTAACTTTGGGTCTGGATTTGCAGGGTGGATTGCATATGCTACTAGGAGTCAAAACCGAAGAAGCAGTTACTTCTCAGCTTAAATCAATTGCCTCCGGTGTGAGCAGATTCGCTGAGAAGAACGATATTATGATCGATGGTTTAAATGCGAGCAGTGATACGGTTACATTTGAATTACTTGATAACGATGATGCGGTATTGCTAGATGGCTATTTTAAAAAAGTAGAAGGGACAGTTGTCCGAGCATCAGGTGGGAGCTATAGTATCACAATGACACCAGTCGCAGTTGAGAAGCTAAAAGTTCAAGCCGTTGATCAGGCGATTGAGACGATTCGTAACCGTCTGGATCAATTTGGTCTTGCAGAACCTACCGTGGCGAAGCAGGGTGTCGATAAAATCTTGGTTGAACTTCCCGGTATTAAAACGCAAGAAGAGGAGCAGCGCGCTCGTGAACTTATTTCGCGTGCGGCAAAACTTGAGCTTATGGCGGTTGATGAAGATCGTGCTATGCGTGTTAATGAGTTAGGCGATGCGGAAGCAATGGGCTATGGAGATAAAATTCTCGAAGATGCTTTGCAACCTAAAGTAAAACATTTGGTACGTGAAATCCCTATCCTTGATGGGACGATGCTGACCAATGCTCAAGTGGGATACGATCAAAACAATAATCCTACCATTAACTTTACCCTCAACTCCGAGGGTGCACAGATTTTTGGCGATTTTACCGCTAAAAGCGTTGGAAAACGTCTCGCGATTGTTCTCGATGGAAA
Source organism: Campylobacterales bacterium (assembly GCA_026390135.1). Taxonomy (GTDB): domain Bacteria; phylum Campylobacterota; class Campylobacteria; order Campylobacterales; family Sulfurimonadaceae; genus Sulfuricurvum. The sequence continues at coordinate 3,477 of JAPLGN010000023.1, read as the reverse complement.
AGTCTATTCATCACCGGTGATTAATGAACGTATTGGCGGTGGAAGTGGTCAAATCAGTGGTAATTATACGACGGCTGAAGCCAATGACCTTGCGATTGCTCTTCGTTCGGGTGCATTGCTTGCTCCTATTTATATGATGGAGAAGCGCTCGGTAGGACCAAGTTTAGGAGCAGATAGTATTCGTGCATCACTGCTTGCTCTTGTGAGCGGTTTTGGACTGGTTATTTTATTTATGATGTTCTATTACGGTTTAGCGGGCGTGATTGCCAATCTTGCGGTTGTGATTAACCTTTTCATCATTTTGGCACTTATGTCACTGATGGGGGCTACTTTAACGCTTCCTGGGATGGCAGGTATTGTTTTGCATATCGGACTTGCGGTGGATGCGAATATTATTATTAATGAGCGTATTCGTGAGGGGCTTCGTGCAGGAGTACCAACGCGTCGTGCAATTGCTGAGGGGTACTCTAAGGCAATGAGAGCAATTTTAGATTCGAATGTAACGCAAATTTTGGCATGTACTATTTTGTATGTGTATGGAACAGGTGCCATCAAAGGATTTGCGGTAACGCTTAGTATGGGGCTTTTGGCTTCTATGCTTACCGCTATCGTCGGATCGTACGGTATTTATCTATTGTTTATGGACCGTATTGAAAAAAATAAAAACTACACCTTGTGGTTTGGTATGACGAGAAAGGCTAAATAAGCATGGAACTTTTTAAAGAAGACAAAATCTATAACTTTCTCGGAAAGGGAAAAATCTTTTTTCTCGCATCGTTTGTTCTCTTTTTTCTCGCAATCGCACTGATTTCGGTAAAAGGGTTCTCTTTTGGAATCGATTTTACCGGTGGAACAGTGGTGCAAGTTAAATATTCCGGAGCTGCACCGATTGAAAAAATACGTGAAAGCTTGAAAAAAAATGAGCTGTTTGCACATGCTACGGTCACAGAATTTGGCTCACCCCAAGAAGTTGTCATTAAAACGCCTGCATCGACGATGGGACTAAGTAATGATATCGGTGATACCACGAAAAAGATTCTTACAGGGACAGGTGATTTTGAGATTCGTCGTGTTGATATGGTAGGACCAAAAGTGGGTGATGAATTGCGGGTTAAGGGATTGACTGCGTTTTTACTTACACTTCTTGCTATTATGGCAACAGTAACGTTTCGCTATGAGTGGCGTTTTGCTCTTGCTGCAATTATTGCGATTGTTCATGATATTGTGATTACATTTGGATTTGTATCGTATTTTGAGGTTGATTTTAATATCGAAAGTGTTGCGGCATTGTTGATGATTTTGGGTTATTCTATTCATGATACTATTATTGTCTATGATCGTATTCGTGAACACATTGAAGAGTCTAAAAATACTGATTTTGTTATGATTGTCAATGAAGCGGTCTCTCGTACCCAGTCTCGAACGACACTGACATCTTTGACTGTATTCTTTGTCGTATTGACACTGTTTGTTTTTGGTGGTGATATCATGATGGGCTTTAGTTTCCCGATGTTGATCGGAGTTATTGTCGGTACGTACAGCTCTATTTTTGTTGCGGCACAACTGGTCGTTTGGACAGGATTTAATGTTGCAGGTTACCGTCAGATGTTGGCAGAAAAAGTAAAAAACCGAGCTGAAAAAGAAAAAATGCGTGCTCAATTCGAGCAGGGCATTGTTTAATTAGGAGTTTTTTTGAATTACGTCCCGAAAGATATTGAAGCGAAGTGGCAAAAATTTTGGAGTGAGAACAAAAGTTTTGAGCCAACTGAAGATTTTACAAAAACAAAAAAGTACATCTTAAGTATGTTCCCTTTTCCCAGTGGACGACTCCACATGGGGCATGTACGAAACTACACTCTCAGCGATACATTTGCCCGTTATTATCGTCAGCAGGGATTTAATGTACTTCACCCAATTGGTTTTGACAGTTTTGGTATGCCCGCTGAAAATGCAGCGATTAAAAATGGTTCTCATCCTAAGACATGGACGTATGAGAATATCGATTATATGAAAAAAGAGTTCGCCTCTTTAGGTTTTTCGTTTTCAAAAGAGAGAGAACTGGCAACGAGCGATGAACTGTATACGAAGTTTGAGCAGGGCTTTATCATTGATATGTACGAAAAAGGGCTGTTGTATCGTAAAAAAGGGATGCTTAACTGGTGCCCCCATGATTTGACGGTACTGGCAAACGAACAAGTCGTTGACGGATGCTGCTGGAGATGTGATACTCCGATTGTCAAAAAAGATATGAATCAATATTATTTTAAAATTACTCAGTATGGCGATGAACTGTTAGATGACTTGAAAAAACTTGAAGGCGGTTGGCCGAAACAAGTTTTGACGATGCAGGAAAACTGGATCGGAAAATCGAACGGTTTGGCATTTGATCTCTTTTTTGATGAAGAAAGCAAAGAGAAATTAGCTTCAAATTTTGAAAGTTTTGATGTTTTTACGACTCGTCCTGATACGATTTATGGTGTTTCCTATACGGCATTAGCACCTGAGCATCCGATTGTCTCGTACATGATAGACAATGCTTTATTGAGTGATAAAATTGTCTTACAAATCAAAGAAATGAAAAACAGTTCTTCTATTGATCGTCAAAAAGAAAAATCTGGGATAGCTTTGGGACTAAATGTCCTCCATCCATTGACGAAAAAAAGTATCCCCGTTTGGATAGCTAATTTTGTCTTGATGGATTACGGCAGCGGTGCTGTGATGGCGGTTCCAGCGCATGATGATCGTGATTTTGATTTTGCCAAAAAATACGATTTACCGATTCATGCAGTGATCAAACCTTTAGAGGGTGAGCTGGATTTAGCAAAAGCGTATACCGATGCGGGGATTATGTTTAACTCAGAACAGTTTGATGGTTTAAACTCTAAAGAGGCTCAATCAAAAGTAATCGACTATTTTGAGAGTGAAAAAATCGGACAAAAAACGACCAATTATAAACTCAAAGATTGGGGTGTTTCACGTCAACGCTATTGGGGTGCACCTATTCCATTCGTTCACTGTGACGATTGTGGTTTGGTGATGGAGAAAAAAGAAAATCTTCCTATTGCACTTCCTCATGATATTGAAATAACGGGTGAGGGAAATCCGCTCGAAAAACATCCTACATGGAAATACTGTAAATGTCCTACATGTGGAAAAGATGCAATTCGTGAAACCGATACGATGGATACATTTGTTGAGTCAAGTTGGTACTTTTTGCGTTTTTGTGCATCACCTGCTAACTGGGAAAAAGAAGCATTCTCAAGTGAACAAATCAAATATTGGATGCACCCTAAAGGGCATGAAGGAGTTGATCACTACATCGGCGGGATTGAACACGCGATTTTGCATTTGCTTTATGCGCGATTTTTTACCAAAGTATTCAGAGATTTGGGATACCTAGAGTTTGATGAACCTTTTGAGAAGCTTTTGACACAAGGAATGGTTCTTAAAGATGGGGCAAAAATGTCCAAGTCAAAA
>JAPLGN010000021.1 GCA_026390135.1 Campylobacterales bacterium | reverse complement strand
ATAGGGTAAAAAAATCTTTAATAGATAAAAATTGTCTTCTTTGATATTATAAAGCTTTATGATATAACTGTCGATCGATTAAAGGTTAAATCCATGTATTTGACGAATAAAATGACGGTACTTAAACGAACTATTATTTGGTTAAGTGCCATTGCTATTTTTAGTTTTACTATCTTGATATTTATCGGGTGGGAGGTGCGTGAAACTATCCGTCACAATGGTTTAAACCGTATTTACACAATACTCAATCATAAAATAGAAGCCATTGACAACTATGTTCAGCAACGTTATACCTCCTTAGACAACGTAACCGAACTTTTTTATTTTGCTTCACGCCATCATACTATTTTTGAAAGAGATTTTTGGAATCAATCGCCTGAAAGTTTGCGAAATAAATTAGCGATTATTGCTCAAAAGAATGCTTTTTATGATATTTTCCTAATCTCGCTGGAGGGTGATATTGTTTATACGGTTAAGCATGAGGCTGATTTACATACCAATCTTTTGACAGGTCGCTATCGCAGTTCCCAATTGGCTCGCGTATTCAAAGATGCACTCAAAAACAGGTCTCCCTATGTCTCTGATTTCTACTTTTATGAGCCAAGTCATGATTATGCTGCTTTTATCGCCGAACCAATTATTCATAATGGAAAAATAATTGGTATTTCAGCTGCCCAAATCGATAATAAAGCGATTCAAGCTGTTGTAAATGATTCCAGTGAGCTTGGAAAAACAGGTGAAGTGATTACCGCTGTTATAGAAAATGGAAAACTTATAAATATGTTTGCCACACGTCACACAAAAATTCCCCCGGATACTTTTTTAACATTACCTCAGGATAATCCAATCTATGAAGCCGTTCGTGGTGAAAGCGGACAAAAATATATTGTTGACGAAACGGGAGAGAATTCGGTTGTCGCCTGGGGATATCAAAAAGAGCTTCGTTGTGGAATGATGGTTAAAATGGACGAAAATGAATTTCTGCACGAATGGTACAAGCAAACAACATCGTTGCTTTTATTATTTTTCTTTGGGGTTGCGGTTGTCTTTGGTATGCTTATTATTGCTCTGCGTTCGTTTGTAAAACCAATTCAAGAGTTAAGCCATAATGCCTTATTGATTTCAAATGGGCACTATGATATTGAAATTAACAGCAGCTACTACGATCGTGAGTGGCAATTACTTACCCATGCGTTTCAAAAAATGGCGATTGAAATCAAACAAAAAATGACACAATTATATGATACAAATATTGCCCTAAATGCTCAGAAGAGTGAGTTGGAAGAACTTAATCGTACATTGGAAGAGCGTATTGAAGCTAAAACCAAACAACTTCAAGAATTGGCGATTACTGATCCTATGACCAATTTGTATAATCGACGCCATTACATATTGACCATTCAAGAAGAGATGAACCGTGCTAAGCGACATAATCACACTACGGCTTTGATGATGTTGGATGTTGATCATTTCAAGCAGTATAATGATACGTATGGGCATCAAGCCGGAGATAATGTTCTGATACGCATTGCCAAAATTTTAAAGCTTTATACTACTCGAAGCGGTGAATATGCTTTTAGACTTGGGGGAGAAGAATTTGCAATAATAGTATCGGATATGAGTGAGGAAGAATATTTGTATCTTGGACATCGCATACGAAATGAAACCGAAGCATTAGCAATTTTGCATAAAAATAATGATGCTTCAGCGTATGTTACTATCTCTATGGGGATTTTTGTGTATCATCCTGAATCTATCATGACACATGAACAACTTTATAAAGAAGCAGATGATCAGCTTTATGTGGCGAAAGATCAGGGTAGAAATCGAGTGATTATAAAAATAAGTACACTGCAAAAGGGTTAAATATGAAAATTGTTATTTGTGGAATGAGTGGATTTGTTGGAAGTGCATTACGTACCTATTTATTAAAACGATCCGATACGGTTGTTGGGTTGAGTATTCGTAGCGATACCTCAGTTGAAAAAATTGTTGAAACGATTGAAAGTGCAGATGTGGTCATTAATCTCTCAGGTGCCAATATTTTGGGACGATGGAGTGAGAGTTATAAAAATATATTACGTCAAAGTCGTTTGGAAAGCACCGATAAACTGGTAGCCGCCATTGCTGCATGTAACAATCCTCCTTCTACATTTATAAATGCATCTGCGGTCGGTATTTATGACGGAGATCATCAGCATACTGAAGCTTCTGAATTCTTTGCCGATGATTTTTTGGCTACTTTGGTCATGGATTGGGAAAAGGCAGCATTCGAAGCACAGAAAACGAGAGTATGTGTGATGCGATTTGGAGTCGTGTTGGGTAAAGATGGCGGTGCAATGCAAAAAATGTTACCCCCTTTTAAAATGGGATTGGGTGGTAAAATGGGTGATGGAACACAAATCGTTTCATGGATTCATTTAGACGATCTTGTTCGTGCTTGTGCTTTTTTAATTGACCATGCTGATTTGAACGGCGTCATAAATTTTACAGCGCCTCATCCCCTTAGCAATATATCTCAAACTAAAATTATTGGAAAAGTATTGCATCGCCCAATTTTCTTTACACTTCCTGCATGGCTTGTAAAACTTGCTTTTGGCGAAGGTTCGTCAGTTATGCTTGATTCGAAAGAGGTGTATCCGGAGAAACTTTTGAAAAATGGATTTAAATTTTTATATCCGTCATTTGAAGAGGCTTTACGTCAGATTGTATCACGAGATTGATGCAGGTCAATGGTTAAAGCATGTAAAAACATTATAATCTCTTCTTTTAGGGAGAGAGACGATGATAACACCCGATTTTTTTAATGATGTTGCACCCATAATAGTGCGTGATCCGCTCTCTGAGGTACTTGGAGCTGCGAGTAACGGTATAATTGACTATACGTATAGGGACGTGGTAAAACTTGCTGGTCATTCGTGTCCAACGGTTGCCGGTGCATTTTTGATGGTGCAAGAGGGACTTAAATCACTGTATGGGGATAAAATGCCTGTACGTGGAGAGATTAAAGTTCTAATGAAGGGTACGCTTGGTGATGGTGTCGTAGGGGTGATTGCAAATGTTGCTTCAATGATTACAGGAGCAACGGATATGGGTGGTTTTCATGGCCTTGCAGGAAAGTTTGATCGACGACAGTTGCTTTTTTATGATGTCCAAATAGAAGGAGAGATGGCGTTAGAGCGTGTTGATACCGGCGAACGTGTAAATCTTAGATACGATCCCTCTTTTGTTGTGAGTGATCCACGTATGGGTGAGCTGCTTCCTCTTATTGCATCAGCGCGAGCCGATGCTTCCCAGCGAGAACTATTTGGAATAGTATGGCAAGATCGTGTCAAGCGAATTTTGATAGACAGTAGAAACGATCCTCGACTGCTAACGTGTACCGTGCAATAATTCTCAATTCGGGATAAGATAATCTTCGAAATCAATCGTTTCGGTTTCGAGAACAGGATTAAGAGCATGAACGCTATAAGGTCGAACGCTCTCACGTGTTCCTGTGATAAGCGGATGCCATAGTGGAATCGGAAGATTATGATGGCGTAAACGGTAAGCACAGGTTTGTGGAAGCCACTCAAATTCAGAAGCTCTTTTGATAGTAAGCGCCGTACACTCGGGGACAATTTTTTGTCGGTTTGGATAATCACTGCATCCTGCTGCTTGGAGATCGTAACAGCGGCAGACGACACGCGTCATCAAAACAGGAGCGTCTTTAACCTCTTCATCTTGGAGTTTGTGCAGACAGCATAGCCCACAGCCATCACACAGCGCTTCCCATTCTTCATTGGTGAGTTCATTGAGTTGTTTGGTTTCCCAAAAAGGATTTGTATATTTTTTCATGCTGAAAGTGTAGCATAATTTTCTAGGGCTCTTTATGGGTAATCGTATAGAGAAATTTAAATACTTCCGCAACGGCTACGTAGAGTTTATCGGGAATCTCACGATCGATTTCGACTTTACTGAGCAACTCTACGAGATCCTCATCTTGTGTGATGGGCAGATTATGAAGCTGAGCAATTTTTATGATGGTTTCAGCCGTATCTCCTTTCCCTTTCGCAATGACTTTTGGGGCTCTGTCTTTTATTTTATCATAGCTAAGAGCGACAGCCTTTTTCATCCAAGTGCCTCAAACCCAAAATGGCTGTCCGTTGTTTCAGACGCATAAGCTGTTGCGGATGGGTTTTGGAAATCTTTAGTCTCATGGACACGAATGATGCGCAATGTGATTCCTGCATCGATGAGCAGCGTCCGTAAAAGTTCAAGATGGGTTTGAATCAGTATTTTTAAGGAAGTATTTTCGGTGTGTATTTGGATTTCGAGTTGATTTTCCTCATAAAGCCCCATCATCAGGTCAATTTCACCGTATTCTTTGAGCATTAGATTGATCTCACAGTAAAACTTTTTTCCTTTGGCTTTTTTAAAAGTAACACTTCCCTCTTGAAGCTGATCCCAGCTAAATGGAAAATAAAGCGAATTAGCGCAACTTAGGTGCGAAAGAAGCTGATGATAGTCAATGTTCGTGATAAGTTGATCGACGTGAGTTTGGAGTGCTTCATTATTGGGTAAATCCAGTTTTTCTAGGTCAAATTTAAGAGCTAAAAGATTGGATTTGACATCGCGTCCTATACTCTGTTCTATCTCTTGGAGTGACGCATCTGCTAAGGAAGCTATTTTAGATTCCATAAAAATACCGGAATTTACAATTTTTTCTTTTAACATAGGGACATTTATGGTCTGAATAGATTCTATAAAGCTCTCGAGCTTAACGAGTTTTGGTAAGAGGGAAGGTTCTTCTTTTAATAACGTTAGCAGAGTTTTGAGATTATCGGTGAAATTCCCCATATTTTTAAATGAGGGATTGCTTTTGAGCATATCGAGGAGTATCGAATCGGATTTAGTATTGGTGAGTGTATCGTGAAAAAGTGATCCTAAAAAAGATTTAAGAGTGCTTTTTTCCTGCAAATGGGTTAATTGTTCAGGGGATGCGTGTTTGATGATTTCGGTGAGTACTTTATTTTGGTTTGGGAGTAAGAGTGAAAGTTTGGAATGGGTCGAGGGGCTAATCATTCATGATTGCTTTGGTCTTTTGGGGGAGGTCGAAGCTGACCTTCTTTAATCCCTTTTGAGATCTTTTCGAGAGTATGTTTAGCTTGCAACTCTGTATTGACACTATTATCTTTAAGAGGGAGAACAAAAGCCAATAATATAAAGATTAGACCAAAAACTAATCCGCCAAGTCCTGCAAGAATCAGTTTAAGTTTATAATCATCCATTTATAGACTCCCATCAAATATGGGAATATTATAGCGAATTTTTAAGAGAGTTTTCCAGAAGAGACGAGTTGAGCAATAACGGCTTTATTTTGCATAATTTTATCGTAGTATTTATGATTAACCATTCCTCCATTGTAGCCACTGACAGCATTAAAAGAGTTTCTACGGCTGTTGTGAAGCAATACTACATAATAGGTTGCCACTTTTGCTGATAAGCGTGTATCACCCAAAAGTCGTGCTGCAAGTTGAATGTCGCTAAGTTTATTAAGCCAGCTGAGTGCTTTAAAGTTTTGTGAAACGTGTCTAGCCGTTGATACACGAACTTGCATTGGCCCAAGGGAGGCTTTAGTAAATGATTTTTTATTGTGAAAATCACCTATAGTATTTTTACCTGCACTGCTTTCAGTAATACAGATGGCACTTACTGTATTCTCATAGGTTTGACCATGTTTATCAGGAATCGTTTTGGCGACGTCTCGAACTGTTTGTAAAACATAAAGTTGTTTTGGACTCATTTGATTACTTGTATTATCGGCTAATGATGCACATACAAAGAGAACTATTAATGAAATGAATTTCATCATTTATACCTCCTTATTTTGGATGTGAAATTTTAAGGTATTCATAAGCTTTGAATACTGCTATAATCATTTTAGATGGTTTAGTTAAGAAAAAGTAATGAAAATCAGCTGTTTGAGCCTATGTATAGGGAAAGTTGATATTAAGCTTCGATTATATTATAGGTTATAAATGTTGTAAAAAGTTGTTTATATTCTGTTAACTTAAGGTCGGAGTTAATATTAAGCAAACTTTAAGCTAAAAAGGGAGAATTTGAAAGGTTATTAATCTTCAGTAGTAAGATAAATCCAGAACTCTTTGTGAGACTTTCCTTGGTCAAGAAAGTAAAATTGTAAGATAGCAACACGATAAAGAGTGATTATCATCTTCGCAAAAGGTATTACAAGAGAGACTGATAGCCACCACTGCTGCTCTTTTTCCCCTTTTGAGAGAAGCATCTCTTCAATCCCGATGTTATTGCTCAGATACACCCCAAATGCCATTGAAAAAATGAAATTTAGGATTACACCAAAAATAGCATAAGAGAAAAATTCGGGCGAAGAGAAATCAATCATTGGTAAACTTATTCTTTGTATGCAGCAATTGCATCTTCTAGGATTTTAGTTGCGGATGCTTTGTCTTCAAATCCTTTTACTTTTACCCATTTATTCGGTTCTAGCATTTTATAGGTTTCAAAGAAATTCTTGATTTTTGCCAATGTATGTTTTGGAATATCTCCAAGATCTTGAATTGCATCAAAGGTAGGGTCGATTTTAGAGGTTGGAACAGCAAGCAATTTTTCATCAATACCGCTTTCGTCTTCCATGATTAAAACACCCACTAAACGGCAGTTCGTAACACACCCTTCAACCATAGGATATTCAGTCAAGATTAAGATGTCAGCAGGATCACCGTCTTGAGAAAGTGTTTTATTCACAAAACCGTAGTTTGCAGGATAGTACATTGCTGAGTGCATAACACGGTCAAGCACTAATGCACCGCTTTCTTTTTCAACTTCATATTTGATGTTTGATCCACAGGCAATTTCAATAATTGCTTTAACTTTATCCGGGTTTTCGCCATATCCGATTTTACTAAGATCCATTTGCGTACCTCTTTGTTATTATTTTATAGGTGCGGATTGTAACAAAATTATCTTTGAGCTATATTGAAACGGTTCAGTAAATTAATTTTAATGAACTTTATACTAAAATCACGCCAACGTGTTGCGTTGCCAAATATCAGTAGAGGAATATAGACGTGGAATTACTAGATAGAGTAATGAAATTTTTTACGAAGTCGCAGCCTAAAAACCTCTCAGAGTTACAAGTATGTGTCAGCGAGTCGTCTCCTAATCATGAGGGTGCAAAAGTGGCTGCAATTGCTGCTGTATTGCATCATCACTCTTTAGAAAACAATGACGTCAGGGCGAGAGTTGCTGCCATTGCAGTAGCGCTTCATCATCATGAGCTCGAAAATTCTCAACAAAATAATGGTTTAGCTGGGCTTGCTTCACTGGTTGCAGCAATCCATCATCATAATAAAAAGAAGTAGGGATTATGGCAAAAAAATATATCGACATAATGGATACAACGTTCCGTGACGGATTTCAATCCGTATTTGGCGGACGGGTACTAATGAATGATTTTTTCCCTGCGGTCGAAGCAGCTGCTCATGCAGGGATTACCCATTTTGAATTTGGAGGCGGAGCGCGCTTTCAAAGTCTTTTCTTCTATCTAAATGAAAATGCATTTGATATGATGGATAAATTTCGCTCTATCGTGGGGCCGGATGCCAATCTTCAAACCCTTGCGCGCGGTGTTAATACTGTAATGCTTGATACGGGTAGCCGTGAGATGGTTGATTTGCATGCCAAGATGTTTAAAAAGCACGGTACGACAACCATCCGAAACTTCGATGCTTTGAATGATGTTGAAAATCTGAAATACTCAGGTGAACGTATTGTTCATCATGGGTTGAAGCATGAAGTCGTTGTCACCATGATGGATCTTCCTCCGGGGTGTGTGGGTGCGCATGATGTGGCATTTTACGAAAAAACACTTCGAGAGATTTTGGATTCAGGTATCCCTTACAGCTCAATATGTTTCAAAGATGCCAGCGGAACATCCAGTCCCCAAAAAGTCTATGAGACTATTCAAATGGCACGTCGTCTTGTTCCTGAGGGGACACACTTGCGTCTTCATACCCATGAAACAGCGGGAGTGAGTGTTGCCTGTTATCTCGCGGCGCTTGATGCAGGTATTGATGGTATTGATATGGCAGCCTCTCCTGTGAGCGGTGGTACATCTCAACCGGATATTTTGACGATGTTGCATGCAGTCAAGGGTAAGAACTTTGATTTGGGTGGTTTAGAGCTTGAAAAAATCTTACAATACGAAGATGTATTGGGCGATTGCTTAAAAGACTATTTCATCCCGCCAGAAGCAACACAAGTTTCACCTTTAATTCCATTTTCTCCAATGCCCGGTGGTGCATTGACGGCGAATACTCAGATGATGCGTGATAACAATATGTTGGATCGTTATCCTGAAGTCATTCGTGCAATGCGTGAAGTGGTTGAAAAAGGGGGATACGGTACGTCGGTGACTCCTGTGTCTCAGTTTTATTTTCAACAAGCGCTTAACAATGCCCTTATGGGTCCATGGAAGAAAATTGCACCGGGATATGGCAAAATGGTATTAGGCTATTTTGGTAAAACACCAACGGCTCCTGATGCTGAAGTGGTGCGTATTGCTCACGAACAGCTCAAGCTTGAACCAACCACCGATCATGCAATTGATATTGCAGATCGTGACGAAAAGAAATCAATTGCGTATTGGACTACCCAATTGGCGAATGAAGGACTTGAAGCCAGTGATGAAAATATTTTTATCGCGGCTTCTTGTGATGTCAAAGGGATTGCCTTCCTCAAAGGGGAAGCAACCGTAAACGTTCGAAAAAATAGCCCGAAAACGGCTGATGCAACTCAATCAATTCAATCAACACTAAAACAGGAGAATTTCACAATGGCAAATGGTACTTACACGGTAATCGTAGACGGACAACAATACAACGTACAAATCGTAGACGGCAATGCAAACGTTCAATCAGTAGCAGTAGCAGCTCCAGTAGCGGTTGCACCGGTAGCAGTAGCAGCTCCAGTAGTTGCAGCAGTCAATGAAAACGCCATTCATTCAGAGCTTCCCGGTTCTGTTTTTAAACTTTTGGCTCAAGTAGGTGCTCCAATCAACGCGGGCGATAAGATCATGATTCTCGAAGCAATGAAAATGGAAATTGATGTTTTAGCACCGCGTTCAGGTGTTTTGAGTGCAGTTATGGTACAAGTAAATGATAAAGTTGAAGCAGGTCAAGTTCTCGCAATCGTAGATTAAACGTATTCATTCATACCCTATCGGGTATGACGAACTAAGCCAATAATACCTGACTTACAATTTCCATCTTACTGACAATTAACGGAATGATATCGTGACTCTTTGTTTTGTCAATAAATCCATCTGCCCCTAATCCTGCTGCTTCCCGTTTATTATTTTCACCTGTCATAGAGCTGTTCACGATTACAGGAATTAGTTTAGTGAGCGGATTTGCTTTTAGCAGACGAACGACAGTAAAACCTGACATCTCCGGCATCTCAATATCCGTAATGATAGCAGGGATGGAAGAAGGGTTGGGATGTGCATTAACAAAATCCATCAGTTCTTTGCCATTGTTGAAAATTTGATAGGAGATATGAGCGTTTGCAAATACCTGACGTAAATGGCGTTGAGCAGTTTTGGAATCTTCGGCAATTAAAACGGTTCCGTTTCTTAGCTTGTCAGGAATCACAATATTGGCTAAATTGTTAGGTGATTCTAAAACATTGACCATTGCTTGGGGAATTACATCCGCTAGCAGCTTTTCATAATCGAGTACCAAACACAAGCTGCCATCATCGAGTCTTGTATCGTTAATGACCAATCCGTCTTCTCCAAGACGGTAGCTGTCGGGTGCGTGCATTTCAGTCCAGTTTTTCTTGATAACACGGTAGGCAAACATGATTCGGATACCGATAATAATTCCATTGAAATCGCATATCAAAAGATTGGAAAGTTTTTTCTTTTCGGTTGTTAGTTCTGATCCCAGCCATTTTGGAAGATTAAGAATGGGGATTTGAAGACCACGTAAGACGATGGTTCCTTCCAGCAAAGGGTGCGATGAGGGGATGAGAGTTAAAAGATGGTGTTTGGCTTCTACAACTTCTCGTGTTTTGAAAACGTTAATGGCGTAATAAGGAGATGTTTGGGCGGCATCTACTTTAAAGATTAGAAGTTGTACTTCATTGTTTTTTGCCAGATTAGTGGCTCCATCTACGTGTTCTAAAAGAGACATTATTAACCTCGAGAGTTTTATTGGTGTTAATCATATCCAAACTGAAGCTTTTTTTTACTAAAAATTAAAGCCATGGGACTGTAAAATAATACATTAGCATTGATAATAGTAAAAGGGGGCATTTTATGAGTTACACTACCGCTTGTCCACTCGATTGTTATGATGCGTGTCGTATTATTTTGGATGATAAAGGGAAGGTTAAAGGCGATAAGTCTCACCCTGTAACGAAAGGATATTTGTGTCCTCATTTAAATCATTTTGATGAGAATGAACGACTTAATGCACCACGTTATCATGGAAAAACCATTACGATGGAAGAAGCATACAGCAGACTATTAAGTATTTTAGAGACGAATTCTCCAGTAAAAACTCTTTTTTACCGAGGAAGCGGTAATGTGGGATTAATGCAGCGAGCAATGGACCATTTTTTTGCTCGCATGGGAGCGGTAGGAACACGAGGATCTCTTTGTGATGGTGCAGGAGAAGCCGGCATCATGCTTGGACGAGGTGTGAACCATCCGCTTTCAGCGGAAATGATTGATGCGTCTGAGGTTGTAATAGTATGGGGGAGAAATCCCCATGTAACCCATTCTCACATACTGTCGTTTTTGAAAAATAAAAAGATTATTGTTATTGATCCTATAAAAACTGTTTTAGCACAAAGTGCACATTTGCATATACAAATTAAACCGCGCGGTGATTTGCATTTGGCACTTCTCCTTTCACGATTTTGTATTATTGAAGGATCGCAAGATGAAGAGTTTTTGGAAAGTTTTGGAAGTGATTATAAAGAGTTTTATGAATTAACACAGAGTGTTCGAATAAAATCGACACTGGAAGCCATTGATGTAAGCCTTGGACAAATAGGTGCTGTTTTAGAACTTATTCGCGATAAAAAAACGGTAATTTTAGTTGGGGCTGGGGTACAAAAATATCAAAATGGTGCGGATATTATTCGAGCTATAGATGCGTTTGGTGCGATACTCGGGTTGTTTGGAAAGAGCGGAAGCGGTGTGGGTTACTTGGGCTCTTCTTTGGCCGGAATAGACTTGCCGTTTATTTCAATTCATAACACGGTTGCTAAACCAATAGTGGATTTTTCAACATTTGAAACGGTCTTTGTTCAAGGAGGAAATCCGCTTGCCCAAATGCCAAATTCTTCGAAAGTACAAAAGGAATTTACAAATGCAGGAGTTAAAATTTATTTTGGTTTGTATGAAAACGAAACTTCATTGGCGTCAGATTTAGTTATTCCGGCAAAAACATTTTTAGAAAAAGAGGATATCCGCGCTTCGTATGGTGATTTTACACTTCAAAATATGTCAAAATTACGTGAAAGCGAGATTGGCATTTCTGAATATGTTCTTTCAAAATCTCTATGTGATCATTTTAATCTCTCCATTCCCAGCGAAGAGGAGTGCTTGGAGATACTAAGCTCTCAAATGGAAAAGAGTGATGGAGCTAGTTACAAGAAAAATCGTCCTGTCATTCCTTATTCGGAAGGCTTTGCCACGGAGTCGGGTGAATTTGAGTTTATGGACGAGGTCGATTTGAGTTTGAGTAATGAGGAAGGGTTATTTTTAATCACACCAAAATCTTCACGATCATTAAATTCACAATTTCACCGAGAAGAGGGGATTTTTTTACATCCTGAGTGTGGATTTGATGAGGGTGAAATGGTGAGGGTGAGTAATAAAGTGGGAGCTATTTCACTTATTGTCCATTATGATAGTAGACTTCGCAATGATTGTGCGTTGATTTATGCAGGAACGCCCGAAGTGAATATTTTAACCCCAAGCCTTCTTAGTTTTGAGGGTGAAAATGCGGTATATCAAGAATTTAAAATAAAGGTAGAAAAAAATGATGACAACAAATTTTGAACAGTATGTACTCCCCACATATAGTCGCCAACCCATTAGTTTTGTGGAGGGTAAAAATGCGATTTTAGTGGACAGTGAAGGGAAAGAATACATTGATTTTGCCGCAGGAATCGCGGTGTGCAGCGTGGGGCATTCTAATGATCGTCTGACAAAAGCAATTTGTGACCAAGTTTCAAAACTTATTCATGTTTCCAATTTGTATTACATTGAGCCGCAAGCTACATGTGCTAAAAAAATTGTGGAGCTCAGCGGATATAACATGAAATGTTTTTTCGGTAACAGCGGTGCGGAGGCAAATGAGGGGGCGATTAAAATTGCTCGTAAATTTGGAGAAGTGGACGGAGAGCCTAAGCGCTATAAAATTATTACACTCGAATACTCGTTTCACGGGCGTACGATTACGGCACTTAAAGCAACGGGTCAAGAATCGATGCACAATTATTTTGGACCTTTCCCTGATGGTTTCGTTTACGCAAAAAATATTGATGAGATCGAATCACTTATTGATGAGCATACGGTTGCAGTCATGATTGAACTGGTACAAGGGGAGGGTGGAGTTCAGCCACTGGATCTGGCAAAGGTTCAAGCCTTGGCAAAGATGCTTAAATCGCGTAATGTTTTGTTAATGGTGGATGAAGTTCAAACGGGAATTTACCGTACAGGTGAGTTTTTAGCCTCCAATCTTTATGGGATTGAACCGGATGTTATTACTCTTGCCAAAGGTCTTGGTGGCGGTGTTCCTATCGGCGTAGTGATGACCAATCGTCTGGATATTTTTGCCCCCGGAGATCATGGTTCGACGTTTGGGGGAAATTATCTCTCAACGGCTGCTGCGAATGAAGTGCTTGATATTCTCGAAGAGCTAAAAGTCAGTGGTGAACTCGATGAGACATTGATCTATTTTGAAACGGCATTGGAAGCGTTTGCTCAAAAACATCCTGCCATATTCCAAGGGCATGTAGGATTTGGATTAATGCGCGGTCTGCGTGTATGCGATGCCGAGACACTCGGAAAAATCATCAATGGTGCACGTGACAATGGAGTCATTGTTCTCAAAGCAGGGCGCAATACCCTTCGTTTTCTCCCTCCGCTTACGATTACTAAAGCAAACATTGATGAGGGATTTGTGCGACTAGAAAAAGCGATGGGTGCTTTATAAGTGCTTTTTAGTACGTATATGAATGAGTGGCTGTACGGTGAGGATGGCTATTATGGTACTTACCGTCCTATCGGTAAAAAAGGGGATTTTTATACTTCTGTCAGTACCTCTAAGTTTTTTGGCGGAACCATTGCCAAGCATATACTAGTACGTATAGACGAAGGATTTTTAGCTCCTGACTCTTTGATTTGTGAGATTGGTGCGCATCATGGATATCTTCTTGCAGACATTATTGAATTTTTATTTACACTGCGCCCTGAGCTTTTAAGGACACTTCGTTTTGGGATTATTGAGCGGTTTGATGCACTCCAAGATCATCAAAAAAGTTATTTTTCTGATTCTTTTGGAGATGTAATCAGATTAGAGCATTATCATGATGTGAGTGAAATAAATGCTTCTAATACTTTTTTTATTGCCAATGAAATATTTGACGCATTTTCGTGTGAACTTTTGTATAAAGATAAAATCGGCCGTGTGGAAGAGGGGAAAATTATTTTTGATCAAGAATCTCCTGAAGTTCTAAAACATGCTAAAAAATATAAAAAAGATCGTGGAGAAATCGCGGTAGGATATGAATCCTTTGCAAAGTCGATGGCGCAGAGCATTACAAAATTTGAGTTTATGAGTTTTGATTACGGTGAATTGGCTGCCCGCAGTGATTTTTCGATACGTGTCTATCAAGATCATAAGGTGATTCCGTTATTTGATGATGATTTGCTCTTAGACAAAGTATTTGGAGTGACGGATATTACCTATGATGTCAATTTTTCCCATGTCAAAGAGGCTTTTGAATCTGAGGGCATGGTATGTGTTCAATACGCAACTCAGTTAGTTGCATTGGTTGAAATGGGGATTTTGGACTTGCTCGCTTTGCTCAAAGAAAAAGTTTCGGATGAAATTTACATTCAAGAGCTGGAAAAAGTAAAAATATTGATTACTCCTTCTTTGATGGGTGAACGGTTCAAAATGATACGATTTACACAAGGATAAAACGTGAAATACTTATTTTTAATTTTACTATTTTTTTTGAATCTCTATGCGGGAGAATTGCACGATGCTGCATATGCCAGCGATACTGATCGTATTAAGAAAATATTGGCAGAAGGTAAAAATATTGATGAGCCTAACAAAGCAGGATTGAGCCCGCTGCATGTGTCGATAAAATTGGATGATATCCAAACAGCACAGCTTTTTTTGAATCATGGAGCTGATATTAATTTTCAGGATTTTCAGGGAAATACTCCACTGATTTTAGCTGTCAAAAAAAAGAATCTTAAATTAGTGACGTTTGTTGTCATGCACGGTGCCAATATTAATTTGGCTAACAATGACGGCGTCACACCATTGCATCAAGCTGCGTTTAGCGGAAATGATTTGGTGGTGGATTTTTTGCTAAAAGCCAAAGCCGATCCTTATCTTAAAAATAATAATGGTGCGACAGCGTATGATTTTGCATTGGAAAAGAAAAATCTGCTCATTGCTCAAATGATAAAAATGTATATGTAAGGGGAAAATATGAATATAAAAGTAAACGGTGAAAATAGAGAAATGAACGAGGGTGCATCATTATATGACGTCATTCATACATTAGGGCTAGAAGAACGTGTCATGGCAGCAGCGGTTAATATGCAGATTGTTAAGAAAGATGCGTGGAAGAGTGCTCTATTGAACGATGGTGATACTATTGAGCTGCTTGATTTTGTAGGCGGAGGGTGAGAAGCTTTTAGTGTGATTCTAAAAGCTTTTTAGTCGTTAATTACTTTTCTTCATGTATTCGGCAACGAGGACGATTTGTGTACCGTTAATTTTGCCTTCGATGAATTTAGCATCATCAGTAAGGTGGATATTTTTAACAATGGTTCCACGTTTGGCGGTAAATCCTGCCCCTTTAACTTCTAAATCTTTGATAAGAGTGACGGTATCTCCTTGGAGAAGTATTGTTCCATTGCTATCACGGTGAATAACTGCACCATCACTTGCTTCTTGAGCTACTTTTAACATACCAGAATCTGCCCATGTTTTGACATCGTCTTCGAGATACATCATATCAACTAAATCTGATTCACCAAGCGCCTTAAGTAGACGGTATGACATGACAGCAACAGCAGGGGTTTCACTCCACATCGAATCATTTAAACAGCGCCAGTGAGTTGCATCCAGAGTTTGTGGATTAGCAATTTGTGTACGGCATGTTTCACAAAGAGTGAGAGACTGTTCGTCACTTCCATCCCCGATATTTAAAAGTTCTAAATTTTCTGTTGATCCACAGAGTTCACATTGAGCGTTATTGCGCATATTTTTCCTTTGGTTTTATTGTAATGCCACGACAGCAATGGCGTAGTCACCATCGTGGGTAATGGACACAGAGGTGCTGGTGATGGTAAACGCATCTTTTACTTTAGAAGATAAAGCAATTTGAGGAGCACCTTTGGGTGATTTGGAGAGAATTATATCGTGAAATCCACATTCATGTCCAATCCCGCATCCAAGAGCTTTTGAACACGCTTCTTTTGCTGCCCAAAATCCTGCGGCTGTAGAGTAGCTTTTGGCAAGAGAAATTTCTTCTGGGGATAAAAACTTGGATAATCCATGATCGCCGAAACGCTCCATGAGACGTTTCATCCGATCAATTTTAATGAGATCAATTCCTATCATACGCCGTTATTGGACGACAAAATCAACGAAGTAAACATTTTTAATTTTACCGTCTTTGACTCTGGTGTTAAGTTCTGAGACAATTTGCTCTTTGAGTGTCTCTTTCCCTTTTGCCGTTGAAATCTCTTCGAGAGATTTAGAAGAGAGAATTCGAATAATAACATCGCGTAATACCGGTTTTTTCTTTTCAAGTTCTATGGCTAATTCTTCACCTTCGAGCTCAAGGTTCATTTCCACTTTTAAATAGCGTCTACCACTTTCGGAGAGAAGATTTACAGTGAAAAGATCAAGTGGGAACATAATACCAACTTCGGTTAAAGAACCGTTATGCCCTTCACTTACTGCAGCTGGAGCTCCTGCTTCGGCAGCTTTTTCATCGCCGTGAGCAGAAGCTTCTTTTGCAGTTTTAGCTGCACCTGCTTCTTCTTCATGGCTTCCCATCATCATAAAGGTGATAATTCCACCAATAATAATGATCAAAAATAAAACTGCAATGATAATAATCAGGAGTAAATTACCCGATTTTTTCTTTTCACCACCTTCTGGTAGTTCTTCTTCTTGGTGTCCTTTGTCTTTTTCAGCCATCCGTTATTCCTATGAAAGTAAATATTTTCTTTATTGTATCTTGAAACCTTTGAAATTTGTCCCGATTTGAGTAAACTTGTGAGAGTAAAGCGGGGTTTAGAGTATGATTGAGTCAATTTTAGGATTTATTGGACGTCCTTTTTTAAATATATTTGAGAGTCTTGAGCGTTTTGGTGTGTTTATTTTGTTTCAGATTAGACTGTTTCGTCTTTATCCAAAAGTTTTTAAACGACCAACGATTTTATTGACCCAAATAGATATTATTGGACTTGGCTGTGTGGGTGTTGTAACTCTTACTGGATTGTTTACGGGAATGGTCGAAGCAATTCAGTTGTACAGCGGATTTCACCAATTTGGTATTGAGAGTTTTATCGGTTACACGATTTTTCTCTCAATCACCAAAGAACTCGGACCTGTATTTGCCTCATTGATGCTTATTTCTCGCTCTATTAGTGCGATGGCTGCAGAGCTTGGTACGATGAAAGTAAGCGAACAAATTGATGCAATTGATATTTTAGGGGTGGATTCGAAAGAGTATTTATTAGTGCCAAGAATTGTTGCAACTGTTATTTCTCTCCCCTTGCTCGTTATATGGTTTGACTTTGTTGCAATTTCATCTGCGTATTTTATTTCAACGGGTGCGCTTGGAATAAATCCTATTGCGTACCAAGAGACAGTAATGCGTTTTGGTGAGCTTAAAGACATTATGGCAGGAGTTATTAAAGCCGCGGTATTTGGGTGGATTGTAAGTACAATTGGAAGTTATATTGGATATCACACAAGTGGTGGAGCTCGAGGGGTAGGACAGTCAACGATTTATGCGGTTGTCTATTCAGCAGTAGCTATTTTCATCGCTAACTATTTTATGTCATCATTATTTTTGTATTTGGATTGGTAAAAAATTTGTTATTCCCGCATATGCGGAAAAGTCTACTTCGGGTAAGATGAAGAAAATTATTCTCCAAGCTCACTGAGTGGGCGAAACTGAAATAATTCAGGATCATAATATTCTATGGCACCCGTTTCGATGTCATAATACCAGCCATGAATAAAGAGTTTTTCTTCTTCTGCTAATTTTTTCACATATGGATACGTAAGTAAATTCTCAATTTGGGTCACAACGGAAAGTTGTTCTGTTGCGCGAAGTAATTCCTCGCGAGGGGCATTTTCCCCTAGCGCTATCATTGCCATAGATTTTGCTTTTTCTCCCAATGTTAGCCATTTTGCGGTATGAACCATGGACATGTTACACGTAGGATTGTAAAGTGCCTCAATCGCTCCACAGTGAGAATGTCCACAAATAATAATCTCTGAAACCTCCAAAATGGCAACAGCATATTCGATTCCGGCAGCGGTTGAGTGAAAATCTTCATCAGGTTTATAGGGAGCAACAAAATTTCCTACATTGCGAACAACGAACAAATCTCCCGGATGAGTTTGTACGATCAAATCGGGGATAACCCGCGAATCAGAACATCCAATAAATAAGGCACGAGGAGTTTGCCCATTTTGGACGAGATTAAGTAGCTGTTTCTCATGTTTTTTGAAATAAGTTTGTTGAAATGTTTCATTTCCTTTTACAAATTCCTGAAGAAGTTGGGCACTTTTATCCGAACTGTTACGGCTTAATGACATTCTTTGATTCCAAGAGTGCATAGAATCTTTTCATAGACAGCTCCTCCCTCTCGATCACAATCATCATGGTATTCGATGGTAATCATTTTTTTTCCACCGGTTACATCTCCGCCATAAATAAGGGGTTGAATAGAACATTCCGTAGTACATTGTTGAATGGCTTCTTCAATTTGTTCTTTTTCTTGCTCTGTAGAATAAGCAAGTGAAAGCTTAGTGTATCGTTCTTCGGATTTATGATCTGCAATAATAGAGCATTCTGTCATGGTAAATGTCCTTTAGTTTAATAGGCTTATTATAGCTCAGAAGCGTTAAAACCACTCCAATAGCTTACTGACTTCGTCAATTTCGTAGCATTTAATGGCTGTTTTTTCGAGCGGTTTTTTCGGGATTAGTGCTTTTGTAATCTGCTGTGAATGTGCTTCTTTGAGACGCTGATCAAGCTGATAGACTTCACGAATATCCCCTACGAGTGAGACTTCACCGATAAATACCGTCTCTTTGGAAATAGAACGGTTACGAAAACTACTGATGATGGCGGCTAGGATGGCTAAATCGGCAGAGGTTTCAGTGATCTTGATACCACCGGTGATGTTGACAAAAACATCATAGCTGTTGAGAGGGATTTCGAGTTTACGCTCAAGTAACGCTAAAAGCATATTAAGACGATTATTATCAAACCCCGTTGCC
Organism: Campylobacterales bacterium; assembly: GCA_026390135.1. GTDB lineage: Bacteria > Campylobacterota > Campylobacteria > Campylobacterales > Sulfurimonadaceae > Sulfuricurvum. Next base: position 30,010 of record JAPLGN010000021.1, on the reverse strand, counting down.
TGGCGTTTTGGATTAGGGGCATGAGTATCGCTAACCAGCGCTTGTACTTCCAAGACAATAGGACGAGATCCCTCCATAATCACCGTTAAAGCAGATCCGCTTTGAGATTTGTTACGATTGAAAAAGCGTGAAGACAAGTCCTTTGCAGACATTAACCCTTCTGAACGCATTTCAAATACCCCTATCTCACTCGTGGGTCCAAAACGGTTTTTAAATCCACGTAAAATACGCAGTTCATGACCGCTGTCTCCTTCAAAATACAAGACAACATCTACCATATGCTCCAAGACGCGAGGACCTGCAATGGAACCTTCTTTGGTAATGTGTCCGATAATAAAGATTGCGATACGACGTTCTTTGGCAATACGCATCAAATCAAACGTAATTTGGCGAACTTGAGTCACGGACCCGGGAGCAGACGCTATTGACTCGGAATAGAGAGTTTGGATGGAGTCAATGATGATACATTCATAGCTGCGCTCGTGGAGTTCACTGAGTACTTGTTCCAGTCGTATCTCAGCAAGAAGGTAGAGATTATCGACATTCGCACCCAAACGATTGGCGCGCAGTTTGATCTGTCCCTCACTCTCTTCTCCTGATACATACAATACATTCTTATTTTGACGAGCAAGATTTGAACCGATTTTGAGTAATAGCGTCGATTTCCCAACTCCGGGACTTCCGCCGATAAGCACCAGCGAACCCGGAACAATCCCGCCACCAAGAACCATATCAAGCTCGGCATCATCACTGCTGTAACGCTCTGTGGTCTCTTCTTGGATTTTAGTAATCTCTTTGGCTTTGGAGGCATCTGAGGGTGAAGATGAAGAAGTGATTTTAATAATATCTTGCTGCTGTTCATTTAGCTCAACAAAACTGTCCCATCCTCCGCAGTTGGTACATTTTCCCATCCATTTAGGGGTGGTAAAGCCGCAGTGCTGACATTCGAAGAGTGTTGTTTTTTTCTTTGCCATTATTTTTGAGTTTCTTCTCCATAAATCGCATCCAAAATCCCGTCCACAAATTCATATTTGTTAAACGGTATCAAATGTTCCGGTTGTTCACCTACACCGATGAAGAGAATCGGGAGCTCAAGCGCGTAGGCGATACTGAACACAGATCCGCCTTTAGCAGTACCGTCAAGTTTTGTGATGATAATTCCATCGATTCCGATCATTTCGTTAAATGCTTTGGCTTGGGCGATGGCGGAGCTTCCTTGTGTTCCATCGAGGATGAGGATTTTACGGTGTGGTGCTCCTGTATGGGCTTTGTCACAGATACGGACGATTTTTTTCAGCTCATTGCCGAGGTTGGTTTGGGTATGGAGGCGTCCGGCGGTGTCGATGATGACTTGTTCAAATCCTCGTGCTTTAGCCGATTCGATGGTGTCGTAGGCAACGGCACTGGGGTCGTGACCTTGACGGGAGGATATGATAGGGATTTCGAGTTTGTCTGCCCAGCGGGTAAGCTGTTCGATGGCAGCGGCACGGAAGGTGTCTCCGGCTCCTAGGATGACGCGTTCGCCGTTGTTGAGATGATGTTGTGCAAGTTTTGCAATCGTTGTCGTTTTTCCGGCACCGTTGACTCCGATGATGAGGGTAACAGTAGGTTTGTTGGGATTATCTGGAAGGGAATTTTGTGCAAAGTTTAAGGTTGCGAGCAGCTTGGAGCGTAATTGCTCACGGGTTACGTCATTTTGATAAAGTTCACGCAAAATTATTTCGACGAGATCATATTCGACATCCGCTTCGAGTAGAATGTTTTCGAGTTCATCTTTTGTTATTGTGAACTTTTTTTCAGGGACGATAGCACTTATCGCTTCAATGGTTTTTTGTAACCCTTTTTTTATGAAACTGAACATCGTTATTTACCTAATGCTTGGGCAATATCACTGTCTATCATTTCTTCAGGAGTTGCCCCTGAATAGTGCGTGATGTATTTGCCATCTTTATATAAAATCATAAGAGGGATGGGAAACTGTTGCCCTACACCGATTGTAGATGCTATGGCACGTGCAAGATCTTGGTTTTGAGCTTTGTTGGAGATGAGATATCGCCCACTGTATTTTTCTTTGAATTTTTCAAGATCATTGTTGGAGACATCATCTTCTATTGTAATACCCATAACAATTAAATCATCGCCATATTTTTTTTGTAAATTACCTAAATGAGATACTTCTGCACGACATGGTGGGCACCACGTAGCAAAAATATCAAAAAGGACAACTTTGCCTTTACTATCATTGAGAGTGAAATTATTTCCCTGTTTTTCAACACTGTAGGATTTTCCTTGTGTATCGAGTAGACTGAATGTGGCAGTTGAAACCATCGATTCTTCGGGTGAGTTGTCATTACATCCGGTAAAGAGGAGCATTGCAGAAACTAAAGAGATAAAAAAAGTAGAAAAACGCATGGATAACCTTTGTAAATTGGCTAGAATATGATGATTATATCGAAAAAGGTTTAGAAGTGACCAAAAATGATTTTCGTGACCAATGTTTAAAACAACAAAGAAATCTTCCAAAAACCGGTAAATTATATCGTGATTCGCGTATTAATCATTATCTTTTAAAATTCTTACGCCATAACACATCGAAGCGAATTTTATTTTATTGGCCTTTTGGTTTTGAAGCGGACATTCGTCGTACTATTTTGGCGTTACGCTCTAAAAAATCATTATATTTACCGTTTATGGATGACGTCAGTTTCAAAATGGTACCATTAAGGTTGCCGTTGGAGCGTAAAGCCTTCGGGATTTATGAACCTCGGATTTCAAACTTAAATATAAAATTAATTGATATTGCTATTGTCCCCGTCGTGGGTGTGGATGGAGCTGGACGCCGAATTGGTTTTGGCAAAGGTATGTATGATCGTTTTTTTCCCACACTGAAACGCAAACCGTTAACAATTTTTGTACAGTCATGTCGTTGTTATACTGCATTACCGTTGTGTGATGATTATGATATACAAGGCGATCTGCTGATCACACCTGATGGGGTGCGTAGAATGAAGGATTTTCATGTTAAACAGCCTGCTCATAGGCAGTGGCATAGCCACTTTAAGCGGGATAGTCGGATTTTTAATTTCAAGAAAAATATCACTCTCTAGTTTCGAACATTATGAAACGCAAGCGCGAGCAAAAGCAAATGCAATAGAGTCAGAAGCGCAAAATTTACTGTTACGTGCAACGTCAAGATCGAATGAGATTGAAAAAGAAGCTATCCGTAAATATGACGAAGTGTACAACCGTGCCAAAAATGATTTGAGTATTCAAGAAGCACATGTGCTTCAATTGCAAAGTGATTTTGAGGCATTTCGTCTTGCTGAGTCGAGTGCGATAAGCGCTTTACGCAGTGGAATCGAAAACACACGATTGAATCTGGAACGCAGCGAGCGTGCTTTAGAGAAATTAAAAGAAGAATATCACCAAAAAACACAACAAGTTTCTTCTGTATTAGAGGGGCGTTGTGCTCTTTCTGTACAAGAAGCCAAAGCATTATTGCTCGAACAAGTGCGTAATGATTCCCGATTGGAATTGGGACGATTAACGCGTCAACTTGAAGAACAAACTAAAGATCAACTCAAGCGCAAAGCCGATTATATTTTGGGACAAGCAACATCACGATTTGCCGGTGAATTTGCCTCAGAACGGCTTATCAGTGTGATACACTTGGAAAGTGATGAGCTAAAAGGGCGCATTATTGGTAAAGAAGGGCGTAATATTAAAGCCATAGAAATGGTGACAGGTGTTGATATTATAATCGATGAGACTCCCAATACTATTATTGTAAGCTCATTTAATCTTTATCGTCGTGCGATTGCTACAAAAACGATTCAGCTTCTTATTGAAGATGGACGGATTCAACCAGCACGAATTGAGGAGATTTACCAAAAAGTTGTAGATGATTTTGAAGAAGCCATTTTGTCAGAGGGTGAAGAGATTGTCTTTGATTTAGGTTTGGGGGTTATGCATCCAGAACTTTGTCGATTAGTGGGACGACTTCGTTATCGTGCAAGTTATGGACAAAATGCTTTGGCGCATACTCTTGAAGTTGCCCATTTGGCTGGCTTAATGGCGTCAGAAATGGGTGGGGATGTCCGCCTTGCCAAGCGAGCAGGATTGCTTCATGATATTGGAAAATCACTGACTCAAGAGAGTGCAGGTGGTAATCATGTTGATTTGGGGGTAGAAGTATGCCGACGTCTAGGTGAAGATCCTGTGGTGATTAACGCAATTTATGCTCATCATGGTCAAGAAGAGATAAAAAGTGTCGAGTGTGCATGTGTATGTGCAGCAGATACTCTTTCAGCAGCACGTCCGGGAGCGCGACGTGAAGTACTAGAGAGTTTTTTACGCCGAGTAAGTGAAATCGAAGAGATTGCAACTGCAAAATATGGTGTTAAACAAGCTTATGCAATTAATGCGGGACGTGAAGTGAGGGTTATTGTTAACGCAATGAGTATCAATGATGATGAGAGTGCATTGCTGGCACGAGAAATTGCGGATGAAATTACGCAAAAAGTACAATTTCCAGGTGAAATAAAAGTGAATGTAATCCGAGAGAGTCGCACGATAGAGTTTGCACGATAAGTGTTTAAGTTATAGAAAAATATAATAATGATGTGATAGAAAAATGCTATGATTTTTCTATTAGTTTAAAGAATGTAATATATTAGACTTAGAAAAGGTACTTTATGAATAAAGAAGAGACATTACTCCATTTAAGAAATGCAAAGAAAGCACATATTACGTGGGTTCAACGTGCACATGGCCTTATCGAAGGATTGCCAATAGAAAAAGAGCAGGTTCCTGTTAGCTGTACGGAGTGTAAGTTTGGTTTATGGTTTTACGGTGAGGGCCAAGCGCTTGGAATGATTCCGAATATGGATTGTTTAAAAGAGATTGAGAAACTTCACTTTGAACTTCATGATGTGTACATGAAAATTTTTAAAATCTATTTTAGTGACGAAGATCGTTCTTTTTTCTCCAAATTTTTTGGTACACGTAAAAAAGTAACATCACTGAGTCAAGAGATTGCAAAAGATTACTACAATCAACTGAAAGCAGTATCTGAAAGATTAATTGAAGGTATTGAGCGGCTTGAGAGACGAATATTTGCTCTTCAAGCTGGTCAATTCGTAGTGTAATTTAATGTTCAGCTTCTGAATCATCATACGGATCAAGATGAATTAGCGGATGAACATTATTGTCAGGAAAGCAATTTTTTAACGCTAATTCTATTTTATCACCTACAAGATGAGCATCATATAAAGAGGTGCTTATGCTAAAGACGATATGCACGCTAATATAGATATCAGAAGCGGAATGACGTGTAAGGAGATCATGATGAGAATTGATATCGATTTCGTTATCTAAAATAGTGGTTATTTTTCCAACGCTCTGGGGATCAAGAGCGGCATCAAGAAGCATCATAATTCCATCTTTAATGAGAGGGAACGCTGAGTAAATCATATAAATACTAATCCCTATCCCTAGGATTGGATCGATAAGGGTGTATTCGGTTAAGTTGATAATTATAAGAGAGATTAAAACTGCTCCATTGCTTAATAAATCCGTTTTATAGTGCAAAGCGTCGGCTTTTATGACCATATTGCCCGTTTTTTTCGACACGGTATTAAGAAAAACAACCAATCCAGCTGTTATAACCATCGATCCAACCATAACCCATATAGAGAGACTTAGGTGTTTGATCGGTTCATTTTGGACCATTTTTGAGATGGCTTCATAAAGAATAAACAAAGCGGAAAGACTTATGATTGTTCCCTCGATAACAGCCGCGAGAGGTTCAAGTTTACGCCGCCCGAAGTTGAAATGCTCATCGGGTTCTTTATCTGAGTTGTGAAGAGCAAAGTAGTTGAATGCAGAGACAACCATATCCAGCAGTGAATCAACAGCAGACGCTAATACAGCAACTGAACCGCTGATAATACCAACGGTCAGTTTAAAGGCTACGAGAACTAATGCAACGGAGCTGGAGACGAGAGTGGCTTTTTTTTCTATACGCATGAGGGGATTTTAGCGAAAGATTGCTAAAATTGTCTCTTTTAGAATGAAGGAACTAGGTATGGATTTATCAGCCGTTCGCACGGAGCGTGAGAAGTGGATGACATGGAAAAATATTGCACCGCTTCGGTGTGCATTAGACTCTCTTCCTCAGCCAACATCTACGGTTGTTTTAGGAGATACGGTTGCTCTCCTCAGTGACGAAGCTATTGATTTGATTGAACTAGAAAGAGTTGCACGCCTAATGATGCCCTGGCGGAAAGGCCCTTTTGACCTTTTTGGACTTTTTATTGATACCGAATGGAAAAGTGACCAAAAATACAATTTTTTGCGTCCTCACTTTAATCTTCGAGATAAAAAAGTAGCGGATATTGGATGCAATAACGGCTATTATATGTTCCGTTTTCTTGAAGACTCTCCGGCTAAAATAGTCGGTTTTGATCCATCAGCCCTTTTTAAATCTCAGTTTGATTTGATTAATCATTTTGTACAAAGTGACATCATATATGAGTTGCTCGGTGTGGAGCATTTGCCATTTTATGAAGAAAATTTTGATGTAATTTTTTGCTTAGGTGTTCTTTATCATCGTAGTGATCCTGTTGCGATGCTTAAATCGCTATACGCCGGATTAGAAAAAGATGGAGAACTTTATCTTGATACCTTTATAATCGAAGGGGATGAGCCGTATGCCCTTTGTCCGAGTGATGGGTATTCTAAAATTTCCAATGTTTATTTTGTTCCCACTCTCAAAGCATTAGAAAATTGGTGTAATCGCGCTGGCTTTAAAAGCTTTGAGATATTGGGAACGGTAGTAACAACGTCAGATGAACAGCGTAAAACTTCGTGGATTGAATCACAAAGCCTTGAAGATTTTCTTGATCCGGACGATAGTAGTAAAACGGTAGAGGGATACCCAGCACCAGTGCGAGGATATGTCCGACTTAAAAAGGGGTAACATTGGCAACAGCTAAAGTTCAAGAGGATGATAAAGATTTATTGCAGATGGTGAATAGCCAGCAAGAGAGTTTGATAACACATGAAAAAGTTAGCAGTGCCTTTAGTGGTGAGATAGTGAAGCTTGAACGTGGAAGTTCGACTGTAGAACTTGAAACAATAGAAGTTATGAGAGCTGATGATTTAGGATTGGTGCATGGAGGATTTATCTTCAGTGCAGCTGATTTTGCAGCAATGGCGGCGGTAAATGAGCCTAATGTTGTTTTGGCGTCATCAAGCTGTTTATTTTTATCCCCTGTTCGCGTAGGAGATAAGGTTACTTTTGAAGCGACAGAACATCAAAAAGAGGGGCGTAAACGTACCGTGAGTGTCAAAGGATACGTCCATGAGATAAAAGTCTTTGAAGGTGAATTTAAAACGGTCATTACGGAGCGTCACATTCTTCGTCTTGATTTACTTAAAAATATAGAAGAGTAAAAACTTTTTTAGAGCATGCGCAGCCAATAATCAGCATTGCGTTGCTCGTTAAAGAGTGTTGTGCTTCCTCCATGTCCTGGATAAAGGGTTTTATCCTCTTTTAGTAACTTCATTTTTTCTAAACTTTTTTTCATATCGGATGGATTTGAATAGGGAAAGTCGTATCGTCCGATGGAGTTGTGAAACAAAAAATCTCCGCTAAACATTACATCGCCAATCTCAATCATGGAACATCCAGGACAATGTCCTGGAAAATGGTGAAATTTTATTTCAATCCCTTCTAAATTATATGTCATGTCTCCATCCACTTCAACATCAGGATAAGAAGCAGGTAAATTAGGCATAAATGTACTGTCCGTCAGTAAAGGAATATCCCCTTTTGGTGTGTAAAGGGGAATATTTAATTTTTCTTTGAGTTCTTGATTGCTCCATACGTGGTCAAAATGTCCATGGGTATTGAGGATAGCGATGGGATTGGTGACATTTGCCATCACCCACTTTGTCGCTCCGACACCCGGATCAATGATAATTTCTTTGTCATCTATTTTGACAATATAACAATTCGTCTGATACTCGCCCATTGGTTGTTTTAGTATTTGCATTTTATTACTTCTTTTTTTAACCAAATTCTAGCATAATTACGAATATGGAACTTTACTCAACACTGGAAACAATTTTAACGGCTCCTTCTTCAGCCCAAAAAATACAACTTTTTAAAAGCTTTTATGATTCGTACCTTCGTGGAGAAGTAATACAAAACAGTACGTCATCTGTCGTTGTTTTTACCCATCCCTCTTATCATGATTTTTGTACGGTAATTGATCCAAAAGAGATTGTAAAACGGCAAAAATTAGGTGGTATTCGCGGTCAAATACAACTCTTGCATTCCATTGCCCATATTGAATACAGTGCCATTGATTTGGCGCTGGATGCGGTGTATCGATTCCGTGATGTTGGCGATGAGTTTAATGATGATTGGCTCAAAGTTGCGGATGATGAGGTGCGTCATTTTCTGATGATTGAAGGATTATTGCAGGAATTTGGAAGTTTTTACGGTGAATGTGCTGTTCATAATGGATTGTTTGAAGCGTCGCTCAATACGATGAGTCTATTGGAGCGTATGGCGGTTGTTCCTCGCTATTTGGAAGCAAACGGTTTGGATGCCACGCCACTTATTGTAGCTAAACTTGAGTCTTTGAAAATGAATCCGATGGTCGGGAAAATAATTCAGGCATTACAGATTATTTTGGATGAGGAAATCGACCATGTCCACCGGGGTGATAGATGGTTTAAAGTTGCGTGTGAGCGTGAGAAGATTCATCCGGATATTTATTTTGAGATAATCGAACATCATTATCCAAGCAGTTTTCCTCGTAAAGTAGGGATCAATTGTGAGGCGAGAGCATCTGCCGGATTTAGCGTAGATGAACTGAAACGCATTTCGTTAGTTTTATGTTAACAACTTAACGCAAAAAATTAGTTATAATGCAAATAGTTAAAATTTTAATAAGGTGTTTGTGTGAACAAGTATGAATTAATCAGCCGTTATTTGGTCGGTTTTTTACAATCAGAAGTTTACAAAACTGGCTTTAAAAAAGCAGTGATAGGGCTTAGTGGTGGGCTTGATTCGGCTGTTGTGGCAGTGTTGGCGCACAAAGCATTCGGAGATGATTTGCTGTGCGTGAAAATGCCCTCGCACTATTCATCACAAAGCTCACTGGATGATGCAGACGCATTGTGTACAAGCTTTGGATTGCGATGCGAGATACAGAGTATTGAGCCGATGCTGCGTGCGTATCCTGCAGCAGATATGTCACCTCTTCGTATCGGGAATCTCTCGGCTCGGTTACGAATGGTGACATTGTTTGATATTTCTGCACGTGAGAATGCTTTGGTATTGGGTACGAGCAATAAAAGTGAGCTGATGCTTGGCTATGGGACACTCTATGGAGATTTGGCAAGTGCGTTGAATCCCATCGGTGATTTGTACAAGACGGAAGTGTTTGAGCTTGCGCATTATTTAGGTGTTAATGACGCGATTATTTCCAAGCCTCCTTCTGCAGATTTGTGGGAAGGGCAAAGTGATGAAAGTGAGATTGGCTATCCATACTCTGATCTTGATCGTGTTTTAAAGCTGTACGTTGAATCACGCTTAACACGCGATGAATTGCTAGAGAGTGGCGAAAAAAGTGAATTAGTAGAGTTAATTATCCGTAAAATTTATCAAAATCAGTTCAAACGTAAGATGCCGATTATCGCAAAGTTGACATCCCGTACCCTTAACCATGATTTTAATTATCCCAGAGATATAACCCAATGAGGAGCATAGTATGAGTATTCCATTTTTTAGAGTAGAAGTAGGCGGAGATGAGCGCGAGAAAATAGATGAAGTATTTGATGGTGAAGCCCCAAATATTATTGAAGATTTAGAATCAGCTTTTGAATCGTACATCGGAGCAACGTATGCTCTTTCAACGTCTCATGGCACATCGGCGCTTCATTTGGCAATGTTGGCGATTGATTTGAAGCGTGGTGATAAGGTATTATGTTCAATTAATGCCTATCCTTCGGTTCCTGAAGTGGTTCGCCATTTCGATGCAGAGCCGACGTTTATTGATATTTATCCGGATCTTTTTACGATTGACTTGGATAAACTTGAAGCTTATTTACATGAGCATAAATCCAAAAAACTTAAAGCAGTCATCGTATCACACATAGCGGGACAAAGTATTGATTTAGATCGTTTGTATGGTATTGCAAAGATGTATGATGTGAAGATTATCGAAGACGCTGCTGATGCGTTGGGTGCTACGTACAAAGGAAAGAAAATCGGTTCTACGGGTGCGGATATTACCTGTTTTGATTTCAGTCCTCATTTACGTCGTAATGTCTGCAATGGTGGAATGATGGTAAGTGATGATGAAGATATTATTGAGAGAGCCAAATCGTTGCGTCATCATGCACTTGAACTCGATGATGATTCGTTAGGCTATGTGTATGACGTGACGGATATCGGAAGTCAATATACGATCAGTCCTCTTGATGCGGCGGTCATTTTAGTACAGCTTGAAAAACAAGATGAGATCATTGCACGCCAACAGGAGATTGCAGCAATTTTCAATGAAAGATTGGCAGATGCTCCTCATATTACGTTGCCGGTTGTAGAACAAGATCATAGCTTTTCGCTTTACATTGTGAAAATCGATAAAAATCGTGACTCGTTTGCACGTGAACTTAAAGAACGAGGAATTGAAACAGGATTACATTACATTCCATTGCATTTATTGAGTTACTACAAAGCAAAATATTCGCTTCGTATTAATGATTTTCCGGTTGCGTTACGTAATTACAGTCAAGTCCTCTCTATTCCTAACTATGCAGCATTGAGCGATGCTGAGGTTGAAGAGATTTGTGATGCAATTTTAGATGTGGCCGCGACACGCGTTTGAAGCGTTTAGCTGTTTTATGGGGTGAGCAGTATTTTTATCACCCTAATTTATTTCAAAAAATTCTCTCCTTTTTACTTTTGCCATTTAGCTGGCTTTATTGTCTGATTGCGTATATTCGTTATTCACGCAGTACCCCTTTGGATAAGGGTATTCCTGTCGTGAGTATCGGTAACCTCACGGTTGGCGGAAGCGGTAAAACTCCTTTGGTCATTGAACTTGCCAAACATTTTTCCAAGCCTGCCATTGTTTTACGCGGATATGGACGAAAAAGTAAAGGGATGGTTGTGGTCAAAGATCGCGATATTTTGTGTGATACCCATAAAAGTGGAGATGAGGCGATGGTGTATGCTATGAGCCTCCCTCAGGCAGTAGTGATTGTCAGTGAAAAACGTGAACGTGGTATTGCCGAAGCTCTGGCTATGGGATGCGAGATGGTATTTTTGGATGATGGATACGGCAAGCACGGTATCAAAAAGCTGGATATACTCATCGATGTAAAAACGCCTAATACTTTTTGTCTTCCAAGCGGAGCGTATCGCGAAAAACTGTGGAGCAGTAAATCGGTTATCATGGTGCGTGAAGAAGAGACGTTTAAGCGTCACGTAAGCATCAAAAATCCAACCGAAAAAATGGTTTTAGTAACGGCAATTGCTCGTCCACAACGTTTAGACGCTTTTTTGCCTGATGTGCTTGAAAAAATCTATTTTGAGGATCACTATTTTTTCAGCCAATGGGAACTTGAAGAGATTGTTAACCGCACTGGTGCAACAAGTCTCTTGGTAACTTCAAAAGACTTTGTTAAAATGTCGTCTTTTAATCTCAACCTCTCCATTTTAGAGCTTTCATTAGAGCTTGATGGTGAGTTAATAACTACCGTGAAGGATTATGTCTATGCTACGAAAAATTGAAACCGTTAAAACCCTCATGGATGCAATGCCGTTTATTAAAGAGTTCCGTGATGAGATTGTTGTCATAAAATACGGCGGTTCAGCGCAAAGTTCCGATGAACTCAAAGCCAAATTTGCTCAGGATATTGTATTGCTTCATCTGGTTGGGGTAAAAGTAGTCATTGTTCATGGTGGCGGCAGTCGTATCTCTCAACTTTTGAGTGATTTGAAAATCCCTACGGAGTTTATTGACGGTGAGCGGGTAAGCACCCCTGAAGTAATGCGAATCGTCGAGATGGTTCTTAGCGGTGAAATCAATAAAGAAATTACGTCACTGCTCAATTCCCACGGTGCCAAAGCCATCGGAATCAGCGGTAAAGATGCCCATTTCTTGATGGCTAAACCCAAAGATGCGGTGAAGTTTGGTCTTACGGGACGAGTAGAGAGTGTCAAAGCCGATGTCATCCATAATCTTTTACGAGAAGGATTTATCCCCGTAATCGCCCCAATAGGAGCCGATGAAGCTATTGGACATCCGGGATACAATATCAATGCCGACCTCGCAGCTTCGGCAATCGCGAGTGCTATCGGCGCGTGCAAAGTGATTTTCATGACCGATACCTCGGGTGTATTGAACAATGAAAAAGAACTTTTTTCGACCCTCACCGAAGCAGAGGTGGAAGCGCTTAAGCTTGATGGAACGATTCATGGCGGAATGGTTCCAAAAGTGGATTCATGTCTCGAAGCAATCGATGGTGGGGTAGAAAAAGCTCATATCATTGATGGACGTATTGAACACGCGATTTTACTCGAGCTCTTTACTTCTGAGGGGGTAGGGACGCAAATCACCCTCTAAGCCAACCCTGAGAGAGGCTTAGTTATAATTCTAAAACTTTTTACATTGGGGCATTTAACGATGAAATTTATTGAAACACGCGGAAATGATGGAGTTAAGCCTAGCGAAATCACTTTTTCAGAGGCGATTCTAAGTCCCATTGCATCCTTCGGTGGATTGTATATTCCTAAAGAGCTTCCCTCTCTCGGTGAAGAATTTTTAACCAAGCATTTAAACTCATCGTACAAAGTACTGGCAAAAGATCTCCTTACTACCCTTGGGATTGATATTGAATCGTCAGTTATTGATGAAGCCTTATCTTTGTATGATAAATTTGATGATCCTTCTAATCCTGTTCCTGTCGTAAAAGTGCGTGATGATTTGTATGTTAGTGAGCTGTATCATGGACCTACTCGTGCATTCAAAGATATGGCATTGCAACCCTTTGGCGTAGTATTATCCTCTATCGCGCAAAAGCGTGGTGAAGAGTATCTTATCCTTGCTGCTACAAGCGGTGATACGGGTCCAGCTGCACTTGATACGTTTAAAAATAGAGCAAACATTCGTGTAGTATGTCTATATCCTGATGGGGGGACTTCGGACGTTCAGCGTCTTCAGATGGTTACGGAAGATGCATTGAATCTCAAAGTTATCGGAATTCACGGAGATTTTGACGATGCACAAAGTGCTCTGAAAAAACTATTGGGATCAACAACGTTTAAGGCAACGTTGAAAACTAAAAGCATCTCTCTTTCTGCTGCCAATTCGGTTAACTTTGGACGTATTATTTTTCAAATTATTTACCATATCCACAGTTATCTTGAGCTGGTACGTCAAAATGCTATCCAGATGGGTGAAAAAATTTATTTGGATGTTCCAAGTGGAAATTTCGGTAATGCTCTTGGTGGTTATTATGCAACAAAGATGGGATTACCCGTTGAAAAAATTATCATTGCATCCAACGAAAACAATGTCCTCACTCGACTTATTAATACTGGGCACTATGATCTGCGCAATGATAAAGTGGTACCGACAACATCCCCTGCAATGGACATTTTGATCTCCAGCAATGTTGAACGAATTTTATTTGACTTTTTTGGAGCGGTGCGAACCAAAGAATTGATGCAGAAATTGGAAAATGATCGTTTTTATGCCCTTAGTGATGATGAAACGATGAAGCTTCAAGGTATGTTTTCAGCGGATTATTGTAATGGTTCTGAGGGAAAAGGGTATATCAAAGAGGCATATGACAGTGGTTATTTGATGGATCCGCATACGGCTACGTGTTTTAAAGCATACGATTGTTGTGCGACAAAGCCTCTTAAAACTATTGTCTACTCAACAGCAGAATGGACGAAATTTTCTCCGACGATTGCGAATGCACTTACCGGTGAAAAAGATGCTAATGACATCGATGCACTTCAATCTATCTCTGCAATAGCAAAGTTGCCTATTCCGGAGATGATCAAAGGACTCTTCGATAAACCTGTTATCCAAGATACGGTTATTGACAAAGAAAATATTGAGACAGAAATTTTAAAATTTCTTTCGTAACATCTATTAGCAATGCAACACTCTAGACGTCGGCTTCGTCTCCAAGTTCTGACCGCGTCAGACGAAGCCGCTCTGCTAATACTGTTGCCAGACTTTGCATAAAATGAAAAGAAGCTTTTTTGTGATGTTCTGAAAATAGGTCAAATGCTTCGCGTGAAATTCGATACAAATCGGTATCCGTATTGGCAATGCTGTCCGTATAATGGGGACTGCATTCTAAGAATGAAAATTCTCCAAAAAAATTCCCCTGTCCCAATGTACTGAGATGAACGCTTTTTCGATCAGGGAAAGGTAGCATGAGACGAACTGATCCACGTCGAATTAGGTAAATTTCGCCATTAGAACTTCCTTCTGAGTAAATGATTTCTCCTTTATGGTATGAATGGTATTCAAGAAGACTTTGAAGTTCTTCGAGTGTATCAAGATGTCGTCCCTTGAAAAGATCAAAATCAGCCAATTCAAATAACTTTTCTTCTTCTTCGTCCATAAGATTCTCATGAATGATGGTATCTTCAACCCATTCAACAGCATCATCCAAGTCGTCAAAAACCGTTATGGGGCTGAGATGTTTTAAAAGTCCTACGTGGTTAAAATAGCTTTCTAAATCATCCCCTGTCGGAAGCTTGTGCGGCAATCGTGATAAAAGTAAATATCCGCCGTTATCATGAAGTATGTCTTTGATTTGTAAGAGAATATGAGCTGCCGTTAAATCAACTGTCTGTACCCGTTTCATATCTAAAATAATGTATTTTTTATGCTGTAAATCGTCTTGAAGCATGGAATAGAGTTGATTAGCCGTTCCAAAAAAGAGGCTGCCATGCAATTCATAGATAGAAAAATCTTCACCATGTCCCAGCAATAAAGCCTCTTGTTCACGGTTTCGGACAATTTTACTTTTTATTTCAGTGCCATCGTGCTTGCGATACACTACTGAAGCACCCATTTGCTGTGTGATGTACAAAATGATAGCCAAGACCACACCGACTCCCGATGCAGCAATAAGGCTTACGGTGAGGGCTGTGAGAGATACGGCAACTATGATCAAAAAATCAAAAACAGTTTTACGTGATTTGAAAAGTTTGACACTGTGTGTATCAATCATGCGCACACCAATAACGATCAAAATACCTGCCAATGCCGCAATAGGTATCCACGCAATAAAGCTTCCAAGAAGTACAAAAGAGACAATGGCCATAATTCCTTCAATTACTCCTGAAAGTGAAGATCGTGCACCGCTTGAGAGGTTAACCATTGTTGCACCCATTGTACCTGAACCGCTCATTCCTCCAATTAATGATGAGGTAATATTCCCAGTGCCTTGGGCTATAAGCTCTTTGTTAGAGTTATGAAACGAATGGGTTATTGAATCGATAACGATACAAGTTTTGAGTGTATCGATCGAGAGGAGGGTCGCGAGTGTCAATGCTGGTAAAAAGAGTAAAGATAGGTCATTAAGAGTAAAATTGGCGAGTACCTGAAAGCGCCCAACAAACATTTGTAAAAAATCAATTCCGCCACTTTCTCCGAGTTCACCGATGACTAAAGGGTTGTTGGGGATAAAGAGAGAGGGATCAGCAATCCCCAGTAAACCATAGGCCAAGGCACCTGCGATAAGTGCCAAAATAACGGCAGGGATAACTCGAAATATTTTGTCTGCATACAACATCGTGATGATGGTGACGAGTCCAACAGTAATACTTTCCCATTGCCATGTTGTTGGATTCTTCAGCGCTTCGAGAATATGGGCACCTTGCGGGAGCCCTAAAAACTTAGGTGCCTGAGAAGCAATAATATAGAGCCCTACACCGCTTAGATAACCACTTACAACAGGAAACGGCATGTATTTAATCAATTTACCAAGACCGATGAGACCAAAAAGGATTTGGAAAATACCTGCTAAAAGCGCTACAATCATCAACATTGCAAAAACAGCATCGGGTCCGAAATCTTTAGAAATATAAGTGAGGGCAAAAGCGGATAAAACGGCTGCAGCTGGGGCACTTGGTGCAGATATTAGACGGCTTGTCCCTCCTAGAAGTGCTGCGACTATCCCGATCGCCGCAACTCCAAGGATTCCAGCTACCGCACCATACGCCCCATAATGTCCACCAATGGTAGCATAAATGGTAACGCCAAAGGCAATGGCTGAGGGGAGGGCAACAAGCATAGCCGCTGTCCCGCCCCAAAAATCAGCGAGAATATTTTGAGATTTTAGGACGGCTGATTGAGTCACGATTACCCTCTTTCGTTAAACTCATCGTTTTTCTTCAGGGACATACTGGATTCCATTAATTTAAGTTCTTGATCTCCATCGAGTAAAATCTTTTTGGATATTTTGAAATGGGTATGTTTGGCTTTTTTGAGATATTCAGTCTTGGAAAGGATATGGCGGAAGCAGTTCAGGCGTGCTTTTTTCTTGTTATCGGAACGGATAATGACCCAAGGTGCGTGCGGTGTATGAGAAGCTAGAAGCATAGAGTATTTTGCAATGGTGTATTTGTCCCATAGATCTTGTGATTTTGCATCGACAGGAGAGAGTTTGAATTGTTTGAGCGGATCAGTTTTACGTGCTTTGAATCGCGCGGCTTGTTCATTTTTAGAAACCGAAAAATAAAATTTAAAGAGGATGATTCCAGAGTTTACAAGCATACGTTCATATTCTCCTACTTCATGTAAAAACTCTTTATGTTCTTCCTCGCTACAAAATCCCATGACCGGTTCAACACCTGCACGATTGTACCAGCTGCGATCAAAAAAGACCATTTCACCAGCACTTGGAAGATGCTGTACATAGCGCTGAAAATACCATTGTGTCTTTTCGACGTCGGAGGGTTTGTCGAGTGCAACAACACGAGCACCGCGAGGATTAAGATGTTCAGTAAGCCGCTTAATCGTTCCCCCTTTGCCTGCCGCATCACGCCCTTCAAAAATCATTAAAACTTTTAAACCTTGATCTTTGATGTGATTTTGGAGTTTAAGTAATTCGATTTGGAGCTCTTTGAGCTCTTTTTCGTATTCGAAAACGCTTTGTTTGACCCAAATGGGGAGACGCTCTTCTTTGGCGTTTTTTTTACGAGTATCCTTATCAATATTTTTTTGATTTTTACGTCGGTCCTCGTGTAAAACATCATCAATTTTTGACATTTCGGCGATCTCGTCTCTAGCCATTGAGCCTTTGGAATGCATGATTACCTCTTATTTTTTATTATTGTAACGTTGACTCTATTAATCTATCTACTTTTAAGCTATCATCGGTCGAGGCAAAGCAGCTATTGTCACCACAGATCAAAAACCCTTCTACGCTTTCATCATTTTTGAGTAACGCAAATGGGTAATTTAATCCATTTAAGTGCATCAGTAATGCTTTGGGTGCTTTCACAATACGATCACCTTTTAAATATCGAATGGTTTGTTCGGTAAGTTTGGGATAATAAATCGGAGTTTTCATAAGCTTGATTGAGGCGTATTCGAGGCTTTTGAAAGCAAAATGACGATACTTTCCATCCATAAGACTTCCTAGGCAAAGCAATACATCGATCATAATCGCCATTGCACTAGGGTAAGAACCATCATCGAGTTCAGTGATAGTCGGAAAATCACCACGACTAAAATACCATGCACCGTTTTGATAAAAAAGTTCTAAGGCCTTGTTGCAAAGTTGTTGCGCACGTATGAGATAAACCTCATTAAAAGTGCTTTGATAGGCTTGGATTAACGCATCAGCAAGATAGGCATAATCTTCTAAAAAAGCTTCTATTTTCGGTTGTTTATGGATGAGGGTCGTATGATAAAGAACTCCGTCAATGAACATGGTTGAGAGTAGTGCATCCAGTGAAGTAATAGCATTGTGTTGATACGATGGAATCTGTTTGCCCAGGATCAAAAGAGCTTTGATCATCATGGCATTCCATGCGACATTGATCTTACGGTCGATAAAGGGGTAGGTTCGAGTGGAACGTATTTTTTGGCACTCTTTTACGAAATCCTCAAACCATTGGGGTCGTTCTAGTGATGAGAGGGTGACAATGCAGTACCCTTCGAAATTTCCCTCAGAAGTGATTTGAAGTATTTCCATGGCTTCATCGAGATTAGAAATACCTATATTTTGAAGTGATTGGGTGATTTCATCATAAGAGTAGACAAAATATTTTCCTTCTTCACCCTCGGTATCCGCATCACTCGCACTGTAAAAGAGATGATCTTCCATCATGAATTTCATCATAAAATCAGCAGTCTCTGTGGCGCATCGCAGATAGAGTGGATTATTGAATTGAACAAAGGCCAGAGCATAGAGTTCACATAGTAAAGCATTGTCATAGGTCATTTTCTCAAAATGAGGAATCAGCCATGACTCTTCGGTACTGTATCGGCAAAATCCTCCATCGATGAGGTCATACATCCCTCCTCGTGCCATCGAGTCGAGTGTATGCGTAATGATGGTTTGCCGCTGTGGATTTGACTCAAGACGCTCTTGGCTCATCAAGGTTTTAAGAGTAGATGTATGAGGAAACTTAGGAGCTTTGGAAAATCCGCCGTTGATTGGGTCGAAATTATGTTCCGCTTGTTTGCCAAATTGAACCATGATTTTTTCATCCAATTGGGTTGCTTGGGTCGGTGTCTCTTTGGGTTTCATAAAACCGGTAATTTCATCGGCATTTTGGAACAGTTTTTCGTCATTTACGGCAATTTTTTCGGCGATGATAGCCGTGAGCTCGCTAAATCCCATCATCTGATCGCGATTGTGAGGGGGGATGTAAGTCGCGGCATAAAAAGGTTTGTTTTGTGGGGTACAAAAAATCGAGAGTGGCCAGCCTCCGCTTCGACGATTGAGAAGTACGTGCAGTTCTTGGAAATGTTTGTCGATGTCGGGGCGCTCTTCACGATCGACTTTAATACAAATAAAATGTTTATTGACAAATTGCGCTATCTCTTCGTTTTCAAAAACATCGTGTTCCATTACGTGACACCAGTGGCAACTGCTGTACCCGATGGAGATAAAAATAGCTTTATTCTCACGTTTTGCTCGTTCAAATGCCTCATCACACCATCCATACCAATCGAAGGGGTTATCTTTGTGCTGTTGGAGATAGGGGGAATCTTCGAGTGCGAGACGGTTGGACATTGTGTAACTCCGAAATGAAATAGACTACTTTACCACAACTCAATCCCAAATTGACGAACAATAAATGAAAATAGGATAAAACAAATCACGGTAATGGCTATGGAGGCAAGAAGGGAAGGCCAAAAACCGATTTTCTCCAGTAGCAGTGGAAATGCCAAAAACATTGGCAATGTCGGTACGACATACCAAAACGTATACCACGCGTGATTAGCAATCTTTTCCGTAGGTTGATTTTCAACATAAAGCCAAATCAGTGCCAAAAAAGTTACGAGGGGTAGTGCCGCGATGAGTCCACCGAGTTTATCACTGCGTTTTGCCATTTCAGAGACGAGGACGACAACTCCAGCGGTAACTAAATATTTAACGATAAGCCACGTCATTTTTTCTCCAATATTAAAACATATAATCGGCAATTATACGGGTGTTAAACTCGTCATACGCACGATTTTTATATAAATTTGTGCTGTCAGGATTGTAGTCGATGTACGCAAAACGGCATCGTAATCGTATCTCTTTGGTCGGTTGATAGGTGGTATCAAAATTGTATTCATTTGAGTCAGGGCGTGGGTTGTCGGTAAGAGAATTTGGAGCACTTTGTTTTGTGTCGCTTTGATCGATTCGCAGATATTTCAGCGATGCTTCGAGTGTTTTGTCAAAACGGTGTGTTACAACAGCTCCATACGCTACTGCACCCGCATTTTCTGTTTCACCGTCGATTTGAAGATCGGTATAGGTGATAAATCCTCCCCATCCCATCTTGGCGTAACGTCCTCCTGTCCCTGCAAGTGATTGGTCACCGATTTGGGTGAAAAGCCCTGTAAGGCTCCAACTATTATAGTGAAGTCCTAATTTTGTCCCGATTAGATAGGTAGAAGAGAGTTTGATTAGTTCATCCCCCACACCATTTTCTTTTAAAAACTGTACCGCACCTGAAATATTGAAAGGGGAACTTTCCGGTAAAATTTTCGGTGTTTCACTTTGAATATACAGAGCATTCATCACATCGGGGACATAGTAGTCATACACCTCATTTGTACTTCCCCCTTTTTTTATCACGCCACCAAGCATCACTATATCACGATGAAATCCGTAGTTTTCGGTTGGTGAGATAAAGAGGTCAGAGTCTTTGTATTTCCATTTGGTGATATAAGCACCCTTTAGTATCACATCGGCTATTGAACGGTTTTCAAGGGTGAGTGCTTCGAAACTGTTTGGAAGCATACGGTTGTAATAGTCGTTAGTTAGAGGTGTATTGAGCCGTTGCCGTCCGTATTTCACTATCGTATCATCGTAGGTATACGACAGTGCAGCTTCACCGAGAACATTGATAGAACTGCCATCACTTTTGAGGTTACTGGTTTGTCCAGATTCGGGCATTTGAGTGAGTGAGGTGGTACCGTTACTGGAAAAGAAAGAAGCGTTGGCTTGGAGTCCATAAAAGGGTGCGGTTTGATAGCTAAGTATCCCACCGACGGTTAAAGCGGTGCGATCTACTTTTAGGTCACGGTCTCCGTTATACCAAAAAGCGCGAAGGTCTCCACTTACTTTCCCATTTCTAAACGCATCATCAAGCGTTTTTCCTTGCAACAATAGAGGGAGGATAAAAATGAGAGTTGATAGTAAATATTTCATTGCCCTACTTATTTAACCGCTACGGTATCGTTAAAAAAAAGTTCTCGATTATTGTCAAAATTAGTGACCAATGTCTGAAAACACGCAGAGAGTTCCCGAATTGTTTCGATATTAGGCTCAATGTAAACTTTATTTCCCTTTTTTTCTACAGAGATTATTTTTGCCTCTTTTAGCTCTTTGATGTGCGCAGAGATGGTGGGAAGCGAAAAATTAAAATGCTCTGCCACTGTGCTGACACATGTAGCGATTGGGTTTACTTCAACACCGGCTTGTTTTTTATCCAGAGAACAAGTGTATCCCCCAGTAAAGACATTTTTGAAAATCAAAAATCGTGTCTCATTACTCAGGGCTTTGAAAATCTTTAATTTTTGTTCCATATCTAACATAAACTACCTTCTTATGGATGCTATTTAATAGTTTAATTATAGCATAAGATAGTTATTAGGAAATTAGCTAATTTACATTATTTTTACGTTCGGTGATTATAATATCAAATGTAAAATTATCATAACAAAGGAATACTATGAAAAAATGGTTACTTATTCTCGCTCTCTCAGCGGTTTTATGTGCAGAAGAAGGGGTAAAGCAAGTTGTTTTCGATCTCAAAACAGGAAATTTGGAAACGTTTGAAAAAAAAGTGTTACAGGGAATTGTATTTCATAAGAATCATTATGAAGGAAAATTGGAAAAACTTGAGGTTGCAGTGGTCATTCATGGGGATGCGTATAAGTTTTTTGTAAAAGATTTAAAAAATTCGCCTTATAAAAACGATCAAAAGTTGGCTTTGGCTCACGATCAACTCAGTAAGCGGATTGCTACAATGGCGGATACCTACGAAGTGGAATTTTTAATGTGTGAAGCAACAATGAAAACATTGAAGATTGATAAAAGCAATGTGTATGATTATGTTAAGTTAACACCCAACTCAACCATCGGATTAATCGATAAACAAAATGATCATTTTGCGTACATATCAATCGATTAATCGCGATTATAGGGATATGAATCCTTGACAGATTAATTTTATTGTTATACTATACACATTAATTAGTTATTTAGCTAATAACGTAAATACTTGGAGTCGTGAATGAAAAATATGAAAGTAGCTTTTATGCTTGTAGGTTTATTGGTGGGATCGTCCCTTATGGCAGGACATGCTGAATCTGAAAAATTGATCGAGAGTGCGAAGCAAGAGGTGGGTGAAATGACCCCAAAAGAGTTAAAGAAGATGATTGATGAGCAAAAAAAGGTGATGGTTCTGGATGTACGTGAGGAAAATCAGCGTGCGGAAGGTGAGATTTATGCACCAAGTACCCTAGCAATCACACGTGGAAATTTGGAATTTGATGTTCTAAATAAAGTTAAAGACAAAAATGCAGTTATTGTGACCTATTGTCGCGGAGGAAGCCGAGGTGCATTGGCAGCGCAAACACTTAAAAATTTGGGCTATGTTAATGCAACTTCTCTCAAAGGCGGACTCAAAGGCTGGGCTCAAGAAGGGTATGGTGTAGAGACAGGTCTAGGTGTTACTCTTTTGACCAAAGAGCAATAAATACAATAAAGGAACATAATATGATTACCTTGATTTTAAATCACGACCCTTACAATGGAAGTGATGTTACCTATAATGCACTGCGTTTAGCGAAAAATCTGCATAAAAACGGTGAAGAGGTCAATATTTTTTTGATGAATGACGCGGTCGATTTAGCTCGCAGTATTTGTGTAAAGCCTGAGATGTACGATTTTGATTTACACGATATGGTGAAAAAACTCTATGAGCATGGTGTGAGTGTTCGTGCTTGTGGGACGTGTAATGCACGGTGTGGAATGTATAAAAATGCCCCTTATTTTAGTGAAGAGATTTCCTCCACTATGGATCAGCTCACGCAATGGGTAATAGAAAGTAATCAAGTGCTAACGTTTTAAAAGTTATGCTAAAATAGTGGACATTTGTAATTAAAAGGTTTAGGTATGCGTTTTTTGTTTTTAATATTTTTTTCTATGGCTCTTTTTGGAGTGAGTTTTCTTCAACCCGAAGAGGCATTCAAGCCTAAAATTACAACTGTAGATGATGATACGATTGCGGTTGAGATAGAGTTGGGGAGTCAGATTTATCTCTACAAAGATAAACTCAAAATTGAAGATGCTGACTCAAATGATGGGATTAATTTTAGCACAGTAAATACGGTAACTAAAACAGTAGATCATGAGGGGGAGAAGGTTTATGAAACCAATCCTGTCACTCATATTGATTTAAGTGAGAATAAAAAACTTAGTGGTGAGCAAAAAGTTCGGGTTAAGCTCTCCTATCAAGGCTGTTCTTTGGCAGGGCTGTGTTATGAGCCGCAACAGACTGTTTTAGAAATCATGGTTAATGCAGATAAGCTTAGTCTTGCAGATCCTGCTCATCTGAGTGCATTAGCGCTGGTAAAGCCTGTCAAAGAGGTTATGACACCTAAAAATGAATCCGAAACCGATCAAATTGCAAGCGTCATAAAGGGTGGAAGTTTGTGGTTTATCATTATCAGTTTCTTTGGTTTTGGTCTTCTTCTCTCTTTGACCCCATGTGTATTTCCTATGATTCCTATTATTTCATCTGTGATTCTTGCTCAGGGTAAGGGAATGGGGGCAAAAAAAGCATTTTTACTCTCCTTGGTCTATGTTTTGTCGATGGCAGTAGCGTACACGATCGCAGGTGTTTTGGCGGGATTGTTTGGAGCAAATTTACAAGCAGCCTTTCAAACGCCGTGGATTATTACCGTATTTGCACTGGTTTTTGTCCTTTTATCGTTATCCATGTTTGATGTGTATGAACTTCAAATTCCAAATTTTATTCAATCGCGACTCTCCAAGCTCGGCGGTCAGCAAAGTGGGGTTATCGGCATCGCTATTATGGGATTTTTGTCTGCACTCATTGTCGGACCATGTGTGGCTGCACCGCTTGCGGGGGCGCTGATCTATATCGGTCAAACAGGTGATGCATTACTGGGCGGTATAGCCTTATTCGCTCTTAGTATCGGAATGGGTGTACCTTTACTTATTGTCGGAACAACTTCAGGTAAATTTATGCCTAAACCCGGAATGTGGATGGATGTTATTAAAGCGATTTTCGGGGTGATGCTTCTTGGCATCGCCATTTGGATGATGGGTCGCGTCTTGGATGAAAATACGACTTTACTATTGTGGGGCGGATTAGCGATTTTTGTAGCGATTAATACGGGAGCACTCGAGCCTTTAGGTGATCATCCTTCATGGAGTTCACGTTCTAATGTAAAAGCACTTGGTTTTCTGATACTACTGTATGGTATGTCATTGCTTATAGGAGGAATGGCGGGTGCTAAAAATCTTTTGCACCCTCTTGACCCTTTTTTGAGTGTAAAACAAGAAATTTTAGCCCCAGCTAATACCCATAAAGCATTTGAAAAAATTACTTCCATTGAAGAGCTTGATGCTATTTTGGCAGAAAATAAAGGCAAACGTGTGATGGTTGATTTCTATGCAGACTGGTGTACCGCATGCAAAGAGTTTGAAGAAAAAACCTTTAGTGATGAAACCGTTAAGAAAAGTATGGATGCGTACGTATTAGTACAAGTGGATGTAACTGCCAACGATGATGCCTCCAAAGCCATTACCAAAAAATATGGAATTTTTGGACCACCGGCTATTTTGTTTTTTGATGAAAAAGGTCAAAAGATCGAGGATGCTAGCATCGTTGGTTTTAAAGAACCAAAAGAATTTCTAACCCATTTAGGAGGAATAAAGTGAATAAAATAATAGTATCATTGGCGCTCATAGTATCGTACGCGTCTGCACAGATTAATTGGGCGCCATCGTATGACGCAGCATTAGTAAAAGCTGCAAAAGAGAAAAAAAATGTGATGGTAATGCTTTCCAAAGAGGGATGCCCAGCATGTGAATATATGGAAAATAATGTTTTTGAGGAGCAAATGATTGAGGATACGATTAATAAAAATTTTGTCCCTGTCCATCTTGATGTTCACAAAGATAAAATCCCCTCAGAGCTTGGATACATCGGTACACCGACTTTTCATTTTTTAAATGCCAAAGGTGAGAAGTTGAAACGTTATGATGGGGGAGCAAATATTCCTACGTTTATGGGGATTTTAAATAGCGTTAAGAAGTAGAACCCGTCATTCCCGCGAAGGCGGGAATCCAGCTAGATTCCCGTTTTCACGGGAATGACAGAATGTGTATGGTTAGTTGAATTCGGTATTACTTCTTCCCCTCAACAAGCTTCTCTAAAATATATAGCTGTAATTCTTTGTTCGGTATTTCTTTATCAAGTGCTTCAGAGTAGATATTTGCTACTTCACGGGCATGAATCTCATAGTTAAAATGGGGAAAATGATTTTCCCATCCACGTTTGAGAATCTTATGCGCTACCATATCAATGAGATATTCTTTGAATATAGCATACATCGCAAAAAACATCCCCGTAAACAATACTGACATAATAATGAGCAGATGACAGTTTATTTTGACCAGCTCAGCATGAAAGAGTGCGGCAGGTGGCAGCATTATCATATGCCATAAAATTATAAAAACAATATAGCTTTTACCGACACTAAAACGAAAGCCAGGGATGTTTCCCTCGAGTTTTAGACCATCTTGATACATTTTATTGCTTCTAAGCAAATCACGAAAGAGCATAGGCGCATCGGAAAGGGTAAAAACGTAAGGGATGATTTTATCATTCATGATACGATTTGAGTAGGTTTTAGTCCATGAAAAAAGTCTAAGCATTGGTTTCCTTGATTATTTGGCTCACACGCACAGCACTTCCATGTCTCAAGAGGGTTCTCAGTGCGCCAGCGTCATTGAAAAATTTTTCTCTATCCATTTGAGTATAGCTATTATACAGGTTTTCGACCGTTACGTCGTTTTGAATAAACTCAGGATGGAGCGGTTTACCGTATTGGTGCATAAATAACAGATTTCCAAGCCCTGCGAACTCTAGTTTGATCAAAGCACGTCCGATGATATAATCGAGTTTTTTGGCGATATAGACCAAAGTAAAAGGTGTTTTGATGAGACATGCTTCGAGCGTTGCTGTTCCGCTACAGATGAAGGCAAAATCCGATTGAGCGAGGGTAGTGTGGGTATCATGGGTAACGGTAAAATCAGAAGTATCACCATAAAGTTCTTCTATTTTTTCTGGGGTAAAATGTGAGGGGATGACCAGCATTGCTTTACACTCTATTCGAGCACGCACCTCTTTAAACATCCCCATCAGCTTTTTGATTTCACCGGGACGGCTTCCGGGCATAAAGGTAATTATTCCCGTAGGTTCAAGCGATGATTTTTGGACGTTAATCTCATCTAGGAGTGGGTGACCGACGTATTCAATAGGGGCAAGAGGCGAATAGTATGAGGGTTCGAAGGGGAGGATAGAACATAGTTTTGTGATGGTTTTCTCTAGCACAGAGATACGTTTTTTCTTCCATGCCCATGCTTGAGGGAGAATATAGTAAATAATCTCTTTGCTGGGATAGCGTTTACGAATGGCTTTGGCTAATGGCAAATTAAATCCCGAAGAATCAATCAGTAAAACTTTGTCGGCATCATGAGCCAGCTCTACCATCTGATCTTTCAGACGGAAGAAGAATGGAAGCTTGCTAAGAGCATCCACAAATCCCATGATGGAAGTTGATCTCAGATCGACGATACTCTCTCCCAAAGAGGCATCAAAAATTCCGCTTAATTCAACATTATTGCCGAGTTCTCTAACAAGATAGCGCAGATGAACATTCGCTGAGTGCTCAAGCGCGGATACCAATAATTTCATGAACTGCCTCCTCCTGTATTGGAATTATCAGGAATATAGCTCTTTTTACTTTTTTCATGATAGTTACTTAAAAAAGTGGTGAGTGCATCAATCTGAGAATCGGTAAGTGCCATAGCGAAGGGTATCATCATTTGGGCCAATTGAGTATTTCCTTGTTTTGATCGAAGCAGTTTTAATTTATATGTTAAAAATTCTTTACGACGAAAGGCGAGAGGAGGGTAGAGGTTAGTTCCTCCGGCAGTGAAGCCATGACATCCATTGCACCCTTTTTCAAAGTAGAGTTTTTTCCCCTGATCGTAGGCAGTTGCGAATAAAAGAGTTGTACTTATAAAAAGTAAAACAAAAGCACGCATATTCCCCCTTTTTAAACCTTCATAGATTACAATTACGTCATTATAGCAAAACACAGGAGCAACCATGGTTATTGCGAATGCACTCATTTGTGATGCACACTCACAACGTCACGGCGATGTTAGAATTCAAAACGGTGTGATTGTTGAGATTGGTGATTCATTAACCGATGACGAGATGATTGATGGAAGCGGATGTTATCTTCTCCCTGGATTAGTTGATACGAATGTCTCTCTTAAAGACGCTCAACTTAACGGTAAAAATCTTGTTTCTCTTGCACGCTATGCCCTCGCTGGCGGAGTGAGTACGGTTGTTCTCAACAGTGATCTAAACCCACGTATTGACAATGAAATTACCTTGGAATTTGTTCATCAGCATCGACGTACAAAAGAGGGGTCGGCTATCGAGTGCAGTATCAGTGCTCTCAACGATGCAGGTGCGCTTAGCAATATTGCTATTTTATTAAAAAATGGGGCACTTTCGGTATCCACATCAACCCTAAGTGATTACAATCTTATTAGCCGTATTGCCCAATATCTCCAAATGACACATAAGCCTCTGTTCTATAAAGCTGTAGATAAAAGCCTTTTTGAAAGTGGTGTCATGGCAGATGGTGCTGTTGCTGCTGGCTTGGGGCTGAGTGGTGTTTCTCCACTTTCTGAGATCGTTCATGTTGCTTCCATGATTGAAGTGGCACGTCATTTTGGAATTAAAATCGTTTTTAAAAGCATAACAGAACCTCGAAGTGTTGAATTGATTTCACATGCTAGAATGTCTGGAATTGATGTGGAGTGTGAAGTAGGTTTGCATCATTTATTGAAAAACGACTCCGAGTGTAAGGGATATGATTCGGATGCGAAAATCAATCCTCCTTTGGTGAATGAAGAAAAACGGGCATTTTTAATCCGTTCGCTTCAAGACGGAAACATTCATTCATTAAGTGCTTTGCATCAGCCTAATTCGGATATTCATAAAGATATTACATTTAACGATGCCAGCTTCGGAACAACATCGATAGGAGAATATTTACCTTTGTGTTATACCCATCTTATTAAAAATGAGACCATTACGATGAGTCGTCTCATAGAATTAGCCTCTAAAAATCCTGCACATGCAATTGGGATGAGCAAAGGTGTGATTAACGTGGGGCTTACTGCGGATTTGGTTCTTTTTAACCCTGATGGGATAACACAAGTGACTCACCATCACTCACTTTATAAAAATGAGAACCTGCATGGTCGAGTAATAATGGCGATTCAAGGTGATGTGTTAACGAGATTTTAAAACTTTTTCATTTCTGCTTTATTTTTATTACATTTTATGCTATTTTTCTATGTGTAGCAATACATTAAAATAGTGTCAATAATGTGATAAAACAGCTATTTTCCTCTCTTCTAACTCATTTAAATTGGAATTATTATTATAATTTATAATTTTATTGTGATAATTAATAATAGTAAATAGTTATCATAAGATAATATATATTAATATTTAAAATTGCTTAAGCTTCGCGTTGTTACACTGCTAAGGATACAAAAATCTTATACTTAGAATAAAGGGGTTTTCGATGGCACTATCAAGAAGAGATGCAATGAAATTTACCGGATTGGCGGCAGTTACGGCTGCAGCAAGCGGTTATGCAAAAGGTACTGAAGCTCCACAATCAGCTGCTAAAGGGATATTATTATCACCAGCGCCTGTTCCAGCGGCAAAAGGTCCACGTGTAGTTATTGTAGGCGCTGGTCCATCTGGGCTGACTATCGCGAAATACATCAAAAAAGGAAATCCAAAAGTCGATGTTGTATTGATGGATAAACGTTCAGTCTTTATGTCTGGTTTTATCAGCAATCTCGTTGCTACTGGAGTCCTTCCTCTTGAATTTATTACACATGACTTTTTGGAAGGTGCGCGTAATGGAAGCTATACTTTTTTGCAAGCAACGGTTCATGATATCGATCGTACTTCTAAAACTGTTTATACTAATGAAGGTACATTGAAATATGATGTATTAGTTTTAGCTCCGGGAATTGATTACGATTATTCAAAATGGACCAAAGGTGATTTAGAGCTTGAAACAGCATTAAAAACGAAGTTTCCAGGTGCATTTATCGCAGGAAGCGAAACATTGTCACTAAAATCTAAAGTTGAAAACCTAGAGAATGGCAGTGTGTTTGTTCAAACGGTTCCTGGCGGTAACTACCGTTGTTTACCTGGACCATACGAGCGCAGCTGTTTGATTGCAGATTATATGAAGCGTAATAAAATCAAAGGTAAAGTGGTTATTTTGGACGAAAATCCAAATATTACGATTAAAGCGGATGGTTTTCACTCTGCATTTGAAAAATTGTATGGGGATTATATTACGTATATGCCAAGTACAACCATCACGAGTATTGATCCGCACAAGCAAAAAATTGTTACTGAATTGGGTGAAGAGATCGACTTTACGGATGCTTCATTATACAGTCGTGTTCGTGGTAATAAATTGCTTGAGATTGCGGGTGTTGCAAAAGACAGCGTGTTTAACAAAGGGGAAGCGAATATCGATCCGT
This sequence comes from Campylobacterales bacterium, assembly GCA_026390135.1. Taxonomy (GTDB): domain Bacteria; phylum Campylobacterota; class Campylobacteria; order Campylobacterales; family Sulfurimonadaceae; genus Sulfuricurvum. The sequence continues at coordinate 367 of JAPLGN010000021.1, read as the reverse complement.
TTACGTATCAAGTTGTGGGTGATCTTAATGTATTCTGTACCGGTGACGTTCGTCCAATGGGCTTTAGTAAATCAGCTAATACTGCTAATACCGAGGGTAAAATTGTTGCCGCGAATATTGTTAAATATCTTGGCGGAGAAGAACTTAGCCGTAAAACATGGAAATCACCGCTTACGGTTTGTTATTCTGGAGTGAGTGGTGATCCGCTTCGTGCTATTTCTGTTCATGCAGAATATTCATACGATGAAACCAAAAAATCATTTGGTTTTGCTAATGCTGGAACCATGGAAAAATGGGATGGAGCTGATGGTCTTGCCGGTGGTAAAGGTCTTATCGAATGGGGTAATGGCCTTTATCGCGATTTCTT
>JAPLGN010000054.1 GCA_026390135.1 Campylobacterales bacterium | reverse complement strand
CGTCGAGCACAGTGCCTGGGTCAATGAAGTGGAGATGTTTCTAAAAGACGGTTATACTATTCCACCTGATCTTCATCCCGATGAGTGCCGTTTTGGTGAATGGCTCAATTCTAAAAAGAGTCAAAAGTTTAGTAATGATCCCACTTTCTTGAGTATTAAAACCATGCACAATGAGATTCATGAATTAGCAGCCCAATTGTGTGGTCTAAAAAACTACGCACATGAGGTAGAAGCGCTAGCGGGTATACCGAAACTGCATATTCTTAGAGATACGATGAATGAAAAATTATTGCTACTGGTCGGGGAATAATACGGAGAAATCGTCGTTAATGGTATTTGCTACTATGTCTGATATAGCATTTGATGAATCGACAAAAATATCCTACCGATATTGTCCTTTTGAGACTTATAATACACTATATTGTTTAGAGGAGCGTATTATGTTAAAAGAATTATTTTACACCGGAATGGGTGGGGCATTATTGATTAAAGAGAAAGTGGAAGAAGAGCTAAAAAAACTCGAAGAAAAAGGGAAAATCAACACCACCGATACCAAGAGTTTTCTAGAGAGTCTCAAGACGAAGGGTGAAAATGAAGAAACACGTCTTAAAGAAGAAATGAAAACAGCGATTAGAGAGGTGATCGAGGAACTAGGTCTTGCGACCAAAAAGGACATCGAAGCACTCAAAAAATGAATTCTCTTTATTCCCCCTATCGGCTTTGGAGTGTCTTTCGACTGCTCCTCTCTTTTTATCTCCTGATCAAGAAAAAGAACCGATTTTTTGGGGTAAAACCGCTACCTCCACAAGAGCTTGCGAGTACGATTAGCCAGTTGGGTGCGAGTTTTATTAAACTGGCTCAAGTACTTGCCACACGCAACGATTTTTTTGATGCCGAGTATCTCAGTGCGCTCAAAACACTCCATGATGATCTCCCACCTATGTCGAAAAAAGAGTATGAGAAGGTGATGCATCGAGCTTTTGATCCCCTTCCTTTTATCCGTTTTAATCCCACTCCCATAGCCTCTGCTTCCATTGGTCAAGTGCATGAGGTATGGCTGGATGAGGAGACCAAAGTCGCTGTGAAACTCCGACGAGAGGGGATAGAAAAAAGGGTTCGCGCAGATATACGAATCGTTTCTTTCTTTAATCGTATTTTTAGACCGCTTTTTTCCCACACGACCCGTCATTCGGTTGAATCTGTTATCGTTGAGTTTTCGGTGATGATTGTGCAAGAGTGCAGTATGAATCAAGAACGTGCCAATTTGGAGAAATTTTCACACCTGTATGCTTCTTCAGGGGTGATTTTCCCGAAAGCATATCCTAAATACAGTTGCGATGACGCATTGGTGATGAGTTATGAAGAAGGGTGGCGATTTGATGATCGTGAGAGTATTAATAACAGCGGTATCGACATCATCCCGCTTATCGACAAGCTGGTACGCTTTTATACCGATCAGATGCTCGTACAGGGATATTTTCATGCCGATCCGCATCCTGGCAATCTTCTCGTATCTCCTCAAGGTCAGCTGATATTACTCGATTTTGGGATGGTAAAACGGGTGTCAAATCCAACGCGTATCGCGATTATCGAGCTTTTACGTGCGGCCAATGAACAGGATTATGAAGCGTATGTGAGTGCATCCAAGCGTTTAGGAACGGTAGCCTATGATGCACCAGTCGCTGAACTTGCGGAATTTACCGAACGAATGTTTGAAATATTTGCCAATGATTCGTTGGATAGCAGCAGCATGCAAGAGCTTGCATTTCAAGTGTTGGAGCAAACCAGAAATCTTCCGTTCAAGCTTCCGCAAGAGGCAATTTATATTTTACGTGTCAGTGCGATCATCGAAGGATTAGGGACGACCTACATCGAAAATTTTAACGGGATCAAAGACATTCTTCCTATTTTACAGCGTAATATCCCGCGAGCATTGGGGATGAAAGAGTCGATACTAGAGAATATTATAGATGAGATTAAACATCTTCCCGATGATTTGCATGCCCTTCGTGAAACGCTTCGACGTGCGAGCCGTGGAGAACTGGTGGTGGAACTTTCACCCATGCAGCTGGAGAGTATCGCTCATAATACTCAAAATGCACTTCGACCGATCGTGCTGGCATTGATGTTGGCATTGGGTGCGATGGGTGCATGGATGGGCGGAGTGAACGAGGTAGCTTATGTATTATTAGGTGCTGCGATGATGCGGTTGTGGTACCGATAAAGTGACGGGTTTTTAGATCCATCGTTTTTTGGTTTTCATCAGCAATGTAATAGTTTCGGTATCGATGGGTTTGGAGTACAGATAGCCTTGAGCGAGGGGGCATCCGCTGTCGAGTAAAAACTCCTGCTGTTCCAGTGTCTCTACTCCCTCGGCAATAACATCGAGTTTCAAGTTTTGGGCAAGGGAAATGATGGTTTTGGTAATCGCCATGTCATCCTCATCGTAGGGTATATCGCGAATAAAGCTTTGATCGATTTTGAGTTTATTGATCGGAAGTTTTTTGAGATAGGAAAGAGACGAATATCCGGTTCCGAAATCATCAATCGAAATTTCCAGTCCTAAAGCTTGAAATTCTCCTAGAATTTTTATCACTTCATCCGGACTTTGCATAATATGCGACTCTGTTACCTCAATAGCAATGCAGTTCGACGGACACCGGTAAAAGTTTATGATAGTACGTACCTCGTCGCTGATAGAACGACTGTTTAGCGTTTTAGCGGAAAAATTGACGGCGATTTTAGGAATAGCTAGCCCCTCTAGGTTCCATGCGATTTGTTGTTTTATGACACTCTCGAATACAAAAAAATCAATCTCTTGTATAAAACCGGTCTCTTCACAAAAAGGGATAAATTTATCCGGTGATACGATTCCAAGTGTCGGATGTTGCCAGCGTACTAAAGCTTCCATCCCCGCTAGCTGACCGCTAATAAGGTCGATTTGAGGCTGATAGAAGACTCTGAATTGATTTTCTTTGAGTGCGATTCGAAGGCTGTTTTCCATAATGACCCGTTCGTACGCTTTTTCACTCATTTCATGGGCATAAAACGAGTAGGTATTACGCCCTTCTGTTTTGGCTTTATACATAGCAACATCCGCATTTTTGAGGAGAATCTCAGCTGTGATACCATCATCAGGACAAACCGCAATTCCGATACTAATAGTGGTATGCAACTCTCGTCCGTGGACGGTGAAAGGATCTTTAAATGCAGCATTGAATTTTTGGACAATGTCGATAATGCTCTCTGTCGTGTTAAATCCATCCAGCAAAATATTAAACTCATCTCCTCCCATTCGTGCGATGGTATCACTTCTGCGTAAAAGTGACTGCAACCGTTTGGAAACCTCAATCAACAGTTCGTCACCAACAGAGTGCCCTAAAGAATCATTGACTTGTTTAAAGTGATCTAAATCTAAAAATAAGATGGCAATTTTTCCATCATTTCGATGGTTTTGTTTAATCGCCATTTGAAGGCGATCGTAGAATAGAATTCGATTGGGCAATCCAGTAAGCGGGTCATGTGTCGCTAAGTGACGAAGTTTGTTTTGGGTGCTTGAGAGCTCAGTAATATCGGTGTCGAAAATGACGACTGCGGGATTGCCTTGATACATGAGTTTATGGACACTTGCTTGCACGGGATAGTTAGAACCGTCTTTACGTCGATGGTTTGAGAGATTAGTGAGTTCAGGATTGATATTTTCGAGATATTGCCGAAACATCTCTATCTCTATAGGTGTGATATCAGGATTGATGTCGATGATGGTGAGATTTTTGAGTTCTTCGAGAGTGTAACCCAGACTTTTAAGAGCACCGTTGTTGGCATACAGATATCTTAGCGTTACACTATCGAGGATATAGACTTCAACCGTGGTATTTTGGACGATGGCGGCGAGTTCTTCATAATGAAGTTCAAGTTCGATTTGTTTGGTAATATCGGTGCGAAAACCGGCAATAATCAGAGGTTCACCCTGTGAATCAAAAAGAATTTTAGCTCGGTCATAGATCCACAGCCAGTGTCCTTGCTTGTGTCGAACACGATAGCGCACATGAGCACTTTCAACTTTATTGACAATGGAACCATACAATACACCAAGGGCCTCTTCCAGATCATCGGGATGCAAAAGCTTTTTCCAAGACTCGATAGAACTGTGATATTCTTCTTCATGATATCCGATGATCTCTAGCCATCATTTGGATACGAAAGTGGTATTGGCTTGTATGTCATATTCCCAAATACCATCTTCAGATGAACTGATTGCAAATGCAAGAGACTCAATGTCATGCTGACATTTGACATCAAGCGGAATGGATTGAGTTTGTAAAAAATTTATATCCACACAATTACCTTTTATTTTTCATAAAAAAAAGTATTCAACAATTATATATTGTAGCACTTATGGATTAAATTAGTGATATAAAATTTACATTTCTTTGGAAAAATGATCCAATGCTTTTTTGGAACTTAGTTTGTGATTGACGATGGGTTTGGGATAATTCACATACGAATATTGGATAAACAGTGACTCATCTCCCAAAAATCTAGCAGGAACATCAGCAAGTTCAGGGAGATATTTTTTAATATATCGTCCTTCTTTATCAAATTTAAGCGTTTGAACATAGGGGTTAAAAATCCGAAAATACGGTTGCGGATCGACACCCGTTCCGGCGCTCCATTGCCATGAGAGGATATTGGAACTCGCATCGTAATCCATAAGATGCTGTGCAAAAAATGATTCTCCCCACTGCCAGGGTAACAGCAGATTTTTGGTGAAAAATGAGGCACAAATCATACGAACACGGTTATGCATCTCTCCGCTTTCTAATAATTCTCTTACACCTGCATCTACGATGGGTACGCCCGTTTTCGCGGTGCAAAAGGCATCAAAATAGTCTTGGTTTTCGACTCCCTTGAAAGGATATCGAAAGTTTCGTGTGGAAAGACGAGGAAAGTGGTACAGCAGCATCGCATAAAAATCCCGAAAGATCAGTTGGCGAAAAAACGGTTCGGTATCGATTCCTTGTTTCTTCTGTTCCACCAGCCATCGCAAAACACTGCGAACGCTTATCGTTCCAAAACGCAAATCTGCCCCAAGTCCAGATGTCCCTTCAAGTGCCATGAAATCACGATTGTGAGAATAAGAGGCGAGTTTTGAAGCAAAGTCATTTAATTTTTCTTTGGGAGTTTTTTGTTGGTGCGCTGTAAGAGTCTGTGGTTCAAAACCGATGGATTCTAGAGAAATAGGAAGTTTTACGTGTCTATGTTCGTTGATAGTGTGGATATAAGTGTAATCGAAGTTTATTAATTGCTTATGCGCTGGAAGATATTCTGCCATATGTTCAGACACAAATACTGTTTTGGCTTTATTATAAAATGCTGTAAAGACGAGATAGGGAGTTCCGTCATTTTTGAGTACTTCATCGGGTGCGAAGATATAGGTATCTTGAACAGGGTTAAATTCGAGTATGTGGGACACATCACGATCTCGCATCAGGGCATACGAGTCATAATCACCTGAAGCACACACTTCGCTAAATGAGTTTTGGGTTAAAAGCCATGCAAAAACATCGGTAGGTTTTCCGTAAAAAAGTGCTAAATCCAATCCACGAAGAGCTAAATCTTTTTTAAGACGTATCAACGCGGTAAAGATAAAGGTGACACGCCGATCATTTTTTGGGAGAGAGTCTAATATCGCAGGATCAAAAATAAATAGGGGGAGAACTTCCCCTTCCAAAGAGAGGAGGGGATTGTCTTCTACTCGTAAATCACGACGAAACCACAAAATTCGTCGCATGATTTATTTACCGCCATCAATGTGCGAACGCAACGCCAGTGTTTTGGGATATGGGCTTAAAAATGTTTGATCGAGCAAATAGTGGGTGTCGTATTTTTTGGCATACAAATGAATCGTCGAGAGAGGAACAATGAGGGGAATGAGCTTGTGCGCGTAATCGTCTATTTGTTCATGCAGGGTCTCTTTTTCGCTTTTTGTCAGTTCTTTTTTGAAAAACCCTGAGAGATGATCGAGTACATTGCACGTTTTTTTGATGGAGCTTTTACGGCTGATGGCAGTTTTAAACCCAAGCTCATACATCCCCATCAAAACCTCAAGAGAAAATTTTTCACGGTTACCGACAATGTTGCCGAGTTCCCGATAGAGGGTGTCGTCTTTAGACTGGAGCATAAACTTATGGACAGTATGAAAACGGACGAGATCGTTTAGTTTTGGATTACTAGCTTTAAACTGCTCAAATTCATCGTAAGCAAAAAGCTGCATCACGAAATTTTCTCTCAGCCACGCATCTTGAAGCCGTCCTTCTTCTTCCATGGGTAATAGTGGATAACGATCACGACACAGTGCCATAAACATCCCATCCTCTTTCCCGTCACTCATCCCATTCTCGAGATAAAGTTTGGCACTGTTCATTCCACAGCTTGGAGATTTTGATTTAAAAATGATTCCGCACAGCGGTTCGTGCTCAAGTTTATCCAGTTCATCCCGGCTCGTTTGCATCAGCGCATCGGTGAGATCATCCCCTGTTTTGTTAGAGTGTACCCGAACAGCTCCATCGACACTAACCAGCCGCACAGTAGGACGTGGTGTTCCAAATGCCAAATGTTCAGGACAAAAAGAGAAAAATTCTGCAAACTTTCCCAACTCATCAGTGATAAAACGCTCTCGTTTATGTCCTGCATCAAAGCGTATTTGTTCCCCTAAAAGGCAACCGGATACGGCAATTTTCATAAAGTCTCTTTTGAATAACAATTTTAAAAGAATTATTACAGAGCTAGTTTATCAAAAAAAATCTCAATCCCAACGTTTTTGATGGATATGAGTCAAGTTTGGTTTGACTCAAAACGGAGCAATCAAATTTTTCGTCAAAGGCAAGATACCTTTGTTGACAACAAATCTATGTTAAAATGCGAAAATATAGAGAATAATCAATGTTTTTAGAAGGAAGTTATCAAATGAAAGTAGCGGTACAGTGTGATTCACCATTAATGCAACGCTCACTGGAACTTTTTTTAGACGGGCATCTGAGTTCCAGACGTCACTGTGATATTCTCATACGGGATAAAAATATCAGCGATGATGAATATCCTACGTTTATTATTTCATCCGATGCTAACACCGATTTAATAAAGCCTTTTTCCAAAGCGCAATTACTCGACTCATTGCATACCAAGCTCGAAGCAGTTCGAATACCAAATGCGCTTCAAGCTTCTTTGGCCGAGATGGAGGCACCCATCGATGATCGTGTTGGATTTGAGATACTTGAGCATCATATCGAAAAATTAACACGTGAATATCAAGCAAATATTCTGAAAGCAGTACGGGCATTTTATGAAAAATAACACAAGTCTAACCAAAAAAATAGTTGCCGGAAAATACAAAGGCAAAACCTTAAAACTTCCATCCAAAGAGACCACACGCAGTTCAAAGATGATTGTAGTAGAGTCGTTTTTTAATACGATACAGTTTGATGTTATTGATTCCATCGTTGTTGAGGTATTTTCAGGAAGCGGTTCTATCGGACTGGAAGCATTGAGTCGTGGTGCTAAAAAAGTTATTTTTATGGAAAAAGACAGCGATGCACTCCGTGCATTACGAGAAAACATAGCGCAAACCGATCCGAAGGCATGTGAAGTGGTCGAAGGAAACAGTTTTGCGACTATTTCAGGCGTTAAAAAAAGGCTTGAAGCCCTTGGCGAAGCTGCCTTTATTTATGTAGACCCTCCATTTTCGATCCGTGAGGGGATGGAAGCAATTTACGATAAGACTCTTGATATGCTTGCTTCACTGAGTTTAAATACGGTTCGTTTGATTATTATTGAACACATGACCGGCCTAGAACTTCCTGAAATAATCGGTGACTTCAAGGTTGTTAAAGTCAAAAAGTTTGGGAAAACAACACTGAGCTATTACGCTTAAAAAAATGGAATATTTTTTGCTTATTCTTTGATAGTTTCAAAGGATTTTGATGAAAAAATTAGCTCTTTTTTTAGTATTACTTAGCACACTGCACGCAACACGCATTGGGGAAGTAGCCAATGTTGTGGGAGTTCGTGACAATCAAATCATTGGATACTCTCTCGTCGTCGGTTTGAAAAAAACAGGTGATGGCACCACTTCAAAATTTACCCTTCAATCCATTGCCAATATGCTTAAAGCCATGAACATCGATATGAATCCTATTGATATTAAATCCAAAAACGTTGCAGCCGTTGTTGTAACTGCCAAATTTGCCCCATTCGCACGACAAGGTGATTCATTTGATGTGACGGTATCCTCCATCGGTGATGCCAAATCGCTTGAAGGCGGGACGCTTCTAATGACGCCGCTTAAGGGTGTGGATGGAAAAATTTATGCTCTAGCTCAAGGGCCGGTAAGTATTGGCGGAAAAAATGAAAAAGGTGCAGGAGCAGAATCTCATCCAACAGCAGGTCTGGTGTATGCTGGCGGTTTAGTTGAACGTGAGATTGCGCAAGATTTAGCGCATCAAGAAAATGTGACTTTATCACTAAAAACTTCCAATTTTGCCAATTCACTTTCCATTCAAAAAAGTATTAATTCTCGATTTAAAAATGAAATTGCGAATGCCATTGATTCACGTACTATTTTGCTCAAGCGACCTAAAGATATTAGTATGGTCGCTTTTATCGCAGAGGTTGAGAGCCTTTCTCTTGATTATGCACAAGAACAAAAAATCATTATTAATGAGCGTACCGGAACTATTATTGCGGGCGTTGATATCGAAATCAAGCCGGTTGTCATCACTCAAGGTGATATTACGGTGAAAATTCTTTCACAAGATACCATCAGTAAACCAAATGGCAGCGTGGTTATGGATAAAAATTTGGCTATCGGTTTGAATGAAAATGAAGTGTATACTAAGAATGGCACCACAACAGTTGCCAACATTGCGCGTTCTCTTCAAAAGCTAGGAGCATCTCCAAAAGCCATGATTTCTATTTTTCAAGCGATGAAAAGTGCGGGTGCAATCTCATGTGAATTGGAGGTTATCTAATGGAGCTGGCAGGAATTAACACGCATAAAGAGCTTCCTAAAATCGGTTCTAAAGAGAGTGATAAAGCACTTCGTGAAAAAACCGATCAGTTTGAATCCATCATCGTAAAAATGATGTTGGATGAAGCAATGAAAGATGAAAAAAATATTTTTAAAACGAATGACCCTGGTGATAAAATTTTTAAATCGATGTACCGAGATGAGCTTGCAAATGCGAGTGCAGGCGGATTTGGTTTTTCACAGATGTTGTTCGATAGCTTGAGTCAAAAAGGGGTAAAAAGTAATTAAAGATTACATATTTTTTGTTTTTGGTCGATATTAGTACTATAAAGATTTTAAACAAAATAATAAGGAATCACAATGATTTCAACCCTTAACAGCTCTCTCATTAGAGGGGCATATCAAGATTCTTCACTAAAACCAAAAGAGCAGGAAAAGTCAGCTCAAACGGTTGCAAAACAAGGTGACACAAGCCGAGTAGATAAGCTAAAAGCTTCTATCGAAAATGGTGAATATCGTGTCGACATACAAGCGTTAGCTAAGCGTATTGCTCAAGACTTAACGTAACGCACTAATTAAGTGCACATTTAGGAGTTTATGATGTTGTCCTACCAGTTGCAAAACGCTATCAAAGATCTTGACAAGTTAATCTCGCTTTCACTTGAAGACATTGACGATATAAAAGAGGCAAAACATAATCCCCAATTTGATCGTCTTTCGATTAAGCAAGAAAAAATAACAAGTTTTGAACAAAAAAAAGCAATGATAGACCATGAAATTTCTAAACTTATGAATGCTCAACCTGAAAAAGCATTGAATGATTTATTGGATGATCAAGAGCATCAAGAACTTGAAAACCTTAAAATACATTTATCGCGTCTTCGTGATGTTAATCAACAATACGCAAAAATGGTTTTAAGTGTGGGAGCATTTTACAATTCACTACTCGAAAAAGTTGTTCCAACGCAAATGCAAGGGTATCAATCTGTTGTTTCTAATAAAGCTTCATTTTTGGAATTGAGAGTATAAGATGGGATCAATTTTTAACGCTTTACATATCGGATACAGTGGTCTCAATGCTGCACAAATTGGGATTGATACTACAGGACATAATATTGCAAATGCTGAGACAGAAGGCTATACTCGCCAGCGAGTCGTAACAGCAGCCGCAACACCCATTAGTATTGATCCGGGACAGCGTGGAAATGGAACACAAATTACGGAAATCGCTCGTATTTTTGATCAATTTGTCTTTAATCGTTATACTTCAGCTTCCCAGTCAAAAGACTATTCTGACGCAATGACAAAGAATTTGCAAGAGCTTTCTACCTATTTCCCCGAGATTGATAAAGTAGGAATTAAAAATGATCTTCAAAATTATTTTAACTCTTGGCAGTCATTAGCCAATAACCCTGGTAACAGTTCATTAAAAGTAGATTTAGCGCAACAAGCGCAAAATTTGACTCAGCATATTAATAGTACCCGCACACAAATTACGGGATTGCAATCTTCTCTCAATGATCAGGTTGCAGTGAATATTAATGAAGTCAATCGTATTGCTGAACAAATAGCAGGGTTGAATAAGTCAATTAATGTTGCAGAAAGTGGTGGATTGAACAATGCCAATGATTTGCGTGATCAACGAAATCAGCTTGAGTTGACAATGTCTAAGCTTGTAGGATCCAAGGTAACGATAGGTCAAATTCAAAGTAATACGGGTGTAAACAGTAGTATTGCAGAAGGAAACGGAAGCTATACCATTCAAATTGGTGGTTTTAATATCGTTGATGGTTCTAATTTTCATCCGATTGGTATTGAAAGTACCGGTAATAAAAATGGCTATAATGATCTTTATTATGAGCGTCAAGATGGGGTAAAAATTCCATTTTCCCAAAATATTACAGGTGGAAAAGTTGGTGCCCTGTTAGAACTTCGTGGCTCTAACATCGGGGCTAATGGCGAATTTGAAAATGGTTTTTTACAAGAAACCGTTAATAATATGGACACTTTTTCCAAAGGCCTTATTGAATCAACTAATAGCCTTTATGCGCAAAGTTCGACTTCATCCATGAAGTCGAATTTGTTGGGATTTTCAGATAAAGAGGCTCTTTTGAGTACAGGTGAAAATTTCAAGGAAGGTACATTTAATGTAGTTGTCTATGATATTGATGGCAATGTAGTTGCTCGAAGACCAATAACAATCAATTCTTCAACAGTTATGGATAATTCTGGCGGAGCAAATGTTTTGTCTGATGGTACTGGTAATAGTATTGTCGAGCAGCTTAAGGCCCATAAAGATGATAATGCTGATAACAACGCACTGAATGATATTAATTCTATTCTTACACCATCATTCAATATAGATAATACTTTACAAATTGGTCTTAATAGTGGATTTGCATCTCAAGGATATACCTTTTCGATTGAAGATAATGGGACTAATTTTGCAGGCGTCACGGGTTTAAGCCGTTTTTTTGATGGTAATAGTGCTAAAAATATTACGCTTAATAGTGATATTAAGAATGATTCGAGTCAACTTCGTGCTTTTAAATCTCCAGCCAATGGCGATAATCAAACAGCTTTAGATATGGTTGGATTACAGTTTTCTTCGGTTGCTTTTAATAATGGTACAGCATCTTCCAATGAAACTCTTTACAGTTATTTTGATTCGCTTGTGAGTAAAGTTGGAACAAAAACAAACTCTGCAATCTTGAGTAACAATTCGATCACAGCTCAATTGAACGCGGTTAAACAAGAATATGATTCGATAGGTAAGGTTGGCATCGATGAAGAGATGGCGAATCTCATTCGCTACCAAACATCTTATGGTGCTGCAGCAAAAGTAATTACGACAATCGATCAGATGATGACAACATTATTGGGGATCAAGGCCTGATGTTTATTGCAAGTAGTATCTTGCTTATAGGAGTTATCCTTTTTTCTTTTTTTGGTTCTTTTGTATATGGAATTGATCCAAGCTGTTTGGATAAAAATGCCATTTTACTCCCCCCATCACTGCTTCATTGGTTTGGAACGGATAGACTGGGACGTGATATGCTCGCACGACTTATTGAGGGTGGTCAAGTCTCTTTGATTATTGGTTTTGGAAGTGCATTATTTTCCACTTTTATTGGTTTGCTCTATGGTGTGAGTGCTGCATTATTACGTGGTGGCTATGATAAGCTTTTTATTGTTATTGTCGATCTCTTTTTAACGTTTCCAACTCTTTTTTTACTTCTCACTTTAGTTAGTTATGTAAATGCTTCAACGTGGGTGTTAGCAAAACCCTACATACGAATTTTGCATATTGCTAATGTTCATCCTCTTAAAATCATGATGAAATATTACGCACCTCTACTTGCCCCAATTGTATTAATTAGCTTTACGTTTGGAGTAGGGGGCGCAATTTTAGCCGAATCAGGACTTTCCTTTTTGGGGCTAGGTATTGTCGCACCGCAGATGAGCTGGGGAAGCATCCTAAGCAGTGGAAAAGAGGTGATCGATATTGCTTGGTGGGTAAGCTTTTTTCCAGGACTTATGATTTTTATCGTTACCTTTGCATTGATGAATATCTCCAATGCATTACAGGCACGTATGAATCAAAAAGAGATTCGCTGAGAATTTAGATAATTCTTGCAATTTCGAGTAGACTATCGGGAAATGAGATTTTGTTTTCCCTCAGTGCTTTGGCATTGATTAAAATAACGGGAACACGTTCCATCCGGATCGAGAGTAAAATACCTGCATCAGTGAGTTTGTCTGCATCATAAAGTGCTGTAATCGTACTGGATGAACCAACAGTATTGTGAACTTTTTTGAGCTGTGATAAACTTGCCTTGAGCGCATAAATGAGGTGATATGAAGTCGAGCTGTCAAGTTTATCGAAGGGCAGAATTGTAACCACAATCGGATGACCGTTTAGCGTTCTATTGAATTTGTTTATCAAAATTTTGCTGCATATAAGGGCGGTATCCTCATCATCGGATTCATATGCGATCAAGATTTTAATCGGAGATTTACTGTGAGGAAGGGCAATATTTTTATTGAGCATTGCAATTTTAGGCAGTAATGTGAGTTGTGTATCCAATAAAAATGGATCATACGATGCACACCATCCAGTTACGCTTAGCACAAAGAATATAATAATTCGTTTCAAAATGTCCCTCTTACCGTGGCTATAATTGCACGTCCGGTTGATGGATAGTCCCCGTCATAAGTGTTTGATGGGCTTGGATAGAGTTCTTTTTCATCAAAGATATTTTTAACAGTAAATTGAACCTCGCTGTTAAGATATGGAAGTTTATAACCGATAGAAGTATCGATAATTCCGATAGCCTTCATATCGTTACGCGGATCAGTGGATGCTCTTGGTGTTGTACTTTGCCATCGTCCGGCTAAGGACCCGTACCAGTTTTCATTCAATGTTTGAGTGATAAATCCTCGCGCTGTGTCGGAGGGTGTATTTGCCAGTGTCACACCATTGCCGTCTTCCGCCCAAATATGAGTATATGCTGCGTAAAAGGAAGTGTCATCGTACCGTTTTCGCCATTCCCCTTCGATACCCTGAATCGTACTTTTTGATCCGTTAACATACTTATAGTTTTGTAGGTAGATTTGATCGTCGTTATTGAGACGGAATAGGTTAACGGATAGCGTATGGTCAGTTTCAAACTGATGGATGTATTGGGTTTCGTACGCCATGACAATTTCGGGATGTAGATCGGGATTCCCCGAACGGGCTCCATTATTTTGTGTAAACATTTCCTGCCACGACGGATTTCTGTGGGCTCGTGAGATTGAAAATTTGATCTGATTAGCGGGATCGATGACGTAGACAGTAGCAATTCTTGGATCGATTTGTGGGCTTAACCCGTTACGCCGGTCGACGGTCAGCGAGGCATAGCCGACCAAAGAAGAAGAGATTGCTAGCTCATAGGTCATGTATCCCGTTAGATTATTGACAGAGCCATTGGGATTGATAAAAGGCCTAGTAGTCGAATAATCGGTCATCCCCGTTCCAGTGTCCCGGTCGGTAGTGATTGTTTTTTCTGAGTTAACGCTGCTCCATGAACCACTGATTCCGAACGTAGCGGCACCGCCGTATATATTTCCTGATAGGGTATTATTAACCTTATAGGTTCGGATAAATGCTTCGTGTATGCCGTAAAAACCGTCATCAAAAGGGACAGCTGGTAAATATGTTATGGGTTTTGGCAATTCCAGCCCGATAGGGCCTAATAATTGATGGCTTGTGAAGCTATCTTGAACCATAGCCGCTTGAAACGTTCCGGAAAAATCTTCGGCATTATAGTGCACGCCAGCGCGAACTTGCCATTGATCGACGTTATAGTGATCCCCATCGGAGGCTAAGGCATAATTAATTCCACCCTCTGATCCGTGTCGATAGGTGGAGAGACGACCGTCGGCAAAAAAATCTCCCTTGGATATCGATGCTGAAACCATAGTTGCATCGGTGGATGAGGGGGCATCGCCAGAGCGGGAAAGAGGTCGGTTATTAATATGAAGAGAGTCATAGCTTAGGATACCATTACTAAGACCGTCTTGTCCGTAGGAGAGAGAGAGGTCATCATGAACGGTGTACATATCAGCTGAAAAAGCAAAATCATGATCCTTCATTGCATACGAGGCCCCGATTTTACGGGTTCCATAGCTTCCTGCAGAAACAAACCAGCGGCTGAGTCCATCAGCCGGAGCTTCCCCCTTATAGGTCGTTACGACGATGGATCCGGCATAGCCGGAATGTCCGTCACTGTAACTTCCAGGTCCACGAACGATCTCAATCCGTTTGATCATGTCAATCGGCATTGTAAGATAGGCAGTATAACCGTCGAAAAAAAGATCATTAACTTCGACGCCGTCAACGATCAGTTTGCTTTGTCCATAGGAGACAGGATTGGAACCTCGAATGACAGGATTGAATAAAGAGAGGTTGTCGCTGGAAATATTGACTCCTGCGACGAGGGTGAGGGCTTCTTTAAGTGAGGATGCACCGGCCCTGGAAAGTTCTTCACCGTCAAATACCGTCATTATGAAGGGAAGATAATCGATATTGGCCCGTTGATCTTTTGCCATTTGTGCAATACTGCTCATATCATCAGTGAGATTATTAAAAAGATCAGTACCCGTCTCAGTAGCCAAAAGAGAAAAAGGAGCTAATAATAAAGCGAGAGAAAAACGGTTCATTATCGGGATTCTTTCAGAGAAATTGTATACTCTTGGGCCCTTAAAATGACAGGATAGCGCTCTGCACCGATGAGGTATTGAATCGGACCGATTGGACGATATGGAAGAGAAGAACAGTTCAAAAGGCGTAAAAAACTGGGTTCAACCGCTCCAATCAACTGAGTTATTCCATGATCGGTAGAAGTTCGATCAATTGCTTCTTGCATCGTTTGAAGGATCTTTATTGTTTTTTTGAAAGCTCTGTAACTTGGGGCGACCGTAATTCTTGAAATTTCGGCTGTCGGCTGATCATCTTGAATCTTTTCAGAATCAATCTTCATGTTGTTGAGTGTTGGTAAACCTAATAGGTCATTAGGTAGAACGAGACGACACGAAGCTATCAGAGTGTCTTTTTCCCAAACGCCGAATAAAAGAGCATGATCATCATACGCATCGTATTCGATTGGTTTACCATCTTCTCTAGATGTAAAAAAATTGAACTCTTCCACAAAAATATCATATCGTTGCCGCAATATAGCTGTTCGTTCCATTTCCGTTGTTGCTATACTGCATTTCACTGATTTGATCCTTTTTTTTGTTAATATGTTCCGAAAAACATTGAATAATATATTATAGGATAAAATTACATAACTTATGAAGAAAATTTAGTTTTGTATAATATTTATGTAATAATAATAAAATAGTATAGTATTAAGGTTTATCCATGATGTATCTTTCTAAAACCCGTCTTTCCTATAAAATTGTTGGATCATTGGTTTTGATTTTCTTACTGATTTTTATGACACTTGGGACAGTTGTCAGTATAGTTTTCGAAAATACGATTTTAGTTTCGGAAAAACAAAAAGCTGATTTACTATTACGCACCATTGAAAAACCGCTTCAAATTACTCTCTATTTAAAGTTTTACGATCAGATTGCAGATAAAGTTTCACCTGCAGTATCAGTTCCTGATGTAACGGAACTTACGGTTCGTGACAATAACGGAAAGGCATTGTACCTTTACTCTAACAGTCAAGAAATATTGGCATCTCGACATGCAGCAATTAGTGTTTCTCATCCGATTAAGGAACCTATATCCGGGAAGTTGATGGGATCAATTACCTTGCGTTACAGCGATTTGGCCTATGATGAGACGCGTCAATCAATACGTAAGATTGTGTATGGTATTGGAGTGAGTATAGCGCTGCTTTTTTTCGTTGCGGTATGGTGGGTTCGCTATCTTCTCTCTCCTTTGACTAAAATTGCTCAAAAAGTCCGTTATTACAAACCCGGTGACCGTATGCTGTTTGAAGAGGACGGCAGTGTGGAGATTGAACAGATCGTTACGGCATTCAATGCGATGCAAGAAACGACCCATATTTATCTGGAACAAATTGAAGCAATGAATACCTCCCTTGAGATCACGGTTAATAAAAAAACCCGTGAGCTTGAAGACCAGTATTATATTGATCGGCTGACCGGTTTGCCTAACCGTTACAAACTGCAAGAAAAATTGCTCAAGGGAGGAATTACAGCTCTGGCAATTGTCAATATAGATGATTTTAAGGAAGTTAATGACTTTTTTGGAATTTCCATTGGCGATGAAATGCTGGTGCAGATCGGTTCATGGCTCAATGAACTCTCAAGTACATGTTATCGTTTAGGGAGTGATGAATTTGCTATGATTTTCTATAATATCCTTGATCAAGCCGAGGTAGAACATCGTTTACTTATGCTCATCAAACTATTGGATGAGAAGACCTTTATGGTAAAGGAAGAGACCCTGAATATTAGAGTCTCTGTCGGTGTTGCTCTGGGAAGTGAAAAAATGTTGACACGCGCTGATATTGCACTGCATCATGCCAAAGAAAATAATAAACAAATCGCTTTTTACAATCAGAACGAAGGGGTTGAAGAACACTATCGTGCTAATCTGACAATGGCTTCCCATGTTCGCAGAGCACTTTTTGAACACCGTATTATCTGTCATTATCAGCCGATTGTCAATCTGGAAACAGGTACTGTAGACAAATACGAAACGCTGGTCCGAATGATAGACGAAGTGGGTAATATTGTTCCGCCGATGGAATTTTTACCCATCGCAAAAAAAACAAAACTTTATCCCCAAATTACACTTGAAGTGGTCTATCAAGCCTGTACCCTTTTTGCTAATCGTAAAGAGGAGTTTTCTATCAATCTATCCGACAGTGACATACGCAATCCCCATACAGTAAACGAGATTATTAAAACGATTAGCAAAACGGGTACCGCATCCAGAATCGTATTTGAGATTCTGGAATCAGAGGGGATCGAGAGTTATGACGAAGTGATACAGTTTATTACGCAGGTCAAAGCCCTGGGTGCAAAAATAGCCATCGATGATTTTGGGACGGGGTATTCTAATTTTGAGAACATTCTAAAGTTGAGTGTCGATTACATTAAAATAGACGGGTCACTGATACGGGAGATTACCGGTAACCCGCGCCATCATATTATTGTTGAAACGATTATCGATTTTGCGCAGAAAATTGGTGCCAAAACGATTGCTGAGTTTGTCAGTGATGAGGCCATCTATGATACTCTTAAAAAAATCGGTGTTGATTATTCACAAGGGTACTTTACCGGTAAACCGACATCACTCTCGTGATACAGTTTTTACGGTACGGAGTGTTATCGTAGGACATGTCCTACGAATTTTGACATATTGTTCAAAATCTTACCACCGCGACGAAATCCTAATCCGCACGCTTCGTAGGCGAAAAATACACCCGCTTGGTAGCTGTTTCCTTTTAAATCTTTAGGGAACTCGACGTATTCTTGGTAGATAGGTTTAAAATTACCATACGGACCGTCATTGGCTTCGAGAACGTTGCCTGATGCATCCAAAATCTTCACATTTGCCCCTTCACGTCCGAACATACGCTTTTCAACGCATTGGATGCCCTTGAGTGGCTCATACGAGGTTTTAAGGAGATACGGTGAATCGGGGAAGAGATCGCACAATATCTTCATCATCCCTTTGGATTGGAAGAGGAGGGTGTAGGCTGGATTGAGAATAATTGCTTTTTGGTTGTTCATGATGGTCGTAAGAAGTACTGCAAGTTCATTCTCATCGATAGCGATGTCTTCCCATGGGAAAAGTTTAAACCAGTATTCGTACGGAATTTCGTTGCTATCGTAAATTCCCTCTTCGTCAAATTTCACTCCACCAAGCGGTTCAAATCCTGTCTCAAACCCTGCATCGATTGCCATTTGCTGTAATAATCTGACCGTTTGTTCCTCTTCACTATTTCCACTCACGGAACTAAAGAGAATTTTCCATCCATCGTAGTGTTTTTCAAACTCGCTTGGGTCATCAAAGAGGGTGACAAGACGGCGAAAATTTTCACTGATGGCTTCATAGATGTTGTTAAATTGACGCTCTTCATCCATGTTGTTGTGTTTAAGAATCGCCCATTGAAGTATGGCGGTTTCAAAAAGAGAGGTTGGGGTATCGGCGTTGAACTCGATAAGCTTGATGGGCTTGCCATCGATTCCCCCTGCTAAATCAAAGCGCCCATAGAGATGCCAGTGAACATCATTGTCCCAGCTTTTTTTGATAGAGTCTATGAGGTTGAATGGAATTCCAAGTTCAAAGAAGAGATTATTGTCTATGACGTGCTGTGCTGCCGTGGCATACATATCATACAGTTCATTAACAGCCTCATAATAGGCTTCGGCTTCATCATCCGTGACGATAACGAGTTCATTCGCCACATATTTACTCTCATCACTGTCGGTGTGCCATGCAAAGCCGATTTCTTCGAGTGTGTTGTCATTTATAGGATTAATAGTTTGTAGAGTTATCATCATTATCCTCCGTAACTGCTAGAAGATGAGGTACTGCTTGCACTTTTGTTTCCAAAAAAGCTTTTTTTACCTGAGTTAGCCGTGGATGACGCGCCACCTGCACCTGCTGATTGATGATACGCTGAGCGATTAGAGACATCTTGGTGTCTTTGAACATTTTTGTTGTTCATAAGAGCATTTCCGATCATATTTCCGAGCAATGCACCGCCTGCAGCAGCGAGGATAGTACCTGCTAATCCCATCCCCTCTCCGTGAGGCTCAGCGTTGAGTTCTGATTTACCCTCTTGCATTTTTTTGTACTCTTGATCTGCGAGGGTTTTCATCTCTGCTTCGGTTAATACACGTTCACGTACCGTTCCATTCTGATCTGTTTCACGAATAATGGCACGACTAGGACCTGTGGTTGGCATCTCTTCAATAATGACGTATTTCCCGCTAGTTTGTTGCTCAACAACAAGAAATTTATTTGCACCTTCTGGTTTTTGTTCTTCTTGATGACTTTGGCATCCAGAGAGGGCACTTAAAACGGCAAGTCCTGTGGCTCCAAGCATAATGTTTTTTGCACTAACAACGTGTTTCATTTTATTTCCTATCGTAGTTTTTTGGATTGGAGGGAGGTAAGTCTGAAAATTTTAGAGGGACTGGAAGAGTTGAATCCTCTCGAATCTTCTATGATATGGTCGCTATGGATTAGGCAAAAGTTTTTATCATATTCGTGACCGCTCTCATTAGCAGAGGTAGAATAGAGCCATCCGTATTTTTGAATTAAACGGGCGTGCGCTGAGTCGTTTACGTATCGGACGGCTTGATTCTTAATAACAAAAGTTGTATGTCGTGCATGTCGAATCCATGAACGATATTTGAGAGGAACTCTCACGGTGGATTGTAGTAAGTTCAGCGAAGCAAACACTTTTAAAAAAGGTTTTCCCTCTTCTCTCCCTTTGAGTCGCGCGAGAGAGGCGCTGTCTTGTGAGAGAAAGCCAATCGTAGTGTCAGTTTGGGCGAGGATGATTGACATTTAGCGTATCAAAAAATCTTGAAGAGCGTGTGGTTTCATCCAACCATCATCACCCATATAGGTCATCGCTTCGATGGCTGCACGCGCGGCACTGAGAGTTGTGAAATAGGGGATTCCCATACGCAAGACTACTTGGCGGATTTGTTCGGCATCTTTTTTGGATGTTTTATTGTCAGAGGTGTTGATGGCGAGAGAAATATCACCATTTTTCATCATGTCTTCGATATTCGGACGACCCTCAGAGATTTTTAAAACGGCCTCACATGGTACGCCTGCTGCCTCAATAATTTTTTGTGTTCCACGAGTCGCAACCAGTTTGAATCCTTGAGCATGAAGACCGCGCGCGATTTCAGGCGCATGCATTTTATCCGTTTCGATAAATGAGAGGAAGCAGGTTCCTGTTGTAGGGATTTTATTCCCTGCTGCGAGTTGGCTTTTGGCAAAACTTATCCCAAAGTTTTCACTGATACCCATAACTTCACCCGTTGATTTCATCTCAGGAGAGAGAACCAAATCCGCTCCATAAAGTTTATTAAACGGGAATACTGCCTCTTTAATAGCAACATGCCCTTTGAGACGAGGTTTTAGGAGACCATTTTCTTCCATGACCACATTGTAATTGTCATAAAATTTCAGAGCATTTCGAAGAGTATCCCCAACCATAACTCGTGTTGCAACTTTCGCAAGAGGCATACCGGTAGCTTTCGATACAAAAGGTACCGTTCGTGATGCACGTGGGTTGACTTCGATGATGTAGACTTCATTTTGAAAGATTGCGTATTGTATGTTGAGTAATCCAATAACGCCAAGTCCCAATGCAATTTTTTTGGTTTGTTGCTCCACTTGCGCTTGGTGGTCAGCGCTGAGGCTCACGGGTGGAAGAGAACAAGCACTATCTCCTGAGTGAATCCCTGCTTCTTCAATGTGTTGCATGACAGAGCCGATATAGACATCGGTTCCATCGGTAATCGCATCGACATCAAGTTCAACCGCTTGATCTAAAAATTTATCAACCAAAACGGGAGAGTCATTGCTCACCGATACAGCAACGTCCATGTAGGTACGCAGCTCGTCTTCATTGTAGACAATACGCATCGCACGTCCACCCAAAACATACGATGGGCGCACAAGAACCGGATAACCAAGTTCTTCGGCTACTTTAAAGGCTTGCTCTTTGGTCATAGCGATACCATTTTCCGGTTGCTTGAGTCCTTGCTCGACAACGAACGCGGAGAATTTTTCACGGTTTTCAGCCAAATCAATCACTTCTGCCGACGTACCTGCAATAACCGCTCCGATATTATGGAGTGCATTGGCAAGCTTGAGGGGAGTTTGACCTCCGAAATGGACGATAATACCGTTAGGCTGCTCACGTTCAACGACAGCACGAACGTGTTCAAAATCGATAGGCTCGAAATAAAGCACATCAGACGTATCATAGTCGGTTGAAACCGTTTCAGGATTACAGTTATACATGATGGTCTCAATTCCCATCTCTTTGAGAGCAAAGGCAGCGTGAACACAACAGTAGTCAAACTCGATCCCCTGACCGATACAATTGCCAAGGCTTTACGAGCGTTATAAATATCTTCTTCTTTTGTTGCTTTATCATTAAGGGTGATGAGACGTGCAATACTTTTATCCGAGAACCCTTCGGTTTTAAGAATACGAAGTTGTGGTTCATCGGTAAGTGTTTTGGAAGTGATGAGTGGCTCTTGAGCAACCAGTTCCTCGATTTGGGTTAAAAACCATGGATCAATTTTGGAAAGTTCAAAAATATCGCCATGGCTTAGCCCCATACGGAATCCTTGCGCAACGTAGAGAATACGCTCAGCATTGGGACGGCGAATTTCGTGTTTGACAAATTCTAAGTCACCCTCAATAGGGTCAAAACCGCTTAATCCTGTTTCAAGGGAACAAAGAGCTTTTTGAATGGATTCTTTGAAGGTACGACCGATTGCCATTACTTCACCGACCGATTTCATACTCGTAGTCAGTGTTGATTCTGCCTCAGGGAATTTTTCAAATGTAAAGCGAGGAATTTTGGTAACGATGTAATCGATAACCGGCTCAAATGCTGCTGGAGTCCCGGTAATGTCATTGGTTATTTCATCGAGTGTAAAGCCTACTGCAAGAAGAGTTGCAACTTTGGCGATAGGATATCCTGTTGCTTTGGATGCTAGTGCCGAAGAACGAGAAACTCTCGGATTCATTTCGATGACGATCATACGTCCAGTCGCCGGATCTACTGAAAATTGGACATTCGATCCACCTGTATCAACTCCGATTTCACGTAAGATTGCAAACGACGCATCACGCATACGTTGATATTCTTTGTCCGTGAGAGTAAGGGCAGGAGCTACAGTAATCGAGTCACCTGTATGAACACCCATAGGATCGAAGTTTTCGATAGAACAAACGATGATACAGTTATCATTGCGGTCACGAATAACTTCCATCTCGTATTCTTTCCATCCAAGAAGTGATTCTTCGATCAAAATTTCAGTGATAGGAGACTCATCGAGACCTCGTTGAGCGAGGAGTTTGAATTCGTCAATGTTATATGCAACACCGCTTCCTCCCCCTGCAAGGGTATAGGAAGCACGAATAATGGTGGGGAAGCCGATTTCATTGGCAGCGCTGATTGCTTCTTCAATGTTGTAGGCATAACGAGAAATAGGAAGGTCCATTCCAATTTTGAGCATACACTCTTTAAATGCTTGGCGATCTTCCCCTTTTTTGATAGCGCTTGGATTGGCTCCGAGGAATTCAATCCCCTCTAAAAGACCTTGCTCGTGCATAAGCATGGCGGCATTAAGCGCCGTTTGTCCCCCCATGGTTGGGAGGATGGCATCTACTTTTTCATCTTTGATGATTTGAGCAATAATTTCAGGTTTAATCGGTTCGATGTAGGTGCGATCGGCAAATTCTGGATCGGTCATAATAGTGGCGGGATTGGAGTTGATAAGTACAACACGGTACCCTAGCTCTTTAAGAGTTTTAACCGCTTGTGTCCCAGAGTAGTCAAATTCACACGCTTGACCGATGACGATTGGACCTGATCCAATGAGAAGTATCGTTTTAATGTCGTCGCGTTTTGGCATGCTTACCCTTTTGTCAGAAAAATTTGTCAATTATAGGGTAAAAGCACTTAAAACCTGATTATTTTACCTTCGTTATGACGTGAAAATAGGAGGGGCTTTTGGCATAAAAATAGGGTTCAACTACAGCACTTTGGTAGCCGCTTGCTTTGGATATTGAGATTACTTTTCCTACCTTAAGTCCGGAGAAAAAAATTCGATCCAATCCAGAAGTAACGATTTCATCTCCTACTGAAATTGGTATCCATGTGGGGATAAATTCAACAACAAGATGACGTTCATTATTACCTCGAACAATCCCTGGAGCTTGTGAATTTCCGATTGAAACGGCATAGGAACTTTTGATGTCACCGTTAAGTAATGCCATAGGGGAATGATTTTTAGCTACAACAATACCGGCAACATAGCCTCGATAGATCAAACCATAAACACGAGCAGGATCAAAATGCTCCATCTCAAGCCATAATTTATGAGGATCATCCATACGCACATAAGAGATGGTACGTACAAGTTCAACCGAGGGAACTGTTTTGATGGAACTATTTTGAAGTTTCAATAGATTTTGGTATTCGCTTGCTACTTGGTGAAGGGTTAAAATTTCACGTTCATAATAGCGATTGCGCTGTTGTAGTTCGGTGATGGTTTTTTCTTGAAAAATATGCTTTGCAAGAGTGTTCTGAAAAGCTTGGATTTGGTCCAGATAGGCAATTTTGATGCTTTTTGAGAGATGAATGAAGGGAGTCTGTAAAAAAGGGCTAAAATAAAGTGCCCCGCCCACACATGCAAGGAGAAGAAGTGTGAGGGAAAGACGTTGTTTATTCATTATCGAAAAGTTCGTGGAGTTGATCGATCTCTTCGAGCGCTCGTCCAGTACCCCGTGCTACACAAAGTAATGGCTCATCAGCGACATAAACAGGAATTTTAATGGTTTCAGAAAGGTATTTATCCAGTTGTCGAATCAATGCTCCACCACCTGTCAGAATAACACCGTTGTTGACAATATCACCCGCTAAATCGGGTGGCATATTTTCTAACACATCGCGCAATGCTTCAAGAATTTCTTTAAGAGGATCTCGCATTGCTTCACGCGCATCTTCGCTTGATAGCTCGATCGAGGTTAATAACCCCTCTACCTGGTCACGGCCGTTGATAATCATTTTGAGTTCTTGGGCTAAGGGCATAGCCGTACCGATATTGATTTTGATGTCCTCTGCGATACGCTCACCGATAAGGAGATTGTATTTACGTTTAACATAATCCATGATAGCACGGTCGATTTTGTCTCCAGCAACTCGAATAGAGCGGCATAGTACCAGTCCTCCCAACGAGACAACACCAATTTCTGTTGTTCCGCCACCAATATCAACGATGACATTTCCTTTTGGTTCACGGATATCAATTCCTGCGCCGATTGCGGCAGCCATAGGTTCATCGATGAGATAGACTTCACGAGCCCCTGCACTCATCGCCGATTCACGCACTGCTTTACGCTCAACTTGTGTTAATCCATAAGGGATACAAATGATAATACGCGGACTAATAAGGTTTCGTCGTCCATGCGCTTTTTCAATAAATCGGCGAATCATTTTTTCAGTCATATCGAAATCTGCGATTACTCCGTCTTTCATAGGGCGGATTGCCTTGATATTTCCCGGTGTTTTACCAACCATCTCTTTGGCTTCACGCCCTACTGCGAGGACTCTTTGTTGACCATACTTTTCTGTTTTTACCGCAACAACGGAAGGCTCATTGATAACAATGCCTTTTCCCTTAACAATTACAAGGGTGTTTGCGGTGCCTAAGTCAATGGCAAGGTCGTTTGAAAAGAGTCCGATAAGTTTATTAAATAGCATTATTATGTCCTATGCGCTTTTTTGAGACGTTTTTTTGATGTAAACTGGAAGGGATGCTTCATCAACTACTTCTTTGGTGATGATCACTTCGTATCCGCTGTATTCTGGGAGTTCATACATGATGTCACCCATGATTTCTTCTAAGATTGCACGAAGACCGCGTGCTCCTGTTTTACGAGTAAGGGCTTTGGCTGCAATAGCATTCAATGCCTCTTTTTCGAAGGTAAGCTCAACATCATCGATGGCAAAAAGTTTGATGTATTGTTTTGCGAGACAGTTTTTTGGCTCGGTGAGAATACGTACCATTTCTTCTTCTGTGATTTTATTCAAGGATGCAATAATTGGAAGACGTCCTATGAGCTCAGGAATAAGACCATAATTGACCAAATCATCGGGTTCAACGTTTTCAAAGCTATCATCACCCTCAGCGGAATTACGTTTTTCATGGCCAAAGCCCATGACGTTTTTCCCTTTTTTACGCTCTAAAATTTGTCCTAATCCATCAAATGCACCACCACAAATAAAGAGAATTCCAGACGTATCGATTTGGATAAAGTCTTGATTTGGATGTTTACGACCTCCTTTTGGAGGAATGTTGACGATAGCGCCTTCGATGATTTTAAGAAGTGCTTGTTGAACCCCTTCGCCCGAGACGTCACGGGTGATAGAACGGTTTTCACTCATACGGGAAATTTTGTCAATTTCATCGATAAAGACAATTCCCTGTTGCGCGCGCTCAATATCACCATCAGCAGCTTGGAGAAGTTTAGTAAGGATGTTTTCAACATCCTCACCAACGTATCCAGCTTCCGTAAGACTGGTTGCATCGGCAATGGCGATAGGGACATTAAGAACACGCGCAATGGTTTGCGCCATTAGTGTTTTACCGCTTCCGGTAGGACCAATGAGCAAGACATTGGATTTGGCAATTTCAGTATCATCTTCTACATTATGATGCTTAAAAATTCGTTTGTAATGATTGTAAACAGCGACAGAAAGAAGTTTACGGGCACGCTCTTGACCAATAATGTATTGCCCTAAAAAAGTATTGAGTTCTTTTGGAGTCAACAATTCAGTATTTAAATGCTCATGTGCAGCGGAAGAATCATTGCTGTTCTCTCCAAACATAATTTTGTAAGCTGAAAATACACAGTTTTTACAAATGTAAACATTGTTACCAGCAATAAGTGGGTTTTGGTCGCTCTCTTGTGCCTCACAGAAGCTACAATGACGGTGAATCATGATTCTTTCCTTTCGAAGGGGATGCCCCGTTTGGTGTTAATAATAAAGGTACATATATTTTTTACATACTCACTTGACGTGGCTTCTAGTAGTGCGGATGCATTTTCTTGGAGAGGTTTCCCTGACTCAAAAAGTTCTCGATAGGCAGCTCGTAGAACGTCAATATCTTCACGCGCGACATGACGGCGAAGACCGTTGAGATTAAGTCCTCGCAATACTGCTCGATTACCTTCTACCAGACAATAAGGAGGTACATCTTGTGAGAGAGCCGACGCTCCGGCTACCATGGCATAATCCCCAATCTTTACAAACTGATGAATTGGTGTCATACCGCCGACAACAGCATGATTTCCCATCTCTACGTGTCCTGCAAGGGTTGCGGCATTAGCAAGGATGCAGTGATCACCGATGATAACATCATGCCCTAAGTGAACATATCCCATAAAGAGATTGTGATCACCTACGACGGTTTTACTCCCGCCACCTGCAGTTCCTGGATTAAAAAGTGTGAACTCACGAATAGTATTATGGTCACCAATGATAAGTTCAACTTCTTCACCTGCGTACTTTAAGTCTTGGGGAATGGAGCCCAAAACAGCATGAGAAAAAATAGTATTGTTTTCGCCAATGGTGGTTTTTCCATAAATACACGTACTGGCGGCGATTTTAGTCCCTTTTCCAATCGTAGATTGGCTGGAGATAAAGCAAAAAGGTCCGATTTCAACATCTTCTGCGATAAGAGCACCCTCTTCAATCACTGCAAGTGGAGATATTTTACTCATAATGTCTTACTTGTCCACAATCATAGCTTTGAGTTCAGCTTGAGCAACAAGAGTATCATCTACGTATGCTTTACCCTCTAAAACCCAGATGGAACCTTTGTGTTTGATGACTTTCATGCGGTATTGGAGGCGATCACCGGGACGGACTGGGGCACGAAATTTTGCACCATCGATACTCATGAAATAGACTACTTTTTTAGCTGCTTCTTCTTCTGTCATATCCATGCTTTGAAATGCCAA
Source organism: Campylobacterales bacterium (assembly GCA_026390135.1). Lineage (GTDB taxonomy): Bacteria > Campylobacterota > Campylobacteria > Campylobacterales > Sulfurimonadaceae > Sulfuricurvum. The sequence goes on along the minus strand of JAPLGN010000054.1, from coordinate 89,242 downwards.
GATTCCACCGGCTTGTGCCATTCCCTCTAAAATCATAACACCAGGATAGATAGGGTGACCGGGAAAATGACCTTCGAAGATTTGTTCACCAATGGTGATATTTTTAAAGCCAATAAGCGATTCGTTCGGAGTAATATCAGTTACTCTATCGACGAGGAGAAAAGGAAAACGGTGGGGTAAAATTTTTTGTATTTGAACGACATCCATCATATTTGTAAACACCTTAAGTAAATAAATCTCCCAATTTTACCGCAAAAATAGTTAATTAATGATAATTAGGTTTCAATTTACTTTAAATACTCATTTTTAAGTGCATGTCTCACGAGTAAGTCTGCCACTTCAAAACTTGAATCTACAAACTCTAATCCCGGTAGGTCTCTCATACTTTTTCGCTCTTCGGCACTGTCGATTTGGATAATGATATTGGCTTCTTTACTGTAGTTGAGGATGGCTTCACTGATGAGACGTCTATTGTGCTCACTGCTCATTGTGATGATGACAGCTTTTGCCTCTTTGACCATCAATGACTCCAAAACAGGAAGTTTATTTAGGTGCCCGAAATACGCCATATAGCCGAGCTTTCTGGCATGTAAAACGTGTTTTAAGTTATCGGAGATGATGATGAAATTTGCCCCTTTTGCCTGTAAAGAAGCGGCAACAATCTTTCCAAGTGTTGCGAATCCTGCGACGATAATGTGATCTTGGCGTTCGATAGGTGTAATAACGTCGGATTCGTAAAACTCTTTTTCAAAATAAGAAGAGAGTTTATAAATATTTCCGATAATAAACGGAGTGAGAATCATAGAAATAACACTCACAAGGATCAAAAAACTGGACATTTCTTGAGAAATAAGATTTTGCGACCCTGCAAGAGCGAAAATGGCAAACGAAAATTCCCCAATCTGCGCAAGTGCGAGTGCTGTTTTGGCTGAAGTATTTTTATCGGAGTTACGTCTGATGATGCCATAAATAACCACCGCTTTAAAGAGCATGGCAAAGATGAAAATAAACGTGATGATGTGGATATTTTCTAAAAAATAGAGCATATCTATCTTGGTCCCAACACCGAAGAAAAAGGCTCCAAGAAGCAGATCTTTGTAGCTTGCAATATCCGATTCGACTTTGACGTTAAAACGGGTGTCGGCAATAATCATCCCTGCTATAAACGCTCCAAGCGAGTAAGTAAATCCCATACTGTGGGCAAGCAGTGAAGCACCGATAAGAATGGAAAATACTGAACCCAAAAAGAGTTCTTCAAGCTCTGTTTTAGCAGAAAACTGCAAAAGTGCGTTAACAATCTTTTCACCAATGGTAAACATAAAGACCAGAACAAAAATAGCTGAGAATATCGTTTTCCATAGGACTTCGACCAGAGAGAGGGTATCGTTGGATAAAAAGGTGATGAGGAGCAAAATAGGGATAACAGCGAGATCCTGAAAGATCAAAATTCCCATCGATTTTTGACCATACGGTGTGTGTATGTCTTTGGACTCTTTGAGGTAGGTTAGGACGATGGCGGTGGATGAAAGCGAAAAAGCCAACGAGATGATAAGTGATGTATTAAAATTGAGATTAAATAGATAAAAAGAGAGTAGAAAGATCACCACGACGCTGAAGAGCACTTGGAGTATCCCGTTGGTGAGGAGAATTTCTTTCATCTTTTTGATTTTTTCCAGACTCAGCTCCAGTCCGATGGTAAACATCAAAAATACAATCCCAAATTCCCCGATAAAATCGAGTGAATCGTTTGCCGACCCGTTGAAGCCAAAAAGGGTACTAACAATCGTCCCCGTAGCGATATAGCCGATGATATGCGAGATACCGAATTGCTTTAGGATGATATTGAGCACCGTCGCGATAGCAATGGTTAAAAAGATTGATAAGAGTAAGTTTTCCATAATAGAGATTATAGTGAACTATTGCGATTTAGGGTGGTTAAAAAGTAGGCTGTTTTTTTAATCTTATTACTTAAGTCATAATAAGATTTATCCTTATAACGTACGAAATTTTAGATACTATAAGAATATATAAAAATATAAAACAATATTTATACATACACAAATTTACTTTTTTATGGCATAATCATAAAATTTTAAAAAATAGGATTTAACTATGGAAAATATATTTAAAAAGGCTCAATCACAATTTAGGACAATTCAAGTTTTGCTTAGCTTCCCGGATAGTTCAAAAAGTGACTACTTTACACGACTCAGCATAGCAACAGAAGAGGCATATTTTACAATGAACTCCGGAATGTGTTCAAATATCCAACTATGTAAGAACTGTTTAAAACATCGCGATTTTATTCGCTCACTTATGGAAATACTTGGAGAGTTGGAGGAGAACAGTGCAGGAGCTGATAAATACAGTATGCATTTGTCTGAATATTTGATAAGAGTTAATATGATCTTGGATCGAATCTCAGTAGTTTTATCTTTACATATCGATTCACGGCTAAAACATAATTTTGCTTTATAATATATCTCTTCAACGTCTTCGTTTGGAATGGAGATGTGATTATTCAAACAAAGTGAAGGAGCTGTTTAGCTATTTTACCTGATGATTGGTCGCATACACATCCAATAGATTGCGTATGGTGTTTTTCTGCCTCTTTTTTAAAGAATTCGACACTCTCTTTGGTCAATGAAATGGTGATTTTGACCGTGTCATCTTTAAAAATTAAATCATTCAGAGGCGGTAAAAAATCGGCTATGATTTTCAAATCTACGATTGGTTCATCGGAATATTTAACGGTTTTCTTCATATGAGTAGTGTAGTATATTTGTTAAAAATGAGCAATACTTTTATATGGGTAAATTATGATGGGAAAAGTGAAGATTGAATAGCTGACCCTTTGGTTTATAAAATCGATTCAACGTACTCCGTTTGAAGGAATCGGAAAACCCGAACCGCTCCGTTTTGAACTCTCAGGGTGTTGGTCACGACGGATCGACAGCGAACATCGGCTGATTTATGAAGTGGAAGAGGGGACGATCAGGATCATCACGGCGAGGTTTCATTATAGTTGATGGGAAAAGTGAAGATTGAATAGCTGACCCTTTGGTTACAGCCTACACATGTTATAGTGTCTATACAAAAAATAGTTGGAAGTAAAATGAAACTAAATCTTGGAATTATAATATCGACTATAGGGCTGATAATTGGGATTGTAAATGACAAAGATTTATTATGGGTCCCTGTTTTTTTTATTGTTAGTTCTATAATTTCTTTGATCAATAGCGACTGGGTGCGTTCAGATAATTTAGGAAGTGCAAGAAATGCGTCAATGTTATTGAAATTTGTATTTGCAAATTTTATGCTATTTTCAACCTTAAGTGTTATTTGTATTCCTATTTTGATAGTTTATTGGTTTGTCTAATTAAATAAAAATATTTTAATGAGCTACTTGAGACCAATCAAAACCCCAAAAAGATTATTATGAAAAAGCCTTCGAATCAGGATATAGAAAAATATTATTTTGAAATGTTCCGCAAAGATTATCCACTGCCACTTGGTACTGTGATTTATGGAGATGCGCCTGATGTAATTATAGATGGTGAAAGTATAATAGGAATCGAAATAACCAACTTCTATCATAAAAGTGGCGCTCTTTCAGAAAGTGAACAAGTACAAAGTGGACGGCGAGAGCAAGTTGTTTCAACTACTCAGAATCTATATCAGAAGCAAAACGGCAAAAAGTTTGAGATATCTTTTGGGTTTGATAAATCGTACCCAATTAAAGACCAGAAAATTCTCGTTAATCAACTAATACATCTCGCAACGCAAATTCAAAATTCTGAAACAGGGGAAATATGCAGAGGTACATTCAAGCATATACCTGAACTCTCATTTGTCTATTTGAATAATAAAAATTACAAAGACACAAAGTGGAGAGTCGTCCAAGTTCATGATGTACCAATGCTGGTAGTGGAACAATTAGTAGATATTGTCAAAACAAAAGAACATCGCTCCAAAAAATATAAGAAATGTGATGTTTATTGGTTGCTTATTGTTGTTGATTACATGAATCCAGCCCAAGACCAAGAAATTCAAGTGGATGCTTTTAAAAAGATAGAAACAGATGTATTTGAACGAGTAATTGTCTACAAAACTATATTTGGTCAAGTATTGGTGGCAAAATAATAAAATCGATAAATTACACTCCTCATATAATCTTCACTTTTTAAATTAAGGGGTCAGGTATTTAATCTTCATTTTCCCTCGTTTGTGCTCTCTGAGTGGGAATGCAAACTAGAAGGCTACTTTTCGCAAAGTATCTTCTTGACCGCTTGCGCTATGACGGGCAATCGTTCTTCAATAACATTTTCAACAATATACAGATCAATTCCCTCATAATCGTGTGCGATGAAATTACGAAGTTCATAGCTTCCTTTTATGTCTTGTTTCTCGAAGTGTGTGAGTATTTCGAGTTCGCCTGCGTGTAAAAGTTTATCAAACTGTTCAGCAATGGATGTGAGGTGCATCATGATTGAGGCTCGTGAGTTCTCTTCATCTTCCAAAGCGTTGATAATAGAACCGCGAGCACGGATAATATTTTCGATAAAACCAATTTTTTTGGCTATTACCCGAACACGTTCTATCGCTCTTTGACTATACATAGATAATGTCCCTAATAATAGAGTCTTTCATACTGGAGTTGCTGTCCAAATCAAACACATCGCTACTGCGACGAAATTTTTCAAATAATAGATGTTTAATTTTTGCTACGTCTTCGAAATACATATAAGCATTACGATGTTTCAGGTAGTTTTCTTCTTTTTTTATGGCTATGTCTATATCGCTGTATAGGGTTTGATCACCGCGTGCGTAACTTCCAAATAATCCCAACTGAGCAATACCTGCTTGATGCAACTCGGATTTTAGTTCGTGAAGATAGTCTAAAATATTTTCTTGTGTCGGTTTCATACTAATGATTATACAATGATTGATCAATAAAAGAGACATTTGTTTAATTAAAAACGAATTAGCTTTTCCCTCGTATCGTCATACGTTTTTGTCTCTAAAACGAGAGAAATTTTAGTAGTCGGAATCTCATCCACAACAATAATTGCCGAGGTATTAAACGGACTATGGGTAAGTTGTGTGCGTAAAGCCATCTCGGTTTCAACAGATGGTGTCTTAAACATCAACTCTTTGGTATTTTTGTACGCAGATGCAGTGAGGATATTGAATGTATCAATCGTGATAAAACGTACCTCTTCGCGGTTGAGAAAGAATTGTTCGTCGATGTCAAAATCGATTTTTCCCTCGGTAGTAGTACGGTTGATGGTGGAGTAGAAGAGGGGATAAGAGGGGATGATTTCTGAACCGACTTTTACCGAAGATTGAATCAAGCGGTAGTTTAAAAATCGTTCTTTGATGATGCGATAGGAAATCCCTTGATCTTCGAGCTCGTTACGGCGGGTGTAGAGTTCTAAACGCTCTTCGATCGAGGCAGGGAGAATCTGACGCGAAATTGGAGAAAACATCTCATCCATAAGACGATGTTGCTGGTCACGCTGCATGGTGAGTCCGAAGATACAGCCGCAATAATCTTGACGATACAGTTGTTCTTCTTTACTTACTCTGGCTTGGTCGTTGCTTCCGCCGTTTTTACGGTAATCAAACGCGATAAATTCGACACCATGGGAAGCGTGAAACGCATCGCCTGATTTTTTGAGTTGCTCTTGCGATTTTAGGGGGCTGACGAGGAGGGTGGTGGTCATGGATGTTTCGCCCAGTTCTAAGGCTTTATGAGCACTTACCTCGAAACGGCGGTCAAAGCATACTTCGCAGCGTGCCCCTTTTTCGGGCTCTTTTTCCAGACCTCGAACGGCCTCCATCCAGTTTTCATAATCGTATTCGCCTTCGATGAGCTCAATTCCCAGTTTTTGACAACTTCTTTCTACGTCTAAAAGTCGGAGTTGGTATTCGCTGTAAGGGTGGATATTGGGGTCATAGAAGAACCCGATGAGTTTTTCATCGGGGAATTCTTGTTGCAGTTTTTCCATAAAGAAATGGGAATCGACACTGCAACAGATGTGGACGAGCATGGTTTAGTTTTTTTCTGCCAAAATTTCGACTTTTTCAATAACATCACGCATAGCGATACTGTCAAGAACAGCCATAGAGTCAGCATCGTCTTTTTCGATACCGCCGAAAACAGTGTGAACACCATCAAGGTGCGGAGTTGCAGCAAAACAGATGAAGAACTGGCTTCCGCCCGTGTTTGGTCCTGCATGTGCCATTGACAATGTTCCCTTAACGTGACGGTGCGTGTTAAGTGCTGTTTCACACGGGATTGCCCAACCTGGACCGCCTGTACCAGAACCATGAGGACAACCGCCCTGCGCCATGAAACCTGGGATTACACGGTGGAAGTTAAGACCGTTATAATAGCCATCATTGACCATTGCAGCGAAGTTTGCAACTGTGTTTGGAGTCTCATCGTTATAAAGTTTGATCCACATAACCCCTTTTGCGGTGGTCATTTTCGCCCATTGGTAACTTGCCATCTCTTCTGGAGTGACAGTATAAGTTTTAAGTTCTTTGCGTCCGAACATTCGTTGATCCTTGAGGGAATTTTTTGCAATTATAGTCGGTTTTTCTTAACCAATCGGGTGTAATGAGTTATAATGGAGCAATTTTATTTGACAGGAATGGCATGGAGTCGTGGTTACAGCGCAGGTTATCTCGTATCTCTTTACGAGAACTTAACTTCTATACTATTGTCTTTATCCTCTTTTTCACGGTTATTTTTTCGTCATTACTGATTTACGACGAATACAAAGATTTTTTAAAAACGGCAGCACATGGGATTGAGATTAGTAAAAATACTCCATTGAGCAGTTCTCTCGCCTTTCAAGATTTACCCAAAACACGCTTGATAAAAATAATGGTTGAAATTGCGACGCTGGCGTTAATTTTGTTCGGATTTATTGTTGGAATCTCAAAAATCATTAACAGTATGATTGCTCGTGATATGGAACGATTTTTGACTTTTTTTGAATCGGCGCATGAAAAAGCAGAAGCCATTCTCCCTGATGAACTTTATTTTAATGAGTTCAAAAAAATGGCGGGTTATGCCAATGAGATGGGGGCAACGATTTATGAGCAAAAAGAGTCTCTTAGGATGCTCAATGCAAGTTTGGAAGATCGAGTAAAACAAAAAACAAAAGCGTTGCAACTCAAAAATGAAGCGCTTGAAGAGGAACAAATGTTTTCACAAGGACTGCTTGAATCGCACAAGCAGTTTATCCGTTATGCCATCCATGAAACGCATACGCCGCTTTCGGTGATTATGGCGAATATCGAGTTGTTTAGTATGAGTGAGGGGCGTAATCGTTATTTGGCTAAAATCGAAGCGGCGGTTAAAAATATCTTTAGTATTTACGATGATTTGAGTTATTTGGTGAAAAAAGACCAGATTGAGTATCCTAAAAAAGCGATGGATTTAAGCGAATACGTCGAAAAACGGCTTGAATTTTTCGATGAGGTCGCCCAATTTTCAAACTTATCATTCGAATACAGTAAACCTGAATTTCCTGCATGGATTGTTTTTAATGAGACAAAACTTCAGCGTGTTATTGATAATAATCTCACCAATGCAATCAAATACACTAAAAACGGGGAAGTAATTCGGGTGGGAGTGAGTTCCAATATCGATGCGTGTGCTTTTTGGGTTGAGAGCAAATCGCAAAAAATTAATGATGTGGATAAGATCTTTGAAGCTTACTATCGTGAGCGTAAAAAAACCGATGGATTTGGATTGGGGCTTAGTCTGGTGAAAGCGATTTGTGATGAGGAAGGGGTTGATATTCGTATTGATTCAACCGTTGAATATACCCGTTTCGACTATCAGTTTCCTAAAAGGGGGGATGTTTGAAAATTCTTTTGCTTGAAGATGAACAAATGCTCAGTGAAGCCATCAGTGAATATTTGGTGGCATTAGGACATCGTGTCGTGAGGTGCTATGACGGGAGCGAAGCGCTGGTATGTGTCCAAGGCGAGAATTTCGATTTGCTCATACTGGACATCAATGTCCCTGGAATCGATGGGCTGGATTTACTCGAACAGCTTCATGTGCTAAAAATTCGTCCTCCTGCTATTTACATCAGTGCCTTAGCAGACATCGAGGGGATTAGTCGGGCGTATGATTTGGGGTGTTATGATTATCTCAAAAAACCGTTTCATCTCAAAGAACTCTCCTTGCGCATTGATAAAGTGATGCAAAGTTGTGTAATCCCTCGAAGCCATACCCGACTTTCAATAAGCTACGCGTATGATGCTTCAACCTCGACATTGTTGTGTGATAATGTAACACATCCCCTCTCGAAACGGCAATTGCAAATCATTGATTTATTGGCGCGAAATCGGGGTAGGGTGGTGGATTTTGATCAATTTCGTACCTATATATGGGATGATGAGTATGTCGATAATGCTACCATTCGTGCAGAAGTGAGTCGTCTGAAAAAATCTTTGAAAGAAGATTTCATCCAAAATATTCGCGCTTTAGGCTATATGATTGATATTCCTCGTTCAGTATAGCGTTACTTTTTTACTCATTTCTTTTGTCTCATTTTGATATTTAGGGATAATTTTTTCTAATTTAACAAATGCTACGTTCATGCTACGATTACTTTTTATGATGACAGTGAAAGAAACCAGAAGGAGCAAAAATGAAACGAGTAATACATCTATCGTTTTTAGCATCAGTCATTGTTGTCAACAGTATGGCAGCAGATGATTTGGCTAGTATGTTTAGTGATGGAAAAGTGAGCGGGCAGTTCCGTGAGTTTACGATCAGTAGAGAGTATGATGATACACGTGCTGTGGTTAATAACGATTTTATGCGTAAAGCTAATGCTGTCGGTGGGTATCTTAAATACGAAACGGGTGCATGGAATGGTTTGAGTTTAGGCGCTGCGGCTTATGGCACTATTGGTTTTGCATTACGTGATAGAACAGACCTAAAGCAAGTTGATCCTACTTTGCTAGGTGAACAAAATAGTAATGATCTTTATCTCGGTGAGGCGTACCTCCAGTACAAAAATGGGAATACAGCATTTAAAGCTGGTCGTCAAAAACTTGATACTCCTTTAGCTGGTAGTGATGATGCCCGTATGCTTCCAAACCTTTTTGAAGCGTATGTGTTGAGTAACACGGATGTTAAAGATACAACATTAATTGCAGCTCATGTGACGAAGTTTGCTCAAGGGACATTTGGTCGTGTTTATGATGCATCAACGAATAGCGCGACTACTGGAAATAATGTTTTAAGTGCAACTTCAGGTTATTCTTATTGGGATTCTCGTAATCAAGCTGGTGATTTTACTGATATGGGAGAATATGCTGTTAATAAAAATACCGCTGGTGTCAGTGTTGTAGCGGGAATTTATTCAGGTATTCCAGGATTAAAACTACAACTTTGGGATTATTATGCTCATGATATTTTAAATGCTATTTACGGAGAGGCTAATTATGGCTGGTCTTATGCAAGCGGTGTAGCACCGTATGTAGCTGCACAATATATCAAAGAAGATAATATTGGCAGTGATTATGCAGGTAATGTGAACAGTGATTTTATGGCTGCTAAAATTGGCGTGAAAGTAGCTAATTTTGATATCTATGGTGCTATTTCTCATAATAGTAAAGATGCAACTGCTACTGCTAATGGCGGAACAATTTCTCCATGGGGCGGTATGCCTGCATACACTCAAGGGATGGTAACACGTCACCAATTTATGGCGGGAACGGATGCTTCTAAAATAGCGGCAGCGTACGATTGGAAAAACTTTGGGATTAGCCTCAATACGAGTGTATATTATGCTAGCTACGATATGGATGCTCTAAACGGTTATGCAATAGGTCAATCATGGACTGCAACAGAATCAGGTTTTGACATCATTTTCAATCCTCAAACATTCAAAAACTTGCAATTACGATTACGTGCCAACTATACTGATGATTTTTATCAGTACTCAGGCGGAACAGTTGCTCAAAATGGTTCAGTTAGCTGGGATGAATATCGCTTTATTGCAAACTACAACTTTTAAAGGAGGTTTATTATGAAACAAGAAATGGTTGATCGTATTAAAAACGATCCAGATTTTATACAGCTTGTCACTGTGCGAACAAAATTCGCATGGACATTGACGATTGTGATGTTGGTTATTTATTTTGGCTTTGTATTGACGATTGCGTTTGATCCGTCGATTTTGGGGACTCCTCTCTCTGCAGGTTCAGTTACAACAGTAGGTATCCCGGTGGGTGTTGCTGTTATTATCAGTGCGTTTCTTTTGACAGGAATTTATGTTCGCCGTGCAAATGGTGAGTTTGATGAGCTTACTCGTCGTATTAAAAGCAAAGCGAAGGGGGAATAATGAAACCAATACTTTTTTTACTTCTCGGATCAGCTGGTATATTTGCCAGCGAAGCACTCAGTGGCGCGGTAGAAAAACAACCGTTAAATATGTCGGCGATTATCATGTTCTTGATTTTCGTTGGGGCAACATTGGGAATCACGTATTGGGCAGCTAAGCGTACCAAAACAGCTAAAGATTTCTATACAGCAGGCGGTGGAATTACCGGTTTTCAAAACGGTATGGCGATCGCAGGGGACTATATGTCTGCAGCATCATTCTTGGGTATTTCAGCTCTTGTATACGGAAAAGGGTATGACGGTTTGATCTACTCTATCGGTTTCTTGGTTGGATGGCCGATTATTTTGTTTATGGTAGCTGAACAGCTTCGTAACCTCGGTAAATATACATTTGCAGACGTTGCATCGTACCGTTTGCGTCAAACACCTATTCGTACATTAGCGGCATTTGGTTCAATTTTAACGGTAATTTTGTATTTAATTGCTCAAATGGTGGGTGCAGGTAAATTAATTCAACTTCTTTTCGGACTTGATTATGAAATCGCGGTTGTTTTGGTCGGTGTACTGATGATTCTTTATGTAACGTTTGGTGGAATGCTGGCGACTACATGGGTACAAATTATCAAAGCATTTTTGCTCCTATCCGGTGCAACATTTATGGCAATTGCGGTTATGGCACATTATAACTTCAACTTCGAGACATTGTTTGCTACTGCGGTTCAAATGAAAGACGTATCAATTATGGCTCCAGGTAAACTTGTCAGCGATCCGATTTCAGCGATTTCACTGGGCATAGCTTTGATGTTCGGTACGGCAGGTCTTCCTCATATCTTGATGCGTTTTTTCACCGTCAGTGATGCGAAAGAAGCACGCAAGTCGGTTTTTTATGCGACAGGATTTATCGGATATTTCTATATCTTGACATTCATCATCGGTTTTGGTGCAATCGTTATGGTATTCCAAAATCCACAATATCTTGATCTTGCAAAACAAGCGGTAGATGGCGGTTCTCCAATTCTTGGCGGCGACAACATGGCAGCGATTCACTTGTCACATGCAGTGGGTGGAGACTTCTTCCTAGGCTTTATCTCAGCGGTAGCGTTTGCAACAATCCTTGCGGTTGTTTCAGGGCTTACTCTTGCAGGGGCTTCAGCAATTTCACATGACATTTATGCGAGTGTACTTCGTAAAGGAAAAGCAGACGGGATGATGGAAATGAAAGTTTCTAAAGTTGCAACAGTTATTCTTGGTATCGTTGCAATTTATCTTGGTATTGCATTTGAAGAGCAAAACATTGCGTTCATGGTTGGATTGGCGTTTGCTATTGCTGCAAGTGCGAACTTCCCAATTTTGTTCCTTTCTATGTATTGGTCTAAACTTACGACTCGCGGTGCATTGCTTGGTGGATCATTAGGTCTATTGACAGCGGCTGTTTTAGTGGTTCTAGGTCCTACCGTGTGGGTTGACTTCTTAGGACATGCAGAAGCAATTTTCCCATACAAATATCCGGCTTTGTTCTCTGTAAGTGCGGCGTTTATCGGAATTTGGTTCTTCTCGATTACTGACAAAAGTGATACGGCAGCTAAAGAGCGTGAAGCCTTTGAAGCTCAGTACATCCGTGCTCAAACGGGTATCGGTGCTGAAGGTGCAGTAGAACACTAAATCAATTCCCGTCATCCTCGGGCTTGACCCGGGGATCCAGCTGGATTCCCGCTTTCGCGGGAATGACGAATAAATGTATTAATTTTAGGAGTCAACTTTGAGTCTTTTTGACCAAAAAGCATTATTAATGTCGATCCATCCTTTCGATCTTTTGACTGAAAGGATGATTGAGCAACTGATGACCCAGATGGATATTGCCTATTATCCCAAGGAGACGGTTTTAATCGGTCCGAGGGTTCGGGCTCAATCGCTTTACATTATTATTAAAGGGGCCGTCGATGAGACCATCGACGGCGAACTTCAAAACGTGTACAGCGAGCAAGATAGTTTCGATCCTAATGCTCTCATTTATGGAAATACCCAAAGTACCTTTATCGTTACCGAAGATCTCATCTGTTACGAACTCCCAAAAGAATCATTTCTCAATCTTCTTCAAGACGTCGAATCCTTTCAAAACTATTTTATGCAAGACTTTATTACTAAACATCAAAATCTTAAAGAGCGTCAGCACCAAAATGAATTGACACCTTTTATGGTTTCTCGTGTTGATGAAATTTATCTTCATACACCTTGTTTTGTAAATGCTACGGCCACGATTAAAGAAGCATTGCGTGAGATGGCAGATCAAAATGCGGATATTATTTTAGTTCGTGATGGCACATCAATTGGCATTGTAACCGATACGAATTTACGTGAAAAAGTATTGTTAGCCGAAAAAAGCACGCAAGACCCCATCGGAGAGATTGCAACATTTGGTCTTGTTACGATTGAGCGGAGTGATTTTCTCTTTAATGCACTGCTTCTTTTTACCAAACACGGAGTCAAACGTCTGATTGTGGTAGAGAATGAGAAGATTGTCGGAATTTTGGAACAGCTTGATTTGTTAAGTCATTTTGCTAATCATACCCATCTGATTGCTGCCTCGATTGATCGTTCTCTTACTATTGATGAGCTTGACAATGCACAGCGTTCGTTGACTCATCTCGTCAGTTCGCTAACCTCAAAAGGGGTGAAGGTTCGGTATATCTCGAAACTGGTGAGTGAACTCAATTCTAAGATGTATCGTAAAGTGTTTGAACTGGTTATTCCTCAAGAACTTCAAACCAAATGTGCACTTATTGTGATGGGAAGTGAGGGGCGAGGTGAGCAAATATTGCGCACCGATCAAGACAATGCCCTGATTATACGTGACGGTGAAAATGAAGAAGAATTTACTCCTTATATGATGACGTTCAATGCGTATTTACTGAGATTAGGATTTCCAAAATGCAGCGGTAATGTCATGGTGAGTAATCCCTACTGGCGTCATAGTGTTGCGGGATATAAAGCCATGATTTCTCAATGGGTAGAAACTTTTAATGAAGAGACACTCCTCTCACTCTCGATCTTTTTAGATGCATCATGCATAGCAGGAGATGAGAGTTTATTAATCGAGTGCAGAGACTACTTGAATGAGCATTTCGAGGGTCGTAGCGACGTTTTGGCTCATTTGGCAAAATCGGCACTTGCGTTTGAAACCCCTTTGAGCCTCTTTTCAGGGTTTGTTTTGGGGCGTGCAGAGCATCAAAGTGAGCTCGACATCAAAAAAGGGGGAATTTTTGCAATAGTCCACGGTATTCGTATTTTGGCATTGGAGCATAAAATTGAGAGTACGAATACGACCGAGCGGATTAAAGAACTTAATAATGTCGGATTGTTCGATAAACGCTTTGCCAGTGAGCTGATTGAGGCATACGATACATTGCTGGAAATACGTTTGCGCTCGATGCTTTCACAAAAGCACACGGGTGAGGAACAAAATTATGTGAATCCGAAACTCTTTAGTAAAACAGATCGAGATTTACTCAAAGACGCCTTTAAAATCGTCAACACCTTCAAAAAATTTCTCACCTATCATTTTCATCTGGGAATGGTTGTGTAATGTTTGAATCATTTTGGCGTGGATGGAACCGGAGAGGTTTACTTGACGCACAATATGAATGGTTATTTGATACGTATGATGGAGATGAAGTCGTAGTTTTTGATACGGAAACGACAGGATTGAATACCAAAAAAGATGCGGTTTTGAGTATCGGAGCAGTGAAGATAAAAGGCGATAGAATCCTCACTTCGCAGAGCTTTGAGGTTTTTTTGAAACCGACAAAAGAGATTAGTGTTGAGAGTATCAAAATTCACCATATACGTCCTTGTGATTTAGAACATGCTATTGAACCTTTAGAGGGGGTAAAAAAGTTTTTGGATTTTATCGGAAATCGCCCTCTTGTTGGTTATTATTTGGAATTCGATATGGCAATGATGAATCGTCTGATTAAACCATGGCTTGGTGTCACTTTACCCAACAAGCAAATCGAAATTTCGGGGCTTTATTTTGATAAAAAAATTGCTTTGATTCCTCAAGGAAATATTGATTTACGCTTTGATACAATCCTTCATGATTTGAACATCCCAAGGATGGGACAACACAACGCATTGAACGATGCGATTATGACCGCAATGGTCTATATAAAATTAAAAAACACACTTAAACTACACTAAGGAGCATTAACAATGAGCGATACCGTAAAACCAACTTTTCAACCTAACCGAGAGTTTGCAAAGCAAGCCCGTATTAAAAATATGTGTGAATACAACGATCTTCAAACATGGGCACATGAGGATTATGAAGGATTTTGGGGTCATTTCGCTAATGAAAAAATTGACTGGTTTTCACCGTACACACAAGTTCTCGATGAGAGTGATGCACCATTTTACAAATGGTTCGTGAATGGAAAATTGAACGTTGCGTATCAATGTATCGACCGTCACCTAGCTTCTCGTAAAAATAAAGCAGCGATCATTTTTGAAGGTGACAGAGGTGATAAGCAAATCATTACGTATCTCGAGCTTTATTACAATGTTAATAAATTTGCAAATCTTCTTAAAAATGAATTTGGTGTCAAAAAAGGTGACCGCGTTGTTATCTATATGCCGATGATTCCTGAAGCTGCGTACGCAATGCTTGCGTGTGCCCGTATCGGTGCAATTCACTCGATTGTATTTGGAGGATTCTCTTCTGAAGCACTAAAAGATCGTATTGAAGATGCTGAGGCTAAAGTGGTCATTACAGCCGATGGTGCATACCGAAAAGATAAACCATATATGTTGAAACCTGTCGTAGATGAAGCGTTAAGCGGAAAGACACCAGTAGAAAAAGTTTTGGTTATTGAGCGAAACAATGAAGATGTAACCTGGGTAGCCGGACGTGATTACTCGTACAACGAACTCATCAAACACCAGTCCACAAAATGTGAAGCAGAAGTGATGGATGCAGAAGATCCATTATTTCTTCTTTACACATCAGGTTCTACCGGTAAACCGAAAGGGGTTCAACACAACAGTGCCGGATATATCCTTTGGGCACAAATGACGATGGAATGGGTATTTGATGTTAAAGAGAATGATACATACTGGTGTACAGCAGACGTAGGCTGGATTACCGGGCACACTTATATCGTGTACGGGCCACTCGCTATGGGTGCTACGACGGTAATGTTTGAGGGCGTACCTACCTATCCAGATGCTGGTCGTCCATGGAAGATGGTTGAAGAATACAAAATTAACCAATTCTATACCGCGCCTACCGCTATTCGTGTATTGCACAAAATGGGTGAAGATGAGCCGGCTAAATATGATCTGTCCTCTCTAAAAGTCTTGGGTACGGTAGGTGAGCCTATCGATCCTCCGGCATGGAAATGGTACTATGAGGCAGTCGGCGGTAGCAAATGCGCTATTGTTGATACCTACTGGCAAACGGAAACTGGCGGACATATCGTCTCTCCTCTTCCTGGCGCCACTCCGATCAAGCCAGCGTGTGCAACATTCCCGCTTCCGGGTATTATTGCTGAGATTTTAGACCCACAAACAGGTGTAAAAGTTGCAGCTGGCGAGGCTGGTTATATGTGTGTAACACGTCCTTGGCCTTCTATGATTCGCGGAATCTGGGGTGATCCTGAACGTTTCGTGAAATCGTATTTCGGTGACGTCAAAAAAGACGGTCAGCCGGTATACTTCACAGGTGACGGCGCTGTCTATGATGAGGAAGGATACATCACCATTACGGGTCGTACAGATGATGTTATCAATGTTTCCGGTCACCGTATGGGAACGGCTGAAGTTGAAGCTGCATGTAAGAAACACCCCAACGTTGCCGAAGTAGCCGTTGTCGGTAAACCGCATGAGATCAAAGGCGAGGGGATCTTCGCCTATATTGTTCTTAAAAGCGAAGATACCATCGGTGAAGAGATGGAAATGGTTAAAGAGATCAATAAAGTGATCATGAAAGAGATCGGTAACATTGCGATTTGTGATGACATCGTTTTCATTCCTGGTTTACCAAAAACCCGTTCAGGTAAAATTATGCGCCGTATTTTGCGCTCGATTGCCAAAGGTGAAGTGATTACACAAGATATTTCTACACTAGAAGATCCTAGTATTGTTGCTACTATTGAAGCAAAAGTAAAAGGGTAAGTTTCACCCGTTCACCCTGAGCCAGTCGAAGGGTGATTTTTTTTCTCGTCATTCCGTGCTACGGTCAGCGAATTCATCCCCTAAACTACAATTACTCAGAAATATGTAGCTTAATATTGGTCGGCATTCTGTAGCTTGAAAAGTCGGTTACATTAGAAAATGCACATTGGATTCCGACCGTTAGATTTCTAGTATCGTAAGTAATGTTATTGTTATAGTTGGAGTATAAATATCCGTATGCAAAAGCAAAACTGTTAGAAATACTTTGATCCGAATAGGAATAACTAAAACCTAAGCGGGCATTATCAACCGGATAATAATTTATCACACCAATATAATGATTTTCATCTGAAATATTCTGATAAATTCGATTGATACCTACAGAAGTATCCAGTGTCCCGATGGAGCTTTCCCACCGTTTAGTTGCGTGTGCTCCTACGTTTTTGGTCGTTTCATCCGTAATACCATTGTCACTACCAAGTTTTGTGGCTCCACCACCTACTTCAACATATAAATCATCTTGAACCATGTATCCAGAGGCCAAAGAGCCAAAAAGTGCTGTGTATTTTGCCGTGAAAAACTGTTGATAAGTATAGCCAGCTCCTGTTTTAATAAACCATTTTCTATCGTGCAAGGGGTCAACTTTATACAAAATATTTGTACCGAATAAATTAGAAGCACCACCAACTGAGAACTTTAAACTCTCCGTATTATAAGAGAGTGCATAAGAATTTTGGTTGTTATCGCTGATATCGTGTGAATAGTGTGTTAGGGATAATGACAAAAGATCATCTCTAGATGAAGTGTTGTCGGCTTGGGCGGTACAAGCTCCTAGGATGATAATGGAAGAGATAAGGGAACGAAGTTGATTCATATTTTTCCTTGGATTTATGATAATTAATTATATTATTTTTTGTATAAAAATAAGATAACTCTACCATTTCATTCACTCAAAGTGTGTTGAAGAATAGGTTTTACCCTCTCTCCCGTCATTCCGTACTACGACACAGAATCTATCCCTCAAGTTATTGAAAACTGAATTCCGTATTAAGTACGGAATGACGAATTTCCCATTAACTAAGCCCCCTTATAGCATAATCCCACACTTACAAGAGAGTTCACATGGCGGCAGGTTCGACGATTTATAAAGTACAGCTTATTTTTTGCTCTTTTATCATTCCCTCTTTGGCTGGATATTCTTCTAGCTGACGCTTTCTCCTCTGTAAAAATTTTATTTTATTATTTGGTCTACCATATGGTATAAAATTTGAATATGACAGTAATAATAAAACTGTGAATCAAGATAAGTATAGTATTTACTTCGATGAAGCTGGCGTAATTTAATGCCTAATATAGCTATAATAAAAAATAATAATTTAGTTACTATATTTCTTCAGTACGCTGGAATTCTTGATGATATTCTCAATAGAACATTAATTGCATGTGAAGTTAATATGATGAATTTGAAAATATATTTGATTTATTTAGGAAAGAGTGTGAAAAGTATTTCGATCCACATTTAGCGGATTTATTTTTTGATTATTTAGATCAATTTTGTTTATTCGTGACTTATGGAGGGACTGAAGAGATTATGAAGAGTGTTTTTCCAAAAAAATAAAAATAAAACAAAAAGGGAAATGATATGGAGCAAATACTCAATGATAACGATTTTTTGGTATCACAAACGGATTCAAAAGGAAAAATTCTTTTTGCGAATGAAGATTTTTGTAAGATAGCAGGATATACACTCGAAGAGCTTATTGGAAAGCCTCATAGTATTGTTCGTCACGCAAATATGCCCCATGCCGCATTTAAAGATTTATGGGATACAGTCAAAAATGGAAAAATTTGGACAGGCTACGTCAAAAATTCGACCAAAAATGGCGGTTTTTATTGGGTTTATGCAACTGTTTATCCTAACATGGCATGTGGACAAAATGAGCATGGGTATATGTCTTGCCGTCGAAAAGCTTCATCTGGTGAGATTAAAGCAGCTGAAGCACTTTATAAAACAATGCGATAGAAAAAGGATAATAGAATAATGAAAAATAGCACAAAAGTAGTAATTTTAATCATATTAGGTGTTCTTGGTTTAGTGTTGGCTGTTGTAATCAATTCTGTTTGGATTACGGTGAGTATTATTAGTGTTCTTATGGGTACCGCTATATGGACAAGTGTAACTCCTTCCTCGGGGGCTATATTATTTTCACAGAAATTGGAGGATTTTGAAGAGTTATTACAATTTAAACGTAATAGATTTGATCCTATATCTGCTGATCCACAAAGTAATGAAGAAAAACTGAATCATATTGCTAAAACGCATGAAGAAATTCTACAACAGGATACAAAAGTTGCAGGAGAAATGGTTTTATTGGCGGATAAAGTGCGTCAAGGACACTTTACGTGTCGCGTTGCCAGCGATTCAAAAACACCACATGTTCATCTGTTACGTAAAACGATGAATCAGATGCTTGACGCAACAGAGGGTAATCTTGATAAAGCAATTAATGTCTTACTGTCTCTAAGCGAAGGAAAGTTTACCACTCGTGCCAGTATAGATGTTGAAGGTAAAATGGGACAACTGCTAGAAAAAGTAAATGATTTAGGTGCAGCATTACAATCGATGGAGTACCAAAATTCTGAAGCCAGAGAAGTTTTGAATAACAACACACAACAACTTAGAAATACCATTGAAAGTCTTCGCACAAACCAATTCGTAGAGTTGAATGGGATGATTAATTCAACAGTAGATCGAATACAATCGGTTGCAAATAAAGAGCATGAACTATCTGAAAATTTACAATCATTAGCAGGTAACGCTCAGGAGACCAAGCAAATATTAGCAACTATTGGAGATATTGCAGATCAGACCAATCTGCTGGCTCTTAATGCAGCTATCGAAGCAGCCCGTGCAGGTGAACATGGACGAGGGTTTGCGGTTGTTGCTGACGAGGTTCGTAAGCTCGCAGAGCGAACCCAAAAAAGCCTTACAGAAACATCGGCTACGATTAACATTTTGATTCAAGCTATCAATGATAATAGCGAAGCACTGAATAAAAATATGGATGAAATGATGGATTTAACAAAATATGTCGGAACCGTTGACGGCAAAATGGAAGACTTATTACATGCGATGGATACGCTGAGTTAAAGCAGATTTTTTTAAATTTTATATCTAAAGTTTTAGAACCATTGGTTATACTGACATATCAATTTTAAAATAATGGATTACTCATGCGTACAAAAATAGGAATATTCAAAAATAGTATTGCAACCTTGGAACTCACAGATAGAACACTTTACCAAAATACCCTGATTTTAGGTGAAGAGGGTTCGGGTAAAACCCATTTGGCGAACAAGATTCGTCATTTCGTGATGGAATGCGGCATACCTACTCTTTATCTCGATTTTTCGGATCCTTCAGTCGATCAAATCGAAGAAAAATTCAAAACAGATGAAGCATTTTTTTATCTCCGTTTTGATGAAAGTGAAGAGTTTGATGCGGCACTGAATAAGGCAATTGCAGAGGGTAAAAATATTTATATGGCAGCAAATCCGAGTTATTTTGCGTCAAAGCGTAATATAAAAAGTAAACTTTCTCAAATGATTCAAAAGCCTGAACTTTTAGAAAAGTATTATTATTTTTTCCATGAGATTGCAAATCTTGACGGTTTTTATACAAAATTTGAGGATTTCCTTTATTATATTTTCGATCTTGTGAATCTGAAAAAATTCGGATTTACCTTTTTAACGCAACCTCATGAAACGTTTGAAGATCCGCGTATTAAACTTCTCTTTACTTTCTTGTATTTGGGACGATGTTCGAATGCGCATTATTACAATACCTCGGTATTACGAAGTTTAGCCACGAATACATTTTACTATCAATATCGTATGGATAACCGCTCATTGCTTTTTAACCAGATTAAAAGCGATATTGCAATTATTGATTAATTTTAAAGGAGACATGAAATATGGGAAGAGCGTTCGAATATCGTAAAGCGGCAAAAATGAAACGATGGGGAAATATGTCCAGAGTATTTCCTAAATTAGGCAAAATGATTACTATGGCGGCAAAAGAGGGCGGGGACGATCCGGATATGAATCCGAAGCTTCGTTCTGCAATTTTAAGTGCAAAAGCGCAAAATATGCCTAAAGACAATATAGAAGCTGCCATCAAGCGTGCTAGTGGAAAAGATGTCACGACGATGTTTGAGATGAATATCGAAGGGAAAGCTCCACATGGTGCTCTTATTTTCGTTGAGTGCGCTACGGATAACAATGCTCGTACTGTGTCCAATATTCGTACATGTTTTGGAAGAGCCAAAGGCGAGACACTAAACAACGGTGCGCTAGAATTTATGTTCAGTCGTAAAGCTGTTTTTAGTTTTGCCACTCCGGCTATGGATCTTGAAGAACTTGAGCTTGAGTTGATTGATGCAGGATTAGAATCGCTGGAAGTTGATGAGGGTGAAGTAACTATATACGGCGATTATACATCGTTCGGTGCACTTTCTCATGCTCTTGATGAAATGGGATTTGAGCTTACCAAAGCGGCTTTAGAGCGTATTGCTAACTCTCCCGTTGAATTTACGGATGAGCAAATGATTGACATTGAAAAACTGATTGATAAGCTCGAAGATGACGAAGATGTTCAGGCTGTTTATACCAATATTGGCTAAAAGCTATTCTTCACTTTTACTCTGATGGATCGTTGCATCAAGTAAGAGTGTTTTACTAAAATGATCTTTTGTCCCCCTTGGAAATGCAGGGTCTTTTAATAGGACAGAGATTTTACTGCTTCCATTTTTTTTGATAAGACGTTTGAGTTTTATCTCTCCCATTCCGTATGCAAAATCAACTAAGTACCAACTTCCGAATTCTTTTTTCAAATCTTTGATATAGAGAATAGCAGCATCGGTTGAGCGGCAGATATTAGTGCGTTCATCATTTCCTTTTTTGATTGTCAACCCATAGGTACGCCCTGATTGCGCCATAAATTGCCACAATCCTGCTGTTCCATGTCCGTGAATATTACTTCTGAAATTTGATTCACAATAGGGAATCAGGGAGAAGAAGAGAGGAATATTGGCTTCTTCAAATTTTTTGGCAATCGTAGCATGATCTTCTTTAGTTATCTTATACCGATTCATATGACTTTCATAGCTTGTAGCATATTTATCACGCACTCCATTAAGGGCATTAATGTCTTCGTATGATTCCTCTGAGCCTATGGATTGTAATGAGGCATTTATTGCTTCTGCAGAGGGCTGAGCATGCGCTAAAGTAAAGGTTATGACAAGGGCTAAAAGAAGTTTTATCATGCTTCGATGTAATCCAAATCTTTATGAAACGTCTCGTGGGTATAATAAAGGGCAATGGCTCCTAAACCAAAGCATACAGCTCCAACGATTGCACCAGCACTCAATATTCCATAATGTTCTTTTAACGCAATAAATGAGAGGGTGATGGGTACAACGGCACCGCGAACAAAATTTGGTGCGGTCGTTGCCACAGTAGCTCGGATATTGGTTCCGAATTGTTCGGCTGCCATCGTGATAAAGAGAGCCCAATAGCCACAAAAAATACCCAAGGCAAAGCAACTCCAATAAAAGGCATCTGGAGTTGCTCCTGTGAGCGTGTAGTACCATAGAACACTCACCGCAGATAGGGTTAAGAAAAGGGCAAACGCTTTTTTACGGCTTTTGAGTTTTTGAGAGAGATAGCCGCTGCTAAAATCACCGATGGCTAAACCGATATAACAATACATTAATGCAGTCCCCGCACTCACTTCTCCCGTAATTTGGAGAGCTTTTGCAAACTCAGGGGAAAACATCACTAAGACACCGACGACAAACCACAGAGGAATTCCAATGGCAATGGTTTTGAGGTATTTAGCCAAAAGAATCCGATTTTTAAAGAGAGAGAAAAAATCGCCTCGTTTGATATGTTCGCTAAGATTATGTTCAAACATTCCCGATTCTCGTACTCGTAGACGTAAAATAAGAAGTGAAAATCCAAGCAGTGCGCCAAAGATATAAGCATTGCGCCAGTCGAAATATTGTGCAACAAGTTTGGCTGCAACAACACCCAAGACACCAAAACTTGCAATGCTCATGACACCATACCCACGAAGATGCTTAGGAAGGATTTCAGCTACCAGTGTAACACCTGCTCCCAATTCTCCAGCGAGACCGATACCTGCGATAAAGCGCAGCAGTGCATATTGTTCAACATTAGTGACAAAAGCATTCAGAAAATTAGCAAC
This sequence comes from Campylobacterales bacterium, assembly GCA_026390135.1. Lineage (GTDB taxonomy): Bacteria > Campylobacterota > Campylobacteria > Campylobacterales > Sulfurimonadaceae > Sulfuricurvum. The sequence goes on along the minus strand of JAPLGN010000054.1, from coordinate 66,425 downwards.
AGAATAAAGAATAATAGAAGCAAAAAGAACGGAAAGACGGCCTTTTTTATCTCCTAATATTCCCCATAAAATACCACCGATAAGCATTCCGCTCATTTGCATATTGAGAATGGTTGACCCCCATGAAGTAATTTCATCGCTATTAAGACCAAGTTCAGTTAGACTTGACACACGGACAACACCGAATAAAATGAGGTCATAAATATCGACAAAATACCCCATGGCGATGACGATAACAGGAAGTGTTAATACTTGACGCAAAGTTATAAAAGTTAAAGTTGGCATTAAAGCTCCAAAAATATAGTATTTTATTATAATCTATTTTGACTTAGATGAAGAAATAGACTATAATCATCTTTTAATATTAATAAACACAATGATGGTGGTATGCAACAATGATACAAGAAATTCAAAAACAGGTTATTCGTTTTGCTCTTGATTTTCAGATTGATAGCATTAATACGTATTCGGGATATAAAGGTGATTTGATCGTTAAAATTCTTACCAGAAATAAAAATGATGTTTTAGAAATTCGAAAACATGCTCTTTTTTTAGAAATTAAAGAAGTGGTTATAAAAGAAAAACTCGACACAGCACAATACGAAATTTATTGTGTCATTAAAGATGATAGTATTTACCATTTGAGATAAAGTACTAGTCTTTTCTAATGCTTGTCCCAGTTAAAAATATATAATTTTTACCTGTCAGGGTTACTCTAAATTTCTTTTGTTGTAAATATTTTTTGCAGTAATAGACATCCTTATAGAGTAATGTCATCTCCGAATACGAATAATTCGGCGCTTTGGCGCCGTAGATCATCTCTCCGCCCATCCAGCGACAGTTGGGAAACCCTAAAATTATCGCTCCGTCTCGTATTAGATATTCTTGGACAAGCTGCATAAAAAGCAGTTTGAAATCAATTCCGGGACTTTGAAGTGTACCAATGGTGATGATGAGGTCAAACTTTCCTAATTCCAGAGAAGCCAGATCATTAATATCATGAACATAAAAGGTTGCATTTCCTTCTGAAAAACGTTCTCGTGCGTGAGAAATAGCCGTTTGAGAATGATCGATTCCAACAAGTTCGAGATTGAGATACTCATCATGGGGCAAAATTTGACGAATAAGATCAAATTCATCCCCCGTATTTATCCCCAGATTGAGAATCCGTTTTTTTTCTCCGACTTTGACACTTCGCAGAGCACGCAGATAAGGAGAGAGAAAAGCGGGTTCTTCATTTTTATGGATCGCTGCGAAACGGGACTCCGTTCCGTATTTTTCTTCTTTGTCGTCACTGTGATGAAATGAGTCGTTGAGGTCGAGTTTTTCGTAGGTGATCTGTATGGTATGTTCCGAAACAGCTTTTGGGGTCAGCATACGGCAAACCAGCAGTTCCCCTAAATCACTCCATGCTTTATAACTACGGTGAAGATAAGTAATGTCGCTGATCATTACGATCTCGCCTGCGTAGCGTCCTCGACCAATGTCGGGATTGAGAACTTTGAAGGCTATGGTGTCGGACTCTTTTAGGGTTTCATTTGCCCATGCGAGGATGGTGTTCATGGATTCGGAGGTGAAAGTCTTCAAAATTGTTCCCACGGTTTATTCCATATTTCAAGCTGACTTTTACACTCTGCACTTATAAACCGTTCCCCATCATCGGGCGGTGAATCAAAACTGAATTCTTCATCATTGAGTCGAAACCGCAGTGCGTAGGCGTGCAGATAGCCGCGTTCCTCCTTACGTGCTTCATCCGCTTGCGCGTATCGCTCATCACCCGCGATAGGGGAACCTAGGCTTTTGAGGGCAACGCGGATTTGATGGGTTTTTCCGGTGTGAGGCTTGATGAGAAAAAATCGCTCGTGTGTACGCAGTGCGCAGCTGATAAACTGAGTGATAGCCGGATTCTCCATTGTAGGCAGAAGCTTATAATCACCGCGTCTGGCGCTTCCCATATCTGCCTTGACCCACCCCATTTTTTTCTTCGGTTTACGCATACTAATAGCGAGATAGTATTTTTCGATCTCACGGCTTTCGAACATTTTTCCAAACTGTGCAGCGGTTTGCGAATCTTTGGCGAGGATGACGAGCCCTGAAGTCATTTTATCGAGACGGTGGACGGGAAAGAGGGGGATTCCAAGCTGTTCGCTGACCTGCACAACAAACCCCGCTTCTCCTTCGGAGTGGAAGTTGACTCCTGCATGTTTAACGGTAATGGCAAAATGGTCGTTTTGATACAAAACAGTTGAATTTTTAGGAAGCTCAGTCAAGCAGTCTCTTTCATAATAGATACGTGATTGTACCAAGAGTAAACCTTGTTCCCATTTATTGCATGTAATGGTGTACAATCTATCTAGTTCTCAAACCTAAATAAAGGAGATCTGATGGCAAAAGATATTGTCTGCGGAATGGAAGTTTCCCCTTCTACGCCCTACCAAAGCGATTATAAAAATCAACATTACCTTTTTTGCTCCGAACATTGTCAGCACAAATTTTTAGAGCACCCTGAAAACTTTCTCACCTCTGAAAGCGCATCTTGTCCCAATTATAGCTGTTCACTTGATACAGCTGAGAGTGTTCTCTATACTTGTCCCATGCATCCTGAAGTGGAGCAAAAAGGACCGGGAAGCTGTCCAAAATGCGGTATGGCACTTGAACCAAAAACACTGCAACTTGAAGACGATACGACAGAATACGATGCGATGAAGCGTCGTTTTTGGATCAGCATACTGTTCTCAGTTGTGGTATTGATCAGTGCGATGGGGGCAGAGATTTTTCCAAGACAATTTGATGCAGTGATAGATCCTGAAAAACGACAGTGGCTTGAAATGTTTTTATCCGCTCCGGTCGTATGGTGGGGCGGATCGATTTTTTATGTAAGGGCATGGGAATCGATTCGTAACCGTAGCCTTAATATGTTTACACTTATCGCACTGGGTACTTCGACCTCATGGATATACAGTGCCGTTGCCGTCCTTTTTCCTGCTATTTTCCCCGAAAATCTATCGATGCATATGGGGATTATTCCGGTTTATTTCGAAGCAGCAGCGGTCATCACCACCCTTGTCTTACTGGGGCAGGTATTGGAGCTTCGGGCTCGCAGTCGAACCAACGATGCGATCCGGCTGTTGCTGGGACTCTCAGCGAAGAATGCGCGTATTATCCGTTCTGATGGAAGCGAAGAGGAGATATCCCTCAAACTCGTTCAGCCGGGGGATCGGCTCCGTATCCGTCCGGGTGAGAAAATTCCGGTAGATGGTATCGTCGTCGAAGGGGAGAGTCATGTGGATGAGTCGATGGTGACCGGAGAACCGATTCCCGTCTCCAAAAAAAACGGAGAGCATCTGATCGGTGCGACCATCAATACGACGGGAAGTCTCATTATGCTGGCGCAGAAAGTGGGAGCCGATACGCTCCTCTCTCAGATTGTCTCAATGGTTTCGCAAGCACAGCGCTCCCGTGCGCCGATTCAGAAGAGTGCTGATCGGGTGTCGGGCTATTTTGTCCCTGTAGTTATTTTTATCGCCGTGGCGACGTTTATCGTTTGGTATCTTTTTGGCCCTGAACCCTCGTTAGGTTATGCTCTCGTCAACGCCGTCGCAGTGTTGATTATCGCTTGTCCGTGTGCGCTTGGATTGGCCACACCCATATCGATTATGGTCGGTACCGGCAAAGGGGCAATGGAGGGTGTTTTGATCAAAAATGCCGAAGCACTGGAGATGATGGAAAAAATCGATACCCTCGTCGTCGATAAAACGGGAACGTTGACGGAGGGAAAACCGAAACTGGTCTCCGTTATCGTTCAAGAGGGATGGGATGAAAACAGGATTATTACTTTGGCAGCCTCATTGGAGCGTTCCAGTGAACATCCTCTTGCGTCAGCGGTAGTGAATGCCGCGCAGGAGAGAGGAGTGCCACTGAGTGAAACGGATCAGTTCCGATCGGTAACGGGCAAAGGGGTTATCGGAAAAGTCGAGGGGTTGGAAATCGCCTTGGGAAATATCAAACTGATGGAAGAACTGGGAATCGAAACGGCAGGACTCTCTGCAAAGGCGGACGATTTGCGCCGAAACGGGGAGAGCGTGATGTTCCTCGCTATCGATAATGTGCTAGCGGGGATACTCGGGGTTGCCGATCCGATCAAAGCAACCACCGCACAAGCGATCTGTGATTTGCACGAGGAGGGGATAACTGTTGTGATGCTCAGCGGAGACAGCCGCATCACCGCTGAAGCGGTCGGAGCGGCGTTAGGGATCGATAGAGTTGAGGCAGAGGTGCTTCCTCAGCAGAAAGCTGACGTAATAAAACAGCTCCAAGAGGAGGGGCATATCGTCGCGATGGCAGGGGACGGGATCAATGACGCACCCGCACTGGCTCAAGCGCATGTGGGGATCGCGATGGGGAGCGGAACCGATGTCGCGATGGAGAGTGCAGGAATCACCCTCGTCAAAGGAGACCTTCGCGGGATCGTCCGCGCACGCCGTCTCAGCCGCGCCACGATGCGCAATATCCGACAGAACCTCTTTTTTGCCTTTATTTACAACAGTGCCGGGATACCGATTGCGGCGGGAGTCCTTTATCCGTTTTTCGGAGTACTGCTCTCTCCGATGATTGCGGCGGCAGCAATGAGTTTCAGCTCGGTATCAGTGATTACGAATGCATTGAGATTGAGAGGGGAAAAGTTGTAAAGCTCTTCACATATATAGTAAAAAGATAGTTACTGAAACTTGACATGCTAGAATATAATGTATATAATCATTACATACATTTAGTAAAAGGTGAGTGATGTTTGATTGTCTCGATGTCGAACGATTGTGCGGGTTTGATTGGAATGATGGCAATATCCAAAAAAACAAACTCAAACACAACCTCGATTTTTGGCTGATCGAAGAGATATTTTTCAACGAACCGTTACTCATCTACGAAGATAATGCCCACTCAGAACAAGAGTGCCGATGCTACGCATTGGGAAAAACCGATGATGGGCAATTGCTCTTTGTCGCTTTTACCGTGCGGGGGCAAAGAATTAGAGTGATTTCGGCACGTCCGATGAGCAAAAAGGAGAGAAGCTACTATGAAAAAAATACCTGAACTGAAAACCGAAGATGAGATTGCGACATTTTGGGACGAACATGATTCGACGGAATATATTGACTGGGACAAAGCCAAACCGATGCGTTTGGCAAATCTACAAAAGAGTGCGAAAACGATTTCAATCCGTATGCCTGTCGATATGATCGAAACACTAAAAATTCAAGCGAACAAAAACGACATTCCCTATCAGTCGTATCTAAAGATGTTGATTGCGGATGGTTTGAGGGCGCATGGGTAAGGAAAAATAAATATGACACAAATTACTCTCATTCTATTTGTTGTATTGTTTTTTATAGGATGTTTTTCACAATTGATTATCTATCCGTTTTATTGGATAATCGTTTACGCTGATATTGTCTATTTGTCGATCATTGCATTTTTTGTTTTTATGATTGTTAGTTTTTATATTTTGAAAAAATACTATCGCTTAAATCGCATATCGATAGCTTCATTAATAGTGTCTGGAATCATCTTTTTAGGATGTTCAGCATACTTTGAAGCTACTCTTTATATAAAAAAGGTTGCAGAAGATAAATATCAAACTACACCGAAATGGTTACAGATTAATTTAGGTAAGTGGACAGATTTTAATATTTTTGGTGATTCTTTTCTTGGATGCACTCATGCAGATATTGAAATTAAAAACCAAAGGTATTATTGGAGTTTTGAGAAGAGGGATTTTGTTAAAGCTGAAGATAATTTAATGCGCTGTTATTAAATTAGACTATTTTTATATCAAGTATCCGATACTCCCCCTCTTTTAAATCCCCAAGCGTTAAATCTCCAATACGGGAGCGGTGCAATGCGGTGACATGATTCCCCACTGCCGCAAACATTCGTCGAACTTGATGGTATCGTCCTTCGGTAATTTCTAATGTCACATGTGTTTCATCGATTATGGTGAGTTTGGCAGGAAGACACGGAGATTTTTCACCGTTGAGCATCAATGTACCTGTTGCGAAAATATCCGTTTCATTACCGTTTAATGGTCGATCCAGTGTTACTTCGTAGAGTTTAGGGACATGATATTTAGGGGACGTAAGGCGATGAAGGAGTTGCCCATCATCCGTAAGCAAAAGTAATCCGCTCGTTTCTTTGTCGAGTCGTCCGATGGTGGAAATCTTAGGATCACGTTTCTGCCATCTTGAGGGAAGCAGGGAATAAACGAGTTTTCCTTCGCCGTCATCATGGGAACAAACAAAATCAAGCGGTTTGTTCATCATAATAACCATCCGCTCACGCGCGTCGAGTGGTTCACCCTGAAATGCTACATCGTGATGATATGCTTTGAAATCGGTTTTTTTTATGATTTCTCCTGCCACGGTAACAAGACCTGCCGCAATGAGTTTTTTGGACTCACTGCGACTTGCGTATCCTAGACTGGTGAGAAGTTGATCGAGTCGTTGTTTAGAGGGTTTGGAGTTTTTCATCGGTCTCTTTAGTGATTCGGTCGAATTCATTACTGGCTGTTTCTAATCTTTCAAACAAGTGTTCAATTTCTTTCTCATCCACGGAAATACTTTTCGAAAGTTCTTGGAGTTTACCACTATCACCTTGATTGGAATATTCGATCAGTTTTTCATGCGATATTTTGAGCTTATCTTCGAGTTTCATAATTGTATTCTCGCAAGTGTCAATCTCTCTTTTGAGAGGATTAAGGAGTCGTGAACGCTCTTGGATTAGTTCGGCACGTTGCTGTTTTTGCTCTTTTTTATTGCTGTTTTGGGTTGCTTTGGCAGGTTTTGGTGCCTCAGATATTTCTTCATCCCATCCAATTTTTTCTAAAAATTGATCGTAGTTGCCATCAAAAAATTCAGCTCCGCCTTCACGGAAGATAATCAGCTGATCGGCGAGTTCACGCAACAGCATCTCAGAGTGGGTGACGATGACAACAGAGCCGTCAAAGCGTTTAAGCGCATCGCATAGGGAGTCAATGGATTGCATATCGAGGTGATTGGTCGGTTCATCTAAAAAGAGGAGATTGGCGGGGGTGGCGATGATTTTACCCAGCATCACGCGCGAGCGTTCACCTCCTGAGAGGATAGAGATTTTTTTATCGGCATCGTCGCCGCTAAACATCATCGTTCCGCAAATGGATCGGACACGGACATTTTGGAGGGTATTGTCAGCACTTTGAATTTCATCTGCTATTGTATTATTTTTATCTAACCGATCGATGTTGGTTTGACCGAAGTGGGCGATAGCTGTGGAGGGATGAGAAATGATTTCTCCGGTAGGTTTTAAAACACCTGCCATTGTATTGAGAAGCGTTGATTTTCCTTTCCCATTTTTCCCGATAATAGCGAGGCATTTGTTCTTTTCCAAACTAAACGAGAGATTTTGAAAAAGCAGTTCATCCGCAGTGTAGCCAAATGAGAGGTTTTTGATTTCCATAATAACTTTGGCGGGAGTAGGGCGATAGGAAAAAGAGAAGGACAAATCTTTTTCGCCCTCCAAGGATTCCATAATGCCCATTTTTTCCAGCTCTTTGGCTTTGGACTGTGCCATGACTGCGGTGGAAGCACGGGCCTTATTTCGAGCGACAAAGTCGATAAGTTCTTCCCGTTTTTTATCATGATTGATTTTGGTCTTGACGTACAGCTCATCTTCTTGAGCCATCATTTCATAATATTTAGCACTTCCGCCTTTGATGATCGATACATTACGGCGACGTAACCCCATGGTATGCGTTGAAACAGAATCCATAAAATCACGATCATGTGTGATGAGAATCACTTCTCCTTCAAATGCACGGATAAATGAGGCAAGCCAGCGAAGTGAGACGATATCAAGGTAGTTCGTCGGTTCATCGAGCAGTAATAAATTGGGTTCGGTAACGAGAAGTTTGACGAGGTTCATCCGTATCTGATATCCGCCTGAAAAGCTCAGAGGATCTTTATCCAAATCTTCTTGGGTAAATCCCAAACCGAAAAGGATTTTTTCAACCTTATAGACATCATGTTGGGCATCTCCCATCAAGACTGAAGCACACTCTTCACGTACTGTTTTATGGGTGAAGTGCAGATGTTGGCGCAATGTTCCGATACGGTAATTTTTAGGAATCAGTACCTCACCATCATCGTAAGACTCTTCGCCTAAAATGATTTTAAAGAGGGTCGATTTTCCGGAGCCGTTACGCCCGACAAAACCGATTTTTTGCCCCTGGGAGAGCTTGAGGTTTAGATTCTCAAAAAGAATCCGAGTGCCATAACTTTTGGTAAGGTTATTAATTTGAATCATTATGGTTCTTTTGTTTATTTTCTTTGTCATTCCCGCGAAGGTGGGAATCCAGCTTTCGCTTGGGGATGGATCCCCGGGTCAAGCCCGAGGATGACGATAGATTATTCTTCAATTTTGTGAGGAAGTTTTCCGTGTACTGCCTCTTTATTGGCAAGGAGATCTTCGATTTGACGTTTAACTTTGTCGTAGCGAAATTGCTCTTTAAATCCATTTATACGTCCTCCTGCAGCGTTAGGATGTCCGCCTCCGCCTGCCCACTCACCTGCCATCATTGCAACGTCAACTTTATCATGACCGCGAAGACTCATAGTCCCTCGCGTACTTACATCAACGATAAAATCAAAATCTTGATTTGCGGTTAAAAAGCCATTACCGATAATCGAGGTATTTCCTAATCCGTAGCTCAAGAACCCGCGCCAGCCTTTGTAGTAAACGGTCATGGTTGAGCGTTTCGTCCCCAGTAGTCCTACAATGTGTTTGGTGGAGAGATTATCGAGGGTGTTGTCTTCTTCCAGTTTAAAAAATTCTTTTTTCATTTTGTGCAGTGCCTCATCGAGAGCAATATTAGCATTTTCATGAAAACGCATGAGAGCCGCTTCTTCTAAAAGAGCAAGCTTATAGGCGCGATCTTCGTTCGCAAACATGACACGGCTAAGTTCACGCGCATCACTGATTAGACGCATACATACTTTGCCGTATTCAAAATCTTCTACTTCTTCTTGCTTCCATAAATCGACTGCATTGACCACTTTTACAAATGCTTCGAGCCATCCGCCTGCTTTTAATCCATAGTTTTCAATGGCATACTCATAGACGATTTTTGTTGCACAACGTTCAGTGTCGAGAATGTACCACTCGTATTGCGATGCTGTATCTTTTCCGCTTCCATGGTGGTCAAGAAGGGTAATGGTGATATTCCAGCCATTCTCATTGAGTTTTTTGACCTCATAGTGAAGCCATTTTGCCTCATCGGGAGTGAGGTTGAGATCACTGATGAGAATAGTTGCTTCTTGTTTTGTTTTTTTGAGAGTATCGAGAATTTCTTCAAGACGATCCATTACTTCTGCACCATAGTTGGCGTTATAGCTAATCATAGTGTTAGAGGTTTGAGCCATAACCAGTTGGCAACTGTAACCATCGAGATCGATGTGGGAGAGGTGGTAAAATGTTGTATTCATATATATCCTATTTGTCTAAAGTGATGGAACCTAGTACTTCGAATTTGGCACTTGAATCAATCTCAGCATGAGAAAGAACAACAATATCGAGATTAAAGCGCTCAAAAATCTCTGCCAATGGACGACGAAGTTTCGGGTCAACTATAATGATAATGGGAGAGACCCCGCGTTGAAGAAGTTCACTGGCTTTTGCACTAGTAGCTTGAATCAGACCATTGATTTCCCCTACATTGAGTTGAAGCTGGCGAGTACCGTCACGATCTTGTGATTTTTCAAGAAGACGTTGCTCACTCATAGTTTCAAATGTTAGCAATTTTATAACCCCGTCAGGACCAGTGTAGCTTTGGGTGATGATTCGAGAAAGCTTAGCACGAACGTGTTCGGTGATGGTATCTATATTTTTGGTGTATTCACTGACATCGGCAATGGTTTCTAAAATAGTTATCATATCTTTGAGGGGAATACGTTCGTGCAATAACGCTCTGAAGACTCGTTGAATCAAGCCAATATTAGCGACTTTGAGCAAATCGTCAATGAGAACAGGATAATCGTTTTTGATTTTATCAATAAGGGATTGCGTCTCTTGACGTGTCAGGAGCTCTTCCGCGTATTTTTTGACCAGTTCACTCATATGTGTAGAGATAACCGTTGAAGGGTCAACCACGGTATATCCGTTGATAATAGCGTCTTCTTTAAGTTCTGGAGCAATCCAAAATGCATCCAGACCAAATGCAGGTTCTTTGGTCGCTTCCCCTTCTATCTCACCGATTGCCATACCGCTGTCCATGGCTAAAAACTTGTCAGGCTGGATAAGACCATCTCCGATCATCACCCCTTTGAGAAGGATGGAATATTGTGTCGGTTTAAGATGAAGGTTATCACGTATACGTACTTGAGGCATTAAAAATCCAAAATCGGAGGCAATTTTACGGCGCATAGATCGGATACGCTCGAGTAAATCTCCCCCTTGATTGCTGTCAGCAAGACGAATGAGTTGATACCCAAGAGTGAGTTCGAGCATCTCAATCTTTAAAATATCTTCAAGTGCTGCTTCTTCGTCTTTAGCAATTTCTTCATTGCTCTTTCGGCGGGGAACGGTTGAAGATGTGCCATCACCGGAAGATAAATCTCCTGAAGCTGCTGCACCGCTTTTTGCAACAGCAGGGGCGGAAGTGAGGACAAGATCGCCTTTCTCATATTTGTAGAGTGCATAGCCAAGTCCAAGAAAAACCAAACCGACAAATCCCATTGAAAGCGTTGGTAAACCAGGGGTGAGAGCAAACATCATCATGATTACTCCGACAATAATCATCACTTTCGCATTACCCATAAGTTGCTTGATACTGCCCTCAGCAAAGTTGCTTTGATCGTCATTGGATCCACGGGTAATCATAATACCGGTTGCAGTGGAGATGATAAGTGCGGGAATTTGAGAGACTAGACCGTCTCCAATTGTGAGGATAGTATAGGTTTGAGCACTGGTAGAAACGTCGAGATTAAATTGAAAGACTCCGATTAAAAATCCGCCAATGATATTAATCATCGTAATGATGATTCCGGCAATGGCATCCCCTTTGATAAACTTGCTCGAACCATCCATTGCACCGTAGAAATTTGCATCTTGCAAAATGGCTGCACGACGTTGCTTGGCTTCAGCTTCTTCTATTAAACCGCTGTTTAAATCTGCATCAATCGCCATCTGTTTTCCAGGCATTGCATCCAGTGTAAAACGGGCTGCAACTTCGGCAACGCGTCCTGAGCCTTTAGTGATAACCATGAAATTGATTAATACCAAGATAGTAAAGACAATCACCCCGATGACCATATTTCCGCCGACGACAAAATTTCCAAAACTGGTAATGATGTCACTCACTGCTCCCGGTCCTTCGTGGCCTTTGCTCAAAATCATACGTGTAGTAGCAATATTGAGAGAAAGTCTAAAGAGGGTGATAATTAACAAGAGAGTAGGAAACGTAGTAAGATCGGTAGGCTTAGGAATATAAAGTGAAATAAGTAAAATCAAAACGGATATTGAAATGACAATAGCGAGGAAAAAATCGAGCATTCCACTGGGAAGCGGAATGATGATAATGGCCAAAATTGTCATAACAAAAACAACAACGCTCAAATCTCGTGATGCAAAAATTAGTGAGATAATACTTTGTGTGCTTGGGGTTTTATTTTTTACTTTTGCCAAAAATTACTCTTCTAAAATGGCTTCGAGGGTTAAAACACCTAAAAAGGCATCCACTTTTCCCTGCAATCGATTGAGAAATGGCCATAAAGAACAGGTAGTCGCTTTATTAGATGGACATTCCTCTTTTGAAGGAGAACAATTAAAGACAGCAGGACTTTTTCCCTCAGCTGCTTCCATTACCTCAAGCATGGTGATTTCTGAACTGGGACGTGCCAGCTCAAATCCACCATTTACTCCTTTAAAGGATTTTAAAATCCCTTTACGTGCAAGCGATTGGAGAATTTTGGCCAAAAAACTTTTAGAAATATCGAGTTCTCGAGAGAGAGAGTCAACGTCAAGAGGATGTGATGCTTTGGCTAAAATGATGAGTGACAATAGAGCGTATTCACTCGCTTTGGTCATCAGCATCACGATACCCCCATAATTTATTATATTTTTTTTATAGAAAAGATATTATAGCTAAATATCATTAGAGAGACAGAAGGCGATACCGGTTCAAGTGAAGTGCAAATTGCATTGCTTTCAAAGCGTATCAGTGATCTTACTGAACACCTTAAAATTTTCAAAAAAGACCATTCATCACGTCTTGGTCTTTTGAAATTGGTTGGTCAACGTCGTCGTTTGATGCGTTACTTGAAACGTACAAATCGCGCAAGCTACAACAAGCTTATTGCTGAACTTGGTATCCGCGACAACATCTAAATCTTACGATTTAGATCTTCAGCCTCTTTCGAGGCAGAATTTTCTTCCTACATTTTCCCTTATTTCCACAAAACTATTTAATTAAGCATCGTGATGATAATGGTCTAGTATGCGTTTATACTCTTCACAAATTTCTTCCACTGATAATGAGTTTTTGTACATACGCAAAATTTGGCGAACAAAATCAAGAGGATACTCCACAGATAATCCTCGGTTACGCTTATATATCTCAGTTAGTGTCTTGTACATCTCTTCATAAACCTCTGGCGCTTCATCTTTCAGTCGTTGAAGATTTTCTTGCGCTTGGAGTAATTTAGTATCATTAAATTCTCCACGTTCAGTGGTAGTTTTACGATATTGTACATAGTCTTTAAGACTTTTTTTGTTGAGTATATGATCGGTAAAAGCCTCTATTAATAACATTATATCTCCTTAAGTAAGTATCCATATACAGCCATTGTACGCCTCAAACATAGCAACAGTATAGCAGTTATATAAGATTAGTTGTATAGAATTTATACATAACAAGCTATTTGATTTTTAAGCATAATAAGGCATAATAATCAAAAATATATGGAGAAATTATTATGAAAATTGCTGTACCTGTTATGGACGATTCGTTAAAAATGGCGGGGAATGCTGGTCATACTCCTTATTTTGCTGTTTTTAATCTCAAAGGTGGAATGTTCCGAAGCTTTGAGTTGGAAGGGTTGCGTGCAAATCCAAAAGTTGCCGGAGAAGAGGATCATCATGATCATGATGAAGGTCATACCTGCGATCACGATGAAAATGATGTTGAGCATCTTAAAGCGCATGATACGATGGCGGATGCAATTCATGATTGTGATTATCTCGTGGTTAAAATGGCGTGTAAAAATACGGCTAAAAGTATGAGTAATTTAGGAATAAAAATTAAAAAGTACAACGGAACAGAGGCTCAGGCTCAAAAGATTTTGATGGAATTAGCTCCACAGTTTGCATAATTAAAAAGATTTTTTGGGTTTAAATCCCAAAAATCTTTTTTGCCCGTTCCAAATCTTCCACTGTATCGATCCCAAACCCTGCGCTTGCCACTTTCACCATAGAAATTTTCTTACCATGATAGAGGGCGCGGAGCTGTTCGAGTTTTTCGATATCTTCCAACGGTGCTTCACCGAGGGTACAAAAATCATGTAGACTTTTTTTTGTAAATCCATAAATCCCGATGTGTCCGAAATATGATGCTTCGCCGCTACGGTTAAACGGGATAGGGGAACGGGAAAAATAGATAGCATTGTGGGCATCATCGGTAATGACTTTTACCATATTCGGGTCATTTGCAGATTCGGTATTGATAGCGTTGTAGCAACTAGCCATAATGAAGGGAATATTTTCTGACTTAAGGGCGTTAAGTCGTTCGATGAGCTGAACCAAAACTTCGGTTTCGATAAAGGGCTCATCGGCTTGGACATTTATAATGAGCTCATCGTCACTAATGTCAAGGAGTTGTGCGCATTCATTGATACGATCCGTTCCGCTTTTATGCGTTGTAGAAGTGAGACGAGCTTCGATACCGTGAGCAGTACAAATTTCTAATATTTTTTCGTCATCACACGCAACAACGACACGGTCGATGGATTCGACCCGTTTAGCCGTGCGGATTACCATTGGCAAACCGCCGATATCGGCGAGTACTTTTTGAGGGAAACGTGTAGATGCGAGACGGGCGGGGATGATAATCATTAGTAAACCTTGTAAACGATATAATTATTAAATTATAACTCAAAGGGAGATAATTGCTTCTTTATCAAATTGATGGCGGCTATTGTTATAACAGCGATTCGATACTTTTGTATGGATTTATCACTTCTCTCGTACCAAAAGGTAGAATGCTCGATGTCGGAGTAGGGTGTGGAATTATTGGACTTTTAGTCGCGCGTGATTGCGATGTTGCACTTGAGGGAGTTGAAAAGCAAAGTCCTTATGTAGAGATAGCTCGTCGAAATGGACTGATTAATCAGATCGAATATAGTGTGCATGAGGGAGATTTTTCCGAATTTAATGACGTAAAAGGATTTGATTGGATCGTTTCCAATCCCCCTTTTTATCATGAAGGTTCTGCCCGTTCTGAAAACCAAATGCTTCATCAAGCCCGTTATAATATCCATTTGCCCATTGAGATTTTTGCACGTAAAATTTCGAAACTATTGAAACCAAAAGGGCAAACTGCTATTTGTTATGATGCTAGACAATTTGTCTCATTATGCAGTGCTTTTGAAGATGCAGGCTTAAGAGTCGTTAATGTACAATTCGTCCATTCGAAGCTGGATCGTACTAGTACATTGGTAATGATCCATGCGAAAAAAAATAGTAAATCAATGACCAATATTTTGCCTCCATTGATAACATTAGAAGACGAGAGTTACACTCCTGCAGTGCAGGAAATTTATGATAGAGCAAAGGTGCACAGTATCAAATGTCCGATTTAATGACACAAGAAGGGTTTTGTTATGCTTTTAATCCTGATGCGTGTTCCTCCTGCGGAGGTAACTGCTGTACGGGTGAAAGTGGCAATATTTTTGTTTCTGTAACGGAAATCACTGGTATTGCAAAGCTTTTAGAGATGGATGAACGGGAGTTTCGGCGTAATTATTTGCGTAAAGAAGGGTATCGATATTCTCTTCAAGAGCGCATTGTGAAAGGTTCTCACGATTGTGTGTTTTTTGATCGTTCACGAAATGGGTGTAGTATTTACCAAGCTCGTCCGCTGCAGTGCCGAACGTTTCCGTTTTGGGATTATTTTCGTCACCGCATTGATGAGCTAAAGCAAGAATGTCCAGGGATAATAGGATGAACAAATTTTTCTTAATCGTACTCGTAATGACATTAGGTTTAGAAGGTGCTATAAAGCCTAAACAGCAAAAAAGTATACCATCACCCATTGAAATCAATGATGAGACTTATGTTTTGGCCGCTTTGGATGCACAAATGCGTCAAAAACATGATTTAGCCGCGAGCTATTTTGAGACACTTTATGGTAAAACTGGACGTAAAGAATATTTGTATCAATCTTTGCGGATGATTGAACAAAGCAATAATAGTGAAAAGCTCACAAGGTTAACTCAAAGTGCATTGGTTGCAAGCCCTGAAGATCAAACTTTACAGCGTTTTTCCGTTGTTGCATTGCTTAAAAGCGGGAAATATTCGCAAGCAGCACAGGAATCGTTGACACTAAGTGAGCAAACGAAAGCTGCGGGTGATTATGCTTTAAATGCAGAAGCACTTATAAAATTGAGTAATTTTCAAGGGGCTTATGTCGCTCTCAAAAAAGGCTATGATCTTACCCATGATGAAGAGATGGCGGATCGTATAGCACTTATCATGTATGCTCATTTAGAACAAAAAAAAGAGGCGATAACCTTTTTAAAAGAACATATCGCTGCACATGGAAACAGCAAAATTATTGGAAAACGCTTGGGCAGTTTATATGCTGATAGCGGTGCGCTTGATGATGCGGCGTTGATGTATGAGCAAACGTATGATTTAGCCCTTGATCCTTTGATTGCACAAGAAGCAATTAAGATTTACGCGTATCAACAAGATATTGTTAAACTTAATGTGATGCTTGAAAAATCAGGAGTTAATGATCCGCTTCTATTGGAGCTTTATGTTCGAAATAAACAATTTGATAAAGCCTCTGAATTGGCAAAAAAAATGTATAAATTAGATCAAAATCCTCTCTATTTAGCGCAGAGTTCAGTTTTTGCGTACGAGGCCTCCGATAACAAAAATGATCCTCTTCTTTTAGCTGCTGTAGTCGATGGACTGAAACAAGCGAACGGCGAGATGGAAAGTCCTCTTTATGCTAATTATTTAGGTTATTTGATGATCGATCACGATATTGATGTCGATGCTGGGATAGTGTATGTCAAAAAAGCATTGCTTGCACAGCCTGAGTCACCGTTTTACCTTGACTCTCTCGCATGGGGATATTATAAAAAAGGTGAATGTTCAGAAGCACTGCGCCTGATGAAACAAGTTGAGTCGATGATTGGTACAGATGAACAAGAGGTTAATGATCATCTCAAAGCGATTGAAACGTGTAAAACTAAGGAGAAAAAATGATACTCGATGACATCATCAAAAAAACCAAAGAAGATTTAAAGACCCGCGAAGCGAAGTTCAGTATGGAGTGGTTGGGACGTTCTTTGGCATTTAACGCACGAGCCCCGCGTGATGTACGTCCTTTTTTGACGGCAACTCCTGATGAGCCGTACCGTATCATTTCAGAAGTTAAAAAAGCGAGCCCTTCTCGTGGAATTATTCGCGAAGATTTTGATCCTGTCTCGATAGCCCAAGCGTATGAGCGTGGCGGTGCAAATGCAATTTCGATTTTAACGGAACCGCATTTTTTTCAAGGACACTTGGATTATCTCGCCGAAATTCGTCGCTATGTCGGTATTCCCCTCTTGCGCAAAGATTTTATTATTTCAAAATATCAGCTTCTTGAAGCGCTCGTTTATGGGGCTGATTTTGTCCTGCTTATTGCGGCAGCATTGTCTAAAAGCGAGCTTAAAGAGCTGCTAAACTACACTCGCCATTTAGGGATGGAAGCCTTGGTAGAGATTCATGATAAATCTGAACTTACCAAAGCAATCTATGCGGGTGCGGATATTATTGGAATCAATCATCGTAATTTGCAAACATTTGATATGAATATGAACCTGAGTTACGATCTTATCCCCCTTATCCCTAACGGTAAAATTATTGTGGCTGAAAGTGGTATCTATGAACACGGACAATTAGAGGATTTAAGCAAGGCAGGAGTTGACGCCTTCTTGGTTGGTGAGTCACTCATGCGTCAAGACGATGTAGAAGGTGCGCTAAAAAAACTCAAAAACGGATAATCATTTTAAATTTTATTCTTTTGCTGAATATTTAAGCAATTCTTGAGATTACTTTAGGATATGATAGAGCTAATCCTATCTTTTCACAAAGGGTGCTTATGATTGAGCCTGTGAGTCCAGAGTTACAAAAGTTTTATGATATTTTTGAAAGTATTGACAAGAGTAAAATCCCTGAATTTAAAGATTTTTTAGAGGCTAATGCGGTTAACTTTAACCTTTTCAAAGAAGGTAGTTTTATTGAGAGATCATTTCCTTTTGATATGATCCCCCGCATCATTCCAAAAAAAGAGTTTGATCATCTTGAAGCGGGCATTATTCAGCGCGTCAAAGCATTAAATGCTTTTTTAAATGACATTTACGGCGAGCAGCGTATTGTAAAAGATGGAATTGTTCCTCGAGAATACATTGATTCTGCCGTTGGCTTCCTTCCTAGTTTTATGGGAGTAGTCCCCTCTAAGGGTATCCGAACTCACATTAGTGGTATTGATTTAGTCAAAGACAGTGTGAGTGGTGAATGGGTTATTCTTGAAGACAATCTGCGTGTCCCTAGCGGTGTCAGTTATCCTCTTACAATTCGTCGAGCATTTAGGCACACCTATCCTGAATTTTTTGAATCGATGAAAATTTCTAAGATTAAACAATACGGTGATCAGCTAAAAGCGGCAATGGATCATGTCAATACTGGTGGGCTCAATGTTGTTCTTACCCCAGGGCGATATAATTCTGCCTATTATGAGCACAGTTATTTGGCAAAAATCACTGGTGCAACACTTGCCCTTGGTGAAGATTTGTTAGTCGAAAACGAAGAAGTGTTTTTATGTGTTTATAACGGCGAGCGTAAACGTGTCGGAGCAATATACCGTCGACTCGATGATGATTTTTTAGATCCTGAAGAATTTGATAAAGAGAGCTTGATTGGGGTTCCTAACCTTGCAAGCGTTTATCGAGCAGGTAACGTTGCAATCATGAACAGTATTGGGAACGGTGTTGCGGATGATAAGGGAATTTATTATTTTGTTCCGCAAATGGTAAAGTATTATTTGGATGAAGAACCGTTGCTTAAAAATGCACCGACGTATCTCCCTTATTATGAAAAAGATCGTGAATATGTATTGGCAAATATTGATAAACTTGTTATAAAAGATGTGGCGGAAGCAGGCGGTTATGGAGTACTGTTCGGTAATCGTTTGACGCCTGAAGAACGTGCTAATATCATAGAGATGATTTTAGAAAATCCTCGTCGTTTTATTGCTCAAGAGGTCATTGAATTTTATGATTTGCCTTGTATGCTGGAAGAGGGAATTCTTCCTAGAAAAGCAGATTTACGTGCGTATGTCATCTATGGAGAAGAAGTAAGTGTGAGCATGGGAGGATTAACCCGTTATGCGATGGAAGAGGGGAATTACCTCGTTAACTCGTCTCAAGGTGGCGGATTTAAAGATACATGGGTGGTAGAATTATGATGACGAATGGTGTAGCGATTTCGGTTAATACGGCGCAAAGACTCTATTGGTTTGGGCGCTATGTTCAGCGTGCTGAAACCCTTTTACGTGAACTCGTCAACAGTTATGATTATGTCATCGATCGTGATGTGGATGATGGCCGTAAACTCTATGCAAATTTGGGTGTTGAAATTCAGTATAGGAATGCCCTTGATTTTTTGAAACAAGGGATTTATGGCGACCATGGAGCAAGCATTGAATTGATTATCACATGGGCGAGAGAAAATGCAATCGAAACACGTCATTTATTGGATGAGCGAGGCTTTTCTACCCTTAATAAAATTTTCAATCACATTGTAGCAGGACGAGACAGTGCTGTTAGTCCTACTATTTTAGAAGAGATGATTGATGATTTTGCTCTCATTTTGGGTATTTTTTCATCGGAATTGGGACGGCCTAAGGCGTATCATTTTATCCGTTTAGGTCAGCAGATTGAACGATTTGATTTGATTTTAAGACTCTATGACGGTATTGATCTTGTTAATGCTGAACTTGAGTCAATGAATGTAATAGCCAGACGGCTCAATCGTCAATATCAACCATTAAAAATTACGTCATCGGATATTCCTAAAGCGATTGAGGCTGTGAATGGAGTTATTTCTCGAGTCATTCAAGTAAACGGATGTGTTGATTATGTTGTGGAAACGTCACAATTGCAAGGATGAGTATGGGTTTGATCGAAGAAGTTATTACGATAGAACTTCCTGTAGGGGAGTCATTTCGAATTCAGAGGTGTCGTTACGCGCCTAAAAAAGAGGAAGGTATAAAACGTATTTCCATCGTGAGCGGTATTCATGGAGATGAGTTGGAAGGGCAGTATGTATGTTTTTTATTAGGTCAGTGGCTACGTAGCAATCCCGATAAAATTCGAGGTATAATCGATATTTATCCTGCAATTAACTCGTTGGGAATTGACAGTATTACCCGTTCTATCCCTTTTTATGATGTCGATCTCAATCGAATTTTTCCGGGAAGTAAAAATGATTTTCTTCCTGCGCAAATTGCAGATGGAGTCGTAAATGTTATGAGAGGAAGCGATTTTGCAATCGATATTCATTCGAGTAATGTATTCTTACGTGAAATTCCTCAGGTACGTATTGCAAAATCACAAGAAGAGATACTTGTTCCCTTGGCTAATTTACTAAATATTGATTTTGTCTGGGTTCATGATGCGGTAACGGTTTTAGAATCTACGTTTGCGCATGCCATGAATACGATTGGTACTAAAACACTGGTCGTTGAGATGGGTGTTGGGATGCGTCTTGGCAAAGCGTACGGGCACCAATTGCTTGACGGATTGCTCAACCTTATGGCACATGAGGGGATATTGGATATTGAGCCACTCGATGTGCGTATGCCAATTCAATCGCATGTCGGTGAAGTAGCCTATCTTAATGCCGCGTGCCCTGGATTGTTTGTCCCTGCAATCGAACATTGTCAGGTTATCGAAAAAGGTTCTGTTGTTGGACATATTGTGAGTGCATTGAGTGGAGAAGTAATGGATGAAGTGATTGCCCCTATTGGAGGAATGCTCTTTACGATTAGAGCTTATCCTATTGTATACGAAGGTTCTTTGCTTGGACGGATTTTTGGCAAAACCAATGGAGATAGTCAATGAAACGTTTTGATATAGTATGCCTTGAATCCCCCAACAGGTCACCATTAAGAATTGAAGGCTTTTTATTTGGTGAAGAAAATACCAAAGGCCCTTCTATCGCAATCGTCGGTGCTATGAGTGGTGATCATATCAATCAGCTCTATGTTGCATCCGGATTGGTTGAGTATTTGCGTATTAAGGAAGAAGAGGGGAAGATTAGCGGGCGAATTCTCGTTATTCCTGCCGTCAATGCGTATGCTCTTAATATGGGAGAAAAAAATTGGCCACTCGATAAAACGGATCTCAATATGATGTTCCCAGGATATGCGCAGGGTGAAACGACTCAACGAATTGCATCGCGTCTTTTTGGTGAGCTTAAAGGGTATGATTATGGGATTATTTTAGAAGGTCGTCGTGATCAGGGAATGTGTATTCCGTATGTAAAGCTTATTCAAAGCGGTTATGAAGATTTAGAATGTGTCAAAGATTTAGGGATGGGTTTTGTCCATTATCGTCCTCATGAACCCGTTGAAACGGCTATGCTTCAGTATAACTGGCAACTGTGGGAAACGAAAGCTTTTTCGATCGTTTTTGGTAAAAACGGATCCATTGATCAAAATGATACGGATCAAGTTCATACCGCAATCGTGAGATTTCTTTCAAAACGTGACATCCTTGATTTTCATGTTTTTGAAGGACATAAAAGTAATATTCTTGATCCTAATCGTATAATAATAGTTAAAGCATCACGTGCAGGAATTTTTATTTCTAAAGTGCGTTGCGGTACAGCCATTAAAAAAGGTGAAGTTATAGGGGTGATCATGGACGCATTGAGTGGTAAGAAACTCGAAAAAATGCTTTCACCTTGTGAAGGGATTGTAACGTGTCAATATGCCCATCCGCTTATTTTTCAAAACTCGATTGCTTTTCGCATTGCATCGGTAGAACTATGCTGTCAAATTGACACTAAGCGGGAAGAGAAGTAGGGTTATAAAAATAAAATTACATTTTCACTTTAAGAATTTAAAGTTATAATTGAACACTTTTTTATTAAAGGTTTTTTAATTAATGAAAACATATACAACTTATAAGCGTTTAATTGCAAAAACAGTAATTTTATCATTATTGGCAAGTTTAGCGATTGCATTCATATACGGAATATATATTAAACAGCGTGCTATTGATGAATTAGCAAGAGTTGATGCTCGTAAAACAAGCCGTTTGGCCTTTGAAGCGCTTTACTCGGCTATGGAAAAAGGATGGAGTAAGAAAGAACTTGATGCAATCATTTTGCGTCTTAATGATGTTGAACCCAATATGCGGATCAATGCTTACCGGAGTCCTATCGTAGCAGAGTTATTTGGAGATAGGAAGCAAGATAAGCAAGCACGAGAACATGACCCCATGATCGCTCATGCAATGTTAGGAGAAGAGATTCTTACCGGTAATGAAGAAATCCGATATCTCTATCCTATTGTTGTCAAACAAGAGTGTCTATCCTGCCATACCAATGCAAAAATAGGCGATATTAACGGTGTTCTCGATGTCCGTTTCCCCGTGGCAAATTTGAAAATATCTTTAACGACGATGGTCAATTCCTTTATCATATTTTTTGTATTTTTTACGATCGTTATCTTTGCTATTTTATATTTTAGACTAAATTCTTTACTCGTACAACCGATTAATCAATTTATTGGACTCATCCAAGAAATTATTAATAAAAATGATATAGCCAAGAGAGTTAGTCTCAAGACAAAAATACTTGAAGTTAAAAATATCGAAAATTATTTCAATAAAATGCTCGATTCAATTCAAGATTATTATGAAAAACTTCAAGAACTTTCCGATCGTGATTATCTTACGGGACTTTATAATCGTCGAAAGTTTGAAGAGTTTCTCTCGTATGAAATTGACCGCTCATTACGTCATCACCATAAGTTTACGGTTATTATGATTGATTTGGATAATTTTAAATACATCAATGACACGTATGGTCATGCATCAGGTGATTTAGTGCTCAAAGAAGTAACACAAATTTTTAAATCTAATCTTCGCAATGCTGATATTTTAGCTCGTTTGGGAGGCGATGAATTTGCGGTTATATTGCCTGAAACACCTTATGGCAGTGGTTATGTTGTGATTGAAAAACTTCGTTCACGTTTGGAATCGGCTACAATTTCTTTGATGATTGATCAAATATCACTTACTGCAAGCTTTGGAATTGCTGAATATCCTGAGCAGGGAGAGAACATTGAATCGTTGCTTACAGGATCAGATTTGGCGATGTATAAGGCTAAAAAAGCAGGAAAAAATACTATCGCTCGTGCCGATCAAAGTGATCAGGAGATTGCGGCAGAAATACAGAAAAAAGGAGAATTTATTCGCCGTGCAATAGATGAAGATCGAATTGAGCCTTTTTTCCAACCTATTTATAATATCCGAACCAATGAACTTTACGGATATGAAGTACTTGCCCGTATACGTGATGGTCAGCGTTATATGGCAGCAGGACAATTTATAGAAATTGCTGAGAGTCTTGGTATGGCTTCTAGAATTGATCATATTGTATTGGATAAAGGGCTTGAAGTACGAGCAAATTTAAAGATGTGGGATAAAAAATTCTTTTTTAATCTCTCAAGTCACAGCCTTTTTGCTGGGGATTATGTTTCAGTAATTAAAGAGCATTGTGCACAAAATCCTGTTCTAACAAAAGATACGAATGTTGTAATCGAAATTTTAGAGCGAGAAGCAATTCATAATGTTAATGCTCTTATGACGATTATTGAAGAAACAAAAGAACAGGGAATCGGATTTGCATTGGATGATTTTGGCTCTGGGTTTTCATCTTTTGTTTATTTGAAATATTTTGATACCAATTATGTAAAAATCGATGGCGAATTTGTCAAAAATATTGTTGTCAATGAGAAAGACCGTATTTTTGTTAAGCACATCAATCAAATCGCACAAGAATTCGGTAAAAAGACAATTGCTGAATATGTTGAAGATGAAGAGACTTTGAATATACTCAAGGAGCTTGGAGTCGATTATGCGCAAGGATATTACCTTGGAAAACCGCATCAACTAAGCTAAGCACTTAGCTTAGTAGTTTTTTAGCACACTCATTAATTCGTTTTCCATCGGCTTGAGCACCAAGAGTTTTGGATGCGGCACCCATCACTTTTCCAATCTCTTTTAGAGAAGTGGCTCCCACTTCAGTGATGATAACACGTAAAGCACTTTCTAATTCTTCATCACTGAGTTGTTGAGGCAGGTACGCTTCAAAAATGACGGCTTCTGATGCCTCTTGCTCATACAAATCTTCCCGTCCTGCACTTCGATATTGCGTCATGGCATCGTTACGCTGTTTGACTTGTTTTTGAATAATTTTGATAACATCGTCATCTGTTAGTTCTTTCCGTTCATCTACTTCGATTTGTTTCATAGCGCTGCTTAAAAGGCGTAATGCGTCACGAACAGCATTGTTTTTTGCTTTCATCGCTGTTTTAATATCGTTGTTAATTTGTTCTCGTAATGACATAGGTACCCTTTGGAACTATTTTTGCTTATTATAGCTAAATAATTATCGGGATGGGCTATGCGATTATCACTCTATTTTTCAGTATTGGCAGCGTCACTGTTGCTTAATGGATGTACTGCCAAGCTCACGGAACCCGAAATTACGTTTACTCCGCCTAAGTACGTTGAAGAGATGCCTTCACGTGAAGAGGAGAGCAGTTTTACCTCTCAGGGAAGTTTGTTCGGGCAGGGAGACAGTCCTCTTTTTTCGGATCATAAAGCGATGCATGTTAACGATATTGTTACGGTCGTGATTTCAGAAACTGCAACGAGTTCAAACAAGGCCAGTAAAGCACTGAGTGAAGCTGATGCACTTGGATTGGGTGGTGGCGCTTTTACATCAGTAGGTCAAAATTCAGCTGTCAATTCTGCAATCGGAAAGCTCAACGGTGCTGCTAATATCGGATTTACGGGTGGGTCAACATCCAGTTATAGTGGATCAGGTGCCGCGACTAAAAATGCCTCATTTACTACAACAGTATCGGCACGTATTGTAAAAGTAATGTCTAATGGGAATTATTTTATTATAGGACGTCGAGAAATTATGGTTGATGATCAGAAACAAGTTATGCAACTAAGCGGAGTAATCCGTCCTTACGATATTGATCAAAACAATCAAATTAATTCTGCTAAAGTTTCAGATGCAAAAATTATGTACGCAAACGAAGGTGATGTAGACCGCTCAATCAACCGAGGTTGGGGTAGCAAGCTTATCGAAAGTATTTGGCCGTTTTAATTCTATTTGAACGCTAAAGGAATAAAATCCCTTTAGCTACGCTCGCCGCTAAGGCACTAAAGCTTGCCTCAAAGAGGCAGATCTTTACCTTATCACTTGCAACGGGTCGATGTGAGCATTGCGTTGGGTTACTTGAAACAGGAGTTCACGTCCAACACGTCCGATGATCGATCCTTGTTTAAGGCGTTGACCTACTACAACGGTTGGTGCAATTTTATCAAGGTGAGCATAGATGGTATGAAGACCGTTATCGTGCTCGATAATAATAACGTTTTCAAGCATCGCGGTGGGTTTGGCAAGAATAACTTTACCATTAAGAATGGCTTTTACTTTTGCATCTGGATCAGTAGGACGCATCGAAACGGATTCGTTGTAAATTTTTATTCCATAAACGGGATCGGTATACGGACCAAAGCGTTTGGTGATGACATAACCATCAAGTGGAGCAATGGTACGCTCTCCACTGTAGGCTGCAGTATTGGAAGGCTGATATTGTGAGATAGCTTCTCGTGCACCTTCTGGGAGAGGTTTGGATCCTGATTTTTGAACGATAAGTGTCGGTGGAGCTTTTTTCGGTTTCATCTCTTCACGTCTTATGATGTTTAGGCTTGCGAGAGTATTTTGGAGTGAACGCTGTTGATTTAGAATGTGACCAAGAGAGCGTTTATATTCATCTTTTTCTTTTTCTAAAAGAGCAATTGCTTTTTCATTTTCTTTTTTGGTTGCAATGACATTTTGTTTTTGCTTATCAATGACGGCAATAGATTGTTTTAAGACAGTTGTTTGATTGGAGAGAGCAGAAATTTTAGTTGCATTTTCACTAAAAACAAAATTAAGCTCTTTGATTTCAGAATTAATTTGCTTAAGATGGAGCTTGAGAGCTTCTTCGGTAATGATTGAATTGGCTTCTTTTGCACGGTCATCATTGATAAGTAATGATATAGAAGTGTTTCGTGCGATAGCAAATACAAGTTTCTGCTCAATATCATTTTGCGTTTTGACTAAACTATCTTGTTGCGATTGCAGGCCATGAAGATTTTGCTTATTAGACTGATAGACATTTTCTTTAGTTTGAAGTTCCGTTACAAGGGTATTGATATGCTCTTGTTGCGTATTTACTGCTTGACGCTGCTGAACTATTTTAGCGGCAGTTGCTTCGAGTTTTGCATTAAGCGAGGTGTAGGTTTGTTTGGTCACGCTTAGCTTAGATGCTGCTGATTTGATCTTTTCGTCAATTTTAGCACCATTAAGTGAGAGGGCTAAAAAAGAGGCAAGTATAAGAGAACTGGAAAAACGAATCATTTATTCTTCTTCGCTATGAAACATAACGATGGTAAACGTAAGTGCAATTGAAATTCCAAGTGAAATAGCCAATGAGCGTAGTGCATCATTCACAAAATTAAATAGCTGAACGTTTATTCCTATCTCTTTTAGAGGTAATGTTAAGACACCGTAATAATCAATGATAAAAAAAGCAAAACATAAAATTAAGGTAGCAATAATTGCATCAACAATAGCGAGTCTAAAAAGCACAGCAGAACGAAGCCAAACAGGTGCACCAAAAAGTGCCATGATGTTCATTCTTTCCGCATGCTGAAACTGCCATAGACGCATTTCTTTGAGAATAAGAAGTGATGTAACAGCAGCAATTGCGATAGAGAAAACTTGAACAACATCTTTAAAAAGAAGCATCAGTTTATAAACGGTATCGTGAGTTTGAGAAAATCCTTCGACTCGTTCAATAGCAGTATTCTTTTGAAGCTTTTTTTGGAGATTATTGATCTCATTTGGGGTTGGAAAACGATTAAGGTAAATCCGATAAAATTTAGGCAAGGTAAGCTTTAAAAGAGCAAGGTTTTTTTCACTCATTTCGCCCTTGAGCCGCTCTAAAACTTGCTCAGTACTAATAGGTTCACTTCGCTCGATCATAGAGCTCATGGCTGTAAACTCTTGGGGAGTAAATGCTTTATTGGCAACAACAATGACGGAGTAATCATTTTTGAGATGAGATTCGTATGCTGCGATTGTACGATCAACAGCTACATAAATTTGAACTGAAGCAAGAACTGTGAAAAGGGCGATGATGAGAGAAATGTGATTTTTAAGAGATTTCATTGATGTTTCCAAACTCAATATGATAGTGCTTATAGGGGACTTTTAATCCTTCTGGAATGTGGTGGGTAACGACAATGACTGTCGTTTTTAGCTGAGTGTTTGCACCCTCAAGAAGGCTCCAAATGACCGACGAAGAGTAATCATCGAGGTTACCCGTGGGCTCATCGGCGAGAATAAGAATAGGATTGTGAGCAAGCGCTCGTGCCATAGCAACACGCTGCTGCTCACCACCGCTGAGTTCAGGAGGGTATTTTCCTGCTTGATGGGTTAGTTTTACGTGTCCCAAAAGTTTTTGTACCTGAGCACCGCTTACATCACCTGTATAGCCAGAAATGATGAGTGGAAGCATCACGTTTTTTTCAATCGTCCATTCTTTAATGAGTTTGTAGTCTTGAAAAATGATACCGATGTGACGACGTAAAAAGTTAAGTTTTGAGGTGCTGATACGGTTCATTTTTACCCCTCCAACACTTAAGTTTCCTTGGCGCGGCTCAATCGCTCCATAAAAGGATTTTAGGAGGGTTGATTTACCGCTTCCGCTTGCTCCCGTAATAAAGACAAAGTCACCAGAATCAATACTGAAAGTGGCTTTAGAGATGATGGTTTCAAACTCTTTGTATGAGAGTGAAAGATTTTCGGCAATTATAACTTTATCCATGAAGTAGCTCGTCTAGTAAGATATGGGCTTTTAAGTTTGTGCTTGAACGAACGGGTACGGTTGGAAAATAGCGTGCTTGACCGTTTTTTACGATCAAATAAAGGTGTTCAGGGCGGTCAAAACTTCCCATTGCCAGTCGAATCATCCATCCCCCGTCGTGTATATCAAAACTAGCTTCTGCGTTTAAAAATCCCCATTCACGGCGATAGGTTTGACGCTCTATTTTTGGAAGTATAGCATCATTAATCGGTATTTGAGAAAAAATAAATTCCCCTTCAAGCCTTTTTTCGGGACTTTGCATATCGTTGATAAGGGTAACATCATAAATGTTCTTTTCCATCTTTTTCCAACGATCTTCATATTTACTGGTAATGGCTATATCACGATTTTTGTGTACCTCAAAAGTCACCTGTGGTGGATGTGAATAGGTCTCCAATGCAAAGCGGTAGTAGTTTTCACTGTCTGTTCGTAACTCAAGTCTTCCTTGAGGTTTTAAAGCTCGAATAGCTTCTTCTACAAAAGCATCCCCAATTACACGGCGATGTGGCTTTTTATCCCATGGAACAGGGAAATGGACATAGATTCGACTCAAAGAATTTGAGGGAACAAATTCTAAAAAAAGTCGCGCATCATAATCCAAAATCATAATATTGGCTAAGTTTTTAATGGTGATTTGTTTGAGTGCTTGCTCAATAGAGGGCTTGTGAATTTCTAATCCGATGAAAAGAATGTCAGGATTCGTGATAGCTTGATGAAGAAGATGACGAGCGGAGCCAAATCCTACTTCGAGTCGTACTTCCGAAGCTGATGGAAAATCAGTGGCAAAAAAATCGACCGATTTTAAGGCATCATGCTGTTTTAAGTGAACATTTTCACCTGCTGTATCAACATTGGAAGATATGATGGTACTGCCAGAATGGTTAGCGTAAGCAAGAAGGGCATGTTTAACTAGAAAATTAGGGCTTGGACGAGTGATTTTATCGCTTTTGAGGAGATCTTTTTCACCACTTTTTTTGTGAAGGATAAAAAAATCACGATCTTTATAGCGTGTTGCTATGAGGGATTCTTTTCCTTCGCCACGAGAGATAGCGCTAAAATCAAAGGAAACCTCTCCCTCTACCGCGGGGAAAGGTATAGTATTAAAGGTGTCTAAATGGAGATGAGGCATAATTTATTTTGTCTCGTAAATGAGTTCAATTCCCTGCGTCGGGAGAGAGCGGATACCATCTTTGTCCACGCCTGATACTTGATAAATATAGCCTGTATTGGCAAGAATACTGCCGTCGTGGAATTTACCTTCTTTGATATTGTTGATTTCAACAGTTTCACGATTAATCCAGCTGGTTTTTGTTGTTTTAATGACCGTATAGCTGACAATACGAGGATCGTCATTCGTCCATTGCAAATCAACGCCATTTGCATATATTTTACCGTCAAATGCGATAGGTGCATGCGGTTTTACCAGACTCATGCCTTGGGTAAGAGTTGAAGCCATAGGACTTTCTAATCCATCTTTATCCACGGCGGTAATTTTGTAATACAAAGGCTCCCCATCTTCTTTTGTTGTGTCTGTGAATGTCGTTTCGGTGAGTTTCACATAGTAAGTGTAATTGCCATTGGAACTTGCGGAGCGATAAATGTTGTAGTGGTTCAAGTCTTCTAATGTACTTGGTTCCCATTTCAGAGCAATTGCTTTAGGTAAATTAGTAGTAGCCGTGATATTTTTTACTTCAGGAGGAAGAGGTTTTGTAACCAGTTTCGCTGTCTCACTTGGTTCAGTGGAGAGCTTGTCAAATGTAATCGCCCGTACACGGTAATAATAAACTTGACCATCTTTGAGATCAGTATCAATATACTCTGCATTAAGACGCCCTTCAATGGTTTTTATTTCAGCCCATTTTTGATCGTTTACATTGAGTCTATCAATAATATAGCCATTGATTCGTGTGTTTGGATGGGGTCGCCAGAGCAATTTTGCACTGCGTGGCATATTGCCTACGGATTGGAAAAAGCTAATAGGTGCAATCATTGGTAAAGTTGTAACTGTCATCATTTCACTGGGGTTGGATTCGATATTTTCTTTTCCTTTAGAGGTAAAACGATACAAATATTGAGTGTTCGGAGTTAATTTATCGTCTACATAGTGTGTTGCAAATCGGCTGTTAATTGTGGCAATACGATTTAGTGTTTGATTGCTCTCAGCAGGGGTTGATCGGTAAATACTATAACCGCTAACATTAGGATCACTAATAGCTTTCCACTCAAATGCAACAGTATTAATGTCTGATAATGACCCATTGAGAGAAGGGACTGGGAGTGATGGGTCAATAGTGACCTTTTGTGCAGGTGTTGGCTGTGGAGCACAGCCGCTAAAAAGACTAAGCGCTAAAGAGATGCTCAAAGCGTATTGAAGTGAACGTTGCATGCAATTCCTTTGGTTCAAAATGTTTTTCTAAATAATCATCCATTACAGCATCCATAGGAGCCTTGAATGAGAGTGATTCTCCACTGGTTGGATGGATCAAATAAAGCATATAAGCATGGAGCAAAATATGTTCCACCTTGTTATCTTTTTGGTGCGTTCCATAGAGATGGTCGCCTAGTATATGACGGCTGATGGATTCGAGATGGACGCGAATTTGATGGGTTCGTCCTGTGAAAAGTTTACAGACAATAAGTTCACACGTAGCATCATTCGAAGGAAGCAATTTTCGAAACATCGTTTTGGCATTTTTACCGGATTCAATAATCCCCATTTTAAGACGATTTTGGCTGCTGCGACCGATTGGTTTATCAATTGTGGTCTCTTCTTCTTTGAGAGGAGGGGTGATAACCGCTAAATAGTAGCGTCCCATCGTTTTATCTTGGAGTTGGAGAGAAAGGGCTTCGTGAGCATCATTATTTTTGGCAATGACCATTACACCGCTTGTTCCTCGGTCGAGTCGGTGAACGATTCCATGACGTTCCTCACCGCTAAGCGTTGAGAGTGCAATGCCTCGGGTTTTTAGCCAATCGACAAGAGTTGGCTCTTTGACGCTAGGGGCTGGGTGGACTGTTAGCCCGCTTGGTTTATTGATGACCATCATGTCATCATCTTCAAACAAAATCTCGACATCAAAATCGATGATATGAGCAGGTGTTGATTTCATTTTAGGAAAATAGACCGCTACGCTTTGACCTGCTTTGAGCTTAAGACCTGCCTTCGCCGTTGGTTTTCCATCTATAACGATGGCATTTTGCTCGATAAGTTGAACAATCTGGTTACGTGTTTGAGCAAGCATTGATGTTAAAAAAACATCCAAACGCATCGCTTCTTCAACGATAAAGGTAATATTTTCGCGTTGCATCGATCTCCTTGGTGGAATAGTTGGGTTATGCTACAATTCAAGTGAACAAAAAATTTAATAATAAATGAGACAATTCAATTGCTTAATATTGATCGGCGAATTCTAGCACATTTTGACTATGTAACCGTTGCGTTATTGATTCCTATTGTTTTTTTATCAGGTTGGTTGATTTATGAGATTCATCCGGTACTGGGACAAAAACATTTAACGTACGTCAGTATTGGTATCGGTGTCTTTATTACCCTTTTCTTATTACCGATTCGGCGGATGTTTTGGATGATTCCTATATTTTATTGGAGCAGTATCCTTTTACTCGTTGCCGTTGAGTTCGTGGGGCATGCACGGTTAGGGGCAAAACGATGGATTGAGATACCGTTTGTACATTTTACTCTTCAACCCTCAGAACTTCTCAAGCCCGCATTTGTCCTTATGCTGGCATATCTCATCAGCCGTAATCCACCACCGAGAGAGGGATATGGACTTAAAGCATTTTTAAAACTCTCATTTTTCATACTTTTACCTTTTTTACTGATTGCAAAAGAGCCTGATTTGGGGACGGCGACAGTATTGGCATTGCTTGGTTTTGGAATTTTATTTATCGTTGGTGTCCATTGGAAAATTTGGCTTGGACTTGGGGTCGTCTTTATTGTATCTCTTCCATTAATTTACACTCAATTGCACGATTATCAAAAACAGCGTTTGACGGATTTTGTCGGTGAAAAGCCTAGCTATCACGTCGAGCAGTCGATTATCGCGATTGGTTCAGGCGGATTTTTTGGTAAAGAAAAGGATGACGCTACCCAAACACAGATGAAATTTCTCCCTATCGCATCAAGTGATTTTATCTTCGCTTACGTTGTTGAGCGTTTTGGATTTTTTGGGGCATTTGTATTGATCTCTTTGTACGCTGCTTTGATTATCCAGTTATTGATGATCTCCTCGTGGTCAGCTGATTATTATACCAAGGTGGTCTCTGGTGGACTATCACTGCTTATTTTTATCTATATGAGTATTAATATCGCCATGACGATGGGACTTGCCCCAGTAGTAGGAGTTCCATTACCGATGTTTAGTTATGGAGGAAGCAGTTTTGTAAACTTTATGGTGTTATTTGCCATAATGGAGAACCTCTTAGCATACCGTTTTCGTTATATGTACGATAATGTTGGTAAAAAAAGCTTTATCTAATCTAAGAGTGTTTATAATTGCGCTCCACAAATCGGGTCTTTAGTTCAGTGGTTAGAGCCCTCCGCTCATAACGGAGTTGTCGCAGGTTCAAATCCTGCAAGACCCACCACCTTCAAGCCTCACAATCACCGCAACTTCAAGCCTTTGTTTACAATTCTAAATCTTGTTATTTTTCCATTTGGGGACGACACGGGGGACGAATCTGTTTTTTTCATCGTATACTGCAAAGTGTGAAGGTTAACTGATGCTGTCACAAAGATGAGGGAAAAGATTTATTAGGGCGTAATCTACCTATATCCTGTCACGTTCACAGAAAAAAAGTAGAATACCCCTACGAACAACACAATAAATCTTTTTTAGAAAATAATATCTCAATGAATGTATCTACTAGAACAATATAATTGCGGACAAAAATGCAAGAGTATTAAATAATACCTTTTGTTGATGCAATTATACAACATTGAGTGTCTTATTGTCAACTATGATTATGCTCAACGAATAAAATATGAAGACAGGTATGAGCATTCATCTATTTAATCATGACGCGTACAGACTTTTGTTAAAATCTCGTAAAGTTAAAATTATCAAAGTGAATGCAACATGAAAAAAATATATCTTTTAATACCTCTTATCTTTATTCTTGTCGGATGCGCACCAAAAATGGGAAAAGACATTATCATTGAACCGCAAGGAAATATACGGCTTGAGAGTTCAAAAGCAGATATTGCACTGGAAATACTTTCTGTGATAGGGTTACGCACCTCAAGCAACGGTATACGTTTGGGAAGTGATGTAAAGATTATCAATCATTGGATGAATGACATTACTCTGCATTCTCTTAGTTATACCCTTGTGGATAGTCAGGAGGAAGAGTTTGCACACGGAGAAGTGATTCTAGATGGTAAGAAGCCAATGGTGATTGCTAGTAATAGCGAACAAAACATTCCGATCACCCTCCTTGTTGAACCTTCCAAAATCTCTATCGGACGAATCGAAAAAATACTTGCATCCAAGCAACCACTCTATATTAGAGGATCTGCAACCATACAAGTGTGGGGCATATCGCATAGCTATGCATTTGATAAAGAGATTAGCAAATATATTGCCAAGGCACTGAGTGACAGAATTCCGCACAGACTATGATTTTTGATGTAATATATTTTTGAATCAAAAAATCATACGGTGTTAGATGAAAAGTGTATACGAAAAACATTTCTTTTACGTTATATCAAAAGATTTTTAAAGAAGACTTCATATAATGGCAGGCGATTTCAAAAGAGAAAGTTTCAATTGTAAAAATTCTCACAGCAATGTGAGAGGAAATGGATTGACTGCGATCAATCATAGATGAATATTTTTGTGATACAATTGACATAATTACCAAAATGAGGAATTGTATGAGATTAAGCACTACTTTTTTCTTTTTTTTACTCAGCATGAATGCAAGTGCCTTAACGCTTGAGGAGGCGATTAATAAAACTCTAAAATCACACCCTGATGGGCAAATTGCTTCTTTGCAATACGAGAGTTCTATGGAAACTGCCAAGGGCGCCGATTCAGCGCTGTATCCTCGTATCGACGCAAATGCTAACTATTTCCCAACCAAAACCTTTGTTATTCCCATCAATGGAACTTTTTCTACGAAACAAAGTAATAGTTTTCATGGTGACATTAGCGGATCCTATGCATTGTGGGATTTTGGACGTTCACGTGATCGATATACTTCTGCTTTGCATTCACAAGAGGGTGCGGATTCGACAAAAAAATTGACTCAAAATGAACTTGTCGAGAAAGTTTGGAATACGTATTATGGTGTTGCAGTTACAGCTTCATTGATTGATACTGCAGATGCTTCGGTGAAATTTTATGAGAGCGAATATAAACAATCACTAAATATGCGTAAGAGCGGGCTAAAAACTGAGGCCGATGAATTGCGGTTCAAGGCATCTTTGTTAGAATCGCAAGATCGTGTTGTCCGAGCAAAGATTGAATACGACAAGGCAGCTTTATCGCTTGGAATTTTGATCGGAAGTGATGATCCTGTGAGTGTAAATCAATCCAGTTTAGATCAGCGTTGTGAAACACTATCTCTGCAAAATATCTCTTTGGAAACTCTACGTCAAGAATTGCGCGACAATAATCCTCAGCTAAAAGCTTTACGTTCTTCCATCCATTCTGCCAAAGATTTATCGGATGCGGCGAGTCATGAAAAATACGGAAATGTGGCACTCGTAGGCTCGTATGGCTATGATGACTCACTCTCGGCGTATGACAGCTATCAAGCAGGAGTTATGGGGACGATACCGTTGTATGATGGTGGGAAACTCTCCGCAGAAGCACAAAAAAGCCGTATTGCCTATACGATAGCCCAAAAAGAGTTTGAAAATACCGAGCGTCAATTGTGGCAAGAAGTGTATGGGGCGTATCGTGATTTTAAGCGCACCGATGAGTCGATAAAATCCAAAGAGAGTGTCATCGAAGCTACCCTAAAATCATTGCATCTTATTGGAGGCAGATATGCTCAAGGATTGGCAACTTATGTCGATGTATTGGAATCTCAAAGTACATTAGAAAATGCAAAATCCGATTTAGCTCAAGCAAAATATCAAAAAATAAGCGCGTATGCCCACGTGAAAAAACTACTCAATCAAGGCGATGGCAATGATAAAAAATAAATATATTTGGATAGGTTTAGTTGCTTTTACGATTGCAGCTGTCATAGTGTACGTAAAGCTCTCAACACAAAAAATGCCCGATATGATGGTTAATAAAGCGCCCAAGACAATGTCTGTCAGCGGGGTAGGGACGATTGAGGCCAAAGAGATAGTGGTACTTGCCCCCAAAACTACGTCCAAGCTTCAGGAGTTATTCGCTGATGAGGGAGATCTGATCAAAGCCAACCAAGTATTGGCAAAAATGGAGATCTCAGAATTGCGCGGAAATATCCAAGAAAGCAATGCCGCACTTGCAAAAAGCCGCTCGCAACTGGCTGCATCAAAAGCAATAATGGAAGATTTAGAAGCAAAAAAAACTCTTTCTGACGCAACTTTAACGCGCTACACAACGCTGCTTAAAGGAGGCTTTGTGACTCAGGCTGAATTTGATGCAGCTCAAGCCAATGCACGCAGTGCAAACGCACAGCTAAAGAGTGCCAAAGAAAACCTCACGCTTTCGGCTCACGACATCGAAAAATCCGAAGCAGCTCTCGCAGCGCAAAGTGCAAAAATCGATGATCTGACCTTGCGCTCACCTTTTGACGGAATCGTTATTTCGCGAAATGCCGAAGTGGGAAGCACCGTTGGGTCTGGAATTGCGGTTTTTCATATTGCCAATCCTAAAACGTTGTGGGTGAAAGTCTACATCGATGAGCGTCAAAGCGGAGCGTTAAGCGTCGGTCAAAAAGCAACCGTCACCCTGCGCTCATTGAGTGAGCAACAATTTTCAGGTGAAGTTGCTCGAATCGCTGTTGAGAGTGATCGTATCACCGAAGAGAGAGTCGTTTATATACGGCTTCTAAACGGACCAAAATTCGTCCATATAGGCGAGCAAGCTGAAGCAAATATTACACTTTCAACCAAAAGTGATGCTCATTTATGATTAATCTCGCACAGCGTGATATTGCCCACTCACTGGGAAAATTCATTACTACCGCGTTGGGTGTTGGGATGCTCATTGGTGTGATGCTCAGTATGATCGGTATTTATCGGGGAATGGTGCATGATGCGATGATTGTTCCTAACGACATCGCTGCCCAATTGTGGGTAGTCCAAAAAGACACTCTGGGGCCGTTTGCTGAAAACTCCCGCCTCCACGAAGATCTCAAATATTCACTCAGAGGTTTTGAGGGGGTAAAAGAGGTTCAGCCGCTCACATTTCAAAGCATTCAGCTTCCCCATGCCGGCAAACCAATACGGGTGTTTGCCCTTGGATATGATGCACTAAGCGACTATAAGCCTTTTAGCATAAGCGACGGACGGGCCATTCAAATCCCTCAAAACGAGATGATTGTTGACGATAAAACAGGATTTAAACTCGGGGATAAAATTCCGCTCGGGCGTGAGACGTATACGGTGGTAGGACGCACGCATAAAGCGGTTTCATCCGGCGGTGATCCGATGGTCTATCTCGATCTTCATGAAGCACAAGAACTGCAATTTTTGTTTAGCAATGAACAAATACGCAATGATCGAGTACGAGGGAGTGCAAACGGTTCCACCTCTACCGTCAATGCCTTGGCCGTGATGGTGAGGGATGATGCAAACGTTTCAAGAATAGCCCACGAGATAATGAGATGGAAGCATCAGCAGGTATATACTCAAGCAGAACAATCGGATATTTTGACCAAAAATATGATCGAGCGTTCTGCTAAACAGATTGGAATGTTTACAATGATTTTACTGATCGTCTCCTCGGTCATCATTTCACTCATTATTTACACGATGACGATGGGAAAAATGAAAGAGATTGCTATTTTAAAACTGATCGGAGCACCCAACAGTATTATTACAAAAATGATTGTCCAGCAATCCTTGCTGCTTGGGATTTTGGCGTTTATCGGAGGGAATATTTTTGCTCACTCCCTTTACAACGTATTTCCTAAAACCGTCATCCTTTTCCCTATGGATGCCGTTAAGCTTTTTGGTGTGATACTCATTGTCAGTATCTTAGGTTCTCTTTCTGGAGTCCGTTCAGCACTACAGGTTGACCCCTCAAGCGCGATAGGGGGATGAATATGAAACGTTCAGTTATTGCCGTCGAAAAAATATCGAAAACCTATGGAAGCGGTGAAAGTGCCGTGCATGCGATTAAAGAAGCGACATTTGAGATTTTTTCGGGAGAAACTGTTGCTCTTTTAGGCCCGAGTGGTTCAGGTAAAACGACGCTAATTACCATGATCGGATGCATCACGGAACCAAGCGGTGGTAAACTCACTCTCAACGGTAGTCTCGTATATGATCAAAAATGGTATATTAACGACACCCGCAAAATCCGTCGTGAAAATATCGGATTTATCTTTCAATCCCACAACCTGATCCCTTTTTTAAATGTTCAGGACAACGTTACGCTCATTCCTTTGATGAATCGAGTGAGCAGTAAAGAATCACTTGAGCACGCGCAGGAGCTCTTAGAGTATTTAGGAGTAGGGGATAAGCTTGATAAGTTTCCTTCACAGCTCTCTGGCGGTCAAAGCCAACGTGTCGCCATTGCTCGCTCACTGGCTAACAATCCAAAGATTATTTTAGCGGATGAACCAACTGCCGCACTGGATTCCGAGCGGGCTCTATCGGTTATGGAGCTGTTGCGTAAACTGGCACAGGAGCAGGATGTGGCGATTGTAGTTGTTACCCATGATGAAAGAATGCTGCCGTTGTTTGATCGAATTTTACGGGTTGAGGATGGAGTTGTACGAGAGGAACACTAGACAGACAGCAGTCGGTAATAAACAAAAAATTTAAGGAGATCGTGTTCGTGTAATGCTGCCTGTCTACTATGCCCCAAAGGGCAGAGTGTAGAAATTATTTAGCGATATAAGAGGCGATAGCAGAGATTTGAGCATCCGTAAGTGGTGATGCTTGCCCTTTCATGACTGCTTTTGAAGGACCGCCGTAAGTTCCGTCTTTGTATCCTTTAAGCGCTGTAATTACACCTGATACGCCTAGATCTTTAATAATCTTGCTTTTGCCAAGAGCTGCTTTTTCACCTTGTGCTCCATGACAAACTGCACATTTTTTATATAAATCTGCACCTTCATCTGCCATTACACTAACTGAAGCAAGCCCTAATAAGGCTACGAATACCAAAATACTTTTTTTCATAATTAAACCCCTAGATAAAGATATGAGTATTATAAAAGATTATGAAGTAAATTACTTTGATGCAGGTCAAGAGGCGTTAAGATCGTAGGGTTATATATGGGGCTAGTTTCTCATAGTCAATAGGAAGATTGGATGAGGCTAGGTCGCCAATCGTTTTCATCCCCCCTTGAAAAATCTGTACGTAATATTCGCGATTATATCCCTCGCTCTTTAACTTTTTTGACATAATAATAATATCCTCTTCGCTAAGTAATTCTGGATGGAATGTTGTCCGTATTTCAAAATTAATACCACTTTTACGAATGACTTTAAAACTCTCCCAAAAACGTTTTTCGCTCCCGCTACCGCAGATTTCACCCATTTTGGATTCAGGGGCTTTGTAGTCCAAGGCAATATAATCGATGAGTTTATTATCGATTAACGCCGCAATCACATCGGGACGCATACCGTTGGTGTCGAGTTTGATGGTATAGCCTAGTGTTTTTATACAACGGCAAAAAGCCAGAAGATGAGGATAGGTTGTGCATTCACCGCCACTCAGTACAACGCCTTCCAGCAGTCCTTGGCGACGGCGTAAAAAAGCAAGTGCTTCTTCCTCGTCTATATGTGCAGTACCGAACACAATATCAGGATTGTAGCAATAAACGCATCGCAGATTGCACCCCGAAAACCAAAAAATAGCGGCAGGGGTGTCAGGGAAATCGAGAAGAGTAAAGGGGGTGATGTCGTAGAGTGCTTTCATATTTCGTCATCCTCGGGCTTGACCCGGGGATCCACCTCCTTCTTCCTTCGCAAAAATGCTAAGCTGGATTCCCGCCTACGCGGGAATGACAGAGTGCTATAGGACATAATATCTCGCTAGCTGGCTTTTAAACACTCTTTAAAATACGTTCGCTCTTTATGCTCTTGTTTTTTCCCGATATTAAAACTCTCAACAGGGCGATGATACCCCATCACTCTCGTATAAACCATACACCGTGTACGTTTTGATTCTTGGCTTTTGGCCACCATTTCATTTTTCATGCAACCTCCTTAGATAAGATTAATTCATCACATTTTGGGCAAAACTCATGCTCACCGTGTAAGTAGCCATGTGTCGGACACACTGAAAAAAGCGGTGTGATGGTGATATAGGGCAGACGGTGATGGGTCAAGACATTTTTGACCATTTTTCTGCATGCTTCGATGGTTCCGATGCGCTCACTCATATAGAGATGCAACACCGTTCCCCCTGTGTATTTACACTGAAGCTCGTCTTGGAGTTCCAGTGCTTCAAATGGGTCATCAGTGTAAGCAACGGGGATTTGAGAGCTGTTGGTATAGTAAATATTCTCTCCCTCTCCTGCTTGCAAGATTTCAGGATAACGTTTTTTGTCCTCTTTGGCAAAACGGTAGGTTGTCCCCTCGGCGGGTGTTGCCTCAAGGTTATATAAATTACCGCTGAGCTCTTGATAACCTCGGATGATATTGCGCATTTTTTCTAAAATATTCAGTGAAAAATCCACTCCCCACGCAGTGGATAAATCTTCTGTATCACCGCTGAAATTACGGACCATTTCGTTCATCCCGTTGACTCCGATGGTGGAAAAATGGTTATTGAATCCTTTTAGATAGCGTGCCGTATAAGGATAAAGTCCCCGTTCGAACATCTCGTTTACAAAGACTCGCTTTTTCTCCAACGTTGAATAAGCCATTTCCATCAGCACATCCAGTGCCTCAAAAAACCGATTTTTATCTCCCGCATACAAATAGCCTAAGCGTGCCATATTGATGGTAACGACACCGATGCTTCCTGTCATTTCGGCACTGCCAAACAGTCCATTTCCTCGCTTTAGAAGTTCCCGTAAATCAAGCTGTAACCGACAGCACATACTGCGTACAGCCCCCGGTTTATAAGCGTTTGGATTTTCTACTTTTACCCCGTTCTCATCTTTGAGATACTGGCTTCCGATAAAGTTTTGAAAATAGCTCGAACCGATTTTGGCGGTATTTTCGAACAAAATATCGGTGTTTTCACCGTACCAGTCGAAATCTTCGGTGATATTGACGGTGGGGATGGGGAAGGTAAAGGGCTGACCTCCGCTGTCCCCCTCCGTCATGATCTCATAATAGGCTTTGTTAATAACGTTCATCTCTGCTTGAAAATCGCCGTATGTCAGTGCTTCGAGAGAAAGTTTTCCCCTCTCGAATAACTTGCGTTGATGATGTGCTGTTGCACTGATTTGTAAAAAGAGATGGTGGTCATTATAGGTGGGAATTTGTCCAGCCAAATCCTCAGGGACAATCCAGTCGAGGGTAATATTCGTAAATGGAGATTGTCCCCAGCGGGCAGGAACATTGAGATTGTAGACAAAACTTCGTATCGCTTTTTTTACGTCATCTGCACTCAAAGCATCGATAAATACATAAGGAGCCAAATAGGTATCAAATGAGCTAAATGCTTGAGCTCCTGCCCATTCGGATTGCAATATTCCTAGAAAATTTGCCATTTGTCCCAATGCTTCACGCAAATGACGAGGAGGTGCGCTCTCAACACGCCCTCGAACGCCGTTAAAGCCTTCGTTGAGTAATGCGCGTAAACTCCATCCGGCACAATATCCCGTCAGACAATCAAGATCATGGATATGGATATCACCGTTGCGATGTGCTGCTCCCTCTTGGGGTGAGTAGATGGTATCAAGCCAAAAATTTGCGACTACTTTGCCTGCTAGATTGTTGATAAGTCCTGCATTGGAATACCCCGTGTTTGCATTGGCATTGATACGCCAATCGGTTTTGTAGATGTACTCTTGAACGCTTTGAGTGGAATTGACAAACGTGGTGTCGGGTAAAAGACCTGCGACATGTTCACGCTGCATTTTATGTAAAAATCGATAAGTGATAAACGATTTCATCACTGCAAACTCACCCGAATTATGAAGCTCTTCTTCGATGATGTCTTGAATCTCTTCTACATTCCAAAGTGATTTGGTTTCGATTCTCTCTAAGAGACATTTTAATGCAATTTGATTGTAGGCTCGTGAGACACTTGCAAACCCTTTTTTGATTGCATCCACAATTTTATAGAGGTGAAAGAGTTCTGTTGATCCATCGCGTTTACAAACACGTCTAGTTACCCCCATCATCGTTCCTTTTTTTAGAATTTATATCCAGCTAAAAGCCGTACTTTTAGATAGGTAATTGTAATGGATTTAGGTATTAATGTCTTTGACTTGGGTCAATATATAGAAGAAATAAGCTGTTTTAAAAAGAGAGGTAACAAGAGTTTTTAAGCGCGCTAAAGTGACGAGTTTTAGCGCGGAAGTTTTAGTTAAGAAGAGTAAAAAGGGTCAAAGACCCTGAGAAGAAAAGTATTTTAAAATTCCCTATAAAATATTAGAATTTATATCCGACTTGAAGCCAGATGATACTTTTGTCTTTAGAAAAATTCATAGTTGAACTTTGAATAATATCTCCACCATTATAGTAAGCCGCTTTAGCGAGGCCACTAAGTCCTTTGATTCCCGGAATGGCATTGGTATAAAGCATGTCCCATTCGCTTCCGAGATTGCTGTTACCGCTCATTGCCACATCGGTTTTAAAATCATGATAAACTACCATTGCTTTTCCAAAAGCAGGGGTTGTGTATCCTAAAGTTGCAGTTGCATCACACAAACCACCTGTTGGAGTTCCTCCAAGAAACTTATCCGCCCAACCATTAAAGGCATGTAATGTTCCCAATGGAGCAAAAAATGCTGTTTTTCCATCACCAGTAGTATGTCCGCTTAAGAACTCATAACCAACACCTGCGAGAATGCCATTGATATTGGCTAGTGCATCAAGATTGTAATAAGAAGCATCGGCTTTTACATTTGTATTGGCAAGAAGATCATTGGTGTCTCGTGATGCGTCGCTTTGACTTGCATATTCTGCTCGATAACCGATTTTAGCACTTGCAACAGGAACATCTCCAGTCAGAGCTAACCCGATCGTATCGCTTGCAGAAGAGATCATATAATCATAGGCAGTTACTTTTAGCATATCGCTGACTTTATACGATCCATTTAGGATGATAGAATTGGTGTCGGCCGTTGGAGCATCACTGACTGCGGCACGACCCCATACATATGCACCGATGAGTGTTAAATTGTCAATGCTGGTATCACTGATGACCGCAGCATCAAAACTTTGCATCATCTGTCTCCAATCAACTGACCCGATAAAGCGCTGATTGTCAAGATTGATAACCTGACGACCGACTTTAGCCGTGGTTTTCCCTAGTTTGTATTGAAGATAGGCTTGTGAAAAACGGGTTTGTTCAGGGTCTACTACTTTATCATAATTCATTCCATTTGAACCGCTGTCATAATGTTCGCCACCGATGGGCTGAACAGTTGTACCATCTACCTTTAGGGTTAAACCATCAACACTAAGAAGCTTTGCTTCTACACCAAGGGTCGCTCGAACGGTAAAGGCATTTGCTGCATCTTTTGTATTACTTTTATCATCCACGTTTTCATAACGGGCACGCACTTCTCCGTTAAACTTTGCATTACTGAAAAGCGTAAAGCTATCATCGGCGCTTAGTGTACCCGTAAACGTACCTGCAAGAGAGAGAACAGCCACTGCTGATAAGGTGATTTTTTTCATTTTCTATCCTTTTATTTGATTAAAATCGATCTTTGAGATCGCCGTTGTATTTGATGTCGCGCTTTGTAGCGTTTTCATCATTCAGCCATTCTGGTAAAGCATCACCTACTGCTTCGAGCTTATCACGCTCGGCATTGAGTTCATCCTCACTGTATGCAAACGACATATCCGCAGAGATGATGTGTGCCATCTCTTGAATTTTTACGAGTTTTGCAATCTCTTCTTCGACACCTTCGCCTTCAATGGTTACGATGATTCGACCTTTTTCATCATGAAAATGGTAATCGCAAAAATCTGCTGATTTTAAAATTTCTACAACTTCATCGGTATATTTTGGATTGGTTTGCACCACAATGCTTGAGATATTCACGGGATTCTCCAGTAATAAATTTTGTTATCTTCACCTGTGCCGATCAGCTGGTGTTCATCCAGAAAAATCAGCGTATCTAAAATGACTTCACCGCCTTGTAACCGGGCGATTTTTGCTCCAGTAGCGGTAGCAATGACCTGCAATTCGTTATCCATTCCGTCTGTATAAACCGCTCGTGAAGCAGAAGGGCTTAGCCCTACCGCATAAACAAAAAAATCTGTTTCGATAAAATAACTTTTGGCGGTACGATATATACCGACACGGCGATCTTGCCCTGCAGAAATTATGGTATTTTGCTTGTAATCGATATGGTTGATACTGTCTACATTGATTCCGCGAAGGGTTTTTACTTTAGAACCGCTTTTGACATCGATCATTGTAATTTCGCCCCCCTCATCAGCAATAGCGACTAAAGATTTAGATGGGCTTAGAACCATATCTCTAAAAGTACCTCCACCTGCTTGAACTTGATAGACAAGGGTATTTTTT
This sequence comes from Campylobacterales bacterium, assembly GCA_026390135.1. Classification (GTDB taxonomy): domain Bacteria; phylum Campylobacterota; class Campylobacteria; order Campylobacterales; family Sulfurimonadaceae; genus Sulfuricurvum. The sequence goes on along the minus strand of JAPLGN010000054.1, from coordinate 23,105 downwards.
GAAATATCCATAAGAACAATAGTATCACCAGAAAGACCGAAGAGTAAATGATCTAGATCAATAAAACGGACTTTTTTAATCAGTAATCCTCGTGAATTATCAATGATCTTACGTGTTTTTCCATCGCGAATCAAATAAACATCTCGAAAGGTATTTCCGCTTTCACAGACCAAAACCGTCGAGCTTTTATAATGATCAACGGAGTATATTTTGGGTGAAGAAGATTTTTCGCCACCCATTGTGATATCGGGTACATGAATGACGCCGAGTTTTTTAAATGAATCTATGTCGAATACATTGATCCCTTTTCCGTCTGTCGCCGTATAGATTTTCCCATCACTGACAACCATATCACTGATGAGTGCATCCGTTTGAATGATTTTGGAAGGGGAAATAATTGCATAAAGAGAGAGTGTAAAAATAAATAATAAGGCTAAAAGTTTCATGATATTATCTCGATTGCCGCATTAGGACATACAGACACACAATATCCGCATGCCGTACATTTCTCAGGAATGATTATAGGTCTGTACATTCCCTGAAAAATGATCGCATCTTCCAAGCACGGATCTTTACAGGCAAAGCAGATCGTATCGTGGTGGGACATGCACATCAAAGTTGTGATTCGAGCCCGTCCCTGGATAAATCGATCAGGATCACTCAAAACATTGGGCGTACATACTTCCATACACTTATGGCAATCGCTGCATCCGTTTGTTTTAAAATTCAGGAATGGAATCCCTTTTTCATCCCGGTGGATAATTTTCTCTTCACACGCACTGGCACACATTCCCTCACAGCTTTGGCACTCAGTGAATGTTGCCGCCAGCGAAGCGTAAGGGGGGTGGATAGGACCACGGTTATCTTTGAAAAGAGAACCTAAAGCACCAAAAAAACCGCGACGTGTTGGGAGTGACATTTTATAAACCGTTTCCGACTTTTACACCGATACCAATTTCATCCATCAGGTAAGAACGATTTTGATGTTTTTGCCCTTTATTATTTGCGTAATCAGGTTTGAAATTGCTTTCAACCCGTAATTTGCCCTGAGTTTGCGGGGCATGACATTGGGTACAGTTGTAGCGTCCTTGCCAGAGTACTCCGTGTAAATCTTTTTTGATAATTTGATCATTACTTTCGGATTTAAAATTACCTTCCGCATCCGTTTCTACCGCCGGACGAAAATTGGTAAAATGAGTAACGGGAATTGGTGTAGCACCCATGTCTTTTGCAATATCCGGCATATGACATCCAAGACACGCATTGTTGTTTTTATCGATTTCACCCAGATCACTGATGTCATGTGGAATCATCGGCGGAGCATCGGCATACGCACGTTGAATTCTCTTAGAGGTACCTGGTGCTTCACTATGATAATTAGTCCCATCGGGTGCAGCGTTGTCTTCCGAATACACTTCTGTTTTGCGCATCCCTAAATCTTTTTCGTCTATACCAGCATTAGTATTGCTTGCGGCATAGACACCGCTGATTAAAATACATGCAGCCACGAGGCTACCGATGATTCGATTTGCTTTCATTCTTCATCCTTTGGTTGTTTTAACTGACTTCGAATTGAAAATCCGAGCGCGTCTTCTTTACAAACATCAACACATCTGCCGCAATTGGTGCATTCACCCATCAAGACACTCTCACTGCTTTTATTGATCATATGGAGAACCTCTTTTTCAGGACATACCGTGATGCAATCTCTGCAGTCATTACATTTATTGGCATTATGGTGAACACGGATCAGTGAAAATTTGCTAATGAGCGCATAGGATGCACCCAGTGGGCAAATGTAACCGCACCAACCGTTTTCATGAACCAACAGATCAAACAAAAATATGACCACCAATGCACCGCCGCCCATACCCATACCGAATATGGCTCCGCGGTGTGCCATAGAAACAGGACTGATCAGCTCAAATACCGCCACTCCCATCACCGCTGATAAAATTAAACTCAGACCTAAAATCCAATATCGAAGTGATCGGCTCATGTAAAACCGTTTTTGTACTTCTGAAAACTTCAATTTGCGACGCAGCCATCCGGCTGTATCGGTTATCATGTTGATAGGGCAAACCCAGCTACAGAATGCACGTCCGCCGATAACCCCGTAAAAGAGGGTAACGATAAGCGCACCGAGGATGATATCCATCCCCAGTGTTGCACCTGTAACCACGATTTGAACCACTGCGTAAGGATCAGCTAGCGGGATCTTACCCATAAGTAACGAGGCGCTGAGATCACCTCGCAGTATTTTCCAGCCCCAGGCATTGGCTCCGATGTAGAGCACCAATATTGCTATTTGACTAAACCGTCTCATCAAGAGATATTTATAATGTCTCATCACAGCCCGCTTTCGTCATTGAGTGAGTCAAGGGCACTTTTTTCACTCAATTTGGTTTTGGTGAACTCATGCGGAACGTTTTTCTTGACGGTATCCAGACGTTGTTCATCTTTAGGATCCCATCCTTTGATGTAATGATTTCCCACTTCCCCCATCGCCAAAGCTCGGGGTAAGACGTAAATCGCCGCTTTTTGAGTGACACAGGCATGCTCGCACATACCGCATCCGGTACAGACATCTGCATGAACAATAGGTATAAGAAACGCATGTTTTCCCGTCCGTTCATTTTTAGAAAATTCGATCGTAATCGCTTGACCCATTAAAGGACAGGCACGATAACATGCATCGCACTGAATACCCCATGTAGCAATACATGATTCGTGATCGATTACTGCTAAGCCCATGCGAGCTTTATTGATATCGAGCTGTGCATGTGATTTAACATAGTTGCTCACCGATGGTTCACTGAGTGCACCACTAGGGCATACAGGAACACAAGGAACATCACTGCACATATAACATGGAATCGTGCGTGGCGTAAAGAAAGGAGTTCCAATAGGTAGGTTGTCTCCCGGTTTCGCCAAATTAAGTGTATCATAAGGACACGCTTCCACACACAATCCGCATTTGATACAGTTTTTAATAAACTCATTTTCATTCAAAGCACCCGGAGGGCGTAAAACTAAAGGAGCGGCCTTCACCTCTCCCACATAGGCACTCCAAACCAAAGCCCCCATCGCACTCAGTCCAATCCCTCTAGCTATAGAGAGGAAAAAACGGCGACGTTCATTAGGAGTTTGGGTATTCATGGTCGTTACGCTTTATAAATTTTGACCGCACATTTTTTGTGGTCAATTTGTTTTGAAATTGGACACGTGTGATCCAAACATACTTTGTTGATAAACACTTTTTCATCAAACCACGGGACAAATACGAGACCTCTTGGAGGACGGTTACGTCCGCGTGTTTCGACGTGTGCTTTAACTTTACCGCGTCGAGATTCTACCCATACCATTTCACCCCGTTTGACGCCGCGTTTTTCTGCATCTGATGGGTGCATATAACACAATGCTTCCGGGACAGCACGATAGAGTTCAGGAACACGCATCGTCATCGTTCCACTATGCCAGTGCTCAAGTACACGACCGGTACAGAGCCAAATGTCATAATTTTTATCTGGTACTTCAGTTGGTTCCATATAAGGACGGAAGAAGATTTTGGCTTTGTTGGCTAAATGAACCGTCTCTTTGTTGGTTACACCTTGGAGATTTCCTTGTGGGATCTCTTTGAAAGCATGACCATAGAACGCAAATTCGCCGTTATTCGCTTTTTTAGCATACGGATCATATTTCGAGTTGTAACGCCAGAAAGTCTCTTTACCATCAACAACAGGCCATTTTAAACCGCGTACTTTATGATAGGTATCAAAATCTGCATAGTCATGACCCCGACCATCGCCAAACTCACGGTACTCTTCCCAGAGATATTTTTGTAGGAAAAAGCCATATCCTTTAAATGGTTTGCCATCGCTTCCGACAACATTACGCTTATCCCCTTCAACTTCAGAGTTTTGGTATCCTTTGCTTACCGGATCAGGCCATTTATAGGCTTTTGCTTTCTTGCTGGCAAATAAAACATCATAAAGGGTATCGGTTTCTTTGTATCCCATCGCTTTGGCAGCGGCCATTACATCAGGTAATCCCCCATCAAGTCCCGGGATGTTTTGCGCTCCCCAGACTTCTTTGATAGTGAAGCGTTTGGAAAGTTCAACAATCTGCCAGGTATCCGACATCGCATCTCCAACCGGTGTGACTTGCTGACGCCAGTGTTGTGTGCGTCGCTCTGCATTACCGTATGCTCCCCATTTTTCATACATCATGGCACTTGGTAAAATCAAATCCGATACTTTTGCCGAGATTCCAGGATAACCGTCAGACGTGACAATAAAGTTATCCATTTCACGTGCAGCTTTGATCCAGTGCTCCGCATTACCGGTATCTTGATACGGGTTACAAACACTGACCCATGCAAATTTTACTTTACCGTCTTCGAGATCACGGTGAATCTGGGCGAAATGTGATCCCGGTTTTGGATTAAGTGTTTTAGCCGGGAGTTGCCAAATACCTTCAGCAATTTCTCTGTGTTGCGGATTGTTGACGACCATGTCTGCCGGCAATCGATGAGAAAAAGTACCCACTTCACGCGCGGTTCCGCATGCGGATGGCTGACCGGTGAGAGAGAATGCACCGCTGCCCGGTTTAGCCTGTTTTCCTAGAAGGAAGTGAACCATATAGGCTTGCTCATTAACCCATGTTCCACGGGTATGCTGATTGAATCCCATGGTCCAGAACGTAAGACATTTGCGCTTTTTCTCGATGTAAAGATCGGCCATTTTTTGAAGTTTTGCTTTAAAATCTTCTATGCTTTCATCCGGATCGCCTTTGGCAACGTGGGCGACGTAATCAAGTGTGTATGGTGCAAGCCCTTTTTTGAAATCTTCATAGGTAATTTGCCAATGCTTATTAGCAGTTTCAGTGTTTTTCATTTCAAGTGTATCACCCGCTTTGTAGCCTAAATACGCGAGACTTACCCCTTCATCGTCGGTAAGAACTTTTGACTTTTGTTTGGCCGCTGTATCGAGTTCGCTTTTTTTGTATTTAGGATGATGAATATCTTCGCGTAATCCATATCCAATATCGACCGGTCCAGTAGCAAAGATAATATTTTTATTGACAAAATCCCAATCTATCGCTTCAGGATGATTGTAGACAATCTCGCGTGCAATATAGTTGAAAATAGCTAAGTCGGTATTAGGTTTAAAGATAATTTCGACGTCGGCAAGGTCCATTGTACGGTGTTTATAGGTTGATAATACGACGACTTGTACTTTATCGGGATTACTGAGTTTTCGATCTGATACACGTGACCAGAGAATCGGGTGCATCTCTGCCATATTGGAACCGAACGCAACGATAGTTTCGGCGAGTTCGATATCGTCATAACATCCAGATGGCTCATCGGCACCGAATACGTTCATAAATCCAGTAACAGCTGATGCCATACAAAGGCGAGCATTCGGATCGATATTATTAGTACGGAACCCCGCTTTCATCAGTTTTAGTGAGGCATGTCCTTCCATAACGGTTTGCTGTCCAGAGCTGAACATAGCGATACCGGTCGGTCCTTTTTCTTTTAGAGCCGATTTAATGTGTTTTTCCATCTCATCAAATGCACGTTCCCAGCTGATAGGTTTGAATTTACCGTGTTTATCAAACTGACCTTGGTCATTCATTCGCAAAAGGGGTTGAGTAAGGCGGTCTGCACCGTACATGATTTTTGCGTTAAAGTATCCTTTGATACAGTTAAGCCCGCGATTGACAGGTGCCAACGGGTCACCTTTAACGGCAACGATACGGTCATCTTTGGTCGCCATCATGATCCCACAACCGGTTCCGCAGAAACGGCATGCCGCTTTGTCCCAACGCCATCCTGCTTGAGCTGCTGTAGAAGCTGCTTCTACTTTGGCAGGAACTGCCATTCCTATTGCTGTTGCTGCTGATGCAGCTGCTGCACTTTTTAAAAACTCTCTTCTATCCAATGACATAAAAGCCTCCTTAATGGAACTACTTTTAATCCATCCATATAGGACGGACTCCTTAAGTTTTCCTGATGCTATGAAATAACTCATGCACTTCAAATATTATAAAGAAAAAGGAGAAAAAAGGTTTTGACCTAAGTCAAGAAAGGCTAGAAAGATTTTAAAAAGGGTATCTCATTGCCTTGGCTTTTTCAAGATTGCTTTTAAGTTTTTTAAGACGAGTAGAGGTTTGGTGGAGCTCTTCACCAACTTGAATTATAACATCCTCGCTTTGTTCCAGCAGATGTTTTGCTTCAGGTGTAGCGCCATAAAGCCCAGCAGTTACTGCTTCACTTTTTTCTACCGCATCTGTAGCACTTTGGAGCGCTTCTTCGACGTTATGTAAAAAATGTTCAATGTGTGAGCAGGCAATATCAAGTTCATTTCCAGTTTTATTGATATTTTCCTCACCACTAATACTTTTTAGATGTTCTTGGAATTTTTCAAAATTGCGTTGTATTTGTAAAGTTGTACGTGCCATATAGAGGATAATTCCAAATGAGATTAGAGCAAGGGTAATTTGAATACGGTGGGCCAGTATTCGTTTCTCCATCATTGATTCTTCATATTGACTCACCGCTTTATCCATTAATGCTAGCGTTTGTTCTCCATTCTCATTAATGATTTTGAGATCATACAAGTTATGATCCCCTTGTAAGTAATGATCAATCAATCCTCCCATGCGATTCCAATGGGCATCTACTTCCGTCATCGTTGTATCAATTTTGTCGTTTTTAAATGCATAGTAGTCTGAAGTCGTTGCGCTAAGCTGTTTAAAATTACGATCAAATTCTGCTCGAGCACTTTGCAGCCGCTCGTATGCTCCATCTTCATCTACTAATAAACGGTGAAGTTCTAAGACGGTACGTTGGGAAAGCATTCGTTGTTTACCAGCGGTATTGATCACTTTGGCATCGAGTTTTTGAGATGTATTTAGCCAGATATCGACCATTATAATGGTGATAAGATTGAGCGAGAGAATGAGAACGATCCAACGAATTTTAGTAGATATGGATTGCATTAGAGCCCCTCCGTAAAATTGTGTGCTAACTCATCTCGTAAGAGGACTAGTGTTTTGTGATCTTCTTCGATAATAATTCCTTTACGGATAAATTTAGCCAATACCCGCGAAAGCGTAGCGGGCTGTATATTAAGTCGATAGGATATTTCTTGTTTTTTTAGACTGTTATAGAGATCAAGATTTGCATATAGCATTTTAGCAACTTTTGCAGTGACATCGTGCACCATTCCCATTGTAACCATACAATCGATCATTTGTTTTTGATTGGCAAGGATATTCACAAGTCGAATCAGTAAGATATTGTCATCCTTCACAACTTCAGTAAAGGCTTTTAAATCACATGACATTACACGACTTTTGGAAAGAAACTCAACATTGCTAAAACAACTGATACGATCACAATCAAGTGAACCAATATTAGTAAGTAATGCTTGATCTTTTAAGGTATACAAAAAAACTTCATTATCAAATCGATCCACTTTATAAAATTTCACTTCCCCGTCTAAGAGAAAATAAACTCGATTAATATCATCATCTTCATAGACTAATATATCTGATGTTTCATAATTTTTTATTTTTGTATTGATGGATAAGAGGGATAGTTTTTGCGGATCACATCCTTTAAAAAAATCGAGCTGTTCCAACATCAATGTAATATTTCCTTTTATAATAATCTATTTTAAATGATAGCATACTAAAGGACTATTATAATTGATGTAAATCAAGAAGATTCATACGCCGATAAGCTACTATGAGAGAGTATAAATGAAGAAGGCTAATTGTATGTTAATAGACAGTTTTAACCGAGAAGTAAATTATTTACGTGTTTCAGTAACAGAGCGATGTAATTTTAGGTGTCGTTACTGTATGGCTGAAAAGCCCTTTAGTTGGGTGCCAAAAGAAAATCTTCTTAGTTACGAAGAGCTTTTTTCTTTTATCAAAATCAGTATTGATAGCGGTATTCGTAAAATCCGTATTACAGGCGGAGAGCCGACCACACGGGAAAATCTCGATGAGTTGATAGCCATGATTCATACCTATGCACCTGAAGTCGATATTGGGCTTACGACCAATGGATTTTTACTCCCTGCAATGGCCCAAAAGCTCAAAAGGGCAGGGCTAAAACGGGTCAATATTTCACTTGACTCACTGGAAAAAGAGACACTTCATTATATCGCCCAAAAAGATGTTCTTGAATCGGTACTCAAAGGAATCGATGCAGCAATCGATGCCGGATTATCCGTCAAAATCAACAGCGTTATTTTACGCGGAATCAACGATCATGAAATAGGGTCTTTATTCGAATATGCCCAAAATATCGGTGCGCAAATACGCTATATCGAATACATGGAAAATATTCATGCCTCGGATGGGATAAAAGGGCTTGCAAGCTTTGAAATACTCTCAGAGCTCTCTAAAACTCACTCATTCTCTCGTATCGTAAACGAAAAAAGCGGTCCCGCAAATTTGTATGAAACGTCCAAGGGATACCGTTTCGGAACAATAGAACCCCATCGCCACGATTTTTGCGCGACATGCGACAGGCTTCGTCTGAGTGCTGAGGGGGATTTAATAGGTTGTTTGTATTTTGAGGGGGCAAAAAATATCAAAGAGGCAATCCGTAACGGCGATACCCAAGAGGCCTATAAAATGTTAGCCGAAGTAGTCGATAACAAGCCCGAAAAAAATCTCTGGGGAATCGAAAACGTGGAGATTTCCTCGCGTGCGTTTTATCGAACGGGGGGATGAAAAAACAAGAAATACATACAATAGCCAAAGAGAGATTCTCAAATCTTATTGAGAGTATTATTGCTGGAGTAGGGGCGTTTATAGGACTTTCTCTCATCGGATTGATTGCACAAAAAGCGGATACCATGATGATTATCGCTCCGTTTGGGGCGACGTCGGTTCTTCTTTTCAGTGCACCTAACAGCTCTTTTTCAAAGCCATGGAATATTTTTGGCGGTTATCTTATCGCAACACTGCTTGGAGCAATTGTCCTTGTCTATACAGACGGAGGATGGCTTTGGATTGGGACAGGGTTGGGAGTGACAATTATGCTGATGCATTTGACCAAAACGATTCATCCTCCTGCCGGCGCAAACTTTTTAATTGTGACTCAAGGGCATCTCTCATTTTATTTACTTGAGCCTCTTTTTGTTGGGCTGATTGCTCTTATTATCATTGCTATGAGTGTTGAAAAAATTAAAAAAAAGCTTTTATGAATACCACTATTCATCGAGATAATATCCAATTCCTGAAGCATTTTTGATTGCATCTTCGGGAAGTTTTTTACGTAAACGCCATACGAGGGTTCGTACACTATTTACACTCACATACTCTTGCCCCCAAACATACGACATCGCGAGTTCAAAATCGACTGTACGTCCAAAATTAACAGCAAGTAATCGGATAAATGCATTCTCTGTTTTACTCAAATAAATTTTTTGATTTTTATAAAAAGTTTCTCCCAGTGAAATGTCATATCGATAATGTTTTCCAAATTCGACAATAGGTTTATCGGAGCTTTTTTTAACAAAAAGAAGCTTTTCAAGATCCTCTTTGTTGTGTTTGAGCTCATCAATGTTGACGAATCTTTTTTGCTCTTCTTCGAAACGGTACAGTGCCATTTGAATTGTTGTATGAAGATTGAGTGGCTCAAAAGGTTTGACAATATAGCCGTAAGGTTCTGTCTGCTTGGCATTTATAAGTGTATTACTTCCAGAATGGGCGGTGAGATAGATAAAAGGGAGCGGCATTTTAGTACGAATAAATTGCGCTATTTCTATTCCTTGCTTCTGGCCTTTTAACTCTATGTCGATGAGTACGATATCAGGATAGTAAATTTTTAGTTTTTTTTGAGCACTTTGCTTATCATTAGCGACTGAGACTACCTTATATCCGAATGTCTCCAACGATAAGGTTAAGTTGAGAGCTGTAACATCATCATCTTCAACGATAAGTATTTTAATGGATGCCACAGGACTCCTTTATAATTTTTAGTGACTATTCTGATGGCTAGAAAGATTCAAACATAATAGCAAATGCCTAAGAGATAGTATTTGATATAGATCAAAGTTTAGAGCTCCCAATATTTCTTGCTGGTCATTAATTTCTTGATTTGCGGAGAAAGGTTTTGATCGGCTTGCCCAATCGTCCAAAGTTTTTTACTCAAAGAGCGTATGGCATTTTCAAAATTATTGTCAATCAGAGATAAAAAGGATTCGCCGGAAAAAGACTCTTCCAACAACTTTCTTTCTGCGTCAAAACGACAAAAAGAAATTTTGTAAAAATGGGTATTATCCAAACTGTGCAACATCATTTTTGACCCTGTATCAAGTTTCGCCAAAAACCATAACGCACAAAACTCCTCCGAATAATGGTTGAGGACGTGGGTAGAGAAATCTTCAAAGCTCTCCTGTTCACTGGCTTCATACTCATCGATAATCATCTCGATAACATTACCGATGTGTTCGAGGGGAACCATCGTAAAAAGCTCTCTTCCCACACTGATCCCATTCGAGTGCTGTGCTCCAAAATAGATGCGTGCGGCTTTATCCACATCGCCAAAACTGCTCGTACGCAATCCTATCAGCCCAATATCGCAGTGCTGATGTCTTCCACATCCTTTGGCACAGCCTGAAACGCCCACTTGGATACGATGCTTTTGAATTTTATCCAGAGGCAATAAAAGTGCTTCATTTTTTAAATCCCAAAACGAAAATGGGCAATAACTGCTCCCAGCACACACAATCACTGTGGCGCTTTTGGGGAGATTTTCAAAAGGGATTGTTTTTTCCAAAAGCCCTAAAATGACAATATTTTGCTGGGTAGTGAGTCGCACTTCTGCTTCGTTTATATGGGCAAAAGTGGCAATTCTGGTAAGCTCATCGGGTGTTACACGTCCAAAATCACTCTCATAGCAAAAAGCATAGCTACCGTCTTGAAGTTTTTCACTTTTCGAAAATTCTCTTTTTTCCAGTATCAGCGTCCCTGCAGTTTGCCATGTTTTTTGGTACTCGTGTGCAATGTATTCTTTAAACATTTCGATACCGATCGTCTCAAGGAGATAAAAAAGACGTATTTGTGAGCGTGTGTTGCGTAAACCATGTTTGTTAAATGCTTCGATAAAAGCACTAAAAAAAGCTACGACTTCATCCGTGAGCAAGAATATATTGGCACATCGGGCAATCTCAGTATTTTTGCCGCCCATATAGACGTTAAATCCGAAAACTCCATCTTTTTGTGCCAACCCAAAATAGAGGTCATTAGCAAAAAATGAGGTAACATTCGCGCGATTTCCAGAAATACCGGTTGAAATTCTCCGTGGTAACATCCCCACTTGACGAGGAATTTTGAGGATAGTCTGTTCCATTTCTACAATAAGAGGATATACCTCAATCTCGCACGTTTCACCCAGACCGTCATACACATCCGTCACGATATTTCGAACATTATCCCCAAACGTTTGCCATGTGGTGATTCCTGTTGCGTTAATTTGATGAAAAACACTCAATACGTTCTCGCTGGTAAGTCCATGGAGTTGTATTCCTGCACGTGCGGTCAGGATGATGTCAAGAGAATGAGATTTTGCAATGTGCGCAATGGAGTGAAGTTGTTGAACAGAGATGCGACCCGCTGTGATACGTAAACGAAGGGTAAAATCCTCTTCATTCAGAGGGTTATTAAAAATACCAAAATCTTGAAGATAAAAAATGTCGGCTTCGCTGAGTGCACTAAAATCAAGAGTTTCAATTTGCGGATAATAGTCGTACGGAATCATTTTCGCTTTGTAGCGCTCCCGTTTATTCAGCTTTTTTTCAACAATATTCATACTTTTTTCTTACACAAAAAGTTCATAGAACCCCGCTTTGTTTTGTCGTATTTTAGTTGAAAAATTGTGGAGAACTATTGACATAAGTCAATAATGTCGGGCAAAAAAGTAATGAATAAAAAAGTTTATATTGCTTTTGGGCTATTTAAGAGCAAGTGGTTTTGAGAAATATTTTAGTTTTTTACAACAGGTAGATAATAGGCGATTGTGATGCACAATAAAATAAGGATGAGCCAAAGTGTTGGTATGATCCTATACTTGAGTCGAACCTCTTTTAAATCCATAAAATAATCGATAATCAATTGCCCTTTTAGAAATGTACTTAGTACTAAAACTCCAACTACAAAAGTACTTACCAGTTTTAAATATCCTAATAAAAAAGCAAAAATAGACAATAATATCAAAACAATCCAAACACGTTCAGCGATCTTTTTCATTATAACTGCTCCTATCGTATGATATAAACCAAGGGAAAAAGGACGATCCACAATAAATCCACCAAATGCCAATAGATAGCACCTGTTTCAAGGCCTCTGCAATCATTTTGGCTATATCCTTGAGCTTTTGTTTTATGGTGCAGATTAAATAAAATGATGACGCCTAAAGAGACGTGCATAAAATGAAACATTGTCAATAATAGATAAAACATAAAGAAGGTATTGGTACTTAGAGTAATCCCCTGTTCAAATAGATGGGAAAATTCTGTCAACTTTAACATAAGAAAGATTATCCCTAAAAGCATTGCTGATAAAAGCCATTTTGAGGCAATAATACTTGATTTATAAGAATTTTCGTTCGTCTCATTTTTGATTTTTTGAACCGCTTTTACGATAAAAAAACTGCTTGAGATCAAAATGAGTGTGTTGATAAATCCTATGCTTTGATTGAGCAAGAGTTGAGAATCATTAAACATTTGTAGATTAATTCTACGTGAAAAAGCATATCCTGCAAACAATAATCCAAAAGTGAGCAATTCAACGTAAACAATAATCCAAATGGCAAAATCCCCAGGTGGGTAGGGCTCTTTTATGGTTAGATATTTAGGCATTTAAACTTTTTGTAAAATGGAGTGATATAAGCTTTTCAAGCACCTCTAAAACATCCTCTTCATCACTGAGAGATTCTACGATGGAGTGAATACATGCTTGATAGGGATCGAATCCTTTAGTGATGAGTTTTGCTGCATAAATAAGCAGTCGTGTCGATACCGCTTCTTGAATATCGCTGTCGCTTAGTTGGCGGATTTCACCGGCTATATCGACAAGCTTTTGTGCTGTTTTACTGTCTACGCTACTTTCTTTGATGATAATTTCTTTTTCAATTGCTGCTTTTGGATAATCAAAACTAAGTGAAATAAAACGTTGTTTGGTACTTGGTTTCATACCTTTTAAAACATTTTGATATCCTGGATTGTACGAAACAACCAACATAAAATCAGGATGTGCAACGATGACTTCACCTGTCCGATCAATCGGTAAAACTCGGCGATAATCAGCAAGGGAGTGTAATACTACTGTTGTATCTTTTCTGGCTTCAATAATTTCATCGAGGTAGCAAATACCGCCATTTCGTACCGCCTTGGTCAGCGGTCCATCTTGCCAATAGGTACCATTTTCATCAATCAGGTGACGACCCACCAAATCTGCGGCACTGAGATCATCATGACAAACGACAGTATAAACATCGCGACCAAGCTCTTCCCCCATTGCTTCAACAAACCGTGTTTTCCCGCAACCTGTCGGTCCTTTGATCAAAATAGGGAGGTTCATCCCCGCAGCCGCTTTGAAAAGCTCAACTTCGTTACCTTGGGGTAAATAGTACGTTTTTGACATAATGGTTCTCCTTTATTTGGTCAAATTCATATAGATTTCGGGTAAAACTTTGGGGAGTTTTTTGGCATCACGGATTACGGCATAGGAGTTTCTCCCGAAAAGATAGGGGAGATACTCTTTCGCATCGATATCAATCGTGATACAAAACGGGGTGATCCCTTTTTTCTTTACTTCTTCAATCGCTTTTTTGGTATCTTCGATTCCGTAACGTCCATCGTACCGATCGACATCGTTAGGTTTCCCGTCGCTTAGAATCAGCAGGAGCTTATTGGCACTTTGCTGTTTCTCTAAAATTTTGGCACTTTCGCGTATTCCAGCCCCCATGCGGGTGTAATATCCGGGTTTAATCGCATGAATTCGTCCGCGAACGTCGTCACTGTATTTTTCTTTGAAATTTTTGATGATTTGAAAGTTCACTTTTGTGTTTTTGATCGATGAAAACGTATAGATGGCAAATTTATCTTGTAGTCGGTGCAATGATTCTGAAAACACCATCAAAGCATCTTGTATCATATCTATGACACGAATCTCTTGCGTTATCCCAGCTTCTGTGGAGAGGGAAACATCCGCCAATATCAAAGTAGACATATCTCTTATCTTTCTCTCATACGTTTGAAAAAATCGCTGGGGATGATTGGATCGATTCTGATGTCCTTTATAATCGATCCACGTATCGATATTGATCTCATCACCATAGGGAAGGTTATCTCTTTTGAGTCGGTCGAGTTCCATCAAATCAAGTTCACTTTGAATCTTTCTCATCATTTTTTGCAGTCGTTTTGGCAACTCAATTGGTTTGGTATTGAGAGAAATAAAGGGTTTTATACACACATAGTTTTTGAGATAGCTCTCTTTTTTATAGTCCCATTCGTCGATAAAATGCCCTTTTCCTAGCGGATATTCTTCAACGCTGTTCGCGGAGATGTCCAAATCCATTTTGATTCGTGCGGAGAGGTTGGCATCTTTTTGTCCCAGTGTTATCTCATCTAAATCTTCAGCATTGTAAAGGGCATCTTCATCAAAACTGTCATTCTCCTGCCGATCAACTCTCACTTGCTCCATAAAACTCATAATGGATTCGGGCAAAAATAGTAAAAGTCCGTCCGTCTCTTTTTTATCATCGATTTGTTCGCTTTTTTTCTTCATCTTTAAAGTTTCAGTCTTGTTTTGTTCATCATTTTGTCGTAGGACTTCTTCATCATCATCAGTAAAATTAAGGAATTTATTACTAGTAGATAGAGAGGGATAAATCCATAAAGGATTTGGATAATTATGCTCTAGTGAATCTTCGGTGGAAAGTTCAATAGTGGATAATTCAGGATAGTGATGAAATAAGTAGCTATGTGCATATGCGTAAAATTGACTAAAACCAGCATACTTTTCGATGAGCAGATTGACTGCTTTACTGTTTTCGCGCTCTATGTTTGTACTCTTGATATTTACGTTTGTCAACATGGCGATTAACCAATAATAGTGCATCTCGTTGTGCTGTTTAAATGGAAAATAGGCTAAAGAAGCAGGAAGATAAATTCCTTTTTCATCTTGCCAAGCAAGGAAAAAAGTTTTACCGGTTCCTGAAAATTTCTCTAGAAATGTTCGTGAAGTTTGTATCGATCTTTTGTCGGTAATATGAAGTTCTTTTGCTTTTTCACCCCCTAAGAGATGATAAAATATTTTTAACCCTTTGGTAATGTCGGTAAAAACAACTTCTTCCTCTTTAAAAAGACGAGATGCTTTTTTGGTGACATAGTGATCCCAAAACTTACCGACTTTTTCATCCATCTAGGCGACTGCTTTCTCTTCTTTTACAAAGAAACTGTAAAAATAAGTCAACAGACCCAAGAAGACCATCACTCCAAAAGCCAAACGAACCATATAAACGGTAGAGATAGCGGCTTGTGTTTCCATAAAGCCCATTGCGTTAGCCGCATCAGGAAGTCTTTGCATTTCAATTTGCATAATACCAGCAACAGTTAATGCTAATGTAAGGCCGATCATACCGATAACCATCATCCAAAAACTGGTCAATTCTACTTTTTGTGATTTTGGTCCATTTCCATGAGGTCGTCCACGAAGAATCGGCATCGCATACGATATCAAAGTGAAACAAATCATAACGTATGCACCAAAGAATGATAAATGTCCATGAGCTGCAGTTAACTGTGTACCGTGTGTGTAGTAGTTAACCGGTGCAAGAGTATGAAAAAAGCCCCAAACCCCCGCTCCTAAAAATCCTACAACGGCAGTTCCTTTAGCCCATGTCAGTGCTATTTTATTGTCATGCACAATACGACGGTTTTTTGCCATATTGAAGGCAAAAAGAATCATTAAGAAAAAGGGAATCGGCTCTGCCGCAGAAGCAATCGATCCAATCCACAACCAATACCCCGGAGTACCAATATAGAAAAAGTGATGTCCTGTTCCTGCAAGCCCAGAGATAAGAGTCATTGCAATGATCAAATAAAGCCATTTGTCAATGTGCTCGCGGTCAACACCTGTAGTTTTAATGAGAACAAACGCTAAAAGAGCACCTAAAATAAGCTCCCATGTTCCTTCAACCCACAAGTGGACAACGAACCACCAAAAGAATTTATCCATAGCAAGGTTTTGCGGGACATAAAAGGCAAACAAAAAGAAAAATGCCAAACCAAAAAGACCTGTCAATAAAATAACTGATATGGTCGTTTTACGACCTTTGATAACGGTCATAGTCGTATTAAAGATATACGAGAGTACGACTAAAACAATCCCTACTTTCGTAATGGTTGGCTGTTCCAAAAATTCACGTCCCATGGTTGGCCAAAAACTATTTGCAAGTGATGCTGACAATGTTGCATAAGGTACAAATAAATAACCTAGAATTGTTGCTACACCCGCTGCTGCAAAAACCCAAAACGTGAGTTTAGCCAACATCGGACTCCACAGCTCCCGTTCACTCTCTTCAGGAATCAGGAAATACGTTGCACCCATAAACCCAAATAATAAAAGAACGATCAGTAAGTTCGTATGAACCATACGCAATACATTGAAAGGAATTGCGGGGAATAAAAAGTCACCATAAAGGTATTGTACTCCCATAGCAAGACCAAAAACAATCTCTCCCGCAAGGAGAATGAGTGCAAAAATAAAATATGGTTTTGCGACCATTTGAGATGAATATTTCATATACTTTCCTTATCCTTTAATGTTTGGAGGCCACTCTTGATTATTGACACGAGATGTCCAAATCAAAAAGTCTGCAAGATTAGTCACTTGTTCAGGTGTTAAATGAAACTGAGGCATTTTTCTTCTATTTGGTATATCCATAGGCTGTGCTGCCATCCATCCAGCAAGATAGGTTTTAAATACTTCTTCATCACCTCCGCCTAAACGTTGGAATGCGTTTCCAAGTTCCGGAGCATAATATGCACCTTCACCCATGATTGTATGGCAACCGACACAGTTGTTGTTTTCCCATACTTTTTTCCCAAGAGCTACGGACTCGGTAATCTTGTCGTCATGACTTAATTTCGGGATTTGTTTAACGGTATCAAAGGTAAGCCCGGTAAATACCAAAATGGCAAAAAGACCTCCGCCAAAGTAAATATTTCTGGCCATATTTTTAGTAATACGTTCAGACATTTTAACTCCTATTTTTAATTCCACCACAGGGTAGTAATTGTAATATTAGCTGAATATGTTTAATTCTACCTTTAAGTAGTAATTGTCACTATTTGACAGCAAGGTCGAAAACTGAAGAATGAACTAGGGAAGGGGGAAGGGGCTTGTCTTCAAGCTATAATTTAGTCTCTTTATCATGAATAAGTGAGCTAAGAGTAGTCGTTGTCAGCATGGTTTCAATCATTTCTTTAGGCTTTACCCACTGATCATGCAAGGCGCAAGGATTGGATGCATCGCATCTATCGAAGCCTAAAATACAACGCTCATGCTCTAAGGGCTCACCAATCGCTTCGAGGATATCGGCTAAGCGGATCGTGTCGGCATTTTTTGCTAAACTAATCCCGCCTTCACGACCGCGTGAAGCATTTACCAACCCTTTTTTCACTAAATCGGTCACCATTTTTGTTAGGTATTTGTAGGGAAGGTCTAGCTCTTGATGTAAAACATTGACTGAATGTGAGGTTGTATTGTAGCGATGCAAATAGCTTAGAACCCGAATGGCGTATTCGGCAGTTTTGGAAAAATGCATACTATCTCCTTCATATATAGACCATTATTGTAATAGACTTTTCCTTATAATAGCACATTTGTCTACTTTGTAGTAGTATTATATTTTGGATGAGAAGCTATATCTATCATATACTTTTCTTACCAAAAATAAGAGTTTTTCCGTATCGTCCGCCCCATACAATAAATAAAAAAATCCATCCACACGCCGCCGCATCAAAAAGCCACGAATGAGAACCTCCGAATGCTGTATCTACAGAGAGTGCAAATCTCGCGATAACAATCACTTGTGTCCACCAAAACAAAGCTATAGTCACTTTATCTGTATCTGGCGTCTGTCCGGAGTGTCCAAGGGTTACGCGTGTTCCAAAGCCGATGAGTATGGTGGTTAAAAAACCTAACGCTAACAGATGGATTTCTGCAAATAAGAAACTGACACTATAGATCATCTCGACAATTTGGGTTAAGGAACCGATCAAAAGTCCGGTAGGAAGCCAGAATAGGGCGAGATGAAGTATCCAAATGATCGCAGGTGAGTTAAATGGATGGAGTTTCCATCGTAAAAATTCGCGAAACAGGTAGAGGGCTAGGAGTATTCCGACAACCGCTTCCCCTGCGGTGAAGGTAACAAGTGCAAAGAGAGTTTTTAGGATGAAAGCACCTAATACCGTCTCGACAAAATATTTTGTTCTGGGTTCCTGAGAATGGCTGAAAAATGGGATCATACGCTGTGCGACGGAAAAGGTGAGGAACACAAAGAAGAAGTTAACGATGATGGGAGGAATCAGAGGAAACCAGTTCTGAAAATTCCAAACCAAACTGATGCCGAATGCAATGATCCACAAAAGATGCGTTATGAGTGTAATACCGTGAGCAACTAATATCCAAAAAGGATCTTGTTTTACGGGTGATTGACCGATTTTATAAATCCAATAGAGTGCAAAAATTGCCATAGAATGCGCGAAGAAAACGGCAAGCATTGCAAATAAAGTCAACCACTCCGAAAGAAGTGAACCTACAAAAAAGAGTGCAGCCCCGATTTGATAAAGCCAAACAATACGAATATAGGCCTCTTTGGGAATTGCCATTGTCGAACAAAAGCGGGGGAAGGTAGTAAATAAAAAGCCGTGAAAAAACTGAGCAAAGACTAGGAACGCAAGAGAATAGAGATGGAATTGGTTTTCACTGATACTGAGAGTAATGACCCCTTTATGAGACAGTACAAAAAACACCATAGAAATGATGGCCCATAAAAGACCAAAAACAAAAAATGGCTGATGCGGCTGAGATAGAAAATAGTTTTTTTTTTGAGGCGATGGAGCCGTCGAACAAGTAGACATGGTGAGTTCCTTGTAAAATATATTGGAGTATATCGAGTTAGGAAATATGAGGTATTGATGAAGGTCAAGAAATGATCCCCTCTACAGAGGAGGGGGACAGTATTTACGAAACTTTTTTGTATTCATAAAAATGGATTTGCTCTATGATTTATGCGCCCGGAAGTTCCATACGATGCTCAATAGAATAGGTAAATGTCGGAGTTGTTAGCCCGGTAATCTGGGTAATGTATTCTCCTGTTTTAGCATCAAATACCAATATTCTTCCACATGTCCAATCTGAAATATACATATGTTCGCCATGTGCTGAAGGCTCTCCATGAAGCAATCGAGGGACAATAAGTTCGCCTTTCTCATTTTTGACGGCACCGATATTCCATTCTTTTATCACTTTGAGATTGTTTGGATCGATGAGCTGCACTTTACCCTCTTTGGTAGCTTGGATAATACGTCCCACCATCAAAGACTCTTTATCCACAAGATCAACTTTGTTGTAATTATCTTCACCGCCGATAACGTTATCAGCCCACAAAAACGGTGTATGTTCGTTGGTTCCAATAAAAAGTCCACCACCCGCTGTTTTGGTATGTTTTAATACATGCCATTGGTTATCCCAAACGGTTACGTCACCTACGTTCATGTTGACGGTAGCATGAAGCTGTTTGCCTAACCTTTCACTGTACCAGCTTGAACCTTGTCCTGGATGTGGTTTGCTTCCCGGTCCTGTATAAACTTTATCCACTAATGTTTTAGTTTTGAAATCAACAATCCCCACAACATCACTACCTTGTGAAGCAACCATATAATAGCGTCCTACTTCTTCCCCTTCATTCAAAAATGCATCGTGTAAGATTTTACCGATTTTAGGAATGTCTCCCACGATAGGGAAATCAGGTTTACTGTAATCGACGATATAGACGTGCCCGGCATCTTTAAGAGCAAATGCAATATAAGGACCGTATGGAGTGTCAGCGATAGATGCAACACGAGATGAACCGATTTTGCCATCCATATCTTCGACTTGATCGGTTGCGTAGACTTTCAACGGTTTAAGCGTCATAGCATCCAAAAGTACGGCACCGCCTGGGACGTAGTTACCTGCCATCAAATAGCGACCATCTGGTGTACACGCGAGTCCGCGGCTGTCGGAACCCACACGAATTTTTGCAATGATTGGTTGTCCAGGTGCATTAAGGTCAAACATATTAACCCATCCGTCACGGCTGATGTTGTATACATATCGCGGAATGCGTTTATTAACAACAGTTACGTGAGTCGCAAAACCGGAATCGTGTTTCGAAAGTACTTTATTGGTTGTACCATCAATAAATCCAACTTTTGATGCATCGCGCTCAGTGAAGACAACAATGTCTTGTACACTTTTAACATCAGTTGGTTTAGGATACTTTTTGTACAGCTCTTCACGATCTTGAAGAATGGTATGAGTAGCCGCTACATCTTCAATTGTAAGTTTAGTCAACTGTTTTGCTTCGTATTTCAAGAGAAATTGAACCATTTTATCCGCATCATCATCGGTGAATTTACTTTTAAACGAAGGCATCGCTGTACCGGCTCTACCACTAAGAATCGTATCGCGGAGAAAATAATCCCCTTTCTTACCGATTGCTTTTGGTTCAAGACTGCTTCCCACTCCACCTTCGTGATTAGGTCCATGACACCCTTGACACTCTTTTTCAAACATTTTGGCAACATCCATTTTCGAATCGCCAGCCATTAGCGGAAGGGTCATAAAAAGAGCGCTCGCCAGGGCTGTTCCAAGAATATTTTTCATTCGTTACTCCTTGTATTTGTAAAATATGGATAGGACATAGTTCGTGAAGCTTTATGATTCCTACTTCAGTTAGTGTACTTGAAAAGGGGAGGCAGCTTCATTGATATAAATCAAATTTCTGAAAACTTTTAGGAAAAAAGTTCTTTTAGTCCCTCTCGATTCAAGATGGTGAAATTTTTACCCTCATCACTGATGAGTCCTAAAATTTTGATTTTTTTAAAAGAGCGTGAGAGTGTTTCTGGGGTAAGCCCTAAAATCGTTGCAATCTTATGTCGCTTAGTCGAATCGGAAATATCCCCATTTTCATATAAGAATTTAGCCACACGTGACGTTGCATCCAATGCTAACCGTGTGGTAATAATATCTTCAAGGTATTTGAGCTTTTGAGTCAGCGATTTTATCAATTCAAAGGATACGGTAGGATTTTTTAGAAAATCACGCTCAAAAATGGGATAATCAATCTCCAAAATACTTCCATCCGTTTGAAATTCTGCAGTTGCAGGGAATGGAATATGGTGAAGATTGGCCATTTCTGCTACTAATGAAATGGGATAAAAATAGTGCAGTACGATTTCATTTTCTTTCATATCTGTTTTATACCCTTTGAGGATGCCATCTAGTAGAATATAAAGTTTATCCGAAGGTGTCCCCTCATAAAAGAGGATTTCTCCATTATTAAAGGAGCGCAGTTTTACGATAGAAGCTAAATGGATTAAATCTGTTTCGCTCAGATGTGAAAAAAGAAAAATACTTTTTAATCGATTCACCATTAAAGTTTCAAGTTGGTTTGTAGATACCATGATCGTCCTTCTGCTTTTTCATAGCTGTAATAATCTTTGTTCATGAGATTGGTAATTGCAAGATTGATATCAATATTCTTGTTGATTTTGTATCCGAACTTTGTATTAACTGTTCCGGCAGCATCCAAGGAGCTGTAGACGTTAGAGACATTATCGCTATTATCAGTATTGTTGTAGATTTTGGATTGATAGGCATAGTTAATCAGAGCATAAAATTGATGATTATCGTAGGTGAGAGTTACATTGGCCATATCTCTTGGAATACCGGTGAATTGTTTGTCGACTGAAGCAAGGTCGCTCTCATTTTCTAAAACCTTTGTATAGGTTTTCGTATAATTAGTGTTGAGCGTAAAATCATTGTCAAGTGGCTGAATGTACGATAGTTCATACCCCTGAGAGCGTGCTTTCCCGACGTTTGTTCTTTCATAATAATTTTTCCCAGCAATATTGACAGGAGCTTTGGTGGAAATCATGTCTTCAATGACGGTATGAAACCAATACGCTTTAAAAAGACCATTCAAAACTGTTTTTTTCTCTATCCCCACATCATACGATTCGCTGTACTCCGGTTTTAGATTCGGATTCGACACATAGATTCTATTTAATGCTGCAATTTCATACGTTCGATAAAGATTGACAGGATCAGGAGCTCTGAAAGCTTGTCCCCATGATGTCTTAAGCATAATGTCGTCTGTTGCTTTATAGTTGAGAGATATTTTTGGGGAAAAATTATTTTTGTGTTGGGTAGAGTAGGTTTGATTGAGTGTTGTATTGGACATATTGGCATCGGAAACATATCCATCATAGCTTGTCCATGTTTCGAATCGGGCACCGATGTTGGTTGAAAGATTATCGCTCAGTTTACTTTGCAGCTCTGCAAAAGCCGCTAATATTTGCTCTTTTCCGCCGGAACTCGCGGTAATATTTGTGTTGGAGTCTTCATTTCTCCAATCGCTCATATTGTAGGTATCGGATACGGATATATTATTTTTATATTCGCCTCCCAATAGAAGAAGAGAATCTCCGATAGGTTTTTTCCACGTAGCATGGAGCATAGAGTTTTTTACATCCCTTTGGGTAAGGGTACCGATTCCGCCTGTTCGTGTCGCCGGTGTTCCCGCAGAGGTATACCAATCTTCAACTGATAAGTATGAATAATGGATATCCAACGCAGCATCAGAAAAAGTATGCCCATAATCAAGGATATAGAGATCACTGTTTAACTCGCTGGAACCTTGTAAAAATTTAGATTCTTTTAGTCCTGAATAGGAATAGGTATTTCCAGAAGCATTACTAATAAATGATTCAGGATCATTGTATTGCACATCGTAATGT
>JAPLGN010000007.1 GCA_026390135.1 Campylobacterales bacterium | reverse complement strand
TATTCATAATTATACGTTAGTCGCTCCAGAAGATATTGCAACGATTATTAAAGGGGTGATTGGTAATATCAATCTTATCGATACCTTCTTGCTTACGATGGCGATGACGGCGCTGGGTATGGGTACACGTTTTTCAAAATTCAAAGGATTAGGCCTTGCCCCTATCTACACGGCAGGCTCAATGTTTATTTGGCTTGTAGTCGGTGGTTTTGTTATTACGCAATGGGTTGTGGCTACGTTTTAACTTATCGTTTTCGATAACTGAGTGCCTCCATGAGGTGCTCTTTAATAATATTCTCAGCTCCTTCTAAATCCGCAATGGTTCGTGCTACTTTTAAAATTCTTCCTACCGCACGAAATGATAATCCAAACCGTCCAATGGCTTGATCTATAATACCTTGAGCTTCATCTCCTAAAACACAAAACTGTACAATTTCACTATCGGTGAGTGAGCCATTGAGCCGTGCTTGCCCACGATCTTTTTGATGTAAAAATGCACTGCGTACTTTTTCATGAAACTGTTCTGAGGTATAAGAGGCTTTGTCTTCTGAATTGCTTTGGTGCATTTGTATAAAGAGATCGATTCGATCTAAAAAAGGGTCAGAGAGACGTGAGCGGTAACGGCTGATTTCTATATCCGAACAACGGCAAGGTGTTACTTTGCTGAGAAGATTTCCACATGGGCAGGGATTCATCGCTGCGACAAAAAGAAAGTCTGCTGCGTAAGTGACTTTGCTGTTCACCCGTGATATGCGAATGTGGCGATCTTCTAGCGGTTCTCTAAGAGCTTCAAGGACATTCTTGGAAAAATGCGGAAGCTCGTCAAAAAAAAGTATTCCCCCATGTGCCAATCCCACTTCTCCAATTTGTGCTTTATGTGTTCCTCCCCCAAAGATACTGGATGGTGTTGACGTATGGTGTGGTGCTCTAAATGGTCGTTCGGGAGTAAAAGAGGGTTCTTTTCCATCCAAAATCTCCAGTTTTGCACATTCGAGCATCTCATCGTTATGTAGCGGAGGGAGAATATGTTGCAAGCGTTTAGCAATCATCGATTTTCCGCTTCCTGGAGAGCCCTCAAGAAGTAGATTATGCATTCCTGCGGCACAGATAAGAGCTGCACGTTTCGCGTGCTCTTGCCCTTTGATCTCTTTAAAATCCAGGGGGTAATACTGATGATAGAAGTAGTCATTTTCTTTGTGAGATAGCGTAGGAAAGGTGAATGTTGATGTGCTGACGTGAGCACTTTGATTCTCACTGGAGAGTATTGCAAGAGTTTGGGTAAGTGTACTTGCTCCATAAAAAGCAATATTAGGAATGCGTGAGAGTTTGTCCAATGCATTGGCTGGTACGATGGCTTTGGTAATGATCCCTTGGTTGGCTAGAGAGAGGATGATGGGATAGAGGAGAGTGTTTTCGCTTACACTTCCATCAAGACCCAGTTCGCCAAAAACATACCACTCTTCAAGCTCACATTTTTGTTCACCTAAGGCGATAAGCGTTGCAATGGCCAGGTCAAAGTGTGAACCTTCTTTTCGGATATCGCTTGGGGCTAAGTTGATGGTGAGACGTTTGGGAGGAAAGCTAAAAGCGTTGCTGAGTAAGGCGGATTTTACCCGCTCTTTGGATTCTGCAATGGCAGTATTTGCCATTCCGACGATGGTAAAAGCGGGAAGCCCTTTGGTCGCGGTAAATTGGACTTCAACGGTTTTGGCATCAATTCCCTCGAACGTTGCACAGAGTAATCGCTTCATAATGCTTCCTCACTTTTAAGTGAGGAAAGTATAACAGAAATGATTTTTTTTGGTAAAAAATATTGCACAATGCAATATTTAGGAGTATTTTTTCTCTTTTAAAGCCCGCTTGTACTCTTTTTCAAACTTTTTACGGCGATTATAGGAGAGGCGCTCAATGAAGAGTTTCCCTTCCAAATGATCCATTTCATGCTGAATAGCAATCGCTAATAGTTCATTGGCCTCCAGTGTAGATTCATTTCCGTGTCGGTCATGATAATGAAGGGTCAGGGATTCAAAGCGCTCAATATCTTCATAGAATCCGGGAACACTTAAGCATCCCTCTTGATAGATTGTTGCCCCTTGTGGATTATGGATAACGGGATTAATGATCTCAAGAGTGTTTTCTTTGAGCTGATTTCCTTCTTCATCAGGTATGCACAGTATGAGTGCACGAACAGGATGGGATACTTGAATGGCAGCGAGTCCAATACCGTTACTTTCGATCATGGTTTCAAACATATTCT
The DNA here is from genome assembly GCA_026390135.1 of Campylobacterales bacterium. Taxonomy (GTDB): domain Bacteria; phylum Campylobacterota; class Campylobacteria; order Campylobacterales; family Sulfurimonadaceae; genus Sulfuricurvum. The sequence continues at coordinate 29,430 of JAPLGN010000007.1, read as the reverse complement.
CAAGGAGTGTATGGAGTTGATCATCAAAGGTGACAACTTTTTTAGAGTGAGCTTTTAGCAGTTTATCGGGGTAAGTAATGATTTGTAGTTTCATGGAAAAATGCCTAGGCGTTACAGATAACGTAATGGTTCTTTGATTCATTGTTTGAAGCTTCCATCGCATCCAATGTACAGGCAAGCAGTTGTTCTACCGAATGGGCTGGATTAATTTCAGCTACTCCTATCGCAATGCGTAGAGCAATTTCTTGTTCACCGAGAAAGAAATTAGTGGAAGAGACGAGATCATACAGCCGTTGCGCAGCACGTTTGGCACTTTCTATATCGGTATGCTTGAGCATCATAGCAAATATTCCATCGCCATAGTGTGCAACGGTATCACTCCGCCTGGAAGTTTTAAGCAGAAGGCGTGCAACTGTACGTACCATCAGTTGTTTGGCTTTATCACTGGTGATTTTAGAGACGGTTGTGTTTGATAGACTCACTAAAATGAGGGAGCTATTATGGTGAAACTCTACCATTAGATGAGACTCTTGCGTGAGCTTAGATATGAGGTAACGCTTATTATAAACCCCAAATTGATCATCAAAAATCGTTTCATTTTCAACCTGCCGAACGATGTTAGCAGTCTCGCTATAAAGGTCTTTCATGTGAGAGACTTGTCTTTTCAAAATGGTGCCCAATTTCCCAATATCACCGCTAAGAGAGGTGAGCAAATCATTTGCAGCCGCTAAAGAGGGAGTACTTTTAATCTCTTCTTTGCGTTTGTCGAGGATCTTCTCCATTAACGTCATATTTTTGTAGAGAGTACTGCTCAATTGTAAAATACTTTTTATGGATGAAAAACCTTGCTTAAGTGTTTTTTCAAGTTCTACATTTTGTTCGTCTTCATTACTATCTTCGAGTTCTAAAATAGAGCCGATTTGACGACGTAAACTATCACTTTTGTCTTCAAGTATTCGATCAAAATAGAGAGCGAAGTTATTTGGGGTAGGGGGAAGATTATCGGAAATTAGAGAATTAAGAACTTCTTTGGCAAAAATTTCCAAATCACTGGTAGGATCACTGAGAGACCCTACGTGAATTTGTTGAATATCTTGGAGGCGTGACGCAGCGTGATGCGGATTGTTTTGCTCTTCTGCCACCATTATTCCTTATTTCTCTTCTTTCTCTTTTTGTACAAGTACTTCATCAATGATACCATACTCTACACCCTCTGCGGCTGACATAAAGTTATCGCGATCAGTATCTTTTTCAAGTTTTTTGATGCTTTGTCCGCAGTTTTTTGCCAAAATCTCATTGAGCTCGGCTTTCATGCGTAAAATTTCTTTCGCTTGAATCTCGATGTCAGTAGCTTGACCTTGTGCTCCACCAAGAGGTTGATGGATCATGATACGAGCATGAGGTAACGCATAACGCTTGCCTTTTGTCCCGGAACTGAGCAAAAATGCTCCCATCGATGCAGCTTGTCCGATACAGATGGTGCAAATATCCGGACGGATATAGTTCATCGTATCATAAATTGCCATTCCCGAAGTGATAACACCACCTGGAGAATTGATGTAGAAATAAATATCTTTTTGAGGATCTTCTGCTTCTAAAAATAGCATTTGTGCCACGATTGAAGAGGCAACGGAATCATTTACTTCACCACTAAGCATAATGATGCGATCTTTAAGAAGACGTGAATAGATATCGTAAGAACGCTCTCCGCGTCCTGTTTTTTCGATAACGTAAGGGATATAGCTCATGTCGATTACTTGATTTTGTCGTTAAGTAATTTACTCAACACGCGATCTTCGATCATTGCCATTTGAATCGCTGGAAGGTAACCTGATTCTTGGTAGTTTTTATAAACTGCTGCTGGATCCTGACCCATTTGCATTGCTTCAAAATAGATGGTTTGCATCAATTCTTGTTCATTAACAACAATGTTTTCAGCGCGAGCAAGTGCATCTACGATAAAAGTCGCTTTTACTGCACGGCATGCATCGTCACGGAAGGTTTCGCGAACGGCTTTTACTTTTTCAGCATCATCACGAAGCTCTTGGATTTCTTCTTCAGACATATCACGCGCTTTTTTGTTTAATGCCATATCCATCTCTTGCTCAACAATGAATTCTGGGAGATCGATCGTAAACGCACTGACGAATGTTTCCATGAGATTTGGTTTGAGTTCGTCGTTGTACAACGCACTCATTGCTTCTGTTTCAAGCTGCTCTTTTACTTTTTCTTTGAGCATATCAACGCTTGCATCGTCAGACCCAGGAAGCATTTTTTTCGCCAATTCGTCATCAACGACTACCGCTTCTTTTGCTTGGATTGCTTGGATTTTTACTTTGAACTGTGCAGGTTTTCCAGCAAGTTTTGCTCCGCCGTAGTTTTCAGGGAAGGTAACGTCGATCGTTTTTTCATCACCTTTTTTCATCCCAATCACTTGGTCTTCAAATCCAGGGATAAATTGACCGCTTCCCAAACGAAGTGAGAAATTTTCTGCTTTTCCGCCCTCGAATGGTTCGCCATCAACAAAACCTTCAAAATCCAGAAGAGCAGAATCGCCGCTCTCTAGCGCACGATCTTCTTCGATATTAACGAGAGGTGCTTGTGCCCCTGCTAATTCTTCGATACGTGCCATAATCGCAGCGTCTTCAACCGCAGGTTTAGCCACTTCAGGAACCATGCTTGCATAATCGCCTAAAAGGATTGCAGGGCGCATCGCGATACTTACTTCTACATCGATACCGTTGTCGTTTTTCTCAAATTTAGTAATATTTGGCTCACCAATGAGAGTGTCATTTTCGATGCCCATTTCTAGAAGACCTGCGTTGAGCAAATCACGAAGTGCTTGTGCTTCTGCATCTTGAACAAGACGTTCACCGTATTGTTTTTTAACAGCACTTACAGGGACTTTTCCTTTGCGGAAACCAGCGATTTTTACATCTTTGCTAAGTTGATTAGCGATTTTTTCGATGTTACTGTCGATTGTATTGCGTGTGATAGCCGCATTGATTTTTGCGTTTGCGGAGTCAATTTTGTTGGTTGTGATTTGCATTAATATCCTTGTGGGGTTATCTCATGATTGAGTAAATGGTGGCAATAATATCCTAAAAGGGTTAATAAATGGCTGAATAAAAGCAAGAACGTGTTAGAGTAATACTAATATTTTTTAAGTGAGCAATTATGGGACTAGAGAATAACGAGCAGTTTTTAAATGCAGTAAAAACAATGATGACACACGTCGGAGAAGACGTGACGCGTGAGGGTTTGCTCAAGACTCCTGAGCGTGTTTTAAAGGCATACGAGTTTATTTATGGCGGTTACCAAGAAGATCCCCAGGCTATTTTAAATTCTGCTATGTTTGAGAGCAGTAATGATGAAATGGTCCTGATCAAAGACATTGAGTTTTATTCAACGTGTGAACACCATTTGCTCCCTATTATCGGGCGAGCTCATGTAGCGTATATCCCGGATGGAAAAGTGGTTGGACTCTCGAAGATACCCCGTGTCGTAGATGTATTCGCACGTCGTATGCAAATTCAAGAGCAACTTACAGAGCAAATCGCTGATGCTCTGATGCAATCCATTTCTCCAAAAGGAGTAGCGGTGGTCATCCAAGCGCGGCACATGTGTATGGAAATGCGGGGCGTTCAAAAGATTAGCTCAACGACTACCTCAAGTGCACTTCGCGGATTATTCAAGCGGGATGAGAAAACCCGTATGGAATTCTTTAGCCTCATTAACTCCTCTAGCGGTAACCGTTACTAATTTATGCCGCTAAAATCACTGCGAGATCGTTTGGGTTCTCAAAAGCTTCACACTGTTTTTGGAACCATTACGAAAATTTCTCCGATAGTTATTGTAGCCGAGGGTCTTCATGTAAGTATTGGCGATACGGTTACGATTGTATCCGACGTGGATGGACATGAGACGATGGGTATGGTGAGTGAAGTAGAGCGTAACCGCTTTTTTATCACCCCTTTTCGGTTTGTTGAGGGGTTTCGGGCGGGAGATAAAGTATTTTCAAACCAAAATGGGATGTCAATCGAGGTAGGAGATGGGCTTTTGGGGCGCGTAGTCGATCCGTTTATGAAACCGATTGACGGAAAAGGTCCCGTATTTGGAAGTCATGTCGAGCCAATTATGAAAGCGCCTATTGCCGCTATGAAGCGGGGAATGATCGATGAAGTATTTAGTGTCGGAGTCAAAACTATTGATGGATTACTGACGTGCGGAAAAGGGCAAAAACTCGGTATTTTTGCGGGCAGCGGTGTGGGAAAATCGACACTCATGGGTATGATTGTTCGCGGAGCACAAGCTCCGATCAAGGTGGTCGCCCTTATCGGTGAGCGCGGACGTGAAGTTCCTGAATTTATCGAAAAATCACTTGGCGGAAATCTTGAAAATACCGTTTTAGTCGTCGCTACGAGTGATGACTCACCTCTGATGCGTAAGTATGGTGCCTTTAGTGCGATGAGTGTAGCGGAATATTTCAAGTCTCAAGGTCATGATGTCCTGTTTATGATGGACTCTGTAACCCGTTTTGCAATGGCACAGCGAGAAATCGGTCTTGCGCTGGGTGAGCCTCCTACGTCCAAGGGATATCCTCCTTCGTCATTGACGCTGTTGCCGCAACTCATGGAGCGTGCAGGTAAAGAAGAAGGGCAGGGCTCGATCACAGCATTTTTTACTGTACTGGTTGAAGGGGATGATATGTCTGATCCTATCGCCGATCAGTCACGTTCCATTTTGGACGGGCATATCGTCCTCTCACGTGAACTCACCGATTTCGGAATCTATCCCCCGATTCATATTCTCAACTCTGCTTCACGCGTTATGAATGATATTATCACACCCGAACACCTTGCTGCCGTTCGCCGTTTTCGCCGTCTTTATACATTACTCAAAGAAAATGAAATGCTGATTCGTATCGGGGCATACGTACGTGGAACGGATAAAGAACTGGATGAAGCGATAGATAAAAAAGTGCAAATGGATGCCTTTTTGTCGCAGGAGGCTATGATTATTACTGATTTTAATGAGAGTATCAATGCTTTGATTGAGCTTATGAAATAAATAAAAAAATGATACAATACATAGAGAGTCGAGGAGTTCGATTAAATTTTTTTCAGGGATAAGGTATGTTGAAAAGTTTTTTTGCGGTTGCGATTGTTGGGGTGGTTTTGATAGGTTGTGGCGCTAAAGAGCAGCTTCCATTAGCTGATGTTGTAGGTAATTCGTATCAGATTACGAATGATATGAATCAAAGTGCAGTAAGTGCAATTATGCCCATGAAGCCTACGAGCATGCAAAGAATCAATAATGAAGAAATTTGGAAATATGAAGGTAAAGTTTGTGATTCTAAAACTGAGGTTTATACTTATCATAATCTAATCATTAAATTTGTTGATGGTAAAGTAAAGCATATAGGAACATTTAGTTGTAAATTACCCGTTATTGCGGAGAAGTAATATGAGAAAAATATTATTGCTAACTGTTGTCTTGTTGGGTATTGCCATGGCAGAACCAGAAACAAGTGGGATTAACCAGGGCGGAGCTGAGTATAAACAACGTGATGAAATGTGTAGCTTGAATGAGCTTTTTGAAGGGCTTAAAAAAACGCTTATGCAGTCCAATATGAACATTGTTACGGTTACAAAAGAAAATGGGGTATTGACGGCAAAAGGGGATCAGTATAATGAAGATACTATTACGGAAATAACTGTTTCAATATCATTCAAAGCTTTAGATGCTAATAGCTCAAATGTAAGTATGATTGCAAGCTATAACGTAATGGAAAAGAAATTAAATACTGGACAGCTCGGATTTGCCGGTATTAGTTTACCTATACCGGTGCCTTTGACGGGTCGTTATGCTATGGTTGGAAGTGGTAATATTGACGATAGTTTATGGTATCAGGGGTTTTATAACAGTCTTGATAAGGTTTTATTTGAAGAAAAAATGAAGGCTCTTTAAGGAGCCTTAATTCTCCTAGCAGAAATCAGCAAGGTATTTAGAAAGCTGACGAAATGGCAAAATTTACCATTGCTTGTTTAGGATAACTTGTTCCATCCACTTCTCCTGATTTACTTGCCATCTGTGCTGAGAGTTCGAAGTGAAACCAATCGGGCCCTGTCGCAAGACCGGCAGTATAGATTACTCCTGCTTCATCATTAGAAGCGACATTTTTCATCAAACCGACATTAAGCTCCAATACACTTAAATCAAAGTTTGCTCCACCACCGATATAGCGAGTGTTGTATCCAACAAGAGATTTATTCTCTGTTAGGTCAGCATCAAATGCAAATTCCACCACTTCTCCCAGTTTGTAAGCACCACCTGCACGAACAGCAGGTTTAATTTCGTATTGTCCTCCACCGACTTTATCAAAAGAAGGAGTGTTAAGATTTTTTCCTACGAGTGCTAAGGTAAGATTTTCTACCTTGCTAGGCTTGAATGCCAAACCTAAATCAATACCGAAGGTTGAGGAACTAACGGCATTATTGGTGATATTATCTAAGGCGTTGTTGTCATCAAGTTTGACATTTTTATAAAAAGTCTCACCCTTCATGTATTTAAGTGCACCACCAACAGCAAGTGAGCCATATCCTGTATTAAGAGCATACCCGTATGCAAGAGGAATCTCATACACTGCGAGTCCTACGACGTCGAGGTTCGTTGTACCATTATCGATAGCGTACTGCATTGATGTAGCATTGTAGGCAATAACATCAGAGTTAGCGCTTGTTGGTACGGTTGTGGCACCTGTAAGATTATAGTATGAACCACTATTTTCAAAAATAAGTTGGGTATGTGTCTGATCAATATTTGCAATGCCGCCTATGTCAGATGTAACAAAAATTCCTGTTCCAAATGAACCAAATGAGATTGCTAAGTCAACGGTAGGATTGACTTGGAAGCCTGAACCATTCATTCCTAAAATAATTTGTTGTGCTTGGTTTAGAGTGGTAAGATCAGTTGTATTTAGGCTATTTACGTCACCGTCGGCAATAGCAGATACTCCCGAGAAATCCAATTTACTCAAATCGCCAATAGATTTTCCGGCTCCAGTGTCCTTGAGCCCAACGCCTGCTCCAATATGAAGGCTAAACTTTTCAGGATTGTTCGCCAAAAGAGCAGGATTGTTATACGCTGCGAGCGATGATGGAGAAGTGGCGATACCAGCTCCACCCATAGAGGCTGCTTTTGCTCCTAATACTTGAAACTCCATAGCAGAGGAAAGGGTTGCGACACAGGCGGACGCGACTAATGAAAGAAGAATTTTGGAAGGGGTCATACGTGTTCCTATAAGGTAGTATCTTGCTTGATTACGTAGAGTGTAACTTACACTTATATTAACATTATATTTTAGGTATGAATTTGTTTGGTTAATTTAAAATAATAAAATTGACTTTAGACGAGTAAAATTGTAACAATGAATGTAAAAAAGTTTAGGATTGGTAGATTGTTTTCTTATTGGTTTACGGTTTATTGCTAGAGCTTTGAACGCGTGATGGAGGCAGGAATATCGGTATCAAGCTCACCTGCTTCGAGTTTTATACGTGCTTCTCGTGCAAGCCCTTCATATTCTTCTCGAAATAGGTCAATTTGATCTTCTTCGAGCTCTTCTAAATCTAAAAGTGCATTGTGTGCTCCTTGGGTTGCGCGTATGAGTTCATCCAGTTTGACTTGCATCGCTTCAGTATCGCGGTTTTGGGTATTTTGAATGACAAACACCATTATAAAGGTAATGATAGTGGTGGTCGTATTGATGACGAGCTGCCAAGTGTTACTAAAATCAAAAAAGGGCCCGCTGAACAGCCAAACTATAATCATAAGGATGGCGAGGATAAAGGTGATTGATTTTCCCGTTAATTTGGCAAAACTTTTGGTAAAATGAGCGTACCATGTTTGAGAATTCATTGTACAGTTCCTTTAGGAATGGATGCACTATTTTACCAACCTTAAGCCCTGCTAAATATAAAAAAACCTTAAGGTAACTATAACAAGGGTTGTATTATTATCCCAAAAGTTAAATAAGACTTTTTTTATCTTATATTAAATCCACTCTTGGAGAGTCACTTATGCAAGTCTATTTGGACAACAACGCTACTACTATGGTTGACCCTGCGGTTACAGAGGCAATGATTCCATTTTTTAGTGAAATTTACGGCAATCCTAATTCGCTTCACCGTTTTGGTACGGCATCTCATCCTGCGATCACAAAAGCGATCAATCAGATGTACAAAGCCATCGGTGCGAATGATAAAGATGATATTGTCTTTACCTCATGTGCTACAGAAGCTAACAACTGGGTTCTTCAATCGGTATGGATTGATAAAATCCTGCACGGTGAGAAAAACCACATCGTCACAACTGAGATTGAGCATCCATCGGTTCTTTCAACCTGTAAATTTTTGGAAGATATGGGTGTTAAAGTCACGTATTTGCCTGTCAATGATCAAGGGATTGTTGAAGCGCATACAGTTCGTGCGTTTATCACGGAAAAAACAGCGTTGGTCTCTATCATGTGGGCAAATAACGAAACAGGGATGATTTTCCCGATTCAAGAAATCGGTGAGATTTGTAAAGAAAAAGGTGTTTTATTTCATACAGACGGCGTTCAGGCAGTCGGTAAGATACCGGTCAATATGCAAGAGGTTCATGTCGATTTTATGTCGATGTCGGCGCATAAGTTCCATGGTCCTAAAGGGATTGGAGCTTTGTACATCAAAAATTCTCAAAAATTGACTCCAATGCTTCATGGCGGAGACCAAATGGGCGGTCGCCGTTCGGGGACTTTGAACGTTCCTTATATTGTTGGAATGGGATTGGCTGCCCAACTTGCTACGACGAATATCGAAGAAAAAATGGAAAGCATCCGTGTAAAACGTGATCGGCTAGAAGATGCTCTTTTGGGAAGTTTGAGCGATGTATTTACGGTCGGTGATCGAGCAAACCGTACTCCTAACACGATTCTGATCTCCATTCGCGGAGTTGAAGGCGAGGGGATGTTGTGGGATTTGAACAACGCTCTTATCGGTGCTTCAACAGGATCGGCGTGTGCGAGTGAAGATTTGGAAGCTAACAGCGTTATGCTTGCCATCGGTGCAGATAATGAACTGGCTCATACTGGGATTCGTTTGAGCTTGAGTCGCTTTACTACGGATGAAGAGATCGATTACGTTATCGAGCGATTTGAATCTGCGGTAAAACGTTTACGTGCGATTTCAAGCTCATATGCAATCGTGCAACCAACTGCCGGCGGAGCTGCCGGTGAGTGTCACATACACCATTAAAGGAAATAATTATGGCAAAAAATGATTTATTGGGCGGGTCTCTTTGGGATCAGTACTCAAACAAAGTAACAACATTGATGAACAACCCTATTAACCAAGGGGAAATTACGCAAGAAGAATGCGACGCAGCGGGACACAAGCTTATTGTTGCTGATTTTGGGGCAGAGAGCTGTGGGGATGCAGTGCGTTTGTACTGGGAAGTTGATCCTGCAAACGATACGATTGTTAATTCAAAGTTTAAAAGCTTTGGTTGCGGAACGGCTATCGCTTCTTCGGATATGATGGCGGAACTCTGTATCGGCAAAACGGTTCAAGAAGCAGTTAAAATCACAAATATCGATGTTGAAATGTCACTTCGTGATGATCCCGAAACTCCAGCTGTTCCACCGCAAAAAATGCACTGCTCTGTTATGGCGTATGATGTTATTAAAAAAGCGGCAGGACTGTATCTCGGGGTAGATGAAGCAAGTTTTGAAGATGAGATCATCGTGTGCGAATGCGCACGTGTCAGTCTTGGAACTCTTCGTGAAGTGATTAAGCTCAATGATCTTAAAAGTATCGAGCAAATCACAGACTATACCAAAGCCGGTGGTTTTTGTAAATCGTGTATCAAGCCTGGCGGCCATGAAGCACGTGAATATTATCTCGTCGATATTTTGGCAGATGTTCGTCGTGAGATGGATGTTGAAAAGATGCAAGCATCTGCAGATGCAGGCCTTCACGGTGATTTTGAGACGATGACGCTGGTTCAAAAGATCAAAGCAATTGATGCGGCAATCGATGAGAGCGTTCGTCAGTTCTTGATTATGGATGGCGGAAATGTAGAGGTTATTGACGTCAAAGATTCACCTGAGTATATTGATATTTATATTCGCTACTTAGGCGCATGTAATGGGTGTGCGAGTTCTAGCACGGGCACATTGTATGCGATTGAAGCGACACTAAAAGAAAAACTCTCTTCTAAAATCCGCGTTTTACCTATCTAAATATCTTTCCGTTCGTAGTGAGCTTGTCGAACCATGAACTGCCCTTCGACAGGCTCAGGGCGAACGGAAATCCCTAAAAGTTCTTATCAAACCACTCCGCAACCTGACTACGAATCGTATGACGCAATTGTATTCCGGCAATAAAATCACTGTGCTGAGCTTTGTTCAGCAAAGTCACAAGGGCATTTCGTCGTTTTGAAAGGAAGGGATGATCGATTTGTCCAGGGTCTCCCATAACAACGAGACGAGTCTCTTCTCCCATGCGTGTACCGATGAGTTTAAGGGTGGCGTTGGTCATGTTTTGAGCTTCATCGATGATGACAAATTTACGCGAGATGGTTGTTCCGCGCATGTGGGCAATATCCATGACTTCGATGTTGTATTTTTTCATAAACAGTTCCGTAGCATTTTCACGCTTGACCGAATTGGTGTTACCTGTGTATTCAACCCGTGCATCGATGGAGCGTTTACTTTGGTGTTCGATGGTAAAGTTGACGGCTGAGTAGAGGGGATACATAAAATAGCCCATTTTTTGTTCCTCATCCCCTTTTCGAAATCCAAGCTCTGATTGCTGATCGTTGGAAGTGACGGTGTTACGCGCATAGACGATCCCCTCGACAATCCCTTCACTTACAAGCTCTAATCCTGCTTGGAGAGCAACGAGGGTTTTTCCTGAACCGGTAGAACCTGCGACAACCGTCACGTAGTTCTGAGGATGGGTCATCATGGAATAGTAGAATTTTTGCTCTACATTTAAAGGTCGAACAAAATTTTCATCAAAATGCTCGCCAAAACGGCGATCAAAATCGCACCATTCAAGTTGAGAATTGAAACTAAATGCGTGGCGTTGAATGCCTGTTTCATAGGTTTCATTACTCGAACTGATAGCCTTTTGAACAAAGGTGAGCTGATTAAAGTTATGGTGTTCTACATCGGTCGGAAATTCCGGTGTTTCGGTATAGGTATACGTGTAATTAAAATCAATCGATTCAGGAGACTCTACACTGCTGTTTCGAATATTCTGCGTAGGAATACCTTGAATTTCTGCGGCGATGCGAAAAGACATATCATTGGTAAGTAAGGTGAGGTCGTAGTCATCGGCAATTTCAGCAATTTTGGCATCATTCATCCCTTTTGGTTCTGAAAATGAGGCAGAAATCCGGTAATGCTCTCGGTGGACAATGATAAGTTCTATAAGAACTTCTTCTCCACCGTGCAGTGAACGATCAAATTTTAAATCAAGACGGTAATAGCGGTCGTTTTTAGATTGAACCGGGTCAAGAGCATCTAGGATGCATTTTGGCAGTTCAATAGCGGCAATGGGCTCACCAAAGGCGACATCGGCAAGTCGGAAAAATTCCCGTGCCATATAACCGGCTTCTGAGCGTATATCGTCTTTTTTGCTGTTTAGCTCAGCTAATACGATATTGGTAATAACGACAGCATTGGTATTTTCTTGGCTGATTCGTAAAATGTTGTTGGGATCATCGAGGATAACGGAGGTATCGAGAAGATAGCATTTTTGAATATCGCTCACAGTGAGAATCCTTGCGTAAAGATCTCATATCGTAGTGGAATAAACCTTAAATGTTTATACTATTATTTATAATATCCTTGTACGCCGCTCATAGTACTGCCCATATTAAGCAGCAGCATATCGGCAATTACCAAAGCCGCCATCGATTCAGCAACAACAGATCCACGAACTGCAACGCATGGATCATGCCGTCCTTTGAGAGAAACGTGGACACTTTCGTTTGAAGTATTCGTGCTCTCTTGATCAATGAAAATAGAAGGGGTCGGTTTGAAATGGACGCGGACTAGGACATCGTCACCATTACTCATCCCTCCTAAAATCCCACCTGAATGGTTGGTTTTAAAGCCGTTAGGACTAATTGCATCGTTATTTTGAGAGGCGAGAAGATCGGCAGAGTGAATTCCTTCACCGATTTCGACCGCTTTGACGGCGTTTATTCCCATCATCGCTTCGGCGAGAACCGCGTCGAGCTTATAATAAAGTCCCTCACCTAGACCGATGGGAAGTCCGGATATTTTGACCGTTGCGACTCCACCTACAGAATCATGAGCATTTTTAGCGGTTAAAATTGCTTCCTTTTGAGCCTCTTCAACATTTTTATCGAGGGCATAGATGGGACTTTTCGCAGGGTAGGTAAAATCAAGGCTTTGGGATTCGATGCCATGAATAGCACTGATTCCACTGGAAAAGTCAATCCCCATACTTTTGAGCATCAGTTTTGCTACGGCACCTCCTGCAACACGTGCAGCAGTTTCACGAGCACTTGAGCGCCCGCCGCCACGATAATCGCGTAGGCCGTATTTGTGAAAATAGGTAAAATCGGCATGTCCCGGACGAAAAATATCTTTGACATTGGTGTAGTCACCGCTTTTTTGATCGGTGTTGTAAATCACCATCATGATAGGAGTTCCGGTACTAAGTCCTTCGAATACACCGCTGAGAATTTCAACTTTGTCATCTTCTTTTCGCGCGGTGGCAAACTCGTTTTGTCCCGGTTTACGACGGTTGAGTTCACTTTGGATGTACTCTTCGTCAATCGCAAGTCCTGCTGGGACGCCGTCAAGTAGACACCCTATCGCTTTCCCATGGGATTCTCCAAAGGTACTAATCGTAAAGCGTTCTCCAAACCGATTCATTTGAGTTCCTTAGAGAGAATATCCAATGCAATTTTTGCTGCTTCTTGCTGCGCATGTTTTTTACTTTTTCCCAATGCGGATGAATACCGTTTTCCATCGATGAATGCAGCAACTTCAAACTCTTTTTTGTGATCAGGTCCATGAGCTGCTACGAGTTGGTAATCAGGAGTGATACCATAGTGTGCTTGCGTGAGCTCTTGGAGGGAGGTTTTGTAGTCTTTGAAGAGAGAATCGAGGGAAATTTCTTCGTGGACGTGCTCTAGGAGTTCTACAGTGATGTTTCGAACACTTTCGAGTCCTGATTCGAGATAAATTGCACCCATAACGGCTTCATACGCATTGGCCAGCAGAGAGTTTTTATTCCGACCATTGTTATTTTCTTCAGCATTGGAGAGAAAAATGTGCTCACCTAGGCGCAAATAGTTTGCAAGTAGAGTAAATCCGTCTTCATTGACGAGAGACGCACGCATTTTTGAGAGGTCGCCTTCGTCAAATTTTGGAAATTTTTTGTACAGATATTCACCAACAACCAAATCCAGCACCGCGTCTCCTAAAAATTCGAGTCGCTCATTATTGTAGGGCTGTTTGTAGCTTTTATGCGTCAGCGCTTCAATAAGGAGCTTCGTATTATGAAACTGGTACCCTAGTCGTTGCTGTAGGGTTTGTAGGTTGTTCATTTGATTTTGTATCCTTTATAGTGTTTGTCTGCATTCGTCTTATTGAAAAGAGTTATTGTCATCAAATCGCTCTTTAGTTAAGGTCATGATACTTTCAATCGAATCAATCGCGTGACATGTAGGACAGCGATGAAAAGGTAAGAATGAGATGGTATGACACTCACCACATACGTACTCAAATTGGAGCGTTGCTTTTGTATTACCGCACGTTCTTAGTGTAATAAGAGTATCGAGCTCAAAAATCGGGCTGGATTGCGACAGCTCACAGTTCCCTTTGGCGCTGAAAAGCTCTCGTAAAAAACCGTTACGTGCAATTATATCGAAATCGAGATTTTCAGCGGGAACTCTCCACAAAATATCGGCAAGTCTGACGGATAAGGATTGATCAAAGTGCTTCCATGCCAGTGCGGGACGATGCGTGAAGAGATACTCAAATACCAAGTACCCCAGTTGGGCATGTTGTGTGTAAAGATCAATAAGGAATGCCACTTTTTCATCAATAGAGGATTTCGGATCAGAAAGCATGTATCGTGCTTCGAGATACAGTTTTTCACATCCTCCGTTTCCTTGTATCTCGATGAGGGATTCCATGGCTTCGAGCGCATCTTTGTATTGATGAAGGTGTTCATAAATAAGGATAAGGTGATGAAGTGCTAGCGGAGTGCGGGGATGATTTTGGAGAACTTGCAAAAAGCTTTGACGGGAACGTTCTAAAAATCCTGCTTTGAAATAGCCTCGTCCGAGTTTGAGCAGAACCTCTTTTTGAACAATTTTATCGCTTTTTTTAGAGAGAAGGGCGAGATAAATCTCGATGCTTTTTTCAAAATTGCCTTGATGTTCAAAACCTTGAGCTAGGAGAAACCATGTTTCATTGGTGATGGCATTCTCATGAACTTGAGAGGCGATGCCAGCTTCGCTTGGGGTAGTGTGAAATTTTCCTAAAAAAATCTCGATTTCTTGGCTCTCATTGGTGCTTTTACGTCGTCCCCACCAGTAGCTTATGAAAGAGAGGATAAAGAGGAGGAGAAAAAAGACGATAATTCCAAACAGCGGGTCCCGGAATGAGATAAAAAACGTATCCATCAAAATAACCTCTCTACCATGAGTTGCATCGAGATTCTACCATTAAACTCATTTTTGTTGACCGTATAGCTGCAACTCATTTTTCGGTTCTCAGGCGCTTCTAGCACTCGTCGAAAGGCGATAAATTCTAATGTTTTTCCTCGCAAGGGGGAAGGCTGAAGCTCAAGACGGCTGTGGGATTTATCGCTTCCGAAGAGTTTAATCCCTACCACGTGAGCATCCCGGAGTAAAAATCGTGGACGGGGGTTTCCCTCTCCATAAGGTTCAAACCGCTCTAAGAGACTCAATAGTTCAGGGGTAATTGCATCGTGTTCGAGTTCACCGATAACATCGTTTTGGGGGATAAAATCATCCGGATGTATTGTGGCGCTTGCATCATTGATAGCATGTCGAAACTTCTCTAGGTTGAGCATATCCATCGACAGTCCTGCTGCCATTTTATGCCCACCGAATTTGGCGAGCAGATGTTCTTGGGTTTTGATAAGAGTATAAAGATCAACCGCCCCGATACTGCGACCGCTTCCTTTGGCAATGCCGTTATGGATACTCAAAACAATGGCAGGTTTTTGGAAATGGTTGACGAGACGAGAGGCAACGATCCCTACAACCCCTTCATTCCATCCCTCACCTGCAACGACAATGATGGGGTCGTCTGGATTGACTTCCAGCATGGCTTGAGATGTGGTGTGGGCTTCGATCTCTTTACGCAGACCATTAAGTGAGGTAAGGAGTTCAAACTGATGATAGGCTTTTTCTGTGGTGTCGGCGATTAAAAATTCCAGTGCGATAGAAGCATCCTCGAGTCGTCCGGCGGAATTGATGCGCGGGGCGATTTGAAAGCCGATGTCTTCGGAGGAAATTTTTGTTTTATTGAGAACATCACGAATGATGACAAAAGCAGGGATGGATGAAGTGCTCATCATCTCTAATCCTGCTTTGGTCAGTGCGCGGTTGATTCCCACTAATGGCATCACGTCTGCAACAATAGCCAGAGCTAAAAATGGGAAGAATTGGCGCATATCGATGGCAAGTCCCAGTTCACTTTTGATGAGACCCATCAGCAGCCATGCTACTTGCGCACCACAAATATCTTTAAAAGGATAGGGGCAATCATGCTGTTTTGGATTGACGATGGCGTACACATCGGGGAGAATATCGCTAGGGGTATGATGATCGGTGATGATGAGATCGATACCGCGAACTTTACACACCTGTGCCGCTTCGATGGCATTGATTCCATTGTCAACGGTAAACACGACATTGGCATCAATACGTTCTAATACACCTTTGGAAACACCGTATCCATCGGTAAAACGGTTCGGTATAGTGGCTGTTAGAGGGTAGTCGATGAGGTGAAAAAAACGTTTTACGATCGCTGTAGAGGTGACACCATCGACATCATAATCCCCGACGAGAGCAATTTTTTCGTTATTGCGAATAGCATTAGCAATACGAGCAGCTGCTTTGGATGCATCTTTTAGTAGACTTGGATGAGGAATGTCTGCGAGTTTTTCACTTTTGAGGTGAAAGCGCTCACTTAAAAATGCTTCTAAACTTCTCTGACCAAGAAGCGGAGCATTAGGCAGGGTTTGTTTGCTCACACGTTGCTCGGACAAATGCGAGAATGGAAGGATTCGGGCTTTGGAGATGAGATGTAAATTCCGGATGAAACTGTACTCCCAAAAACCATGGATGACTTGGTATTTCAACCGCTTCAATCAGCCCATTGGATTCACCGGTAATGATCATCCCTGCCTCTTCAAGTGCTGCACGGTAGGTTGGATTGGCTTCGTATCGGTGGCGATGACGTTCATGGATGAGGGCTTCGCCATTATACGCTGCACGTAAATGAGAGCCTTCTTTTGTTTCACATGGGTATTCGCCAAGACGGAGCGTTCCGCCCATTGGAGAGTGATGGGTTCTAATTTGTGCATCACCTGATTGGTCGATGAAATTGTCGATAAGGTAAATCATCGGATGGGTTGTGTGCGGATTAAACTCGATGGAGTTTGCGTCCTCATACCCTAAAACATTACGTGCATATTCGACCATGGAAAGCTGCATTCCTAAACATATCCCAAGATAAGGGAGTTTTTTCTCACGTGCGTAACGGATCGCTTGGATTTTCCCCTCAACCCCTCGGTTTCCAAATCCTCCGGCAACAAGAATAGAGTCACAATCGTGCAAGAGTTCTTCTACTCCCTGTGATTCGATTTTTTCGGAGTCAATCCAGTTGATATGCACGCGCGTATCGAGGTGTGCACCGGAGTGGATGAGTGCTTCGATGAGTGATTTGTAGGATTCTTTGAGTTCCAAATATTTTCCGACAAAACCAAGCGAGATACGGTGTTTTGGAGAGACGATTTTCTTCACCAAAATATCCCATTGTTCCATGTCGGGTTTGAGTTCGCCTAATCCCAACTCTTTACTGATAGGAGCTAGGATATTTTGTTGTAAAAAGCTCAAAGGGACAGCATAGATTGTCTGTTCATCCATTGCTTCGATGATACTGTCACCACTCACATCACACGCTAAAGCGAGTTTTTTCTTGAACGTTTTAGGGAGTTTTTCTTCACTTCGAGCAATGATCATCTGTGGAGTGATACCGATACGACGAAGCTCTTGTACGGAGTGCTGCGTTGGTTTACTTTTATGCTCACCGGCTGCTTTGATGAACGGGATAAGAGTAACATGGATGAAAAATGTCCCCTCTACTTCATCATCATGTTTCATCGTACGGATGGCTTCCATAAATGGCAGTCCTTCGATGTCTCCGACTGTTCCGCCAAGTTCAACGACCAGAATATCATGCCCTTCGCCTGCTTTTTTGATCCGATCAACGATTTCTCCAACGATGTGAGGGACGACTTGAATGGTTTGTCCTAAATATCCGCCGGCACGTTCACGCTCAATAACACTGCTGTAGACTTGACCTGTTGTGAAGTTGCTCGTACGTAAAAAAGAGTCATTGAGAAAACGCTCGTAATTTCCGATGTCGAGATCGGTTTCGGCTCCGTCTTTGGTGACGAATACTTCCCCGTGTTCCAGCGGACTCATGGTTCCTGGATCGACGTTGATGTACGGATCGATTTTTAGCATTCCGACATTGATGCCGGAGTGTTTGAGGAGGGCGCCGACACTGGCAGCTGTGATCCCTTTTCCAAGAGAGCTTAATACACCGCCGGTGACAAAAATATACTTGGTCATCATTAATTCCTTAGGATTTTTGGTTGAAAAATGAGCCATGCAGGCACTTATATGTATGGTATTTTAAGTCTGCCATTATATACTGCCAACACTTATAAAATACCAAAAATTGCACGTGCTTAGGTAGCATAAAGGAAATCAATGGAATCGGCTCTTTATTATCTTACGATTGCACTTGGAATTTCGATAGTCGTCAATCTGATTTTAAAACGGTTAGGGGTTTCCCCGATTATTGGCTACATTATGACGGGTACGGTGGTCGCGTATGCGTTTGATCTGCGTCATATGGCCGATTCTCATACTCTTGGGGCGATTGCTGAATTTGGGGTAGTGTTCTTGATGTTCACCATCGGACTGGAAGTTTCTCTTCGTCGTCTTGCTACCATGAAAATTGAGGTCTTTTTTAACGGTTTTTTGCAAACGACCCTCACTGCGGGACTCTTTTTTGGTGCTTGCTACGGGATTTTTCATCTTGATTTTTCTACCTCACTCATCGTATCGATGTCATTGGCGCTTTCTTCTACTGCAGTGGTTTTGAGTCATTTAAAAGCAACCAAGGAAATAACGCGCCCCTACGGGCAACGCTCTATGGGGATTTTAATTTACCAAGATTTAGCGGTTATCCCAATTTTGATTTTGATTGGATTTTTGAGTACGGGGACAGCAAATATCGGTGCCGTATTGCTTCAAACAACACTGAGTGCTGTTGTTATTGTCGGCTTGCTGTTTGTTGTAGGAAAGCGGGTGATGACGTGGTTACTCCATTTTTCTTCTAGCAGTAATGTTGAAGAACTCTTTATGGGATCAGTACTTCTCATCGTCGTGGGGGCATCACTTCTTGTCCATGCTTTTGGATTTACGTATTCACTGGGAGCATTTATCGCAGGGATGATTATCGCGGAAACCCATTATCATCATAAGGTCGAATCGGATATCGCTCCGTTTAAAGATTTGTTGCTTGGAACCTTCTTTGTTACGGTAGGTATGAAGATTGATGTTGCTTTTTTTGGGTCTCATATCGGTGAAATTCTTGGGCTTTTGATTGCTATTTTAGTGATTAAAGCAATAATACTTTTTGGAATTGTCCGTATTTATTCAAAAGGAAAAGTAGCCTTTAAAACAGCAATTGCTCTCTCGCAGGTTGGAGAATTTTCATTTGCTATTTTTGCGTTGGCAGGGAATAAAAATATTCTTGATTCTCAGCTGGTACAGATGCTTGTTCTCACTGTTGTCCTCTCCATCGTAGTCACGCCGTTTATCCTCTCGAAGATCAATGCTATTGCAGGATTGTTTTTTAAAGAGACGAGTATGACCGAGGATTTTGGTTCACTTTCTGTGTACAGCAATCATGTCATTGTGTGCGGATACGGTGTGGTAGGAAAATTTGTTGTTAAGGCGCTTCGTGAAGAAAAAGTTGAATACATTATCGTTGACAACAGCTACCAACACGTTCAAGAGGCTCTTGCTGAGGGAGAAAAAGCCTATTACGGGGATATGTCCAAAATTGGTATTTTGGAAAAGCTTCATACTAAAGAAGCAATCAGTGTCATCGTAACTCTTGATAACAGTGCAAAAAAACGATTGATATGTGAGTCTATTTTGAGCTATGCACCCAATGTCAAAGTAGTCGTGAAAGTGGTGAGTTTAGAAGAAAAGCGTGAGCTTAGAGGTCTTCCGATAAGTGTTACGGTTGATGGAAAACGAGAGGTGGCGGCAAAATTGGTGTGCGAAGCGCTTTATTGTGATTTAGAGAGTTATAAGCAGTAGTCTTGGTTCCTCATTTCTACTCATAAGAGTGGAAATGTACGTAATATATTAATCTTTCTTAGGTTGCTCTTTAACCAGCCACTGAAGATAATTGATGGACCAATCTAAATCCAAATACGCCTCTTCAATCTCTTG
Source organism: Campylobacterales bacterium (assembly GCA_026390135.1). Classification (GTDB taxonomy): domain Bacteria; phylum Campylobacterota; class Campylobacteria; order Campylobacterales; family Sulfurimonadaceae; genus Sulfuricurvum. The sequence continues at coordinate 9,609 of JAPLGN010000007.1, read as the reverse complement.
CAGCGGAGCATCCATATGAGTACGCAATTCTTTTACGCGCTGCTTTAAATATTGAGCCATAGAATAATAGGTATTGAGAGACGTATCATCTTGCGCTTTGATAATGAGATCTTCGAGCGTATCGATGAGAGGTTTTTCATTCGGGAAGATATTTCCTGATTTACGAAGGGTACGCTGCACCTTTTGCAGATGCGCCATATCGAGTTTAAATTTAGGTGTAGATGTTTCCATGATTAGTTGCTTTTTTTTGATTTTTTAAAAAAATACGTAAAAGTTCGTATTTCGTCACCCTCGCGAAGGCGGGGGTCCAGCTAGATTCACCCAAGGGCACTTCGCCCGCCTTCGCGGGAATGACGATACTGTTTAATTCCCTCGTGATCCCGGCTTAATCGCTTCCGAACCATTGACACATAATGGACAATTATCTGGAGCATACATTTCAAAATTGAAATCAGCAAGGGCAAAAAGTGGCTTATTGTCAGGCAATGCACAGTTTATTTTACGCTCCAAGGGACTTCCCTCACGCTTACAAAATCCACGGTTAGCCAATGCTGCGAATCCGACAACGATTCCGCCAAGCGCTTCAATAGCCTTAGCCGCTTCCATAGCCGAACCGCCGGTGGTGATGATGTCTTCACAAATGAGGACACGTTCACCAGCGCTGATTTCAAATCCGCGACGAATTTGCATTTCTCCATTGACACGTTCGGCGAAAATAGAGCGTTTATCCAACGCCGTTGCTAGGGCAAATCCAGCGATAAGACCACCGAGAGCAGGAGCGCATACGGTATCGATTTCTAAACCGCTTTCTTGGATATTGAGAGCAAGTGCATCTGCCAAAAGTTTCGCTGTTTTAGGATCTTCGAGCACTTTCGCCGATTGAAGATAATATTGTGAATGATTACCAGAGCTAAGCTTGAAATGTCCCTCAAGCATCGCACTCGCGTCCCTATAAATTTGTTGTACGTCCATGACTAAACCGTTAGGATGTCTTGCTCTTTACTTCTGAGCGATTCATCGATTTTTACTATGTATTTATCAGTAATTTTTTGAACTTTATCTTGTGCAACTTTAGACTCATCCGCAGTAACAAGTTTGTCTTTTTCGAGCACTTTGATTTTGTCATTGGCTTTTTTACGGTCGTTTCGTACCCCAACTTTGGCATCATCTGCCATCCCTTTGGCTTTTTTTGCCGTATCATGACGTTGATCTACTGTCATTGGAGGGAAAAAAAGTTTAATCTCTACTCCGTTATTGTTTGGGTTAACTCCAATGTCTGCTTTCATGATTGCTTTTTCGATGACACTTAACATCGTTTTATCCCATGGAGAGATGGTAATCGTAGTAGCATCAGTAGCCAATACGCTTGCAGCTTGATCGATTGGAGTCATTGAACCATAGTTATCGACGCGAACGTTATCCAAGATTTTAGTCGTTACGCGACCGGTACGAAGGGTACGAAAGTTACTGAGCAAATGATCGCAGCTTCCTTGCATCTTCTCTTCACAAAATGAATAGACTTCTTCTAGCATAACCTCTCCTTATTTCGTTGTGTTTGTGTCGCTAACAACATTGATCGTTGGTGCGGCAATATTGTTTTTATCGACGATTATTTCATCGACAACCGAACTGTTTTTTTGTTGTGCGTAAAAATAGCCTAATGCAACAGTGTTGACAACGAATAAAAAGCCGAGTAAAAAAGTTGCTTTAGCCAAGAAAGTCCCAGGACCTTTAGCACCGAAAACGGATTCATTGGAACCGCTGTATGCTCCTAGACCAATGCTAGAGCTTTTTTGTAAAAGTACAGCGATGACAATCATCACTACGAGTACGATTTGCACGATGAGCAGTATACCTGTCATGTTTATCCTTGAATAGTAAAAAAGTTCGCGATTATAGCATAGTGTGATTGAAAGACCACTTTGCCTTTTTGCAGTGAAGCTTAAAGGCCAGTCTCTATTTAGTAAAAGTAGACTAAAATAGCACCTTTTAATAAAGGAAAATTATGTGTGAAAAGTGCCAAAAAAAACAAAAAATCGTCCTTTTTTTTTCAATCATAATAGCAATTGTTGTGCTGTTAACGTTTATAACCGCCAAAAAAGAACCTGCTGCTTCAAGCGGTAAGCCCACCGTTGTTGTGAGTACTTTCTCCCTCTATGAAGCTGCCTGTGCTGTTGCTGGAGACACGCTTCATATCCGTTCAATTATCCCATTGGGAAGCGATGCCCATATGTTTTCCCCTAATCCAACTCAAGTCGCGGATATTTCAAAAGCTGCATTGTTTATCTATAATGGGGCAGGGTTTGAAACTTGGGTGGAACCGATTAAGAAGACTCTTCCAAAGACCACCAGTGTAATAGATATGAGTACGAATGTTATGCTGATTGACAATGACCCTCACTATTGGCTTGATATTGATAATATGATTAAAATAACGCAAACTCTCGATGGGCAGTTTTCGAAACTTTCTCCTGCCAATACAGATCTTTTTCATAAAAATGCGACCGCCTATATCACGCAGCTTCAAAAGCTTAAAGCCGACTACGTGACAGGATTGAACGAGTGTAAAAATCGTACACTCATCACGAATCATGATGCATTTGGCTACCTTGCCCACGCAAACAAGCTTAAAAACATCTCTGTGATTGGATTGTCAAGTGACGAGCAGCCCAGTGCGAAGACGATTGCTAAAATTATTGAGATTGTCAAAGAACACAAAATTAAAACCATCTTTTTTGAAGAATTAATCAGCGATAACGTTGCCCAAACGATAGCTCGCGAGGCAGGAATAAAGGCTCAACCTCTTCAGCCGCTGGAAAATATTAGTGAAGATGAGTTAAAATTGCATCAAACTTATCTCTCTATAATGGGAAATAATCTGAAAAAATTAACTGAAGCGATGGAGTGTCGTTGAAATTTGCCCCGAGCCTTTTTGAAGTCCGTGATTTAAATTTTACCCATGGGGAAAATGAAATTCTAAAAACGGTCAATCTCACTATTTTAGAGGGTGAGTATTGTGCCATTATTGGACCTAATGGCGGAGGGAAAACAACCCTCATTCGTCTTCTTATGGGGCTTGAAAAACCAACGTCTGGAACGATCAAGCTTTTTGGAACAGATCAATCGAAATTTCGAGAGTGGCATCGTATTGGATACGTCCCTCAGAGGTCTGCTTTAGTCGATGCTACATTTCCTGCCACTGTGCGCGAAGTAGTAGCAATGGGAAGATACGCACGCAGAGGGATTCTTGGATTTGAATCACCTAAAGATGTTAGTGCAATAGAAGAATCGATGGCGCAAATGGGAGTATCCGATTTACGTGATCGTCTCATCGGGCATCTTTCCGGCGGGCAGCGTCAGCGTGTGATGATCGCCCGTGCATTAGCATCGCATCCGAAGGTATTAATTGTCGATGAACCCAATACAGGTGTCGATGTCGAGTCTCAACACCGCTTTTATGACTTATTGCGTGTTTTAAACAAGACCAAGGGGATCGCTATTTTATTTATTACCCATGATGTAGGGGTTATTGCAGAAGATATTTCCAAGCTCTTTTTTGTCAATCAAACTCTTCTCCTCTCGCAAACACCTCAAGAGATGCTGCGATGTGATTCTATGAGCCGCCTTTATGGCACTCCTGCTCATGTTGTTTCGCACAACCATTAGGAGCGTATGATGCTAGAGATGCTTAATTATCCTTTTATGCAGCGCGCCTTTATCGCCGGATTAATGATTGCCCTTTTGGCAGCGATGAGCGGGTCGTTCATTGTATTGCGCCGCTATTCACTTCTGAGTGAAACCTTGGCTCATGTTTCCCTTGTCGGGGTTTCTGTGGGTATTTTATTTGGATTAAGCCCTTTGTGGATGGCGGTGGTCGCGTCGCTTATAGCCTCATGGCTTATCGAGTATTTACGAAGTGTGCATGGAATGTATTCAGACTCTGTTCTTGCGATTTTTCTTTCCGGTTCGTTGGCATTGGCAATCGTCATTGTCTCACTTTCTGGTTCTTTTAACGCGTCGCTTTTTAGTTATTTATTCGGCTCAATTCTCTCTGTTAGCAATGACGATCTAATCATTATGGGGCTATTTGGATCTCTTTCTATGGCGCTTCTTATCTTGTTTTTCAAAGAGCTTTATTTTATTGCATTCGATGAAGAGGTGGCGCGCACCAGCGGAATACGTGTTTCTTTGCTTAACTTTATGCTTGTGAGTATTATTGCTGTGATTATTGCCCTTTCGATCCGTGTGGTCGGAACATTGCTCATTGGAGCACTAATGGTCATTCCTCCTGTTGCAGCAATTCGTTTTGGGATGGGTTTTTTCAGCACAACACTCCTCTCTATTGCAATTGCGTTGGTGTGTGTAGTAGCAGGGCTGAGTCTCTCCTTTTTCTTTTCTCTTCCCAGTGGTGCAGCGATTGTTTTATGTCTTCTTGTCGCCTTTATTTTTGCTATGGTTGTTAATAAGCGATGAGGATTCACGAAGAATTTTCCCGTTATGCAAGCGTGTACGGGGAGAGTAATCTTATTCAGGTAAAAGTTGCTCAAAAGCTCATTGCTAACACGTTAACAAAGCCAAAACGAATTTTGGATTTAGGATGTGGGAGCGGGGCTCTATACTCATTGATGGATTGGGAGTGTGAGCGTTTTGTTGGTGTCGATTTTTCGCAAGAGATGTTGAATCATCATCCAAAAAGTTCAAATCTTGAGTTGCTACTGGGTGATTTTAATACTCCATCCCTTTTTAAAAACCTGTGCAGCGAAACGTTTGAGCGTATCTATTCAGCTTCAGCATTGCAATGGTCAGAGGATCTGAATGCCGTATTTCAAGCGATTTCTGGGTTAAAAAGCCCAGTGTCTCTCGCTATTTTTACCTCTGGCACGTTTAAAACTCTTTATGAGACGGCAGGATTACTTCCGATTCTCAAATCATCGGAGGAGATAACGGAGATTGCTAACCTCCATTTTAATGCTGAATACGAAATTGTCCGTTATGTGTTGGAATTTGATTCGGTACGAGAGATGTTTCGCTATATCAAACGCAGTGGTGTAAGCGGCGGACGAAGAGTTCTCGATTTCGCACAGACAAAACGGCTTATGGAAACCTATCCGCTCGCTTATCTCGAATTTGAGGTTGTGTTTATTACTTCATAAGAGAATTAAAATATCATCTCACTAAAAAGCGGTCTCTCTCCCACGTGCTCACTCATACATTCTTCTTTTAGTTGCTTTAGTGTCTCGTACATATTCCCCTCTTTGGTAGGGCAGAGCGAGAGCATATCATCTATGAGGCATCCAAACGCACGTACTTCGATCCTCTCAAACTCTTTGCAGTGCGGTTCGTAGAAGCTTGCAGCGCCGAAATCTCCCAGATAGCAGTGATTTTCATCATTGATCAGAATATTATGGGCATACAAATCACCGTGCATGAGTCCGCGCGCATGTAGATGTGCTGCGGCGGAGGCGATTGTTTTTGCTACTACATGGATTGTTTCGATACTAAATTCGCTTCCATATTTAAATGTATCACGTGTGCAAGTCTCAAAATCAGGAGGAAGTCCCAAGTTGCGATAAACATCAGGGATGTATTCCAATACCAGCCCCAGATGTTCATCCGCTTGCAATTTCGAGAGGACTTTGATGAGGTTCGGATGCTCGCCTGTGCTCATGTAGGCATTCATCTCATCATGCGCGTATCCATCACTTGTGATTGAGCCTTTGAAAAGTTTTAGCGCTACCTCTTCTTTATGCGGTTTCGAGTAGGCTCTGTAAATATCTCCCGAAGCCCCTGAACCCAATTTCTCTTTTACCTCTAATGATTCGTAAGCTATCTCTTGAAGGGTAAACTGCAGATTTACACTGCACGGATTTCCTGAAAAGGCAAGCCAAGATAGTTTCGGTAGATTCCATAGCCATGAGGGGATCTCTTGGAGCCTGTTTGCCGAGAGGCGGAGAAGTTCGAGGTTTCGACATGAGGCCATCTCATCGGGCAATTTTTCTATGAGGTTTCCTGCTAAAGCGCATTTTTGCAGCTTACTCAGTCTTCCGATCGAGTGGGGGAGGCTGACGAGACGATTGTCGGTCAGGATCAACCAGCTGATATTATCGGGGAGAGCTTCTTCGTCAAACGTTTCGATCTGATTGCTTTTAAACCCTACCATATAAAGGTGTTCACACCTTTTAAAAGAGGGGACAGCGGTGAAGCGATTGTTGGAGAAGAAGGCGATCTTCAGATTTGTCAGCCTGCTGATATCTTCAGGAAGGGAGGAAAGAAGATTATGGCTCAAATCCAGAATCTCTAAAGTATCTGCCAATTCAAATATTTCTTCAGGAAAAGAGGTTAGATTCTCAGAGATGGTAAGTCGTTTAATCCCTTTGAGCTCGCCAGAACGAAGTTGTGCCAATGTTTGCATAGAGCCCTTTTTTATATCACTAGTTATCGTAATTTTATCAAACATACGCTTTAATATTATTCGTGAAAATTAATCTTTTTTATTTGAAACAAGTTATACTATTGTCTTATCAGATGGAAAGGATTAGCATGAATGGAATTGAAAAATATGATAATTTAAAAGAGATAATGCCTCGTCTCCAACCGGTTTTAGTAGAAGCAATTCAATCCGAATTTTTAGAGATTAAAAGAATTAATAAAGAATGCGAGAAATACATTGCATCGTGCGGGCAAATTCCAGAACTTAAAAATGCCGAATACGTTATTTTCTCTCAGCATATTAAAAAGAATGAGCATAAAAATGAAATTTTTGTGTTTATTGATGCGGAGGGAAATATTGTTCGACATGTTAGCGGACGAGAGATGGAACTGTATGGATTACTAGGATCGTGCACATCACTTCATGTATCGGATGAATTTATTGAGATTACAGCGCACTGTGATTCAGACGATTGCCGTCACTAAAATATTCTCCCGTCATCCCGTGCTTGATACGGGATGATAGCTGTTTTAAAACACCGTTTGCCGCGAATCGTCCACTGGCAAAACACGCAGTCAATAAATAACCGCCCGTTGGCGCATCCCAATCAAGCATTTCCCCCGCACAAAATACATTTGGCAAATCGTGTAGCATAAGATGTTCATTGACAGACTCCCTCATTACTCCGCCTGATGTGCTAATGGCTTCTTCTATGGGTTGCATGCCTGTAAGTGTTATGGGATATTTTTTAACGCATGCAGCAACACAAGATGCATCGGACCATTTATCTTTGGGCAATATTTCACGAATGAGTGCTGCTTTAACTCCATCTAGCCCAGCTTTACGCCAGGTATTGTTGATAGATCGTTTACCTGATGGTATAAGGCGTGAGGCTAATAAGTCTTCGCTCACATGAGGCAAAAGGTCTAAATACAAGGTAGCAGAGCCATGAGCGATAACTCTTTCTCGCAAGGGACGGGATAACGCATACACTAAACCGCCCTCAATGCCATAGGTGGTTAAAATAGCTTCTGAAGAGCTAGCATCCATTTCCCCTGTATCGTTTTCAACCCATCCCACGATATTTTTCATAGGTTTTCCAAAATACTCTTGCAGATAGGGCGACCACGTTGTTTTAAACCCGCAGTTTGAGGGTAACAGGGGATTGATTCCAACATTTTTATTGGCTAAAATGGGCACCCATGCTCCATCTGATCCCAGACTGGACCAGCTACCACCACCCAATGCCAAAATCGTTGCATCTGCTTTTACTACTTTTTCACCAGCTATTGTTTTAAAACGTAAATCACCCTCATCGGTAAAGCCCTGCCAATAATGGTTGCAATGGACCCGAACACCGCGCCCTTTTAGCATTGACAACCATCGGCGTAACAATGGGGCAGCTTTCATCTCGGTAGGAAACACTCGTCCTGAAGTTCCGATGAACGACGCAACACTCAAGCTCTCCATCCACGTCATGATGTTTTTTGCATTAAATTGATCTAGCATAGGCTTTAGCCAGTCCGGTTTGTCATAGCGAGCGATAAAATCTGCCATAGGTTCGCTGTGGGTAATATTTAGCCCACCCTTGCCTGCCATGAGAAATTTTCGGCCAACTGAGGGCTTTGCTTCATAAATATCAACAGTGAGTCCATGTTTGGATAACACATCTGCTGCCATTAATCCTGCAGGACCGGCTCCGATGATGACTACATGATGAGGTTTCAACGACTCTCGTTGCCCAAACCCAAAAGGTTATTTTTTTCCAAGGTGTACAGTTCGTAACGAATGTGCTTAAACGTTTCACTTAAAGCAGGGTTTACTATCTTATACAGCTCTTCCAAAACACGCGAAGACTCTTGTCCTCTTTTGTAATTAGCAATCAAAATACTTTTTAAATCTGTACGATTCAGCTCACTAGCCATGGTTGGACGTAGTACATCATTAATGCTGTCCCGAGAAGCAAGGAGCTCTTCAAGAGGTTCAATACGGCATTGATGACGAAGTTGTTTAAGGGAGGTTGAGAGGTTCTTGTCATTGTGAACATAGCGCGCTATATCCTCAATCACACGAATACCCTCTTTGAGGCGATTAAGATTGGCATCGACCACTCGGAAAAGTTCCGAGGGGAGAGAAGGTTTAGTCGTCACGGTTACCAAAAATTCCGAAGAGTTGGAGAAGTGCTGTAAAGATATTTAAGAAATCCAAATACAATGCAAGCGCACCATCAATAGGTGTTTCATAATTTCCATTCATGATGTTTTGAGTATCGAAAATAACCATGATACTAAACAGTAAAACAACAACACCAGAAATAGCAACTGCCATCCATGGATTATGCAAAAAGAGATTCAAAATTGAAAAACCAATAATGACAAACATGGCGATCATAAGCGGTTTACCATAACTTGTGAAATCTTTAGTGGTTTTGATAGCATAAAAGCTCATCGCACCAAAGACGACAGAGGTCATAGCAAAAGCATTACCAATAATGGTAGCACCACCACTCATTCCAAGCGTACGAGCCAGCAACGGCGCCAACATAAGCCCTGTCATAAAGACAAAACCAAACATAACCGCTAAATTAATACCGGGTTTATTTTTAACAAAATGAAGCCCGATAAGCAAACCGATTTCAAGAACAAACAAAAGAATGAAATTACTTTGGATAACTTCAGCCATTGGAACGCCAACATAAGCACCAACAGCACCTGCCATCATAGATGCAGCAAATAGTTTATAGGTATCTTTTACAAATGTAACAACACGCGCTTCATTTTTACTGACACCCTCGTAACCCATTGCACCTTGTTGAGCATAATCACGATCATATAAAGACATATTCTATTCCTCCATAGTGGATATTATATAAAACGGATTATACAACACATTTATTAACTCATTGTTTGATCTATTAGATAATTTCAAACAATTAGCATAGAAAATTTTATAAAACTCTATATTATATATAGGGGGTAAAACGAGCAATTTTGTTACAAAATATTACAAAAACCTACAATTTTACAACTTGCCGCTAATTCTTTCAAAACACTCTTGACATTCCATACGAAATCCCCTATAATTCCCGTCCACAAACACTGGAAAGCCTTTAAAAGCCTGACAGATTTGAGTTTGAGATCATTGAAAACTAAGCAGGAGTGACGGTCAAGCGGATGCTT
>JAPLGN010000041.1 GCA_026390135.1 Campylobacterales bacterium | reverse complement strand
TTTTACGTGATGCATTAAGTTATCTTCCTTACCCCAACCGTCCCGTTCCACGACTGAATCAGTGAGGAATCGGTATGGCGTGTAAAATATTGCATATCGGAGTTTTTTTCGACGGAACCGGAAATAACAAAGAAAACGACAAAAGTGAAGAGGCGATGAGCAATATTGCCAAGCTTAGTGATCTGTATAAAAACGTCAAGATTTGGAAAGATACTGAATTCGAACATAAGAGTGTCATGATCTATAAAAACGGAGTCGGTACGACCGACGGAGAGCGTCATATCGTACAGGACAAATACGACAAGGGTGGAGGTGGAGGCGGTGCACTGCGAATCAATAATGCGCTGAAAGAAGTAAAACAGTTTTTAGAAGATCATCCTACTGGGAACAAAGACACTAGCTATAAAAAGCGCTTTATTGATGTTTTCGGATTTAGTCGTGGGGCGGCGGAGGCAAGAGACTTTATAAATACTTTTTACACAAAAGCTGAACCTAACGAACGGATAAATGTCATCTTCAATTTCGTCGGTGTTTACGATACTGTTGGATCGTTCGGAATCGCAGGAAATAATATCAATCTAAAACCGAAAGACCCCACCAAACAAAGTGAAGCCGACACGAAATCCGGTGAGTTAAATAACGGTTATTATGGTATCGTAGAGCATGAAGGACCGCAGAAGGTGACACAAAACTTTACTGCAATCAGTGAAGCAGAACGTGATAGGATCGTGCAGCAATACGAGAGCCAAGGATGGAAGGTACATACCTCAGAACCTGTCGGCAGTTCTTTTTATCAGATTACGTGTGAAAAAGAAGAGGTTTTGTATGAACCCTACAACTTTAATCTCGCGGGCGAATCGGCTAAAAAAATTGTTCATATAGTCGCACATGACGAAGTACGTAAAAACTTTCCCCTCAGTGCCATCAATCTCGGTGGAGCTCATGAAGAGATGATGTATCCGGGGGTACATTCTGATATCGGAGGGGGATACTTGCCTAGCGAAACCGAACCACACAGTTATGATGTAGGAGTATATGGTTCTTACTTTGATGCAAAAATGGCGGCAGATACAGAACAAAAAAAACTTCCGCATTATTGGGAAGTAAAAAGCTATTCAACAGGCTCACGTGAGAACGAACAGCACAAAGTAGTCGCTCATTGGGATCGAAAGATTTCCAATGCATTGACGACAATAAATCTGCATCGTATGCATGAAATTGCATTGGAAAACGGAGTCCCCTTTAATCCTATACCTCAGGACTCGGTGCATCAAATCCCCAAAGAGATGAGTGAGTTTGATACCCATACAAAAGCCAATCGTACGGATGCAATGTCATTTAACAATATAGAAACATTCAAAGAGACGTACCGTCACCACTCTGCGGTTGACCCGGCAGAGATGGATACCCACTATGACGGGCATACCCGATTCTTTGCGGATGTGATTTTAAAAGACAGCCCCGATGGCGGAGATGGTAATGATGTGCGGTATGTGAATGCAGAGGACAAAGTCATCAATCCACGAAAAACCAAGGTAAATGAACCGCTTTTTGCCAAACGAGAAATTTATCCGAACAATCCGAGCGAAGCGATTTTGCCGACATGATCCATTATTTTTTTATCGATAGCAAAGCTTGATGGTATTAGTATAAGTGTTTATTTTCATTATACTAGGGGACATGACATGAGCAGTATTACTCTTATCGATAATCGAACCGGCAAAAGTTATGAATTTCCCATTTTAAATGCGACGATGGGGCCTGATGTTATCGATGTGAGATCATTGTACAAAGAGACAGGGATGTTTACCTATGACCCAGGGTTTACCTCCACCGCAAGTTGCAGTTCAGCCATCACCTATATTGATGGAGACAAAGGAGAATTACGTTATCGCGGATACGATATTTGTGATTTGGCTACGAAAAAAAGTTATTTGGATGTGGCTTATCTTCTCCTGACCGACAAACTTCCAAATGAGAAAGAGCGTGCTGAATTCGACATCGAACTGCGTAAACGCTCTTTTGTACACGAAGGATTGAAACGGCTATTTGATGCATTTCCAGATAAAGCGCATCCAATGGCAATGATGTCGTCCGCAGTGTCAGCTCTCTCCACTTTTTATTTTGAACACCTGAATGTCTCTAGTGACGAAGAAGCACAGGTGATGGCACGACGGATTATTGCTAAAATTCCGACACTGGCCGCTTTTACTCACAGGAGAATGTTTGGTATCCCCTACATCTATCCCGATATTGAGCGCCCTTTTACCGAAAACTTTCTCTATATGATGCGCGCGTACCCAGGAGAAAATCTCGAAATTCGTGATGTAGAAATACGGGCATTGGATACGATTTTCACCCTGCATGCCGATCATGAGCAAAATGCCTCTACCTCTACAGTGCGTGCGGTGGCTTCGACGGGTGCACACCCGTATGCAGCACTTTCAGCAGGGATAAATGCACTCTGGGGAAGAGCACACGGCGGAGCGAATGAATCGGTTATTGCACAACTGGAAATGATTGGAAGTGTAGAAAACGTCGATGCGTTCATCGCCCGAGTAAAAGACCCTTATGATGATTTCAAGCTCATGGGCTTTGGACACCGTGTCTATAAAAACTTTGACCCGCGCTCAAAAATCCTAAAAAAATTGCTTGAGGAGCTCAAAGATGACTTGGATATTGACAGCAATCTTCTTAAAATTGCCCAAAAAATAGAAGAAATTGCCCTAAGTGATCCCTATTTTATAGAGCGAAAACTGTATCCAAATATCGACTTTTATTCAGGGCTAATTTTAACCGCATTAAAAATTCCTCAATCAATGTTTACCATTATTTTTGTCATTGGTCGTTCAGTAGGATGGATTACACAATGGATTGAACTCAAAAAGGATCCCGAAATGAAAATCGCACGCCCACGACAGCGTTATATTGGTGAAGAGGCTAAAACGTTATAGTTTTCCTCCACACTGGAAGTTGTTTGGGTATAATAAAGTTTATTTAGAATTTTTGAGGAGAATTTGATGGAATGTGAATTTCCTACCGTTAATGCCAATAATGAAGAAATTAAAGCTATTTTTACGCAGATAAAAACAATCGCAGTAATGGGATTATCTCCTGATTCAACCAAAGACAGTTATCGTGTGGCAGAATACCTTAAAAATGCAGGGTATATTATTATTCCCGTTTACCCTAAAGAAGAGATGATTTTAGGAGAAAAAGTTTATCGCTCACTTGAAGAGATCCCGTTTGCTGTTGATATGGTAAATATCTTTCGAAAGCCGGATGCTCTGAATGCTATTGCCGATGCGTGTATTGCACGAGGCGATGTAAAAGTTTTTTGGGCACAAAAAGGGATTGTCAACAACGAAGCCGCAGTTCAAGCACAAAATGCTGGTATACAGGTAGTTCAAAATCATTGCAGCATGGTCGAACATCGACTTATTAACGCTTAAAGGGAAACATTGATCGATTTAGAGACGATAGTAACAGCACGCGAGCGAATAAACGGGATTGTAGATGAGACCCCTTTTTCCTATGCACCACGCCTAAGTGAACAAAGCGGATGTGAGATTTATCTCAAAAAAGAGAATTTGCAAGTAACCGGTGCGTTTAAAATACGAGGCGCCTATAATAAAATTGCTTCTCTTAGCGATCACGAGCGTTCTCTTGGTGTAATTACCGCCAGTGCAGGGAACCATGCACAAGGTGTTGCAATGGCGGCACAAATTTTTGCTATTAATGCCCTTATCGTGATGCCTGAATCCACCCCGCTTACAAAAATCAACGGTGTTCGCTATTACGGAGCCGAAGTTATCTTGTCGGGATCAAACTACGATGAAGCGTATGCGTATGCATACGAGTACAGTCAAAAAAATGAGATGATTTTTGTCCATCCATTCGCCGATGAAGCGGTTATGGCAGGTCAGGGGACGATAGCACTTGAGATGCTAAACGCTATTCCTGATTTGGACGCTATCGTGATTCCCGTTGGTGGTGGTGGACTAATCTCGGGCATGGCTTCGTGTATAAAGCAGATGTCTCCTTCTATTGAAGTAATTGGTGTCAGTGCAATGGGTGCTCCGGCTATGAGAGAATCGTTTGAAGCCAAAAGAGCTATTGACAGTTTAAGTGTTCGTACCATTGCTGATGGTATTGCAGTTCGAGATACTTCTCCGCTTACTTTGGGGCATATTTTAGACACAGTGGATACGATGGTTGGCGTGGACGATGAAGAGATTGCCAACGCTATTTTATTCTTACTTGAACGGCAAAAATTGGTTGTTGAGGGTGCAGGTGCAGCAGGTGTTGCTGCATTACTTCACGACAAATTACCGCATCTCAAGGGTAAAAAAGTAGGAATCGTTCTCAGCGGCGGCAATATGGATGTTACTTTACTGTCGATCATTATCGAAAAAGGGCTTATTAAATCAGGGCGAAAGATGAAACTCACGGTAACGCTCATTGATAAACCGGGTGCATTAATGCAGTTAACGCGAATGTTGCAAGAACTCAATGCCAATATTGTTCATATTGAATACGATCGTACATCAACTTCATTGGCGTATGGTGATGCTAACGTTCGTATCCACTTAGAAACCAAAGGTGAAGAGCATCAAGCTCAAATTCGTTTGTTATTACGCGAGCACCGATACCTTAGCAGCGAAGAAAACTAAAGGATAACGGATGGATGTGTTGAAATTACTTAATATTAAAGTACCAATACTTCAAATCAAAACACTTTCTAATGGCACACTTGCAATTATTGATTCTAAAACGACTGTGCGTATTGTCTCCATGGAGGATTATAAAGTCATTGCCGGCTTTAAAAGTAATATTCATCATGAACGAACCAGTGGAGCTATTGTAGATATCTCTCTTTTGGGAGATTATTCCATATCTGTCGTTCCAAAAAGCAATAAAGCAGCACTCTTTAGTGTTGATAAAAAAGAACTTTTATATAAAGTTGGACGACATCAAGGTGAAATTGAAACGGTTGGGATAGATCCTAACAGCCGGTACTGTATAACGTGTGGGCAAGATGGAAAAGTATTTGTATGGGTGATTAAGACGGCACGTCTGGCATTTTCTTTGCCTCCTCATACCGATTTTGTGACATCAATTGCTTTTAGTGATAGCGGACAGTGGGCTGCTACTGGTAGTTTTGATCGAACCATTAACCTTGTCAATCTTGGAACAATGAAGAATCCTATAAAACTCCTTGGTCACGGCAGTGTTATTGTCAGTATGATTTTTTTACCGGATATTCGTCTGCTATCAGCGGAGAAAGATGGAGGTCTGATCGTTTGGGATATTCGTACAGGAAGGATACTTAAACGATTAGCAAAAATGAATGATACGATTACATCAATGTGTATCAGCCATGATAAACGATTTGTTTTCGTCGGGACAAAACTCGGGTATATTGGTTTGTATGATATGCAATCTATGGAATTACTCAAGCAAAGATATATAAAAGAGAGTGAAGAAATCAGTTCTCTTGCCATCATTGAATATAATTTTACTTTGGCTGTTGGGACAACAGAGGGAAATGTTCGGTTTTATTCCTTGTTCGGTGATGATGTAATGATGATGACTCTTTTGCGTCAGCGTCAGTACAAAGATTTTTATCTGCTTGTAGACGATAACCCCATGCTGTTTTATTCCAAGCCGTATGAATTGGTAGAAAAAATTTGGAACGATGTAGTAGCCAAAGCACGCCATTTCTTAGAAAAAGGGGAAAAACCAAAAGCAAAACTCCTTCTCGAGCTTTTTATCGGGATTCCACAAAAAAATAATCTTATTACACAAATTGTTCATGATTACGAGAAATATGCTCAGTTTCAAGCATGTGCACAAGAAGGGCGCCTTCCTTTAGCCTATTCTATTGCAAGACAATATACGTCTTTTCAAGATTCAGAACCGTATCGTAAAATGGAATCACGATGGAAAAAATTGTTTTCAAAAGCACAGGAACTTATTTTGGGATCAGGCGGTGAAGAGCAGGCTCGGACGTTATTGGCTCCATACCGGGGAATAAGTGATAAAACACTTTTGATTCAACAGCTTTTTGCCGAGAAACGGCTCTATGAGTATTTTGTAAAGGTTATTTCATCGCGTAATTTTCTTAAATTCTTTGAATTGGTAAAAAATCATCCTTTTTTGAAAGAGTTTTCCGAATACAACACAGTTATGGAATATGCCGATAAGCTATACATACAGGCAATGCAATCGTACAAAAACAATGATCTCATTACTACTAAAAATGCATGTGAAGTATTAGTGTTTTTTGTAGATTATGCCAAAGAAGCAAAAGAATTATTAGAGACAATCAGAGTAAAACATTTATTTTATGATGCGATTGCTTCTGAAAATTATCTTAATGCATTCGCTTATCTTGTTTCCTATCCATTGCTCTATGAGACTCCCGAAGCAAAAAAATTAGAAGGATTTTGGAATAAAGTGCTTGATCAGGCATTGCGTTATGCGCTGAAAGGTGAAGTTTCAGGTCTACGCAAGCAATTTGAGTTTTATTTGCCGATCAGTGCAAAATACCAGGCAATGGGAAGTGTTTTTACTCAGTGCTACTCGGTTCAGCTCGAGAACAAATTACGTGTCCATGCTCCGTACGTTGAGCTGGAAAATGGCATCCGTAACTATGTAGCGATGTTTGGTGCAGATGATTACATTACTTTCTTCTTCAACTTGTACAAACGTGACTATGGCACCAGTCTCGACCTTACAATGCTAAAGCAAGGTTCTTTAGAAGCATGGACACCGGCTATGTTAATCAACGATATAACAGAAAAACCGTTGTGATTAGTATTGATTTAGGTTCAAATACTCTTCGTTTAATTGAATATGATGGGGTATTTTGGGGGAAAAGTTTTGAAAAAATTGTTCGTACTGCCGAGGGGCTGAATCAAACCCATAATATTGGTAAATTGGCATTGGAAAGAGTCCTCAATGGTTTGTATGAGGCCAAAAAAACTATAGATTTTACAGCTCATGAAGTAGTTGCTATTACCACTGCTGCGATGAGAATGGCAGATAATTCAGAGGAAATATTAGAAGAAATTCGTCAAAAAACAGGAATAAATTTTCGTATTATTAATGGAGATGAAGAGGCGCGTCTAACCTTGATGGCGGTACAAAATCGTCTTAATATGCTAAATCTATCCTCAAATGAATTGATACTTATAGATATTGGCGGTGGTTCGACGGAAGTGGTGGTTGTTTCAAAAAATAAGATAGTATCAAAAAGTTTTCCACTGGGAATCGTTACGCTAAGCGAAAGATCTCAAACAAGCGAGACAATGGATCATGAGTTAGAATTTTATCGTGAAAAGATTGCCCTTTATATTCAATCATTGGCGTTAGAATCAACTCCAAAAACACTTGTTTTGACTGCAGGCACACCGACTACTATTGCAGCTTATTTATTGGGAATGGATTATCAAACGTATGATGCCAACAGAATCAACGGTACTTTGTTAAAGCGATCTGATTGCACTCGAGTATTAAATGAGTTGCTTGAAATGGATGAGGCAACGCGGTCACGTTACGTGGGCGTTGGACGAGAGCAATTGATAGTTGTAGGAATACAGATTGTGGAGATGATGTTTGATGCGTTTGCATTAAATAATGCTATTGTAATCGATGATGGATTGCGCGAGGGAGTCGCGTTGGAGTATTTTAACTCAAAAAAATTATGAATTAAAACGTTTTACCTTCATAACGGTCATATACCCACGCTGCAACCGCTTCTTTTTGTTCGTTATTTAGCTTACCATTTAGAGAAGGCATTACCCCAAATTTTTCCAAGGCCATTGGTTCACACATGCTGTATTGGATGCTTGGATTATCGATGTAATCTTTTATAAAAGCAATTATCACGCGACGCTTGACATCTTTGTCTTCATCCACGATATGAATATTTGCTTTAAGTTTATTGGAAACTTCCACCATAGGCGGTGCTTTTAGGGATCCAAAAGATTTCATTACCTCTGCTTTGGTCATCATCTCTGCATGACATTTCATACAATTATTTTGATAGAGTGTATAACCGTCTGCTGCACTAAGTATTAGCGTTGTTAAAGTTGTCAAAAAGATCATTTTCATTGTGTGTCCTTTAAATTTTAAGAATTTTAGCGCTCTTTGCCATTTGTATGATTGATGAATATCAATTTTAACCTATTTTTGTGAGGCTAATAGGCTATTTAACGTAATTTATAGTTAATATCACTTATAATTTCGTAATTTTTTCAATATTATTAACACCTATTTTACGTAAAGGAGACGACATGCAAATAAGCGGCGCACAGATGGTTATCGAAGCTCTTATCGCGGAGGAAGTCGAAGTTATATTCGGTTATCCCGGCGGTGCAATTATGAACGTCTATGATGCAATTTATCAACAAAGTTCGTTTCAACACGTCCTTACACGTCATGAACAAGCAGCTGTACATGCTGCTGAGGGCTACGCAAAAGCTTCAGGGAAGGTTGGTGTAGCGATGATTACGTCGGGTCCTGGATTTACCAATGCGGTTACGGGTATTGCAGATGCCTATATGGATTCCGTTCCTCTTGTTGTAATCAGTGGACAAGTTCCTATGTCTCTTATCGGAACAGATGCATTCCAAGAAATTGATGCAGTTGGAATCAGTCGACCATGTACCAAGCATAACTATCTTGTTACTGACGCGAAGGATCTCCCTCGTATTCTCAAAGAAGCATTTTATTTGGCACGTACCGGCCGTCCTGGTCCAGTGCATGTCGATATTCCAAAAGATGTAACAGCCCAAGTAGCTTTATTTGATTATTCCAAAGAAGTAGAGCTTGAAACCTATAAGCCTACGGTAAAAGGGAATATGCGCCAAATTAAAAAAGCGGTTGAAGCCATAGCCAATGCAAAACGACCTTTGCTCTATCTTGGTGGCGGAGTTATCAGTTCAGGTGCAGCCCAATTGGTGCGTGAGTTTTCAAAAATGACTCAAATTCCGGCTGTTGAGACCTTTATGGCACGTGGAACGCTTCATCATGCAGACCCATTGCTTATTTCAATGTTGGGAATGCATGGATCGTATGCGGCAAATATGGCGATGTCTGAGACTGATTTAGTCATCGGTTTGGGTGCTCGCTTTGATGACCGTGTCACGGGAAAACTTTCAGAATTTGCAAAAAATGCGCAGATTATCCATGTCGATATTGATCCCGCAAGTATATCTAAGCTCGTAAATGCTCATTTCCCAATTGTTGGAGATGTCAAAAATGTAGTCGAATCTATGATGATGTTAGCAAAAGATCAAGTTGATCCATTACGTTATGGACCGTGGCATAACACGATTGCTAATTTTAACAAGCTTCATCCATTGTCCTACACAGAAGAGGGTGATCGACTCAAACCTCAATGGGTTGTTCAGCGTATTGGAGAACTTTTAGGAGATGATGCCAACATCTCTACCGATGTAGGTCAGCACCAAATGTGGACGGCACAGTTTTATCCTTTTAGTCGTCCGCGCCAATGGAACAGTTCAGGCGGATTAGGGACAATGGGATATGGTTTTCCAGCAGCTATCGGGGTAAAACGAGCTGATATGGATCGTATCAGTGTAAATATCACGGGTGACGGCTCGATCTTGATGAATATCCAAGAATTGATGACAGCAGTTGAATATAATCTTCCCGTTATCAATGTTATTTTGAACAATAACTTTTTAGGAATGGTTCGCCAGTGGCAAACCATGTTTTACGACAAACGCCATTCCTCAACCGATCTTTCGATTCAGCCTGATTTTGTGAAACTTGCTGAAAGTTTTGGAGGGGTAGGGTACCGTGTAACGACCAAAGAAGAATTCGATGCTGCACTTAAAGATGCAGTAGAAAAAAATGTAGTTGCACTTATTGATGTTGTGGTTGCACGCTTTGAAAATGTACTGCCAATGGTTCCAGCAGGTGGATCGCTCTTCAATATGATGTTAGAATATAAGGATAAATAATGGAACAAGCACGACGCGTAATTTCCGTTATCGTTTTAAATGAGGCAAGTGTCCTCTCTCGTATAGCAGGACTTTTTTCAGGACGTGGATACAACATTGAGTCCCTTACAGTTGCTCCAATACCTGATTCTAAATACTCACGTATCACGATCGTGACAGCAGGCTCTATCAAAGTAGTTGAACAAATTATCAAACAACTGCATAAGCTCATTCCTGTTTTAAAAGTATATGAGCATGAGGATTTGGTAGAAAAAGAGATGGCAATGGTCAAGATCCCTTTGAGTGAATCTCTTGGAGATATTGAAGCTTTAGCTCATGCTTATAACGGTCGCATTGTAAATGTTGGTAGTGATACGCTTATTGTTATGGTTGCGGATGAGCCTATGCGCGTAGGACATTTTTTAGAAGCCATCAAACGCTTTCATCCAAAAGAGATTGTTAGAAGTGGCTCTGTAGCCTTGGAGCGCTAAATGACTCTTAACGATATTATTCATCTTCTTGAATTTGATGCTCCACACGAACACAATTGTGATATTACGGGGATGAATACTCTCAAAGAAGCAAGTGTAGGAGAAATATCTTTTCTATCAGATTCAAAATATGAAAAAGATTTAGAGTCAACTCAGGCATCTGCCGTTATTCTCCCTGCTTCAAAAGTTCATTTATTACCAAAACATGTTCTAGCTTTGTGCAGTGATGAGACTTATCTTATGGTGGCACGACTATCTAAAATGTTTGCCAAGCCAATTGCCAGCAGTAACGTTGCACCTGTCATTGGTTCGGGAAGTGTTATTTACCCTACTGCATATATCGAAAACGGTGCACGTATCGGTTTAAACTGTACGATTATGAGTGGTGTCTATGTTGGTACTGATGCTATTATTGGAGACAATGTACTTCTTTATCCTAACGTCACTATTTACCGTGATTGTACGATTGGCAACAATACGATGATTCATGCAGGAAGTGTTATTGGAAGCGACGGATTCGGGTATGCTCACACCAAGATGGGAGAGCATATTAAACTCTACCAGAATGGAAATGTTATCGTCGAAGAGGATGTTGAAATTGGAGCTAACACAACGGTTGATTGTGCTGTTTTTGGTTCTACTATCATTAAATGTGGCTGTAAAATTGATAATCTTGTTCAGATAGGACATAACTGTGTTGTCGGTGAACACTCTATCATGGTTTCACAATCAGGACTTGCCGGATCAACTATATTAGGTCGAAATGTAGTGATGGGTGGGCAAAGTGCTGCAGCTGGTCATCTCACAATCGCACCCTTTACCACATTAGCCGCCCGTTCAGGTGTTACAAAAAGTATCAAAACAGGGGGAGTCTACAGCGGGTTTCCCCTTATGGAACATAAATTGTGGCTGAAACTTCAAGCAAAGTTAGCTAAAATATTACAAGCTTAAGACAGGACTGTCATGATGAAAAAATTAAGTACGCTATTGATTCTTCTTACGGCTCATCTAATGGGCGAGGGTATGGATACCTCTGGCGTGCGTATGCCTGATATTGTATTAGATGCTATTAAACATTGTGAATGTCTAAAAGAAGCAGATGGACAATGCAATCCAAATGTTATTCGTATTAATGCAAATGAAGATGCTCAGCGTGCCCAACTGGCAGGTTTTGCAGTTCAAGGTCATATTATCCGATGTAACTCTACAGAAGAATGTTCCTCACAAGCACAAGCGCTTATTAATGGCGGAATTACAAATCTTGATCTCGGACCATATCAAATTAATTATAAATATCATCCCAATGCGACTCTTTCTGAATATTTTGTTGATGCAACGGAGCGTGAGCATGCCAATCGGATTATTACAGGCTTGGTTAAAAGTTTTGGATATTCGTGGGAAACTCTTGGACGGTATCATCATTTTAGTGCTACTGATCGAACACGTAACGAGATATATTATCGAAAAATGTATGCGTTTATTTATGGCAATACCACACAATCTTCAAGCTCAAATCAATAACATATTTTTTAAGCTTTCTTTAGCGAAAATCCCGATACACTCTTATTTATATCACTTTAACTAGGAGAATTTATGAGTTCATCTGCAGCTATTATCAAAGAAATACCATTGAATGGGACTAAAAAAGGGGTTATTGCAGTCAGTAAGATTGATGCTCCTTACGGTGAAGGCAGTGACAGTGTAGCAAGTATTGGAATATCACTTTCAGGTGATGCAAAAAATCCAGAGTGGAAAGTTCATCTTCCCTTAGGAAATCTTGATGAAGTTATTGCTGCGCTACAAAGTATAAAATAAGTTCGTAACTCCCGCGTTAGCGGGAATTAAACTAGAAAGTCTATTGCTTTTTCGTCGCTACAAACGTTGCAATACGTTTAATTCCTGTACGTATGCTATCGATATCGGTTGCGAAGCTAAAGCGAAAATACCCTTCACTCCCAAAACCGATTCCTGGAACTACTGCAACGCCTTGTTCTTCTAGCAGTTCTTTACAAAATGTCATTGAATCATTACTGATTTTTTTGATGTTCACAAAGAGATAGAATGCTCCATTAGGTGAGAGAACTGAAAGTCCATCAACATCATTAAAAAGATGAACAGCTTCATCTCGTCGTGCCATAAATGCTTGACGCATTGTCTCAATATCTGCGTCTGCTTCGCCATTAAGTCCAACAATAGCCGCTTTTTGTGTAATGGAATTGATGTTTGAGGTACTTTGGCTTTGAAGTTTTTTGGTTGCTTGAATGATTTCTGTATTGGCAGCAGCCATGTATCCAAAGCGCCATCCCGTCATTGCGACTGATTTACTCAGTCCATTGATGGTAACAGTGCGTTTAAACATATCATCACTGACCGCAGCCGCAGAGGTAAATTCACCGTCATAGATCAGTTTTTCATACATCTCATCACTGGCAACGATAACATCTGTTCCTTCAAGAACTTTACCCAATGCTGTAAGTTCAGCACGTGTATAAACTGCTCCCGTAGGATTCGAAGGAGAGGTTAAAATAAGCATTTTTGTTTTAGGTGTCAATGCATTTTTAAGTTGTTCAGGGGTAATCTTAAAACCGCTGGCATCATCGGTCATTATCTCAATAACTGTACCGCCGCAATATTGTACCAATTCAGGATAAGTTACCCAATAAGGTGCCGGAATAATAACTTCATCTCCGGCTTGAATAGTACAGGCAAAAAGATTATAAAGTGAATGTTTTGCGCCATTGTTTGCAATAATCTGGTTTGCTTTGTATTCAAGTCCATTGTCGCGTTTTAATTTTAATGCGATAGCAGATTTAAGAGCAGGAATTCCGTCAACTGCAGTGTATTTGGTAAATCCTTCATTAATTGCACGAATAGCAGCATCTTTGATGACTTGAGGAGTATCAAAATCAGGTTCACCGGCTGAAAAGCTGATGATGTCTTTGCCTTGAGCCTTTAGCTCTTGAGCTAATGTTGAAATAGCGATGGTAATCGATTCTGATAGGGTATTAACGCGATCAGTTAGCATTGTTGTGCCTTTAATTTTTTTGAAATTATAGCATAACCTTCTTTTACCTATACTAGCGTAATTTTATTTTTTCCACTTTGTTTACTTTTTAAAAGTGCACTATCGGTTCGTTTAATAATAGTATCGATGTCATCACTTGACTGATGCATTGTCGCACCTATACTGACGGTAAGTTCAATACTTTTACCACTGTAGATAAGGTGAGAATTTTCAACTTTATGCAATATTTTTTCTGCAACACTTAGTGCTTTGTCTTTATCACAACGATTAATCAAAACAGCAAATTGATCACCACCATAGCGGTAAACAATATCACCTGCACGTACCATGCCTTTGATTGTTTGAGCTAAAAAATAAAGTACTTTATCACCCGCTGTATGACCAAAAGAATCATTAATTTTTTTGAAATCATCAGCATTAATCATCAACGATAAAAAGGAGAGCTCATTATCCATTCCATTAGAGAGTATATTGGTTAAATCTTCCATGTATTTACGATGATTAAGGAGATGCGTCATCGGATCTGTTGTAACATCCAATAAAACATCATCAAGACGTTCGTTAAGGTCAACAATTTTTTCTTCTGATCGTTGAAGTTCATGGTTCATATTGGCGCTAAGCTCCATTAAACCATTAATAATATTCATACGAGCCTGATCGTTTGTATTGTTACTCATGTCGTATGAGTTCAATAAATCATTTTGTTGAGCGGCTACGAGAGCCATATTGGTATGGCTTTTTGAAAATGCTTCTACAGCTATTTTGGCTAATTCAATGTATTTACTAATTGAATTTATTTTTTCATCCATACTACTATCATGATTTAAAGCATTTTTTAGTGTATTGTCAGATAGGGATTCGAAAATTCGATTAAATTGTTTTTCGTAATGGACAGGATAGGGGGGAACATGCTTGGCAGTTAATGATGCGAGCGCTTCATCATGAATAGTTATTATTCTGTCGTAAATTGAGTTTTTTGCTTCATCCATGAAAAAGACTCTCCAATTAAGTTAAATATTGAAATTTGCAGTATTGTATCCTTATAAGTGATAAAAAATTACTTAAATGCTTCTTCAGATTAATTATCTATGAAACTCTCTTAACCTATAATGCGGATATTTTAATATAATGGATGAAAATGTTTTTTGAACCTGGATTTTTAGGGACACGTGCTGCTCTATACATGGATATCGTGACCTTGTATTTTGCAATTTTGCCTTTTTTATTGGCTTTTTCAATACGTCAAGCAGTTGTAGGAAAGATTACGCTTCATTACAAGTCACAAATGGTTATTTTGGCATTGACGGTTGTAATGGTCTTGATTTTTGAAATCGGAGTTCGACTTGGCGGCGGTTTTATTGAATACGTCAAACTCTCAAGTGTTTCCTATGATTTTTTGCTTCTCTTTTTAGCTGTGCATATTTTAATTGCATTACTAGCTGTTGGGGGTTGGATTTATCTTATTATCACCTCCTATCAAACGTATACTAAAGAGGGAAAAGAAGGTATGGCAAAACATCGCCGTATGGGGAAATGGATTTTTGGAGCGTTAACTCTTACATCTGTGATGGGATGCAGTATTTATCTATTTTTATTTGCAATGTAATTGAAAAAGGAAAACGATGTTAAAACATTTTGATAATGCTGCGGCTCTATGGGATCAAGGAGATACACGACAAAATATTGCTCAATATGTATTTCAAACGATTGTCAGCCGTATTGCTTTAGCCAATACTATGAATATTATGGATTTTGGTGCAGGTACGGGACTGCTGAGTTTTAAAATTGCACCCATGGTTCATTCTGTCACTGGTATTGATTTATCCGAAAAAATGCTTGAACAAATTATTGCAAAAAACAGTGATACAGTACAGGTAAAAGTAGCATGTCAAAACATCTTTAGTGAGCCGCTGGCTGAGAAGTTCAATGGAATTGTAAGCTCTATGGCAATGCATCACGTTGAGGATACTGCTTCACTGTTCAAGACGTTTTATTCTCATCTTAAACGGGATGGATTTGTTGCACTTGCTGACTTGGAAGCTGAAGATGGAAGTTTCCATACTCATGGAAATGAAGGTGTATATCATTTTGGATTTGAACGCGAAGCATTACGTGATACGATGGAGAATGCAGGGTTTGTGAATGTCCGTTTTCATCATGCTTATACGGTTGAAAAAGAAACGCAAAGCTATCCTATTTTTGTTGTTACGGCTAACAAAAATCAGTAAATAACTCTACGCTGTAGTGGTTTAGGCTTTTTTTAATATATCAATAATTGTCTCTGTGCTGTATATTTCACCCATTCCCCAAAGAACCGCCAAGCCATGAGCATTTTGGGCTAATTCATCGATACTCTGTCTTGGAATATTTGCGTCAGCCAGACGAATAGGTGCTCCTATGGAGTGAAACCAGCGTTCAAGTGCGGCTATTCCCTGATCTGCCGTTTGCAATCCGAAAACTTCTTTTGCTAATCGTTCAAATTGAGGAAGATTGTTGCCTTTATACCATTTCATCCAAGCGGGGATAACGATAGAAAGTCCTGCCCCATGAGCAATATTATAAAGAGCTGATAGCGCATGCTCGATCATATGGTTTGGAAAATTTCCTCCTGCTGTACCGGAAGAGGTAAGCCCATTGAGAGCTTGTGTCGATGCCCATGCAAATTCTGCTCTTGCATTGTAGTTTTCAGGGTCATGAAGGAGAATTTCTGTTGTTTCAATAACGGTTTTGATAATTGATTCAACAAATCTGGATTGCAGGTGAGGGTGATCAGTGGCTGTAAAATAGACTTCGATAGTATGCGCGATGATATCGACAGCAGAATAAGCTAGATAATCATTCGTGACAGTTTCCATAAGTGCAGGATTTATAACAGATATTTTCGGATTTAGTAAAACAGAAGCAATAGAATATTTTTGTTTTGTTGTTTCATTCATAACTACAGAGTTCCCGTTCATCTCACTTGCGGTTGCGGCTAATGTCATTACGGCATAAACGGGAAGTGCTTGGCTAATGGCCGCTTTTTGAACAAAAAAGTCCCAAACGTCTCCTTCATATAAAGCTCCTGCTGCAATTGCTTTGGCAGAGTCGATAACAGAACCTCCACCCACACCTAAAACTGCTTGAAGATTTTTGGATTTAATAAGAGCTATTCCATCTTCTACACGTGAAAGCAGTGGATTACTGACAATACCGTCTAATTCTTCGTATTCAATTCCTGCAGAAATCAAACTTGCGATAATTCGGTCATATAAACCTTGTTTTTTGATCGAACCGGTACCATAAACAAGAAGAAGTCTCTTTATTCCTTGTTCAGCAATCATAGATCCAATCGTGTTTTCTTTACCTTGTCCAAATTCAATACGTGTCGGATTGTAATATGTAAATGCATTCATAAATTCCCTTTTTTAAATCTCTAAATTATAATCATTATAAACTATGTCCATAAAAAATAAAGAAGGATGCTTTAACTAATTTTTATTCAATCTAACACCGCTAGATTCAGCAACAAGCATTATTTTTTATTTTAGGTCCTATATAATGCGTTGCTAGTGCATTGGCACATCAAATAACAAAACTTTAGACTCGGTAAGAGCTAAAAGAGTGTATTCCTTCTCATCGGTGATTTGTACTTCATCTCGTTTTTCAAGAATATGACCATTTATTTCTACTTTTCCTTCGATTATAAATAGCAATCGTCCATGTCCTGTTTTGATAGGTGGGATGGATAGCGTTTTACCCTCATTAATTTCGGCGGAGTAGATAGCAGCATCTTGCCTAATCGTGATGGAATCTTCACGTCCGTCGCCACTGACAAGCGTAACCCATCTATTGGTCTTATCGTGATGATTAAAGTCACGCTGATCGTAGAGAGGAATACCGCCTTTTTGATTCGGATGAATCCAGATTTGAAACAAGGATACTGCTCCTTCCTGGGTCGCATGCTCAGAGTGATGTACTCCGGAACCGGCACTCATATACTGTATTTCTCCTGCTTTTATAATGCCGTGATTGCCTTGAGAATCTCGATGTTCAAGAGATCCTTTGGTTACGATAGTGATAATCTCCATATTCTGATGTGGATGTTTTCCAAATCCAGTTCCCGCTTGGATACTGTCATCATTGATAACTCTTAATGCTCCAAATCCCATACGATTGGAATCATGGTAGTCTGCAAAGCTAAAGCTAAATCGGCTGTTAAGCCACCCGTGTTCAGCTATACCTCTCTCACGTGAAGGATGTATTATGAATGACATGGTTATTTTCCTTTTATTACCTGATAGTACTAAATGTCAAGAGTAGTTTCACTTAGTTATTAAATCTATATCTCAAAAATAAATATTTTCAGAGCAAAAAATAAGATTATATATATAATAGTTATTATAATAACTATTTAAGCAGTATCATCTTAGAATTGCATAATTATTAAAAGGAAATTCATGAGTTTTAAATCCGATAAGTCGATTGCTTTTATGATCGCAAAAACACGAAATATTCTTAAAAATGAGTTTGAAAAGGAACTCAAACCTTATTCAATATCGTATGCCCAGAGGGTAATCCTCATACGATTGTGTGAAAAAGACAAATTAACTCAAAAAGAGTTGGCTCAAGATACCTATTTTGAGCAATCAAATTTAACACTCATGCTGGATAAATTGGAGCTTAAAGGGCTGGTAAAACGTGAGCCAAAAGAAAACGATCGAAGAGCTTATCTCGTAACGATTACGACGAAAGGAAGGGAACTCCAAGACGAGCTCATTACATTGGGAGAGAAAGTCATTGAAAGGGCTTTTAAAGGAGTTAGCTCTGAGCAAAAAGATGAGATGACACATCTTCTTCAAACCATTTATGAAAATCTTAAAAACGGTTTGTAATGAATACTAAAATGCTTTTAGCCGCTTGTTTATCTTTTCTTCTACTTACAGGCTGCATTCCTAAAATTGATAAAGCTACGGTAATTTCGAAAATCGTAGTGAACAGTGATTTAGAAAAAAGCATCGACTTCTTCGACGATAAAGAAACACAGCTCATAACCGACTGGTGGAAAGGGTATAAAGACCCACAACTCAATAAAATCATTGATGAGGCTCTATCAAACGCCCCGACACTTAAAAGCGTTGAAGCACGATATGCTCAGGCCAATAGTATTATCCAAGGTGTTGAGTCGCGCAATATGCCCCATCTCGCTGCAAATGCAAGTGTGATCCGAGAGCGATTCAGTGAAAATCATATCTTTCCGGCACCTTTGGGTGGAAGCACGAACAACCAGTATCAGCCGTCATTGACACTCGATTATAATTTCGATTTTTGGAATGAACGCGGTTCACGAATTCTTGCCGCTAAAAATAGCGCTTACGCTCAAAATGCAATGATTGAAGCATCACAAATCGCGTTATCAAGCGCCATTTGTGAAACCTATCTTTCTTGGAATTTTGATGAACAAAAACTGGTTGTTTTGAGCACTTTGGAAAAAACAACAACCGAAGAACTGGGCATTATCACAAAACAGCATCGTCTAGGACTGATCGACGCTACGGAGATCAACACTAAAAAGAGTGCACTTTCCCAAATAACACAGCGGATGGCGGAACTCCATCGTGTGATTGAAGGGAAAAAAGAGAGTATCTGCGTATTGGCAGGGTTCCTCCCCTCTTACATCGATACCATGAAAACTCCTAATGTCAATAATGCATTCAGCGCCCCTTGGCCGAAAGAGATTATGCTCAATCTCCTTGCTCACCGTTCAGACGTTGCCATCGCTAAATATACAGCGCTGAGCAAAAGCCAAATGATAGAGAATGCCAAAGCAAAGTTTTACCCTAATATCAGCCTCTCAGGGCTTATCGGGTTTACCTCTTTCAGTTGGACGAAACTACTGGATCACTCCTCATTCTCTCCATCAGTGGGAGTTGCCCTCTCCTTGCCATTATTGGATTGGGGTGAGAGAAATGCCAACCTCCAAAGCAATGTAGGCGACTACAACAGCTCAGTCTACGATTACAACCAAGTTGTGATTAAAGCGGCCAATGAAGTCGTCGTATTGCTCAAACAATCCAAGCTAATCGAATCGCAAATACAACTCCATCATGAAGATATGGATGCCCGCAATGCAAATGAAACCATAAGCCGTAAAAAGCTACATCTTGGATTGAGTAATAAACTCCCTTATCTATCCGCTCAAAAAACAACGTTTGAGGGTGAGATTGAGACATTATCATTGATGGATACAAAGGCTTATATTCAAATCGAATTGATCAAATCCTTGGGTGCGGGTTACCGCGACTCAAAAGAGTAACCGATGCATGCAGTAAAACTTCCTTATCTGCTGTCGATTAGACAAGCATCTCTTGAGTGGCTTGAGACGGATGCACCGATTCTGATCTATATGGTCAAAGCGACTATTGCTGGTCTGATCGCTCTTTGGATTTCAATGAAATTAAATCTTCCGGATCCAAGAACTGCTATCTTTACTGTTTTCATCGTTATGCAGCCCCAAAGTGGTCTGGTTTTTTCCAAAAGCTATTATCGCGTCGTTGGAACAATAGTGGGTGTTGGGATTTCACTGCTTATGATGGGTTTCTTTGCCCAGGACCCGGTATGGTTTATCGCATTTTTCGCTATTTGGATCGGTATTTGTACCGCAGCAGGATTCAAATATCGAAATTTTCAAGCATATGGATTTGTTTTGGCAGGATATACGTTATGTATCGTAGCCCTGCCTGTCATTGAAACTCCGTTAGAAGTATTTGACATCGCCGTTTCCCGATTTTCTGAGGTGGTTGTCGGTATCATGTGTGCAACGATTATCAGTGATGTCCTTTTTCCACGCCATCTATCCACTTCACTTCTCTCCGCCGAACGCGAACGTTTCGGAAATGTGCTCTCTACTCTTTCCGATCCTGATTCGATTTTTGCTACTAAAGAAGATATTCAAGCACAAACTACCAGATTTTCAAGCGGTGTCGTTGGTCTAAATGCCATCCGCATTAACAGCAGTTATGAGAGCGGAGCCGATCGTAAAGATCGTCAACACTCTCAACACCTTAATCATGAGTACATGAATTTATCGACGACCTTCCATTCACTTAAAAATATGATTCGAGCCATTGAACCGCAAACATCAGCAGAAATGATGAGGGGTCTTACAGATCTTTATACTCCAATTTCCTCAAGTCTAAAAAGTTTTCGATCCAATACATTTTCAGCTGATGATCTGAATCGTATCATTCATGATCTTTTAGAGGTAAAAAACACCATCGATGAGCGTGTTCGTGCAGAACAAGAGCGTTTAAAACCTATATTGGATGATGATTCGTATGATGCGTTTACATCGACAGCACATTTGATCATTCGACTCTTAAGTGAATTGCATATCCATTGTGTTACTTATCTTTCACTTCTTAAACACCGTTTATCGGGTAATACCTCTACTGAGTTAAGCCGTGTCGTACGCTTCTCAACGCATACGGACAATGTCCTCGTCGCTCTTGCGGCACTACGCGGAAGCGGCGTATTGTTGGTTACGATGGGATTTTGGATCGCTACCGGATGGCCATATGCGACTCAAACCATCACACTCGCCGTCGTCATCGGTCTGTTGATCGGAACCATGCCCAGTCCGCTGGATGCCGTTATCAATTTTTTTAAAGGGGGGATTACTGCTGTTATCCTTGCAGCCGTATATGATTTTTATATTATTCCGGAATTCACCTCCGATTTGTTGACCCTAAGTCTGGTGCTTGCTCCAGTTTTTGCACTCGTTGCATGGTGGACCACTCAGCCCAAATGGAGCGGATTTGCACTCGGTTTTGTCTTTTTGTTTATGTACGAATGCGCCCTTGACCCGTATTTTAAAATCGATCCGACCAAATTTATGGAGAGTGCACTGGCATATTTGATCGGAATTGTTTTCGCCGGAGCTGCCTATCTGCTAGTCAACTTTTGGTCATGTTCGTTAACACAACAAAGGGTGGCGAAAATATTGCGACGACAAATCGTAACCGTCTGCGAAGGGCAGCTGACGCTTCAGCGCAGTGCGTTGGAGAGCACCGGACGGGATCTCGTTCAGCAGTTTTCGACACAAGGAAGGCTGAACATGCGTTCCAGCCGTCTCGTTTTTGAATGGTTGCTGTTGACGCTTGAGATCGGGCGGGCGATTTTAACGATTCGACGAACTCTGGAGCGGCTCTATTCCTACTATCGTCACAGAAGTATCGACAATGCTTTGGAATCGATCCGAATGTTTTTCAATACACCGTCCGAATCACTCCGGATTGCGTTGCTGGAGACTTTAAAAAGTTCTCTTCATGCGCTCCGTTCAATGGAACAGCCGAGTGAAAAAATACAGTTTAAAAGGTTACAAACGGTTATAAACGAACTCGCTCTCATCCGAACAATATTGCTGAATGTCGACTCATTCCCGGTGATCAAGGAGGATTCATGCCGCTAGACATCACGTTGTTCGGTATCCAAATGCCGACCCTTTTACCGATTTTTGCACTCAGTGCCGTGTTACAGATTTTGGTCGATCGAGTCATGTCTGATACCGGTTTTTACACGTATGTATGGCATCCAGGGTTGTTTCGGACAGCCGTATTTGTCTGCATTTTTACCATTCCCTGTCTATTGATTTATCGTTAAAGGAAAATACTATGAACAAGAATAACAAACGAACAAAGCTTATCCGATTTTTAATTACCTTTTTGGTTGTTTCATTAGCCGTCTTTTTAGGGCTGATGCTGTGGCATAACTATATGAATTCACCCTGGACACGTGATGGTCGCGTTCGTGCCGATGTCGTCATGATCGCACCCGATGTCAGCGGTTTGGTTAGTGATATCGGTATCAAGGACAATCAGGAAGTGCATCAGGGCGATATTCTGTTTCAAATAGATGAAGTCCGCTTTCAGCATGCGCTGCACGTAGCGCATGCCATAGCACAAACACGCAAAGCCGAATATGAGAGGAAGAAACATCAATCGGCACGACGCAACGCGGCAGATGATGACATTATCTCCGCTGAAAATCGTGATGATGCGTTCTATGATGCCCAAATTGCATATGCAAAATATGAGGAGGCGATGGCACAGGTCGAGACGGCAAAACTCGATTTGGAACGTTCGACTGTTCGTGCGCCGACGGACGGCTGGATATCAAACCTTCTGTTTCGTAAGGGGGACTATGTACAGGCGGGTGAAAAACGTTTAGCACTTATTACGAGCGGTTCATTCTGGGTATATGGGTATTTTGAAGAGCATAAACTATCATTGATTTATATGGGTGATTTAGCCGAAATGAAAATGCTGGGAACGAAATATACCGTAAAAGGCCATGTTGAAAGCATTGCCAGAGGAATTTCCGACCGTGACAATACCACAGACGGAAGACTTTTGGCAAACGTCAATCCGATTTTCACCTGGGTTCGTCTCGCTCAGCGTATACCCGTACGTATCCATATAGACGAAGTTCCGGCTGGTTTGACACTTTCTGCGGGTATGACTTGTTCCGTGAGTATTATCCCGACTAAATCCATCCAAAGGAGTGCCCTTACAATGTAATCAGTAAAAGGTCATTTCAAATTTTCAAGACATCATATAAAAAAGGAAATCAAATTATGAAAAAGATACTGAGTTTAGCATCATTATTGATGATAGCAGGAATTACGACAGCATGTTATGCAGATGCATTGAATGAGGGAAATACAGCTTTAGAACAGAAAAAGTACTCTGATGCTATTACATCGTTTACGAAAGCGTGTGACGGAGGAAATGCAAAAGGATGTTTTCAACTTGGTGCCATGTACGAAAATGGAGAAGGAGTTGCTCAAAACAAATACAAAGCCTCAACCCTCTACGCACAGGCATGTCGCGCTAAAGAAATGCTCGGATGCAGTAATATGAGTTTGAAGTATGACACACCTTAAAAAGTATATTTTTAAGGGTGAAAAGTGCTAATTCTGTAAATGGATTTAGATCGTTTATCTTTTACGCTTGCCGTTTTGCGTAAAAATCCTTTTTAAATTCAGTAAATTTACCTGCAATGATTGCTTCGCGAGCTTGACCCACTAGCCATAAATAATAATGAAGATTATGAATCGATGCAAGGCGGAAAAAGGTGAGTTCTTTCGCTCTGAAAAGATGGTGAAGATAGGCTCGGCTGTAACGCTTACACGTATAGCAGTCGCACGCAGGATCGATGGGCTCTTGATCGAGTTTGAATTTTGCCCCTCGAATATTGATCCGTCCATAGGTAGTGAAGAGCGTTCCATTTCGAGCATTTCGTGTAGGCATAACGCAGTCAAACATGTCAATTCCGCGTTCAATATTTTCCACTAAATCTTCAGGTGTACCGACTCCCATCAAATAGCGCGGTTTATCAATAGGCATTAGTGGTGTAGTGTGTTCAACGGTATCGTACATAAGATTATTCGACTCTCCAACACTTAACCCTCCGATGGCAAAGCCATCAAAATCCATGGCACACAGTTCAGTTGCCGATTGGGTACGGAAGGCTAAATCGGTTCCACCTTGGATAATAGCAAAAATATTTTGCTGTGTGCCGATACCAAGAGATTGTTTATGGCGAAAATATTCGATGGATTGTTTCGCCCATTGAGTCGTGCGTTCGATAGAGAGCTTAATACGCTCTTGTGTCGCGGGGAGGGCAACGAGGTCATCGAGTATCATCATAATATCGCTGTTAAGGTTATTTTGGATGTCGATCACTTTTTCAGGAGTAAAAAAATGTCGTGAGCCGTCAATATGACTTTTGAATTCGATTCCTGATTCTGTTGGTTTGGAAATATCACTGAGGCTAAATGCTTGAAAGCCGCCACTATCGGTCAAAAAACTCTTAGGATAGGTAGTAAATCCATGCAAGCCGCCAAGTGCTGCAATGGTTTCATCACCAGGACGTAAATAAGTATGATACGTATTGGCAAGGATGATTTGCGTATTCAAAATCTCTGTCATGTCATGCATATCCAGTGCTTTTACGCTTCCAACGGTTCCAACGGGCATAAAAATAGGAGTTTGTATGGTTGAATGTTCAGTAGTAATTGTACATGCTCTAGCGTTTCCGCACGTAGCATCGATGTTAAAGGTCATAAAGTCTCATTTGATTTTTTCGTATTTTATCTAAATAACGACAAATAAAAAATATTGCAATATGTCACATAATTTTTCAATTTTAAAAACTTCGTTATAATAAGTCCATATTAAAAATAAAATGATTGAGAATGAACATTGAAACTAGATAATCTTAAACGTGTAGGTATCGTTTTACGACCCTCAACTCCTGAACTTAAAGAGATGTTCTTAGAAGCAAAAAGGATTTTTGAATCTCGAGGTATTGAGGTTTATATAGATCATATTAGCGGTGGAATGATTGATGTCATGGGCCAGCCGTTTGAAATGATATGTCGTAATTGCGACTTTTTGGTCACCATAGGCGGGGATGGTACTCTTATTTCTGCCGTGCGCCGCTCATATGATTTTCAGCTCCCCGTTTTGGGTATTCATGCTGGTAAATTAGGCTTTTTAGCGGATTTAGATTTTTGTGAGCTTGAAACATTTGTAGATAAGCTTTTTACCGGTGAGTATCGTATTGATGAGCGTGCTATGCTTCAAGCAACCATCACGACTAAAAATGGCGTCAGTCAAGTTGTTGCTTTCAATGACATTGTTATAACACGTCCGTCTATCTCTAAAATGATTCGATTAGAAACGTATATTGAAGAAAAAGCTTTTAATATGTATTACGGTGATGGTGTAGTTATCTCAACTCCGACTGGATCAACCGCGTATAACCTTTCAGCCGGAGGGCCCGTATTGTTTCCGCTTACAAGTGTTTTTGTTCTAACTCCTATTTGTCCGCATTCTTTAACTCAACGCCCAGTAGTTCTTCCTGGACATTATGAAATTGAAATAAAAACTCCTGATAGCAGTGCGTTAGTCATTGTAGATGGTCAGGATATGGTTGAAATTACTGACAGTGATACCGTACATATTAAACTCGCAAGTGGTTGTGCTCATCTCATTCATCGCAAAGAATTTAACTATTTTGAAGTGCTCAAAGAAAAACTCGGTTGGGGGAAATAGGTGATAGAACGATTTTATCTCAAAGAATTTCTCAGTTTTAAAGAAGCTGAGCTTGAATTTAAACCGGGGTTAATTGTTTTTACAGGCCCAAGCGGTAGCGGAAAATCTATTTTGATGCGTTCCATCCTGGCTTCTGTAGGATTAGACAGCGTTGATGCCAGCGTCTGTGAGTCCTCAGTAGCGTGGCAAATCGATGAAGAACAATATGGAATTGATAATGAAACAACCAATATTTTTCGCCATATCAAAAAAGAAAAAACATCCTATTTTATCAACAATCAACGTACATCTAAATCGTCAATGGAATCTATCAGTTCAGGTTATTTACGCCATTTGAGTCTGAAGGATTATTCAGATTTTGAGGCTGCCTCCTTGATTGGGCTATTGGATGAGCGGATTTCTCTCGATGATGAGCTGCATCATACGAATGTTAGAAAACATAAAGAAATTTTTTTAGAATACAAATCTTTTAACGATGAATTAAAATCAATAGAAGATCAAGAAAAAAAGTTAATAGAACTAAAAGAGTTTGCCACGTATGAAATAGCTAAAATCGATGCTATTAAGCCCATTATTGGAGAAGATGTAGAACTTAATATCATCAAAAAACAGCTTTCAAAAAAAGAGAAAATTGAAGAAGCAATTCATGCCGCTGAAGATATTTTTCGTTTTGAAAACCATGTTTCCAATGCCCTCTCTCTTTTGGATACGCAAAGTAGTTTTTTTGACGATGCAATGAATGAGTTACGGGGTGTTTTTGAGAATTCATTGGAAAAACTAGAGATGCTTGAAGAGACTTCTATTGAATCTGTTCTCGACAGAATAGAGCTTTTGTCTGAGCTAAAACGTCGCTACGGAAGCATTGAAGAAGCACTGAAATATCGAGAACAAAAAGCTATTGAGCTTGAATCGTATCAAAACATAGAGTATTCAAAAAGTAAATTAGTACAACAAATTAGTAAGCTTGAAATTGAATTAACCTCTCTTGCACAAGAACTTTCTCTAAAGCGCCAATATAAAATTGAAATAACTCGTGACAAGCTTAATGATTACCTCTCTATGCTTTATTTGCGCAGTGCGACATTGAGTATTGAAAAAATTGAGCATACGTTATTAGGGATCGACCGTGTAATGTTGGGACTTGAGGGCACGAAGCTTGAAAAGCTCAGTTCAGGTGAATTTAATCGACTGCGTCTTGCCCTTTTGGCACTAAAAGTAGAATGTATGAATGAGCAAGGCGGGGTCTTGATGCTTGATGAAATCGATGCCAATCTCAGTGGCGAAGAGTCTATGAGCGTTGCCAAAGTATTACGTCATCTTTCAACCAAATATCAAATTTTTGTTATCTCTCATCAGCCGCAATTGACGTCTATGGGGGAACAGCATTTTTTAATATATAAGGAAGATGAAAGTTGTGTTCGTGAACTAAGTGATGAAGAACGTATTGATGAAATAGCACGTATTATCAGCGGTGATGGTGTAAGTAATGAAGCAAAAGGTTTTGCAAAAGAATTATACGAACGAGTCCGAATGGAGTATAGCAAATGATTATCGACACTCATATACATCTCGATGATGAACGATACCGTGAAGATTTTGAGGAAATGATACAGCGAGCTTTGAGTAGTGGGGTAAAAAGTTTTATTGTCCCAGGAGCACATCCATCTACTTTGAGACGAGCCGTTGAGTTATGTGAGCAGTATGAAAATATTTATTTTGCAGTAGGAGTTCATCCGTATGATTTAGAGGGGCTGGAGGGATTAGATTTTGAACATTACGCAGCTCATCCAAAATGTGTAGCCATCGGAGAGTGTGGTATGGATTACTATCGCCTTGATGGAAGTGATGAGGAAAAATCAGCGGAAAAAAAGCGACAAGAAGAAGCCTTTAGATTTCAAATACGCTTTGCAAAAAAGGTAAAAAAGCCACTTATTGTCCATATCCGTGATGCGAGTCATGATTCAAAAATGATATTGCTCTCCGAAGGTGCAGGCGAGGTTGGTGGAGTGCTGCACTGTTATAATGCAGATGATGAACTACTCAGTCTTGCCCATGAAAATTTTTATTTTGGAATAGGTGGAGTTTTAACTTTTTCAAATGCTAAAAAATTAGTGAATATACTTCCCCGTATCCCGCAAAATAAGCTTTTGATTGAAACGGATGGCCCATATTTAACACCTCATCCTTATAGAGGGTCACGTAATGAGCCGTCTTATACCGCTTTAGTCGCTCAAAAAATGTCTGATATTTTACATATTCCCTTAGAAGAAATTGAGAGATTAACAACGGACAATGCTGTACGGTTATTTGGAAATTTAATAATTTAGTGTTATGATGTTTTTTTACAGATAACTATATCTTAAAGAGTAGGAGGTGATATTGCGCTGGTTTTTACTTATCACTTTCATCCCTTTATATTTATATGCGCTTGCATTTAATCCTAACGATACTAAAAAAATCGAAGTATTAAGTCATTTTGATATTTCACCGTCTTTTTTAAATGATCCCTATCTTCATGATATATATGTGGAGCGAAAGAGGGATTGCATACTGAATGGTTTTGCCAATTCAAGTGATAATGCTGACATTTTCATCCCAATGCTCGCATCTTTGATTGCCCAATCAGATTTACCTGCTGAGTTTTTATTTATTGTTTTAGCCGAATCGGGACTTGATACTCTTTCAACGTCATCAAAGGGTGCAAGTGGATTATGGCAGTTTATGCCTAAAACGGGAAAACTGCATGGCTTAGTCATTAACCAATATGTTGATGAACGACGTGATCATATTAAATCTACGCGAGCGGCTATTAGCTATCTCTCTCAATTGCATCGCCAATTTGGTAGATGGTACCTTGCAATTATTGCTTATAATTGTGGTGATGGAAAATTAGCCAGTGCCATACGCAAAGCTGGCAGCAATGACTTATATGTTCTTGCTAACCCCACTAAGGGATACATTCCACAAGAAAGCAGACGTTATATTCGTACTATTATTGCTCTTGTGTTATTGGCAAGTGACCAAGTTTTTTTGGAGCAAATACAGTATGATCATCTTATCGGTGTGGCATCTGAAAATCCGATAGCAACCGTTTATCTCCCTGAAGGTGAAGAGATCGATAACATTGCTGCAGTTTTGGATATGCCGAAACAAAAATTAAAGTTGTTAAATACCCATCTTAAACATGGTATTACTCCTCCAAGCCAAAATTCTTACCCTGTCTATATTCCACAAGAGAAACTTGCACTTTTTGAAGAAAAATATCGACCAAAGGAATTAAAAAAATATTTTGTTATGCATAAAGTTAAATCAGGAGAGACATTAACATCACTCTCTAAACGCTATAATATTGACAAAACCAGTATCATGAGAGAAAATATTATAGGGGTTCGTGAGGATTTTAAAGAAAATTATATTGTAAGAATACCTATGATAAATTCATTTATCAAAAATGAACCTCAAATTAAAGATAAAATCACGCCTTCAGCACCTAAATTGTATAATTTTGACTTTGATAAACTAAAAATTAGAAATCCATTCGATCCTATAAAAACAGACGATAAAGAGGAAAACAAAGTTGTTCATTAGAATATTTTTAACAGTTTTAATCCTTACTTTAAGCGGATGTACTACGTTTAAAGGTGCTTATCCGTATCAAGGTACAAAGCCCTCCAAAAAATATCCATCCGAAAATTTAGATACTGTTCCTTCTGGATTAAAAAAGAAAAATGGAGACAGTGTTGCCTCTATGCGACCTTATACGGTTTTTGGTAAAGAGTATTACCCAACTGTTGTAAATGTTGGAGATACTTCAAATGGACGTGCAAGCTGGTATGGATCTGATTTTCATGGTAAACCAACATGCAGCGGTGAGGGATATGACATGTATGCGATGACTGCTGCGCACAAGACATTGCCTATGAATACCGTTGTGAGAGTTACTAATTTAGTTAATAACCGTACTACAGTTGTTCGGATTAACGATAGAGGTCCATTTGTTGAAAGCAGGATAATAGATTTATCACTTGCAGCAGCCAAAGAGATTGATTTAGTAGGTAATGGAAGTTCAGAAGTTCGTTTAGAGGTACTAGGCTTTGAACCTACCGGTATTAAGTCCATTGATTATACGGCAATTGCATCAGGACCTCGACAAGAAGTATTAACATCTTTCGCCGTTCAGATAGGGGCATTTGTAAATATCAACGGAGCGCGTGAAACCCAAAAAAAATACGCGAGTTTTCATGGATACTCTGCAATCATTAAAGATTCACAGTATAATAACGATAAATTATTCCGTATTTGGTTACGTGGGTTTAGAAGTGAAGCTGAAGCACGTGATTTTATAGCAAAAGACTATTTTAGCGGGCAGTTTATCACAAGGGAATGAGATGATTCAAAAAGAACGTAAAACCAAAGAGACCGATATACGTCTTTCACTTAACGTAAAAGGTGAAGGTAAAAGCACTATTTCAACGGGTGTTGGTTTTTTAGACCATATGTTGGAAAGTTTTGCTAAACATGCGTGGATGGATTTAACCATTACTTGTACTGGTGACACACATATTGATGACCATCACAGTGTTGAAGACGTTGGGATTGTATTGGGACAAGCATTACGTGAAGCTATCTATCCAATACAAGGGGTAGAGCGCTTCGGTAATGCAGTTATTGTTATGGATGAAGCGAGCGTTAGTTGTGATCTTGATCTTAGTAACCGTCCTTTTTTACTTTGCGAGTTAGAGGTTGCGGGAAAAGTAGGGCAGTTTGATACAGAATTGACCGAAGAATTTTTTCGTGCAGTCATATTCAATGCCGGTATTACTGCCCATATCATTCAACAGCGCGGAAACAATAAACATCATATCATTGAAGCCGCATTTAAGTCATTTGCCGTTGCTTTACGTCGTGCGTTGAGCAAAAATCATCAAGCAGGCGTTCCAAGCACTAAAGGTATTTTGTGATTCGATTGTTAATCCTCGATGTTGACGGATGCTTGAGTGACGGAAAAATAACCTACAGTAACGAAGGAATTGAGCTTAAAAATTTCCACGTCAGAGACGGTTTTGCCATTAAGTTAATCGTTAAAATGGGCTATCATGTAGCAATCATTACAGGTCGTGATTCGTTAATAGTATCCAATCGTGCTCGTGAGCTTGATATCCCCCATTTTTATCAAGGG
The DNA here is from genome assembly GCA_026390135.1 of Campylobacterales bacterium. Taxonomy (GTDB): domain Bacteria; phylum Campylobacterota; class Campylobacteria; order Campylobacterales; family Sulfurimonadaceae; genus Sulfuricurvum. The sequence goes on along the minus strand of JAPLGN010000041.1, from coordinate 53,447 downwards.
GTAAAAGATAAGCTTGGTGTTGCACAAGAGTTGTGCAGTAAACTTGGAATATTACCTAAAGAGGTTGCGGTAATCGGTGATGATTTGAATGATTATCGTCTTCTACAGTGGTCAGGTCGTCCATTTACTCCCAATGATGGATCGGAGTACATAAAGCCCATCGCACACGTTCTAGATCGTGTCGGAGGAGATGCATGCGTTCGTGAAATGATTGAAATTATCATCAAAGAAAACAATGATGAAGAGCGCTTTTTGAGTTTTTGGATTTAGATGTCGATCAATATCTTTTTCATCCTTATTTTGACTCTTCTCGTGGGAATGTTCGGTTATTTTAAGCCTCTAAAACATGATCAATTAGCGTCAAAAGAGGTTCCTCAGTTTGAATTGGATAAATTTGTAATTTATGAGATATCACCTCACAGAATTGACCGTTTTTTTGAAGGTGAGCATGGAAAACGATTTTCAGATCGGTATGAAGTGAGTGAAGCAAAATTTACAAATAATGAAAAACCTTTGCTTGAATCCATTCGTGCTGATAACGCATTGTATAAAGATGATGTAATTAATCTTGATGGTAAAGTCCATTATGTCCGTTCTGATGGACTTCAGTTTCACTCTGACGAAGGGATGTATGATCAAACACGTTCTTTGATAATGACAGATGGGGCCTTTACTATTACCAAAAATGAAAATATTATTCAGGGAACAAGTCTTTACTATAATTTGAATCTTGATACCGTTTCTGCGGATAAAATCCAAGCCAGTTATCAACTTAATTAGGAGAAAATATGATTAAAAAATTAACATTATTAACATTTTTATTGACATTATCAATCGCTGCCCAAGAGTTAAAAGTCATTTCAGATAACTTTAAAGGCGATCAGCCTCAAGGTGTATCTACTTTTACTGGAAACGTCAAAGTAACTAAAGGGCAGGATGAGCTTAATGCTACAAAAGTGACAATTTATACGGATGCTTCTCGCAAACCTGTTAAATACATAGCGGAAGGCAGCGTCTCTTTTTACATTGTGACGGATAAGGGCGAAAAATATCGTGGTGTTTCACAAAGGGCCATCTACCTGCCCAATGAAAACGAATATCAGTTTTATCAAAAAGTTGACCTTATTCGTATCGATGATTATCGTCGTGTAAAAGGTGATAAAGTAGTGCTCAATACATTACACGGACATGCGAGTGCTGATAGTAATGGGGGTGAACCTGTCGTGATGGTTTTCACTTTGGAAGACAAAAATACAACCAAGAAAAGTAGTCAAAAATGATTGAAATTATCGAATCAGCCTTTCTTACTTCTGCGCCAACTATACGTTTGGCTCCAGAAAATGATCTTCAAAATGAAATAGCCTTCATGGCACGTTCCAATACAGGTAAGAGTTCGCTGCTTAATACGCTTACGCAGCGTAAATCACTTGCAAAAGTCTCTTCAACCCCGGGTAAAACACGTCTGATTAACTATTTTGATGTTATTTTTATGGATCGAGAATCTGGAGAAAAAAGTAGTGCTATATTGGTCGATCTTCCTGGATTTGGATATGCCAAAGTAGCTAAAAGTTTAAAAAGTGATTGGGAAAGCAATCTGACAAACTTTATCTCGGAACGTAAGCAGATACGCGTATTTGTTCATCTGATCGATTGCCGTCATCCTGATTTGGAGATTGATGCTTCTGTTGCTCAGTATCTCAGTGAGATTTGTACGGAAGACCAGCATATCCTTCAAGTGTATACCAAGATTGACAAGCTTAATCAAAAAGAACTTTCAGTACTGAAAAATCGATTTCCGGATGCATTGATGATTTCAAACAGTAAGCGTAAGGGAGTTGATAAAATTGTTTCAGTTCTTTATGGGATGTTAAAAGGTGGCAGTGAGTGAGCCTGATAACGTATAAAAAAGCATCACTATTAGATATTCCAGCGATGCAGAGTCTTGTAGAGCCAGAAATCCAAAGCGGTGTTATTTTGTATCGCAGTGATGATGAAATAGCCACCAATATACGTTCGTATACTTTGGCAATGGATGAAGATAAATTAGTTGGGTTTTGTGCGCTTCATATTCATTCTCCCAATCTTGCTGAAGTTCGTTCTATGATTATTGATAGTAGCTATCGTGGACAGAACATCGGAAGTACTTTGGTAGCCAAAGTATGTGATGAAGGAAAGCTTTTAGGACTTCGTGAAATATTAGCTCTTACCTATCAACGAACATTTTTTGAACGTCTCGGATTTGTAGAAATCCCCAAAGAGACCATTCCCGAACATAAAATTTGGGCCGACTGCATCAAATGCAAACATTTTCCGATATGCAACGAAGTATCACTTATCAAAACGCTCTAAGCAACCTTTTTTGGGTTGTTGCTTTTGGTATTTACAGTGCGCTTAGCAGTATCTATCTTTTTTTGCCCCCAATGCTTGCTTTGATGGGTTATTTATTCTATCGTTCACTGACACGTCATGATCTCTATTCACTCATTGTAGTTTCACTTATGCTATTAATGATTGAGGCTGAAAAAGGCTACTGGTTCGGAAGTTCAATCCTCTTCTTTACTCTTATAAGTCATTATATTCTGCCTTATCTTGAGCAAACAATGCGATGTAAACTGTGTATTAAAGCTCTTTTTGTTGCTGCAAGTTATCTTATTTTTTGGGTGTTTATAACGATGATTGATGGTATTTTTCTTCTCCCTTTACCCGCATTCGACTGGCATTCTTTTTTATACATGGCGATTGAGTTTGCCTTGATAGCGATGTTTTGATGAAAGTAAAAGTATTAATCATCTTTTTTATAATGGCTTGGATCGCTCTTCTCGTACGTGTCTATGATTTATCGGTTCAATCCAATGAACATTATGAAATGCTTTCCCAAAATAATAGTATCAAAGCAGAGCTTTCCGCGCCGGTTCGCGGAGAGATTTTAGATCGTAATCTGGAGCCTATTGCCATTAATGAACTTGGATTTAAAATTTCACTTGCTCCTCATTTAACTAAAGGTGATGATGAGCATCTCCTGAAGCAGGAAATAGCCTATTTACTCTCTATGATTCCTTCACTTGATGCAAAAAAAATCGCTAAAGCGTATAAGCTAGAAGATTCCTACTATAACCATAATTTTATTGATGTTGTTGAATTTATCCCTCATGAAACGATGATACCTCTTTATGCATTGATGAATTTACGTGAGACGATCAAAATTTCACCTTCTCCTAAACGATTATATCCTTATGGAAAAATTGCATCCCATCTTATTGGATATGTGGCAAAGGCAAATCAAAGAGAAGTTGAAAATAATTCGCTCTTACAACTTCTGGGACATGTTGGAAAAACGGGAATTGAAAAATATTACAATACCTATCTACAAGGTGAAGCAGGAGAACGTCGGATTAAAGTTAATGCCCACAATGCTGAAATAGAAGAGTTAGGACGCAGTGCAACCAAAGAGAATCGTAATCTTGTGCTCAATATTGATATGCGACTTGAAAAGTACATAGCAGAGTCTTTTAAGGGTAATGTCGGAGCTATAGTTGTCATGGATACAAAAGGTGCGATCTATGCGGCAGGAAGTTATCCGGAATATGATCTAAATGCATTCGTCGAGGGGGTAAGTTCAGATCAATGGAACTACCTTATTAACAGTGTTGATGCTCCTTTCACCAATAAAATTATTAACGGATTGTACCCACCCGGTTCAACGATTAAAACAGGAATGGGACTCCTTTATATTAGTTCTGGGGTAATGAATGAAAATTTTTCTGTGAATTGTACGGGGTCTTTTCGTTTGGGAAATCGATCATTTCGTTGTTGGAATCAACATGGACATGGTGATGTGACAATTCATAAAGCAATTACTCAAAGTTGTGATGACTATTTTTATAAGGGAAGTTTAAATCTAGGTATAGAAAAAATGAGCTCTGGGTTGATGCGTATGGGATTAGGCGTCAAAACATCCATTGATCTCCCCAATGAATTTGTCGGAACGATACCAAGCAGACTATGGAAATTAAAGAAATTCAAACAACCATGGTATCGTGGCGAAACACTCAATACCGCTATTGGACAAGGTGATGTTTTAACGACCCCTATTCAAATAGCGCAATACACTGCATTGATGGCAACGGGTAAACTTCCTACTCCTCATATTGCCTATAAGGTTGGTTCAAGTATTGTTGCTCCACAACCAAAAGACGTTTTAACAGCGCTGGAAAAAAGAAATCTTCCTATCATTCAAAGTGCAATGAGATCCGTTTGTAATGACACTGGAGGAACGGCTAAGGCGTTTATATCAAGTCGTTTTCCAATCGCAGGAAAAACAGGTACAGCACAAACAACAGGGATAGGCCAAAATGTTAAAAACCGTCTGAATGAAAAGAGTATGGAGTATCTAAAACGTTCTCATGCTTGGTTTACTACCTACGGTCCTGCTGATAATCCTCAGTTTATTGTAACGGTATTAATTGAGCATGGAGGACACGGTGGAGAGGCCGCAGGTACCATGATTTCTGGGATTTATAATAAATTATTGGAATTAGGCTACGTCAAATTGGGTCAGCCGGAAAAGATTATCCCTGTGTCCGAACAATCAAGCTCAGCGGTAAATTAAATTCTTTTACAAGTTCTCTTTCACGATCTCGCATTTCTCCACTATCGACTTCATGGTCGAACCCGAGAAGATGAAGTATTCCATGGATAAAGAGTAAGGCAATCTCATCGTCAGGCGTATGTCCCAGTTCTTCTGCAACACTTTGTACTTTATCTACACTGATAATGATACTACCAAGCGGTGCATTAGGAAAGGGATCACTGGGAAAACTAAGTACATCGGTGGCTTTATCAATGCCTCGAAATTCAAGGTTAATTTGGGCTATTTCATCATCATCGGTGAGAATAAGCTCAATTTCACGGACACTAAGCGTATTGGCTATTTGCTCCAATAGAGCGAAATTATAATTTTTATCGGTTCTGTTATCTAAATCTATCATAAACGCATTGTAGCATAAGGCTCCCCTTGGTACAATCTCATTAAAGGGAATTTTATGACTAAAAAAGCACTTTGTATCATGAGCGGTGGGATGGACTCAACTCTCGTCGCCTATATTATGCACTCACGCGGTTACGAAATTATCGCATTGCACTTTAATTACGGTCAACGAACGGTTGTCAAAGAACTAGAATCCTATCGTGCTGTTTGTACGGATTTGGGTGTGAGTGAAAAATATGAAATAGATTTGGATTTTTTCAAGACCATCGGGGCCTCGGCATTGACTGATCATAGTATTGATGTACCCACTGCAGGAGTAGAAGAGGGTGTTCCAATTACGTATGTCCCTTTTCGCAACGGTATTTTTTTGAGTATTGCAACGGCTATTGCTGAAAAAGAGGGGTGCTCTAGTATAGCTATTGGTGTTGTCGAGGAAGACAGCAGCGGTTATCCCGATTGTCGTGATGCATTTATACACTCATTTCAACACACTGCCAATTTGGGGACAAAAGAGACAACAAACATTACTATCGAAATGCCATTGGTTCATTTACAAAAATCTCAAATTGTTCTAGAAGCACTCAAGTTGGATGTTCCGCTTCATTTGACATGGAGTTGCTATCAAAGTGAAGATAAAGCATGTGGCGTATGTGATAGCTGTCGCTTACGACTGCGAGGCTTTGAGCGTGCAGGCGTTAATGATCCCATCGAATACCTTTAATGCACTAACCTCTGAGGTTAGTATTCTTTTTGCACCTCGTAATCGTAATACCTACATTACAATCACTCATGATGGGTGTGTACGGGTACGAACACCACTTAAAGATATGAAACGGATTCGTAACCTGCTAAAAGAAAAGGAAGAGTGGATTAATTCTAAACTCATTTCCCTGCAAAAACGTTCTTTATACTCTCATACATTAGGAAGTACTATTCGTTTTCGGGGGGAAGTTATGCATTTAGATTCCTTTGAATACTTTCAAAAAAAGCTTATAAAAGACAAAGATAGTATTAATATTGAAAAATATTATCATCAATTTTACAAAAATGAAGCGATTTTAACTCTTCCTTCCCGAATCAATTATTATGCCAAAAAGATGAATTTATACCCTGGTGAGATACGATACAAACGGCTACGGCGACGATGGGGAAGTTGTAATAGTTTAGGGATAGTAACATTTAATACTATGATGATGCAACTTTCATATGAACATATTGATTATATAATCGTACATGAATTAGCACATTTAAAACACATGAATCACGCAAAAGAGTTTCATGCTTTGGTAGGAACCATCTTAGAGAATGAAAAAAAATTACGGAGTGAATTAAAAGAGATAAGGATAGGTTAAAAATCAAGTTCCAATTGTCGCATCGATGAGCGTGCAGGGTTTAGGATGCTTTTATCTGCTCCTGCAATCAGAGCAAAATGAAACGAATTGGTTTGAAGCAGTGTTAAAATCTCTTCTAGATACCCATAATACAGGATATTCTCAATCCCGATGGTGAGACTGGATTTCATAGAATCGGGTAGAATATAAAGTATTCGCGACCACGATGCCTGTTCACGTAAAAAATCTATTTGCTCATCGATAAGTTCGAGAAGAGGTTCAAATATTACCACACGGTCACTACTCCCAAATTCTTTTATTTCCAAACGTGCATTGGTGAAAACGGGGGTAAAATGACCCATTTTACTAAAGCTTTTTAGCTGAAAAGGTATGCGCATAAAGGTATAAAAAAAGAGAAGATGTTCGAGGTAGGGGATAAAAAACGGTGAAAGCATCTGACGCTCATAAAAAGTATCGTTGTGGATAAATGAGGTTTCAAACAATGTTTGCTCAATAATTGTGATGGTTGTTTCTTGAGCACGAATAAGCTGGTCGGTTTCAATAAATATTTCAGGATCAGTCAGAGCAGGGGAATAAAGTACAATTGATTTTTTTTCTAATGGCCATAGTTTTTCCCAAACTTGTCCCATTGGGCCATCTACAGGGCAAAAATTACTGGGTGTTGAGACAGAATGGGCAAGATGCAAGGTGATTGGGTCACAGGCATAAACTTGCAACTCTTTTTCGAGTAAATAAAAACGCAACAATCGTTTAAGTGCATCATCAATCTTTTCAACTTTGATCCATGCTACTTCACGATCACCCATTTGCGTTGGTTTGTCAAAAAGTATTCCATACGCACCACAACTCAGGGCTTCAGGAATATCAGCAGGATTATAGGCTACAAAAAGTGATCCTCGCTTTACTTTTGAGACCTCAAAAGCAATACTTTCAAAAAGACTGATATTAGGATCACTGTGCAGTGTTCCTTTGGTCAATGCGAGGATATTTTCAAGTCTCATCCAATAGAGCTTCCAATAGCACGTGGTTTTTCAGGTCGAATAAGAGAAAGTCCATCAGCGTCTTTTGCAGCAAGTAACATTCCCTCAGAGAGCAGTCCCATAAGCTTAGCAGGTTTGAGGTTGGCAACAACACACACTTGCGTTCCTACAAGGGATTCGGCACTGTAGTACTCTTTGATTCCAGCAACAATCTGACGTGGTACTTCTTCTCCAAGGTCAACTTGAAGACGGAGTAGTTTTGAGCTTTTCGGTACTTCTTGTGCTTCGATAACAGTGCCAATTTTTAACGATGTTTGAAAAAATTGGTCAATCGTGATTACACCTTCTTCTGAAACAGTACTCACCTTTTTTTCTTCGGTTTTCGTTGCAACAATTACTGTAACAGGTGCTTCTTGCATCATAGCTTTGGGTGCTTCATCCATCAATGGCTCATCAACACGTGGGAAAAGAGGGGGAACTTTTTTAATTGTAAAAGTTTTTAGAAGCGTTTTATTGAGAATCAAATCATTATAGCTGGCAGTATTGATTTCAAACCCAAGTGCATCCGCTACAGTAGCTGTAGTATGAGGCATAATAGAGTTCAGCATCACTGATGCCTTGGCCAACAGATTGGCGACCAGGGCAACCGTAGCAAGCGCTTCATCCGTACGACCTTCTTTGATTTTAATCCATGGAGCATGTTCTTCAATCGCTTTATTACCGATGGTGAAAACTTTCCAAAGCTCTTCAAGATAACGGTGAAGCTGTAAATCTTTCATATACTCTTCGAGAGTATTGATAATGACATGGGCATCATCAATCTCTTTGGAATGGTATTTTAAAACATCCACGCTGTCAATCACAAAATCAGAATATTTTTCAGACATTCCGATGACACGGTTAAGAAGATTACCCAAATCGTTGCTAAGATCCGAATTCATACGGTCGATAAGGGCACGTTGTGAAAAATCACCGTCTTGTCCAAAAGGGACTTCTCTCATCATAAAATAGCGGAAATTTTCAACGCCATAGTGCTTTGCAACTTCGATGGGATCAACAACGTTTCCTTTGGATTTGGACATTTTCTCCCCATCGCGCGTCCACCAACCGTGAGCACCGATATGTTTTGGAAGGGGTAAATCTAAGCTCATCAAAAATGCAGGCCAGTAAATTGCATGAAAACGCAAGATGTCTTTTCCTACAAGCTGAGTTGTGGCAGGCCAAAAATCCATATTTTCTTCGCCATTTCCATATCCAAGAGCTGTCACATAATTCATCAATGCATCTAGCCAAACGTACATAACATGCTTAGGATCATTGAGTGATTCAGGAAGATGTACTCCCCAGTTAAAGCTTGTACGTGTGACAGAAAGATCATGCAATCCGCCCTTAACAAAGCTAATAACTTCATTTTTACGTGATTTTGGGAGGATAAAATCGCTATGTGCTTCATAATAATCTAACAATGGCTGTTCATATTTTGAAAGTCTAAAGAAGTAACTCTCTTCTTTTAAAATAGTAGTAGCACGTCCGCAGTCAGGGCAACATCCACCCTCCATGAGTTGAGATTCAGGGAAGAAAGTCTCACAGCTGACACAGTAATTGCCTTCATAAAAATCTTTATAAATATCACCTTTTTCTACCATTTTAAGAAAAGCGGCTTGAACGCCTCGTTTGTGTTTCTCATCGGTCGTGCGGATAAATTGATCGTAACTAATATCAAAACTGTCCCACAAATTTTTGAACGTTGCACTGATCTCATCAGCAAATTGCTGGGTAGGTTTATTGAGTTTTTTTGCGGCTTCTTCAATTTTTTGACCGTGTTCATCAGTTCCAGTTAAAAAATAGGTTTCATTACCCAAAAGGCGAGAATGACGGGCAAGTGTATCCGCGATAAAAGTCGTATAGGCATGACCAATATGGGCTTCACCGTTAACATAATATATAGGGGTTGTAATATAATTTTTCATTTCAGTCTCTTCTCCTTTATTTTCTTCCTCAAATGAGGAAAGTTTCAGCGCCTTGTGCTGCACGCGCAGCCAAGGGAATACATCTCTTTGTTCTTCAAATTAAAAATCAAAACCACCGATTTCACCTTTGGACATACTCTCATATACTGCACGTACATACTGTGTTCGTATAGAACATCCAATGAGTTGAGGACAGTTTAGACAGCTTTCTATCGCTTTAGACGTTTGGCACTCGATAAGTGACTGCTTGGCGTCATCAAGCTTACCTTCATAGACACTATTAGTTTCGTCCATAAACATCCAAAACTACAGTAATTTCATGTTTTGAGCCAAAAAAGCAAGGAGACGTATCATGAATATGTGCAGTGTTTTTATCAAGAACACGGATTGTTCCATCTATCGCTTGTCCGCCAGCCATTTCAAATATTAACGCGAAAGGAAAGACTTCAAATAATTGACGCAATTTTCCTTCAGGTTTATCAGTGGCACCCGGATAGCTGAATAATCCGCCTCCTTTTAGGAGTATTTGGTGTAAGTCAGGAACCATTCCTCCTGAATAGCGTAAACGGTACCCTTGGGCAAAGAATGAATCGATCATTGCTTTATGATACGGTGCCCAAAACTGTTGAGTTCCGCCAGGAGCATTGATTTTCCCTTTTTCACCCAAGTGAATCTCTTTGACATATTCAAATTCACCTTCTTGGAGAAGATAAAGCTTCACTGTCCCTTCGTATGCAAATACAAGCTCTACGCGGGGACCATAGACGACGTAACATGAAGCTAGTAATTTACTTCCGATAAACTCTCCCTCATAAATTCCAAAAATCGAACCAACACTTAGATTCACATCTACAAGAGATGAACCATCAAGAGGATCAAAGGCAATGAAATAATGACCTGCTTCGTTTAAAAGCATCGGAAGCTCTTTTTCTTCACTGGCAATAGTGTGTACAGAAGCTACATGACTAAGCTCTTCTTCGATAATCAAATCGCTTTGAATATCCAATTGTAATTGCGTCTCACCTGAGCTGTTTTGTTCTTGTGAATAGCCAATGTCTTTAACATCAATAGCTCTTTTAATGCGAATAGCACTACGCTCTATTGCTTCTAATATTTCTTTCATTCAAGTACCTTTGCGTTATTTAATATCCATTCAATTACGTTATCTGCATCGTTGAGATCCAATACATCAACTGTATCAGGCAAATCATAATCAGCGATAGTGATTGATTCATCAATAGCCAATGCGTTCATGTACGGAAAATAGTCTGTATCAATTGTGGTTCTAAAAATACTGATACGAGGAAGTGGAAGATTTTTAAGTCCTTCAACAAGTAAAACATCGAAATCTGTAAACATGGCGACAATTTCATCCAGTTCTTTATGACGTTGTGAAAAATAGGTTGTTCGAGTAGGGGAAGTAACCACTACCTCTGCACCTGTATCGCTGAATTTGTAGCTGTCTTTTCCGGGGACATCAAATTGAGCTTTATCTTTGGGATCATTTTTGATAATAGCAACGTCTAAGCCGTGTTCATGGATTAATTTACGCGCTACTTTTAAAATCAATGTCGTCTTACCACTGTTGGAAGGACCGGTAAATGCAACTGCTAAACGTTTTTTCAAAAATAAGCCTCAATAGTTATATAGTCATATTATAGTCAACTATCATTGAAATTTTGTTAAGATGGCGTATAAGAACACCATTGAAGGAGTAATATGAGATTTTTAAGCATGGCAATGATTGCATTAATAGGTTTTAGCGGGTGTGCACAAAAAGGGACATTTGATCTTTTTAAAATGGATGAAGCGCATGAACGCGCAGTTGAGCAGTTGCGTACGGGGGCTATTGTTCAATCTTTTGAGACTAAAGCCCTTGTATCGGCTATCTATCTCAATCCGATTGATCCTCAAACATATAATGATGGAGAATATTTTGTCGGTGCTGTTTATTTTGAAAAAGTTAACCAGGATGTCAAAAAATGGGATTTATATACACATGGTTACACATTAACATTGAATGGTAAAAAACCGACACTCCTTGAAGAGCTCAAAGAGAATGATCCAAAACGTGCGTTGATACCCGTTCAAAACAATTGGAATAAATATTATTTTATTCGATTTGACTCTGTACCAGAAGGGGCTTTAACGCTTCTGCTCGAAAATAATCAGACTGGTTCGGTTGCACTAAGTTATCAAAAAGGGAAGTAATTTTTACTTCCTCACCGAATATTTTTTTATACATGACATAATTGGCAAGGACTCTCTTGCCATACTCCCTATTTTCATCATTTCCCATAAGTTCCATACTCAAAAAGGGCTCATACGTTCCAGGTAAAAATCGACCGCTGCCATCCGTAAGCAGACGTTTAGTAGAACCGAAGCCTGCGTTGTATCCATACGCAACTAAAATAGGATTGTAATATTTATCCGTCAAATGTTTGAGATGAGAAATAGAGTATGCGATACTGTACTCAGGTTTTAGCATATCGAAGTAATTAGTAGGTTTAAGAGTATGAACCTTACTAATTGTATCAATATTAAATGGCATAATTTGCATCAATCCAAGAGCAAAAGATCGTGAAATCAAACCTGGAATAAAGCGTGTTTCTTGACGCATCAGTGCATAAACCAGTGCTTTTTGATCATTTGTGAGAGATGTCATATATTGATCATAGGTATGCGTAAAATTGTGAATATAAGGTTCGTAGGTACGTTCCAAAATATAACCTTGAATCGCTATAGAGTCTTCACCATCACAGCGGTCGATAAGAGGTGCAATTGTTTCAGGATTAGACGACATAATTTCTTGAGAAAATGCTCTCCACTCAAATGGATCAATTCCTGTGATGCTATTGGGATTAGAGGTTGTTGGCAGTGTGGTAAAGTAATTTTCAGTAGGTAAGCCAAGAAGCTCACGTGCATAAAGCACGTACATATTAATATCCAAACTTTGAGAAAGTTCCGTTAAATAGGTGTTATCTTGAGTGATTTTATAGAGCCAAAAAAGACATTTATCTTTATCGATCGGGGCATAATAGTGTCCCTTAGCTGCTTTAAGATGCTCTAATGCATTCGCCATATTCCCATATTTAATGGCATTCATAGCCAAAAAGAACTCTGTTTTTGGATCAAAATTGCCGACGTTTACCATAGCAAGTGATTGTTGCAGCTGATCCATTTTTGGATCGGTAACAGCTAAGAAAACAATTTGAGAAAAAACACTACTTTGAGTCAATGCATTGAGCACTTCAGGTGTTATCCTGTGATTGAAATGATCATAGCGAAATTGTGAACCAGCAAGACGGAAGAGGGTATTTTCATTTTGAAGATTATCAATAGAGGAATAAAAACTATCTTGATTCAATGCTTTTAGCCATTGGGTATTACCAAAACGATTGTTTAGACGTACTGCTATCGTTTCACGCTCTTCATTTTTTAATGCTACTGCCTTATATGGCGTAAGTGCAAGCATCAAGCAGTCATCTTGTTCAATAAATGGAAGGTCACACGCTTTTTTTTGCATACAATCGGTAGTGTATTTAATGTCTGTTTCATCAGTTTTAGCTGAATAATCAAATAGAAAACGCTCGTTGACATTTTCCACTTGATAAAATGCCTCACTGGCTTGAGATGCATTAATGTCCTGATGCAAAAATTGCCAAATCAAAAAATTCTTTTGTCGTGAAGCCGGTTTGTCATTAATTTCAGCAAGGGTGATCCCCCAGCTAGAAGTAATAAGGAGGAGACTTAATAGAAGTGAACGTTTCATCCAAGAACCAATGCATTTATGATATTAACCAATATTATATCTATGACTTGCAGTGATATGATTAAAATTAAAGGAGCTAAATCCAATCCGTTGAATACAGTTGGCATCAGACGACGTACAAAGCGATAAGCAGGTTCTGTTAAGCGATAGATGACCTGAACAATAGGATTATAAGGATCAGGGCGTACCCATGTAAGAAGGGCACCAATAATCACGATCCACATATAAACGGTAAGCAATGAGTGGACAATTCCACCTAGACCTGAGACAATATTTCCCATCATTTGACAACCTCTTTGAGATAATTTTTAAGATGTATATAAAGATCATTGAGTTCGGGACCATGTTCTGCTCCACCTATCAAAATTCGAAGAGGCTTGAAAAGTGTTTTTCCTTTTAATCCTGAATGTTGAATCAAATAGCTCTTATACGATTCATAATCATCAAAATGAGGTGCTTTCATTGTTAAATCACGTAAAACATCAAATCCTTCTTTGTACTCTTCGGGGACAATCTTGGGAGCAAAAATAGCACTGATCTTTTCGCGCAGCTCCTTGAGTGTGCTTACCTCTTCTAAAAATATTTTTGCAAGCCGTCCAATCTCTTCATCTGCAAACCCTACATAGCGTGACAGCTCTTTAGGATCAAGACCTTTTAAGTGTTCACGATTAATAAACTTGAGTTTATCAATATCAAAATAGGCAGGAGATTTAGAAATCGTCTCTAAATCAAACCATTTAATTGCTTCTTCAAGTGAAAAAATTTCAAGCGGAGTTTTATTTCCCATTAAAATAAGATAATTGGTGATAGCTTCCGGTAAAAAGCCCTCTTCGAGAAGCCATTTGACACTCGATGCATCATCACGCTTCGACATTTTTTTACCCTCATTACCTAGAATAATCGGCAGATGGGCATATTCTATGGTTCTGTCGTATCCCAGAGCTTTTTGGATGGCAATTTGTTTGGGAGTATTGCTAAGATGATCTTCACCACGGATAATCAGTGAAACATCCGAGAGCATATCATCCACGGCACACGCAAAATTATAAGTGGGGTATTTATCTGCACGCATGATGATAAAACTGTCAATATCGTTGGGGGCAAAAGTAGATTCTCCCTTAATGATGTCACGCACCGTAATGGAATCAGAAGGTTTTTTAATTCGGATGGTAAAAGGGAGGGGATTATCAATAACCTCATCTGCATGGAGATTTTCACAGGCACCATCATAACGATACGCAATTTTATTTTCTTTAGATGCTTCACGTTTTGCTTCTAATGTTTCTGGGGTACAAAAACAATTAAATGCTTTTTTATCGTGTAAAAGCTGTAGTGCCATGGCGCGATGAAAACGGAGATTATTACTTTGAAGCTGATGCTCTTGGTGTTCAATTTTAAACAGAGCTAGAATGGCGAGTATCTCATCCTCTTTGCCAGGAACATTGCGTTCTTTATCGGTATCTTCGATACGAACCAGCAGGGGTTCATTGCGTTTTTTGGACATAATATAGTTAAATAAAGCGACTCGAAGATTGCCAATATGCATATCTCCAGTAGGGCTTGGGGCAAAACGAAGCATTCAAAATTCCTAGGATAAAGTATAGATGCAATTTTACCAGAAAAGAGTTTAAGGTGGGTTCGGGCAAGCTATATTTATCACTTTAGCGTAAAGAATCTGCGTTGTTTATTCTTCGACTAACTGATATGAAAAAAATCTACTTCTTCCCTGTTTTTTAGCATCATACATTGCTATATCTGCATTTTGCAACAGCTCTTTACTATCTTGAGCGTCTTTTGGATAAATAGCGACCCCTATACTAGCTGAAATTGTTATTGATGTCCCATTCAAATCAAATGGTTGAGCAAGCTTCTCGATTATAATACTAACAACTCTCACTGCATCTTCAGGTGAGTTGATTTGTGGAAGAATCGCAGTAAACTCATCTCCTCCCATTCGAGCGACGGTATCTGATTCACGTATAGATTCATTAATGCGTTCACTTACTTTAATAAGCAATATATCTCCCATCTCATGACCAAGAGTATCATTAACCTGCTTGAAATAATCCAAATCGATAAAGAGAAGTGCCAGTGATTTATTAGTTCTATGGGCAATTTTAATTTCATGTTCTAGACGATCACTAAAAAGACGTCTATTAGGTAATCCGGTTAGTAAATCATAATTGGCTTGTTTCCAAATAATTTCATCGGCATGTTTTTTTTCAGTGATATCGGAAAAAATACCAAGGTACATCTGTACTGAACCATCCTCATTGTAGATAACCTTAATCGATAGCCATTCAGCATAAATCTCACCATTTTTTCGCTTATTCCAAAGTTCTCCATCCCAGTGGCCAAGAGTATTGATATCAGTCCACATTTTTTCATAGAACTCTTGATTTTGCATTCCTGAACTTAATATTTTTGGTGTCAATCCTTTGATTTCTTCAAGCGAATAGCCCGTTGTATCAGTAAAAGCTGGATTGGCAGTAATAAAGCGATTGTTTTGATCAGTGAGAACAATATTTTCACGCGCTGATTCGAAAATTATTGCTGATAATTGGAGTTTGTCTACATATTTTCGTATTTCTTTATGTGAAAGTCGAAGAGAAAGATGCGCCATAATACCATCAGCCAGTGTTTTGATGGCATCTAATTGTTCTTGTGCAATTTCCCTAGCTTCAGTATCAATGACACACAGTGTCCCTAAGTGCAATCCACTGGGTGTGACAAGTGGTACACCTGCGTAGAAACGAATCCCTGGACCGTCTGTAACCAAGGGATTATCATGAAAACGTTCATCCAGTAATGCGTTTGGCACAACCATAGGTTCATCTTGTAAAATTGCATGGGCGCAGAATGCAATATCACGCGGTGTTTCTTTTGCGTCAATTCCAACGATAGCTTTAAACCATTGTCGATTTTCATCAACTAGACTGATCGCGGCAATAGGTGTTTTACAAATATAACTTGCCAATTGAACTATACTTTCAAATACTACTTCCGGCTCTGTATCCAAAATATTATATTTTCGGAGTTCAGCTAAGCGTTCTTGTTCATTTTGAGGCAGAGGTGCAATTTTCATGTATTAATATCCATTTGTTTTCTTTTGAAATTATACATTAGCTATAAAAAACATTATATTTATGGTGAAAAATAAAGCTTAAAATGGTTGAAAATATGTTATGAAGGGAAAGTGTTATGGTGACTCCAAGGGGATTTGAACCCGATAAATAAGCTTTCTTCTCGATTCCTTAAACTTCTAAACCCCCTAATTTACGGTATTAATCTCTATTCTATATTTATCTCGATACCATGTTTTATCTAAAGTATGGTCACCCATTGGTCACCCAAGGAGAATTAAATGGCAATTATCTTCAAAGATTACGTACAAGTGACTTATAAAGGTAAAGAAATCACGAGCTTAAAGATTAACAAGAGCAATGATAGTAAATTTATGTTTGATTTTCGTATTAATGGGAAACGTCACCGTAAAACTGTTACTATTGAAGGAGCTACTAAAGGGCGTAGAATTGAACTTGCTCGATTTGCCCTCGAACAGTATATTGCCACAGAATCCAAACCGATTTTCTCATGTGCAACCGCTAGTCCTATGATGAGTATCAATGATTATTTTGAACGACTCAAAGAGATCAAGAAAAATAACTGGTCTACGGGTCATTTGAATAATCTTGAAAGTTTTTTTACCAATCATATCAAACCTATCATTGGAGATAAAGCTATCTCTACTGTTAAACCATCAGATTTGACCACCATAGGCTCAAACGTCTCTCATTTATCCAAACGTATGCAGAAGCGAACAGTTGAAGTGCTACACCCTTTATTTGAACTCGCCATTGAAGATGAGTCTATTGAAATATCACCCATTAAAAAATCTCACCGTGTCACACGTAATCTAGTGGAAGAGAAGAGGGTGATACTTAATGCAGTAGATAAGTACCGAAAAGTCAATCAGAGCATCCATAAAGTTTTTAAAGACAATCCAACTATGAGAGCTATATTCCTTTTCGGATTCTACGGACGGCGTAAAAATGAAGTCCTTTCTCTTACATGGGATAATGTTGATCTTGATACGAACACTTTTATTATTCCAAGAGAAAAAAGTAAAATTGGTGTTGATTTAGAATTTACCCTATCCGATGATATAAAAGTGGCATTGATTGAAATAGCTCGATATACTGGAAAAGAGGGCTTAGTCTTTAAATCTCCTCGTGGCGGAGAATATGGCGATATTAGTGACCATGTCAACACCATAAAAACAGATTCAAAAATTGAAGAATTCGGCTATCACTGGATGCGTAATCTTGCCGTGTCTGCATTATCGAGCCAAGGAGTCGATGCGATTCATCTCTCCGCACTGTTAGGGCATACGGATACCAATACCGTGAAGCAATATTTATCACTTCAACGGAAAGAATCTAGTGGGATGATGCAAGAGGTATCGAAAGGGCTGTTGAGCTAGTGATAAACTTGAGTATACTTAATTATTGAATACATGCTCGACGAAGTATTCTGCGTCAAAATTTCCATCGTAAGTTTTACCACAAATTTTCTTTCGGTATTCATTATCATAATATGTCGTATTGGCAATTACTTTTCCCGTATGTTGATCTATTAAATCCATTGAAATCCCTTTTACACCATAGTTATACTTATCTTCATCGCGAAGCTGTGTAACTTTGAGCTTGTATCGACTTTTTTGTTCATTTGAACGCACCCCAGATGGATTTTGACGGTCAAAATATAAATATTCCTTATGGTATTTGTCACTGTTTTTTTCGATGAATCCTGCAAGATCAAACAGCTTGTTTTCATCAATATTGATCTGTGTATACGTTTTGGTATATTCTCCAGAGGAGTTGATTTTGCTATATGATTCATTCAAAGAGTAGGTAGTATCAAAAAATACCCCTTCATTTTTTGATGGATGCTCAAGAATCGTAAATTTTGTTAATTTGCATTTTTCAGGGAAAATTTTATCACTTTTTTCAAGAAGTATATTATTGTTTGCCACTAGTAAAATAGTTACAATTCGTCCATCATATCCAGGGGATAGTCTTTTTTCTTGTGTACATTTTAATGCACCAGAAAGTGTTTCTGAGTTTTCAAAACAATCCAAAATATTCTGATTAATTCTACTTGAAGCTTTTAAAGCACTTATATGTTGAATTTTCATTTTGTCTGACCAGACAAATTTTTCATAAAATAGTTTTTGCATTGCTTCGCTATAAGTTGTAACTGTTTCTTTGAAACATAATTTTGCATCATCAGTATTATTTGCCTTCTGCAAACAATCTATTGCATTCTCATTCTTCTTGATTATATCGCTGAACTCTTTTTCAAATTTAGTAATAAACTCTTTTCCGTGTTGATTGTGATCAAGTTCATTAAACTTTTCAATTACAAATTGCTTTTGCTCCTCTTTGGTAATCGTTGGATTTTCTAGAATGGTATTTTGTAGTTGTTTAGCAATAAACTCAACTAGCTCTTTATTGGCTTTTTGCTCAATTGGCTCCATGGCATTTAGAAGCATACAGCTCAATAGTATTAGGGTTGGTGGGAGTAATCTTATTTTATTTACATATAACATTTGCTTCCTTATATTAATAATTTTGGTTATAAAAACATAAATTGTATCAAAAAATTATAAAATTTTCTTGACTCTCACTTCCAATCCCGCTAAACTTTCCCCGTACCGATTTATCGGTCAAAAAATAAAAGGTTCCAACGAACTGCAAACAAGGTTAAAAAAAGCGTAATAAATAAGAAACAGTAAAATTGGCATAAATAGGCATAAAGAAAAAAAATAGTCATAGAAGATGCGTGGAGATTCTCAAGCAATTGAGTCTGAAAGACACATAATCAAAGAATAGCCGCTCAAGCCCTCTCAACACTACATAAACATAATAAGCATAAAGAAAAAACCGATTCATTCATCTATTGTCAATTTTCCAACGTCCGCCGTTTTCCTCCCTGCTTGGGGCTTTGCCCCTTTGCAGGAAGAGGGCGGGGCTTCTCTTAAAAAGACCACCACGGTTTACCGTGGAGGCAACAACGAGCTAAAAGAGAGAATGCGTTTTGATTAGATTATCGAGGCGTTAGGATGATTAGGGGGTATATAGTAATACCCCCTTAGAAACGAAAAATAGATAAATATACGCGGATTTAGGAACCCTACCAAGGGTTAAACATGATTAATACTATTGCGCCATCAGGATTGGACAATAACGCACTTGAAAACAATGTTGCTCTCAAAGAGAGCTATGATTTCCCACTTGTATCGGGAATCGATTCACTGTATTATTTTATACAGTCTAACAGTGCTTACGAAGCATTTTTTCACCTTTCAATCTACTCTATCGTAGAACAGAGCAAAGAGACCAACGGTGGTTTTATTCCCAACGGTTCTTTAAAAATCAAAATCTCTGATATTGAATTTGTTTATTTCGGCAAAGTGCAGGGCTTTTATTTTTTCGGTGACGTTGCGGGAATGTTCCGTGTCGGATTCAAAGACCCCAACACTAACCAAGGTGTTCAAGACATTAGGATACAGCTCCAAGGTATAGGCATCTATGCAATGGGATTGGTTCGCCTTTCACAGTATATTAATTCGTGTATTTTAAAAGAGATCACTACGCCAGTATACTTAGTCACCCGTGCCGATTTAAATATCTTTTGCCAGTACGATTTAGGAAGTGTTATCCAACCCGAACAAATCGTAACCCGTAAACGTAAGTTTAGCCGTATTATCGGAACGAAAAACCGTTATGAAACCCTCTATGTCGGTAAGCCTCCCGCACGCTTACGTGTCTATGATAAATTTCTCGAAATTGACAAAACCTCTGAAAAATTCTATTACATGAAACTCTATCTCGATCAATACGGTATCAGGATGAAAGACCCGCTATGGAATTTTGAGTTTGAGTGTCACCGTGATTTTCTCAAACAGTACCACATCAGCACATTGGATGATTTACTCTCAAATGTTCAAACACTATTTCATAAGTGCATGGAGCAAGTACGCTTAGTCGATATTTCGACAATTAGCGAAAAAGACATTGAAGCCAATCGCCTCCATAAAGCTCCCACTCATCCGCTGTGGGAATATCTCGATTCTTCCTATACATTTAATGCTTCGGTACAAAACACTATCCCTTTGGAGCGGATCGTTTATGCGCCTAAAGAACTCACCTCAAACGATTTTATCGAGGATTTCCGCGCACTAGTACTCAAATACACTGAACACGCCGTTACAGTCAATCATGATGATGTTAGAGCAGTATTGCATGAAAGCCGTCTATGGCTGTCACATCAAGCTAAACAAGCCGTTAAACCGTTTATACCCGTCGTTCTTCAAGCGAATAACAGAAGCTATCTACTTACTCGTAATTTTATAGCTGTTCCGATATTGCCGAAAAGTTTGGAACATCTAAGTGATAACGATTTAATTGAAATTGGCGAACTGCTCACCAAAGCCCTCCATCAAGAATTAGCGCAAAAAGATCAAGATATTGGATTGATAATCAAACACACTCAAATTCTTAATACAGAAAAAGAGCGTCGCAGAGCAGGGCAAAAGGAGTTAGAACTATGGCAACAATAGATCTGATTACCAAAAGTGACTTAATGACGTTTCAGAACAAAATAATGGAGCAGTTAAAAGCACTAATACAACCTGAAAAAGAGTTTGCAACGGAGTCTGAATTAATTAGCCTTTTTGCATTCAATAAATCGACATTGGCAAAAATGAGAATGAATAATGAGATTCCATACTACAAATTCGGCGGAAAACTCTTTTATAAGATTGTAGAAGTGAATAAATTGATAGCAAAAAATCAAATTGGATAAAAAAGTTTTGAGAAAAGTTGGTCACCCATTTGGTCACCTAGTAAAGCTTAAAGTGGTTGAAAGTACGTTGTGGTGGGAAAGTGTTATGGTGACTCCAAGGGGATTTGAACCCCTATGACCAGAATGAAAATCTGAAATCCTAACCATTAGATGATGGAGCCACTTTTATAGGAATTAATTCCTGAGCCGAAATTATAGTAACAAAAAGCTGAAAAAAAGCTAAATCATAATGGAAATCCATTATGATCTAAAAAATAGAAGATTTAGTTGTGATAGAATGAACGTAAGGCACGAATGATAACAGCATTTTTAGAAATACTTTCTGCTTTAGCATTATCATCTACCAATTCATATACATCTAATGGCAATGAGATAGAAAATGTTTTTGTTTCAATTTTTTTACGTTTTGAGATAAGTGAAACAATGTTATGTAGCATTTCAAGAATTTTTTTGGTATCAATCGGTTTTTGGATAAAGCTGTTTACACCAACTTCGATTGATTCTGAAATCTTTTGAATATCATTACTTGCAGAAATAACGATAATAATTTGGGATGGGTTAATCGCACGAATACGACGAGAAAGTTCGATACCATCAATTTCTGGCATAATAATATCAACAAATACGATATCCGGATTCATTTTTTCATATACACGTAAAGCTTCTGCGCCATTATAAGCAGATGTTACATCCGCAAAAAAGTTTTTAAACGTAGAGCTTAAAAGGTCATTTGCAACCACTTCATCTTCTACAACCATTGCTGTAAGTTTTTTGGTTTGCTCTGTAAGTTGGATCAAGTCAATATTAGACATAAATAAGGCTCCTAAATATGGTGTTCAACAACATGTTAAAAAATGTCATTGTATTTTACAGTGCAATTATATACAAAAACAGTTATTAACAACTTTAAGAAATGAGATTATGTCGTTTTAAATTGTTGTAACCATTCAATATTATCTTCATTTGCATTTTCTTGCTGCTTTAACACGGAGTTAATGATTTGCAGAAGAGTTGGTTTATCCATAAATTGCAAAAGATTTGGATTTATTGTTGTTGGTTTTAATCCGTCGTAACGGTTCAGTAAATTTTGAATATCATTGATAAGTTGCTCTTTAGTTGATTCCATACTGAAAGTATAACTTATTGGTGTTTATTTTATCGTGACTTATCATTGATGTGGCATAATACTGAAGAGTTCACAACAAGGATAAAGAATGCGGATTGTGATTGTAGGCGGTGGAATATCTGCTGTATATCTTGCCAACACGGTATTGCAAAAAGATCCTGCATCTGAGGTGCTGATTGTATCAGATGAATCCCATCCTCCGTATGATCGGATTCACCTTTGCGCACTTGTGGAAAAAAGTCAGTGTGTAGAGTCCATTACTCTCGATCTTGATCCAAGAGCACGTTTAGAACTCAATCAGGCAGTACTAAGTATTGATGTTTCAAGCAAACGTATCATAAGTTCCCATGCAGCATTTTCCTATGATAAACTCATTATTGCTACTGGCTCTCAGCCTAAAGCACCTTTTGATATTCAGGGAATCAAGAACGCATCAACGTTTCGATGTGAAAAAGAGTGCGCAAAAATAGAGCAAGGGATAATCGGAAAAAATGTTGTGATTGTGGGAGTTGGCCCCATTGGACTAGAACTTCTTGATACGCTGATGCGAAGTCCGTATCCAAAATCAATTACTTTACTTGCTCGAAAAGAGCATCTTTATTCATCGGATTTAAGTCGTGAGGGAATTGCTCTACTACGAGGAATTTTTGAACAGGATCCACGAATACGAATCGATTTTAATGACGAGATAATCAGTAAAAAAGTTTGTAAAGACGAAATCACTGAAATCCAAACTCGTCATAGAACGATTGATAATCTTTTTCTTATTTTTGGAGCAGGTATTGATCCACATGTCTCTTTTGCTCGTGAAGTGCTCGATTGTGACAAAGGTATTTTGGTAGATGACACAATGCGTACCTCTAATCCTGATATTTATTGTGTCGGTGAAGCAGCACAATTGCGTAAAAATGGATTTATCGCCGGACGAGTAAAAGAGTGTACATTGCAAGCTGATGTTGCTGTTGACACATTGCTGGGACTTGAAAGAAAAACTTTCGAGCAAACGGTATCTATCGACGGGCTAAAAGTGGGTTCATTTCTTTTTGCTGATGTGCGTTCCCCAAGTTATGATCCTAAAGATTCAGAGAACGAAACCATTCTCATCACCCATAAAAATCGAATCGATCAATACATCATCAGCCATGATCGTCTCCAGCGTTTTATCGGTATTAATACCAATATTGATCTAATCCATCTCAAAAAGTTAATGGAAAAAAATGAGACAATTGATCCGGCATACTTTTACTCAAATCGTCTCAATAGTGGAAAGGGTCGTTTGGTTTGCAGTTGTGAGAGCGTTTATGAAGAAGAACTTATTGAAATTATCAAGTTCAATGCTATCACTTCGTTTGCAGAACTAAAACCGTATACTAATGCGGGTCGGGTGTGCGGTCGTTGTAAGCAAGACATTTCTGCTTTAATTGCAGCCACACCAGTCGATCCTGAAGAAGCTGCACGACTTAGAGAACAACGCGAAATAAAGATCAAAGAAGTAGAGTTGGAACGCGTTCGCGCACGGATCAATAAATACAATACCATACATCCTAAAAATCAGCTCAGTGCTGAAAATCTTGAAGAAGCAATTGCTTCTTTTGATATGAGTCGTGAATTTAACCAATGGGTCTCGATGATCACAGCTACAATGCATTTACATCCCGATTTTGAAGGTGTCGTCAAAGAAGGGGTGACCCAGCTCAATAAAATCCCTATCATTTGGCTGGAACTCTCCGATTGCAGTGGAAACTCGGAAGGTTTTATCAAATCGTCTCATCCGAAAATTGATGATTTGATCCTCAAATACATTTCGCTCGATTACCATGAATTGCTCATGGCTGGATCCGGTGAAGAATCGGAAAACGTACTTGATAATATTATTAAATATGATTCAGGTAGGTACGTCTTGATTGTCGAGGGAGCCGTACCTCTTGGGCTTGATGGGAAGTTCCTTCGTATCGGTCCAAAAGGGGAAACAGGACATGCACTGCTCCAACGGGTTGCAAAAGATGCGGCGGCTGTAATTGCCGTTGGATCGTGTGCGTATGATGGTGGAGTAGTAGCTGCTGCACCTAACCCAACCGGAGCTGTTGGGGTTTCTGAAGCACTGGGACGAAAAGACATCATCAATCTCCCCGGATGTCCTGTTAATCCAATCAACATTGTAGGAACATTGCTTCATTTTATGATGTTTGAGGAATTCCCAAAACTTGATGCTAAGAATCGTCCCGAATGGGCATATAGCTTTTTGGTTCATAATAACTGCGAACGGCGCGGACATTTTGATCTGGGTGAATTTGTCCTAGAATGGGGGGATGAGGGAGCAAAAAAAGGGTGGTGTTTGTTTCAAATGGGATGCAAAGGACCATATGCCCAGATGAACTGCCCGCAGGTAAAGTTTAATGAGGGAACCAGCTGGCCGGTACAAGCAGGTCATGGATGTTTTGCCTGCGGTGCGGGTAAAATAGCGTTTGATGAGTACGCCAATAATCGACCACTCCCAAAGGAACCGCATGAGTAACCGTAAAATTGTTATCGATCCTATCACTCGTATTGAAGGGCATTTGCGCATCGAAGTCGAGGTTAATGAAGAAAATATTGTTACCGATGCATGGGCATCAGGACAGCTGTTTCGCGGTATCGAGATTATTCTCAAAGGGCGTGACCCCAGAGATGCAGGGCTTATAGCGCAGCGTATTTGCGGTGTTTGTACCAATGTGCATTATCGTGCTTCAATCAGTGCTGTTGAGGATGCGTATGGGATTACTATTCCTCAAAATGCCGAGATTATCCGTAATCTTGTCACTCTTTCTCTCTTTGTACAAGATCATATTATCCACTATTATCATCTTCATTCACTTGATTTTGTTGATATTACGAGTGCCTTAACGGCTGATTGTTCGAAAGCAGTCAAGATTGCGCAGCAGTATCATGAGCACCCATATCGAAATTCTGAGGGACATTTGGAAAGTGTCAAAGAAAAGCTGAACAGTTTCGTCAAAGCAGGGCGGTTGGGGCTCTTTGCTAATGGTTATTGGGGGCATGACAGCTATCGACTCAGTCCTGAAGAGAATTTGGTCCATATGAATCATTATCTTGAAGCACTTCGAATTCAGCATGATATTTCAAAAGCCATCGCTATTTTTGCCGGAAAAACACCACACCCTCAAAATCTTGTTGTGGGAGGTGTTACCAGTGTTGCTGATATGCTCAATCCTCAACGGCTCAATGATTTTATGTTTCTCATTAAAGAGACACGTGATTTCTTAGAGCGTGCGTATATACCTGACATGAAGATGATGGTAAAAGCATATGAAGAATCGATCAAAATGGGAGAAGGGCGCGGAAGCGGAAACTTTATGTGCTGTGGCGGGTATCAATTTGCTTCAAAAGAACAGCTTTTTGAAAGTGGTGTTCTGACTGGCCATAATTTTGACGAAATAGAGTCATTTGATCCGTCTAAAATCACAGAAGAAGCATCCCGATCTTGGTATGAGCATGATCTTCCAAGCTCGCCGTACGATCAGGAGACTGTCCCGTTTTATACCGATTTGAATGAGGATGGAACGCTAAAAAGTGAGGGGAAATACAGCTGGGTAAAAGCGCCTCGCTATGGCGGAAAAGTGATGGAAGTAGGGCCAGTCGCTCGAATGATCGTGGGCGTGGTTAAAAACTCTAAAGTGATTAAGCCCTATATGGATCGTTTTATGAAAGATACGGGGATGACTCTTATCGATTTTTCTACAACTATCGGACGCAATGCGGCTCGTGCTGTTGAAGCACAGATATGCTGTGATTATCTTTTTGATTTTATGAGTGATTTAATCGAAAATATCAAATATTACGATGAAGAAACATGGACAAAGTATGTTTTTGAAACCCTGCCAAGTGCATCCAAAGGTGCAGGAATTTTTGAAGTTCCCAGAGGTGTATTGGGTCATTTTGTCCGAATTGAAGATGCTAAAGTTGCTAATTATCAAGTTGTAGCACCGACAACATGGAATGCATCACCGCGAGATGCGACAGGACAGCTCGGAGCGTATGAGGAATCACTTATCGGGATAAAGCTTGCAGATTCTGAACGACCATTGGAAGTATTACGGGTGATTCATTCATTTGATCCATGTTTGGCGTGTGCGGTTCATGTGATCGATGCAAAAGGGAGAGAACTTTCTCGTTATAAAATCTCTGCAAGTTAGGTTTTATAGGGAAAGCTTTTTGATGATAGCCTCAAACCTGGGTTTGAGGCTGGATAAAAAGAAATAAAAACTTATTTAGCCACTGCATCTTTAAGAGTTGCACCTGCAACAAACTTAGGCACGGTTGTAGCTGCTTTGCTGTAGGTCTTATCTGTACCTGGGATTTTCCCCTCTTTAGCAGCTTGTACTGCTGTTTTGAATGAACCAAATCCTACTAATTGAACATCTTCTTTATTAGACAATGCTTCTGTAATGGCAGCTGTTACGGCTGTAATTGCAGCATCAGCTGCTGTTTTAGTTGAGTAGTCTCCACATTTTTGAACCAGTTCAACAAATTGAGCTTTATTCATATAAATCCTTTGAATATAAAATTGGAATGTGATTATACCATGTACGCTGGCTTTCAATGAATTTATATGTCATTTTGACATCTATTAGAGCTCTTACTTAAAATCCCACTACACTTCTTCTAAAATCAGAAGGTGAGGGTGAAATGATCATTCATTTAGATTTAGATTGTTATTTTGTCTCAGCTGAACGAACCCGAAGCCCTTATCTAAAAGGCAAGCCTGTTGTCGTCTGTAAAGGGACTGATCATGCTATTTTTTCTACGGAAGATACTAAAAGTGTTATGACCGAGCGTACAGGTGGGTTTAATTCACTTTTTCAGCATGAACGCACGTGGAAGGGATTTGATACCAATGACTGGAAAAAAGAGTTTATTGATAATCAGGGTAGCGTCCATAGCATAGTGATAGCTCGAAGCTATGAATGCAAGCCATTTGGAATAAAAACAGGGACACATCTTAGTGATGCTTTAAAAATGTGTCCGAATCTTGTGGTAGTACAGGGAGATCATTTATTTTACCAAATCCTTTCTGGAAGGCTACGTGAGTTTCTTCAAACTAAAATTCCAGTATTAGAGCAATACAGCATCGATGAGTTTTGGGGTGATCTAAGCGGGTGGGTGGAAGATGAAGAGATATATACATTTGCTGCCGCTCTTCAAAAAGAGATATTAGAAAAATTTGATTTGCCTATTTCCATCGGGGCATCGAGTGCCAAATGGATAGCAAAGCTTGCAACTGATTTTAATAAACCTTATGGAATCACGATTGTTCCAAAAGAAGAAATACTTACTTTCGTAGCCCCTATGCGTATTGACAGTTTCCCCGGTATCGGGAAGGCACTGTCTAAACGTCTTGGAAGCTATAAAATAAAAACATTAGGAGAGGTTCTAAATTCAGCCCACATGCTTCAATCATGGGGTAGAGTGGGTTGTGACTTAATTCATCGCATCAATGGTACAGATCGTGAGTTAGTCCATCCTCATCATGATCGCCAATCGATAGGGATATCACGTAACTTTAGGGCAACAATGAACAGAGAGGAAATAAAACGGAGAGTCATCATCCTTACTCGCCATTTATCCCATACGATACTAAAATTGGGAGTTAGTCCAACAACTTACAGTTTTAAGATCAAATATAATGGGGGTGCTTCATCCAGCGTCTCTACCACTATTGATAGAATGTTTAGCGAAACATTGATGAGAACGATTGCCATAGAGACGATTAGTAAAATTGACAATCTACTGCACTACGGCATTCACAGCATTTCAATATCCGCTTCTAATTTTACCTCTGTTGCTAAGCCAAAAACATTTTCGTTATTTGACTCGAAGGACGATGAAAAATCTCGCCGTCTTAGTGATCAGGTGACAATACTTCGAGATAAATATGGGGTAGATATTTTACGGTGTGCGATTGAGAAGGCTCATGTATAAACCTTTAAAGGGATATTCCCAACATCTTTACTAGGATATCTTTCTCTTTAGCAGGATTGTCAAAGAAGCATTTTTTCACATATTCTTCTAAAACACTGATGTCATCAAATAGCTCAGAGTCATTTTTATGCGGGAAATAGAGGTTTACTTCTTTTGCCATCGCCTCAAAATATTCTTCACTTCCCTCTTCATTAGTAAACAATCCGATACGGTTTCCATGCTCAATAGTAGCGATTGCACGAAGTAAATAGAGTTGGTCGCATCGATCATTATCAGACTCTTTATCGATCAAATCGTTGATATGCTCTATCTCATGACGATAAAGTTCACTCGATTCTTTGATTATTTGACGCTGTTGAGGAGTAAATGGCATACAATATCCTTCTTTGGTTGATGTATTGAGTAAGGGATTGTACACTGTTTTAGAGATAATACCCAATTAGTGAACAACACTCAATCCTGCAGCCTTCCATGCAGATATTCCCCCTGTAACATTGAGAGGTGTAAACCCATTTTTAACAAGAATACGTGAAGCTACAACACTTCGTGTACCGCTGTGGCAATAGACGATGATTTTTTTCTCTTTTACATTTTCAAGCTTCGAAAGATTTTCACTTAATTCCTGTACCGGGATGAGTGTTGCTCCCTCTATGTGTTCTGATGAAAATTCATCAGGTGTTCTCACATCAAGTAAAATGACGTTAGTATCATTTTTCAAAAGAGCATAGGCTTGCTTAGGAGAGATAGATTCAAAATCAGTGAGTATCCACCCTTTTGCATACGCTAAATAGGTAGCGATTGCAGCAATCGCAAAATAGAAGAGAATATTGCTTATTTTTTTCTTTGTCATTAGTGACTCCTGTTTTTTTTGCTATTATGCCTATAATTTCAAGCAAAAATATTAAAAAGTCATTTCAAAATGAATACGAATAGGGAGCATACTTGATTATTCTAGACTTTGAGACCAAATTACAATGCAATTTATGATGTCACTAAGACTTTAGAAATTTTAAATAAGATGAATATTAATTTCCCATAACCAATGCCTATTCATCTGTCCAGTGTCTTATTTTTTTGGTATATTCTTTGAGAATTTTTTGACCCTCTTTTGCAGTAGATGCTTGTATGTATAGGCGCAGAGCATCACTGTTTTGATCAGGAATTATCACGATCCAATCCTTTTCATTCATCCATATTTTGATTCCGTCACCATTAGTGTTTTTTTTATCCAGACTGTCTTCCAATAACTTACGCATCATCTTGCCTTTTAGCCTGTTCTCACATGCTATTTTGGTTTCAAAATAATAGAAAGGTTCGAAACTCATTGCAATTTCACTGATTGATCTACTCTCACGGCTGAGCATTTCGATCAGCTTCATGCTGGCAAACAGCGAATCAAAATGGAAACTAAATTCACTAAATACATAGTTTCCGGTCGTTGTTGCGATGAAATCATATTGTCGCAGTTCAGCACCTTTTAGATTGTTAATTTTTGAGCGATCAATGCGTAAATTTTGAAAACGGTGATCAATAAAGTCGGGAGCCCATACTGGCAATAACACTCTTTTTTTATGACCGTCACGGTTTAAAAGCTCCAAAAAGACTAATAATGCAATGTAACGTTCCAAAATAATTCCATTATTACAAATGATATCAAATGTTTTGAAATCCGGGTATATTAAAAGACCCAAATCTAATTTCATACCAATGATAATCTCGGAGAGTTCTCGTTTAGATTTTATGAGTTGATTGGTAAGTTTGGGTAATTTTTTATCATTAAAATAAGCATTTAGTATCACAGAATCAACATCGAGTTCATTTAAAATAGCTGGAAAAATCGATGCTGCTGTTCCATACTGCAAATCAATTGCAAGGCGAAATTTTTTATGCTTGATGTCTAAAACATCGAGACTTTCAAGAAAATTCTTGACATAGCTATTGACATGATAACCATTTTCATATATTTCCCCGATATCAATATAGTTTACTCTTAGAAAATTTTCTCTAGAAAAGATACGTTCTATTGCTTTTTCTTTGCTGATATCGATATTGAGACCTTCGTCTGTGAAAAATGTAATTTGCGTACTGCTATGACACTCAAATGATTGTTCAAAATGGACTCCTGCAACAATGTGATCGTTATTCGCCAAACAAAAGCACATTACAGTAGGGGAGGTGAGTTTTAAATCAAATACATTAATTCCAGTCGATAGCAGTCCACCTAAAAAGGCACGCTTTAACATCCTCGAACTTTTATGATAATCTCGTGAAACATAGACAGTAGATCCTACTGGAAGAACTGAACCAAAAGATTCTGCCAGTTTTGTGGCCATTTCACAAGTGAGTTCTACATTGGTACGCCCGATGACTGTACCATTTTCAAAGATGGAATTTTTATATTTATTGCCAAATACAAAATCATTGCTAACAACAGATACATCATCAAGCACATTACTTGGCCATCTGATAATGTTATTTTCAAAGGTGAGCAAATCATCTTTTTCAGCAATAATGACATTTTCCATATCTATAGCTCCTAATAACTTGTTAAAAACAAAATACTCCGCTTATTCATAATCACTTATTTAATCAGAGAAATATTTTCATTTCTAGGATCTTCTCATGATTACTCAAGAAAAGATATCCCACAGTACGTCTATTTTACTTTGATTTTTTTGACCTTTTTAGTCTCACTTTTTAGTTTAGGAATGATTACTTCCAATACGCCATCCTCATTGGAAGCAGTAATGTTTTCAACATCAACACCTTCAGGAAGGGTGAAACTGCGTTCGAATTTTCCAAAAGAAGTTTCTATACGATGGTAACCTTCCTTATCATCCGTCTCTTTTTTATCATGCCGTTCACCTGATATAGTGATCATATTGCCTTTGACATTGACTTTTATGTCTTCCTTTTTAACACCAGGAAGATCAGCATCTACGTGGTAAGCAAATTCGCCTTCACGCGTATTTACAACAGGTGTAAAACCACTTACGGGATTATCAAATTCACTTAATAGTGAATTGAACCTGTTGTTGAAATTCATATAGTCAGCTAACGGGCTGTATTTTACAATTGACATAATAGACTCCTTGGTGTTTTTTGTGCTGGATAATTGTATATTAGACAAATGATTTTTTAATGATTTTTTAAATGATAAAACTTAGTAGAAGTTATATAGAATAAAAGTCAAGAGAACTTACTTTGATTAACATAATATAAATTATATTGGAAAGGTGGTGTTTCGTTCCCTTGTTTAGGGCTTTTGCTTTTTTAAAAAGGTTTATGAAGTGCAAGTTTCAGCAAAAGAATTCTTTAAAATCTTAAATGTTGATTTTAGATATTATTCTAAAGTTTTTTCTAATATAGGTGTTAAATCTGTCTTTTTTTACGATTTAGATGATTTAAACTTGATCGTTGATACTCTTCCAGTTACTCGATATAAGTCCGCTATTGTCGTTAATCGTGCTAAATCTTATTTGGAGGCTTCAAAATGTCAAAACTAATTAAGCCAAAAAATAACTTTACTACTGTAACAAATAATATCGTAAATGATACACATTTGACTTTAAAAGCCAAAGGATTATATTTATTTTTGCTTTCTAAGCCTGACAACTGGAACTTTTCCGCTCGGTTGATTGCAACACAAAATAAGGACGCTATTGCCTCTGTAAATACTGGTTTACAAGAGCTTGAGGATGTTGGCTTATTGTCTCGTCTACCCATTCAAGGTGGCTATGATTATGAGATATTTGATACTTTTCAAAGTCACTTAGTCGAAAATCGACTTAGTGGAAAATCGACCAAGCGTCAACCGAAAATCCACTTAGTCGAAATTCGACCAAGTATTAGTAATAAAGAATTCCAAGCAAATGAAGAAGAGAGAGAATTAATAATTACTGATTTACTCCCTACTTCTTACGTGTCATTTTCACCATCTCATAAATTGGATATTTATGATCGTTTAAATTCTCTTTATCCTGATTTTGATTTGTTTCTTTCTTATGCTTTACGTTCTACAAAAAAGGTTCATAGTCCCGTAATGTTTAAAGCTTCTATATTTGACGCTTTTAATAATCCAGCACATAAAAATCATGATAAGACTATTTTCGCTTATTCTGAATGGGTAAAAATGGGTTATCCACAAAATAATCAAGTTTTACCTACTGGCACAAATATTTTTGACTTGATTGGGAGGGAATAAAATGGCTGATAAAATAATAATAGATGATGATGATAATTTCGATTTTTCGGGTTATCCAAAACTTGGTCGACCTTTTAAAACGGGTTCGGCTCGTACTTCTTACGTGAAGTATTATTTAACACCTGACGAATTAAAAGCTTTTGATCTAACTCAAAAAAAAGTTTCTTCAATATTCAAAAAAGAAGGTTATCGTTTTAATGCTCCTGACTATTTTAGAATGTTTATGAGATATTACGATCATCCGACAATTATAAGACTTTTTATTGCTGATCTTGAATTGCAAGGGATAGAAAAACATGATTTTGCGCCCCATGATGGATTTATGAAGGAAATTAAAAATCGCACTAAATAGCTCATTTTCTTTGGGTTGTTAGGGTTTACCCTGACCATGAACGGAGTTCACCGCCCTTAACTGCGCTCTCACTTCTCAAGCATAAACAGTTCTTTTGCAGGGCTAAACACTCCCCACCTTTGGCACTTAACCCCTTCATTTTAACGTCCGCTCTTTCTCTCTAAAAATTAACCTCTCGCCGTAACGTTGTCGAAGCGCTTGGTCTAGCTAAAAAAACCGCTCTTTGTCTTTTGAGTTAAGGATTAGAACCCTTTGGGTGTGTACCATGTACACGAAATTTATTTATAAATTTTTCAAGCCTGCTCGCTTTAGCGAAACTCCCAAAAAAACACCCTGCCCCCCTTAAAAAAAGAAAAACGACCTAAAAATATATAAAAATATGACAAAATTAATTAAATTCGTGATTTTTTCTGCTGTTTTGTGCGGAATTGTATTTTCCTCTAATAAAACACGTTAAATAATACTGCAATTTAAAATTAAAGGGTCACAACATGGAAGCCTTAGAACTC
Source organism: Campylobacterales bacterium (assembly GCA_026390135.1). GTDB lineage: Bacteria > Campylobacterota > Campylobacteria > Campylobacterales > Sulfurimonadaceae > Sulfuricurvum. Next base: position 20,347 of record JAPLGN010000041.1, on the reverse strand, counting down.
CTCAACAATTACGCAAAGTTGCCTTTCTCGGCTGAAAATATGTATCTTACAACTTCCGTTCGTACAGTTTTACCTATGCAAGCTAATAGTTCAACATCCGAAACAGAGGATAAAACGACTGGAGGCAAAAAAGCTTTCACATGGTTTCAGCTCGTAGCAAATTATAAATCAAATTATTCTGCTGTGTCTGAAACGGGTGAAATTATGAGTGATAACGCCACTATTAAAACTCTTAAAATCAAGTTTTCTAAGCAATCAACGGAGGGCGTTAGCGCCTCACGTTTTAAAGACTTTTTTGATACTCATTTCGTGGGTAAACAGTTTTTTACTTTTAATGTCCTCTCTGAGTCCCCTACCCGTGACCAAGATAAACAAAACGTAGGCAAATACATCATTGACAGAAATTCCACTGACGTTATGGTTCACCCTGATTTCAAGCTTATCGATTTTATTCGTGAGTATGAAGCTAAATTAAAACCAGTACAAAAATAATTCAGGGGCTACGGGCGACCCTTTAAGTATCCTGTGTAAGTCGGTGCTTAGGCACTCCCCTAATATCTTATATTGTCAAGGATGACAAAATGAAAAAATACGTAATTGCTGGCTTAATTGCCGCTGGTTTACTTGCTACTAACGCTTCTGCTGCATTAACTGCTGCTGACGTTTCTATGACTTCTGCTTCTGCTGACATCACAACGGTTGTTATCGCTATCATCGGTCTTGTTGTTGTTATCTTTGGATTCCGTAAAGTTATCGGTCTTCTAAGCGGTAAATAACATGAAAAAGTTTCTTTTTCTTTTATTGAGTGTTTTTAGTTTACTTGCTACAAACGCTTTCGCTGCTTTAACTCCTGCCAATGTTTCCATGGCAACTGCTTCGGCTGATGTCACAACGGTTGTTATCGCTATCATCGGTCTTATTGTCGTAATTTTCGGTTTCCGTAAAGTTATCGGTCTTTTGAGCGGTAAATAATTATGCAAAAAATCGCTCTTTTCGCTCTCTTGATAGGGGCGGTTTTTATCTCTGACGCTTCGGCTTTTGTTGATATGTCACAAGTTTCACAACGCGCTGCAAATTTGAATATGGCAACAAAAGATTATGCTTTGGCAATGGCTATCGCTGGTGCTTTAACTGGTTTCGCTTTTGGTATGTTTTTATGGAAGGCTAGATAATGAACACTTTTCTAAATTTCACCATTACGGGTGATCCTGCTTTTGATTTCTTTTTTTCTATCACCGCAAGTTTAAATTTGCTTTTTTTCATAAGCTTTTCAGCAATGGCAATGTTTCGTGGTCGCGTATAATGCAACTCTTATTAATGCTGATAATCATATCGTTCTTAATAAGCGTTTACGCCATCTTTAAAGGTATTGATAAACTCGTTGATTTTTATTATACTCCTGAATATGATGAAAAATGCCGTCAAAAATGGCTTTTAAAAAAAGATTCTCATCATGCGTAAATCAATAATATTGGCTTCTTTGCTTTTTGCTTCGTCTGCGTTTTCTGAACAAATGTGCACTTTGCCGTCTGGTCAATCTTGGTTTTATGTTGGTCAATCTGATTTGCCTGATTCTGCTTATATTTGTGATACTTGCGGTTCTTCTAGCGGTTGCACTGCTCCAAATTTATTTTGTGGTGGTAATTATATGTTAATTACTGCACAAACAGGACCTGATCCAGTTTATCATGATTGTTCGTATGTTAGAGCAATTTATAATATTAAACCAACTGTCGATTGTGTCCCCTCCGATGGTTGTAAAACTGGTCTTGATGATTTAACTAGATTTCAAGGCAATCAAGCAGGTTGTAATGGTGCTGGAGGTTATTATTTTGCGGATGGTTCTTGCAATACTGGTTCTCAAGCAATTAAAAAAATTTTTCAAGATCCTGCTGCTGTTGTTGGAGCTATGCTTAGTATTGGTGGTATTACTTTTAGCGGTACAGGTGTTTTAGCTGCTGCTGCTTTTTCTGCTACTCCTGTCGGTGCTGTTACTGTTGGTACTCTTGCCACTCTTGCTGGTGTTGGTTCTCTTGCTGTTGCTGCTGGTTCTAAATTTGATTGGAGTTCTGCGCCTTCTCCTGATGTTATTAGTGGTGAAACACGTATTAAAATAAATTTAACAACTTCTGGCGGTTCTGCTGTTACTTCTACAAATACTACGACTGGTAAAGTTGATTCTGTTACAACTGTTCCTCCTCAAACTTTAGATGCTATGAAAAATTCCGGATATGTTGATGTATCAACGGGAACTTTAACTGCTCCTATTCCTCTTGATGGTACTCAAACAACAAATTATGATTACGGCACAAATACCGCAACAACCACAACTTATGAAGCAGGTTCAACTAGCTCAAATCCAATCACTACCACAAAAACAACTCCTATTACTGTCACTCAAAACCCCGACGGCACAGTAACAACAACCCCAAATGATCCAACCGTCGCCCCTACTGTTTCCGGTTCGGGTGGTGGTTCTGTCGTTTCTTCTTCTACAACTTCCGGCACTGGTGGCACTGGTTCGGGTACTGGCGGATCAACTGGTAACGGTCCCGATTATACTGGCGTTTTAAATGAGATAAAAAATAATACTGGAAAAACTGCTAGTACGCTTGATCAAATCAAAGCTTTTTTTGATGGCAGTGGTAAATCAAATACAGAATTAAAAGACGGTTCTGACGGTTTTAATGGTTTAGAGAATGATGTCAAAGGTTCTTTTAACGGTTTTCTTTATACCGATCCACTTGGTTTAAATGCTCTTGGTGGTTCTTATGCTGTCCCTACTTTTTCTTTTAATATGTTAGGACATAACTTTGTTTTATTCAATCAAGCTTCTCTCGACCATTTGCCTTTTTCGGCTATTCGTTCATTATTCTTATTTATAGCAGCTCTTGCAGGTTTAATTACTGTGGTTTCGGGGGTATGATATGCCAGCTTTAATTTGGACTCTTTTAGGTTCTGCTTTTGCCTTTTTGGTTAAACATCCTTTTGTTTTAAAAATGATGATTTTTGCTATTTTTACGGGCTTGGTAGCTTTTGCTCTTAATTTCATGTTTGACCAAGTTCGTCCATACGTTGTGCAAAATTCTGTTTTTGTCCTTGCTTCGTATTTTGGAGTTTTGCAAGCTATTAGCCTTTATCTCACTATCATAATTGCAGGCTTTGGTGTTAAACAAGTCCTTGCTTTTGTTCGCTCGACATGATTGATTTTTTCTTTGGTAAACCTCGCACGGGTAAAACTTATAGAGCTGTTAGGTATTTACATGATGGTTATCTTAGAGATCTAGATAAAGATTTTGTTCCTAAATTTAAAAATATTCTTACCAATATTGGTGGTTTTAATTTTGAGCTTGTAAATAAAATGTTTTTAGATCATGGTTCTTCTTCTCGCGCGTATAAGCTTGTTTGGTCTGAATTTTATAAAAGATTGAAAGTTCTTTATGATATGGCAATAGCTGAGAAATCAGATATTGAGCTTAATAAATATGCAGATTATCACAATATTAACGATTGCATGATTTTTATTGATGAGGCTTCGCTTTTTCTCAAAAAGTATGATGACGTTTTATCTTGGTATTTTGCTTATCACGGTCATTTTAGAGTTAGATTAGTTATTATTGCTCAATCTCCAAAACAGATTTATTCTGAATATATGGAGCACACAGAAATTTATTATGAAGCTCAACCTCAATCTAAACAGCTTAGCAATTCATCATTACGTTATATTCATTATTCTGCAATTCCATTTAACAAAGACAATAAATTTTCCTCATCTTCTATAAAAACCGATCCTAAAATTTATGAGCTTTATAAATCGGGTGAGATTGATAAACCAAAAAAAATCGTTTATAAATTTATTGCTATCGCTTTAGCTGCTCTCGCTTTTGTTATTGGGTTGTTTTATTATTTTACCAATACTCTTGAAAAACGTACCCATCCTGACGGCTACAAAGAAGTGTCTCCACATGATGAAATCGTAAATCCTTATGATGGAAACGTTACCGTTAAAAAATCTCCAGTTACTTCCTCGATGCTCCTTCGTGTTCGTTGTGACAATACCTCATGCTCTCGTATTGATTCAGCATATCAAACCAATTACATCCCTAAACTTTATTTTGAGGAGGCGTTAAAAATGATAGATTCCAAACTGCTTGCAGGTTCTACAGTTCGTGTTTTTGATGTTGAATATAATGACCGCCTTTTCTCCATCCCTTCGGATTCAATCAAGTATTTTTCAATGTGGAATGTCCCACTGGTGCAAAAATCAGGACAAAAACAAATGTTTGGTAGTCCTAGTGATGTTATCAATTCAGCTGGAGGCACTCAATGATAAAAATACTTCTTACGTTGTTAATTGCTTTTTTTCTTAATGCTAATGAATTAATCGCACCCGCTCCTTTTCCAAAATGTTCTATCAACACCCCCATGATCTCAATGCTTCCCCCTCCACCCATGGTAAGTACTCTCGACGGTATGAGTCTTAATGAATTCATCCGTCTCGCGTCTAAATCTTTGGGCAAAAATATCCTCGTATCGGGTAAGCTTGATGGCTCTATCGATTATCTCTCAAACATGGACATACGATCTAAAAATGTCTTATCTCTTTTAAAATCTGCCCTCGAACTTAACGGTTACGCTCTCGTTAATAACGGCTCTTATTACACCGTTGTAAATGCTAAAGATTTAAAGCAATACGATAGCGTTTATCTTGGCTCTCGCTCATCATCTGACTTCGGTACTAAAGTCATACACATTAAATATTCTAACGTGCTTCCAATATTGGAGGGGGTAAAATCTCTTTTATCCTCAGCGGGCTCCGCTTTCGGTGTTCCCGATAATGGCGCACTTATTGTCTCTGATTTTTCCGATAATATGAAACTTATTCAAAGTCTCATCACCGACATTGATAAAAAACCAATAGCAAAAAATCAAACGTTTAAATCATTCCATTTGGTGAACTCTAGCGCGGACTCCGTTGCTCAAACTCTCCGTTCGACTTTCTCCAGTGATAACAATAAATCAGAAATTACAATCTCGATAAATGCGGACTCTAACACACTTTTTGTCCTGGCGGATGATGAAATAATCAAGCGTGTACCCTCTATGATTTCCGATCTCGATCGTGAACAATATCAAGTTTATATCCAAGTGCGTATTCTCGAATTAAACAATGATCTAAGCTCAAAACTAGGGGTAAAATATGGACTTGACGGCGGAATCATTAGTGCGAGTAGTTTTTTCACTTTTGCTGGTAATCTTGGTGGAAGCTCTGTTGCTCCCGTTAATAGTATGGTTCTTACCAAGCTCACCGCGTCGCTTGGAAATGTAAATCAGCTTTTGTCAATCGGCGCATCTCTTGACCTTTTGCAAAGTGAGGGAGTATCAAAAACACTTTCCGACCCTTCCGTTCTTTGCCTCAACAATAAAGAGTCCAAAGTTGTTGTCGGTAAATCTCTTTCGTTTCTTAAAGGTTCGACAACTGGTGCAGCGGGAACATCTAATTCTCTTGACCGCACTGACGTTGGTCTTAATCTCACCATCAAACCGCTCGTGGCCAGTAAAGACAAACTTACTCTTAGTATTGATGCGATTTTAGAAAACATCCTTCCCGTTCTCGATTCCAATAATCAACCTGTAACAAGTAAACAGCAAATTAAAACTGAAAGCATACTCCATCACGGTGAAACGATTGTTCTTGGCGGATTTGTCAAACAGTATGATAGTGTCGTCGATGATAGCGTTCCGGTCCTCTCTAAGCTTCCTTATCTCGGCAAGCTCTTCCAACACTCATCAACAATCACTCAAAAAGATAATTTACTTCTCGTGATTACCCCCTACATCATTGACGACTCAAAAACGCTTTCATCCCTTCAAACGGATCTAGGTGCTCTAGGACATTATCAAAAACTTTACAACGATCAGATCAGCAAAAAATGAAAAAAGCGAAACGAGCGGACACTAGGAGCGCTTCAGCGACGACGGGGAGCACGTGGAGCGTTTGCCGACCGTTCAGCGGGCGGCTCTTGTGTCATTATAAAAAGTTGTTCGCCAAATGAATGAATTCAAAAAAGACGGCAATTTCTACCGCGTAAAATCAAAATATATCACTCATAAATACAATATTACCCCTCTCGATAAAAAATCAATAGATCAAAAATTAAAAAATCAAAAAGATTTCCTAAAAAATAATCATATTGTTGTTAGTGAAAATAGTTTTTTCTCTTTGTTTGATATTTCAATGGGCGCTAATATTCATCCTAACCGATATTTGGGGGAAGTTTCAAACCGCGTTGATAGTATTAAGAAGTTTTCGGAAAATAAAGGTTTTACATCTCCCGTCTTTCTTACAATGACACCTAACACTCATTTTAAGCCTTGCAGGGTCGTTAAAACAAAAAAAGAAGGGTTTTATATACTCGATGATAATAAACACTTCACTGGCGATTATGATAACTATGTCAAAGATTGCCGTGATAACATACAAGATAAATTCCGCCGTTTTCTTCGTGATCGTATTTTCTCGGACATTAAGAAAAAATATAACTCTCGTGTTTCCTATTTTTCGAGCTATGAACCCTCTTTGGATGGTGCGTTGCATAAGCACTCATTGTTCTTTGTTCCTCCTGAGTTTGTAGAACGTTTCACTAAAAGATTTCATTTTTATTTCGGTGATGTCCAACGTGATATTAAAACAACTTTCGACCATGATGTAGGTGGTGTTTCTGCTTATATTATGAAGTACATTTTAAAGTCTTTTAAGAACGCAGAGACGGGCGAAATGTCCGATGAGGGCTATTGGTATGCTAAACACGGTTTAATGCGCTTCACGTCCTCCCGCACTATGCTTCCTTTGTACGTATGGCGCTCTATTCGTTCCCCTGAACTAAGCTATTTAAAAATGACACAAGAATACCATGATAATTTTCTTCATCTTTCCGTTATACCAAAGCATGACAAAGTTTGCTTTGAGGAATACAAGAGATCCAATTATAAACTTGCACAGGTCGATTACCATCAATATGATGATAATAACGATTATATAGGCTATGACATACTTTATCAACGCTCAAAAGATAGCTATGATATTTATACAACTAATATTCGTTACGGTGCGCCTCCTGAAGAGGTAGAACGCTCTAAAAAATCTATCTATCCCGTTCCGGTTGTAGTCGATGGTAAATTTTACACTTTTGACGGTGAAAAACTTATAACCCCTACTCTTCCTGTTCCTTATCGAAAATCTACGGATCTATTTCAATACTGGCAGTCTTTAGATGTTGAGCAAGTCAATTTACACCATTACCACTATGTACGAAATGAGCTTATAAAACGCGGTTTGATATTAGGAAATATAGAGAGTTTTGAGGATGTTACTAATTTAATGAGGTTTTGATTTTATTTTTTGTTGTAGTTTTTCATCGAATTTTCTATATATTTATTTAGTTCTTTTTGTTCTATATTTTTTGTATTATTTTTCATTATTTTATTAATTATTCTCCATAACAATATCGCCATTATTAGATTCAATGTTATAAATTCTGTTAAGCTATATATATTTTTTTCCCATAACATTAGTGTTGGTATCATGAAAAATACTTCTATTAAAATTAATGATATTATTGCAAATGTTATTATTTTAAACATTTATTATCTTATTTAAGTTGATTTTAAAGGTTAAATTAGGTATTATATAAGCATATTAAGAGTGCGCTAACACCCTTAATAAATTCGTGAAAGTGCAAGTTTTTTTAAACATTTGAATTTTATCCCTCCTTTCCTTAAACATTTATTAGGTTTCTCTAATATATATTATATTGAAATTATAGGATTGGCTTACACCTAAACGGATATCGATAATGCTTATCTGGATATTCATATGACAGCTAAGCTATACTTCGTGTACTAAAAGATATTAATGTGTACTAAAAGATATTAATCTTCATCACATGTAGGAATAAAATTATGAATGATCAGAATCTTGAATCGTTAATTTTGACAGCTCAGAATCATCTAAACGGTCTTTTGAATGAGGTTTTTCATCACACGAATCATGAGCGTGCTGTTGTCGTGTATGACACACATTGTACATTGTCTAGGATTTTGATGGAAGCATATAAGCGCTGTTTGCCGGATGCTATTTTCCTTGATTTTAATGTGCAAACGCCTGAAAAGACACTAGAAATATTACTTACGTTACAGCCATCTGATTTTGTTGCACTGGTTCAATCTACCAGTTTTAGGCTTGATGCTTTTCGTCTACGCGTCGAATTGTTTAAGCGACAAATCAAAGTCATCGAGCATCCCCATCTCAGTCGTATGACAGATGATGAAGCGCCCTACTATGTTGAATCATTAGCGTACGACTCTGATTATTATCGTTATGTAGGTCGTACACTCAAAAGTAAGATAGATTCTGTTGCCGGAGGCGTACTTGACACTGGCGGAGAATTTTTGGTGTATGGATCACCGTTTGAGTCTGCTAAACTTAATATCGGAGATTATACGGATATGACCAATACGGGCGGTCAATTTCCGCTGGGTGAAGTATTCACCGAAGCGCAAGATTTACGAGCCGTCAATGGACGTGTAAAAATTTTTAGTTTCGGTGATGTTACCTATAAGCTGAATTATCCAAAAACGCCTATTACTCTTATAATAGAGCAAGGAAAAGTGATTGAATGTGAAAATTCAACTCCGGCGTTTGACCTCATACTCTCCAATATACGTAGAGATGAAGGTGGTGTAGTTTGGGTTCGGGAACTCGGGCTTGGACTCAACAGAGCCTTTAGCAAGACACGTACGGTTGCCGATACTGGAACCTACGAACGCATGTGCGGTGTCCATTTATCATTGGGGGCAAAACATGGTATCTATGGTAAGCCAGGTTTCAAACGCCGAGATGGCACCTATCATGTAGATGTTTTTGCAGACACTCAAAGCTTTACGCTTGGAGACGAAGTTGTCTATAAAGATGGGGTTTGGATTGTTTGAAGATTTATTTATTGCCAGTATTCTTGCTTAATAACTACATCTTTTTTATCACTATGAAGAGTTAACTCCGTGTCACTAATATTGCACTGCAAACGCATAGAACGTTCACACAATGCTTCTATCCCTTCGCAATGCAGATGGATGACACTTAAATTTTTAAAGCGTGCGAAGGTGGCACTGTTCTGACGCCACCACGCCGTTGCACTTTTTGGATTGTAGGTATATACGACTACTTTTTCGCTTCTGCCACAGGCTTTACGTAGACGTTTTTCATCAACTTGTCCCAAATCAATCCACAGCTCAATCTCTCCACTGTAATTTTTTTTCCATATATCAGGTTCATCATCTGCACCGATTCCTTTGGTTATAATGAGTCGTTCTGATGCATTGAGGGCAAAGGTTGCCAAACGGATCATGAGTCGTTCATTTGTCTCTGATGGGTGTTGGGCAAGTGTCAATTCGTGCGTTTTATAGTAGTTTCGATCCATGTCGGCAATACTGAGCTGTACTTTGTAAATCGTTGAACCTATTGCCATCTTCTTCCTGTCATAAAAAATCTTAATTTATTGCTTTTCTTGGAGCATTTTATCGAGAATACTAAATACATCATCACTGGCTTGTTCCATATCTTGGAATATTTTAACAAATGCATCCGATCCGATACTCTCTTTTTGCATAAGATCAAAAATTTTATGGGTTGAGTTATGGACAATTGCATGAGGAGCTTCAAGTGATGAGTAGCTGGATGTTTTTTTGAAAAAATCGGCACCTTCACCTTCAATATACCATTTCCCCAGTCGGCAATTATGATGATCTACAAATGCAAATGCCTCTTTTTTCATGACCGCTGAGAGATAGGTGTTTATTTTCCAAATAACATGATCGAGTTTCGCTAAACTCATAAAAATACGTTCTGCAGTATGTGCAGTATTCGTAAAGGTATGGCGCATTAGTGACGCATTTTGCTCCATATTGGTGTTGAAACTTGCTACTGATTTGTTGGAATCAGTAATTCTTTCTTGAATCTGTTCAAATTTTTCTCAGATAGTACTAACGTCTTGTTTCATGGATTGCAATGAGATATTAATTTCACTTATTGCTTTATCGGTTCGGTCGGCAAGTTTGCGTACTTCGTCCGCAACAACGGCAAATCCACGACCATGTTCTCCTGCACGAGCGGCTTCAATCGCAGCATTAAGTGCTAATAGATTCGTTTGATCAGAAATATCTTTTATAAGACCTAAGATACTGGCAACGTCCTGAGCACGTTGAGAAAGAGCTTGAACCGTGTCCATTGAATCCAAAGCTAAATGATTCAAATCCTCTAAGGTTACTGAAATCGCAGATGCCTTGCTTCCAAGATCAATAATATTTTCTAAAAGGGAGGTCGATTGCGCAATATTCTCTTTAGATGCGTTAACGGATGTTGCCATGTTACCTTGAATATCAACAAGATTTTTTTTGAGCTGCTGATTTTCATACGTCATTATAGATGACGCATTTTCGCATTTGTGCTCTGTCATTTGAGCTTGGATAAACATTTCTTTTTCATGAAGACTATCATTTAAACGCTGGTTTTGCAGTTTAAGCTCCTCATTCTCTTTTTTGACACGTACTATCTCATTGTTTAAAACGTCATCATTACCAAACCAACCCATGCTGTTTCCTTTAGTATCATTTTGTGACACATATCATATATGAAAAAAGTTACAAAAAAATCTCAATCTACAACTATCTAAGAATTTATCAACTTTCTACTAATAGTTTCTAAGGAGTTAAAATAAGCGTTAAGATGATTTTTATTAATTAATATTATATTTTAAGCGTTATACACAACGTTAAAAATGCTTCACCGTATCGCTCAAACTTTACATCCCCTACTCCGCCTACTTGCAACATTTCGTCTTTGTTTTTCGGAAGTTTTACTGCCATATCCTGAAGCGTTTTATCACTAAAAACGACATAGGGAGGAACACCTGCTCGTTTGGCAATATCCGTTCTAAGAATTCGTAATTGCTCAAAGACAAGGTGATTTTCACCGGAAGTATATGTTGTTTTAGACGTAGCCGAAGATCCTTTTTTCTTCTCTGCCAGCCTCTCTTTTCGAATCGTCACAGGAAGAGACTTTTTGATAATCTCTAATCCATACTCATCGAGTTGCATAACTTTGAACTCACCTTGTCTCAGTGCTTTTAATTCGAGAAGTCTATCCCCTATTGTGAGCCACTGAACACGACTTTTATCTTTACCAATCCCATAGACCGAGAGAGTTTTATGTCCATTTTGTTCTATTTTTTCATTGGCCGAACCTAATAAAATATCAACAACGTAGTGAAGTCCGAAACGCTGTCCGCTGCGATAAACACTGGAGAGTAGCTTGAGCGACTCTTGGGTAATATCCATGCTCTCTTTATCGGGTTGGAGACAATTGTCACATCGTGTTTTGCATGATGATGCACTGTCATCGAAATACTCGGCTATAAGTTGATGGCGGCATACTTGTGATGATGCAAATTTTGACGTTGCCTCCAATTTTTCAAACGCTAATTTTTTATACGCCGATTCAGGCTGTGACTCGATCATCCGTCGGCGCTCTAAAAAATCTGAAGCAGAATATAGTAATAAAGTAGAAGCATCCAGACCATCTCGCCCTGCCCGTCCGATCTCTTGATAGTAGTTCTCGATGGTTTTGGGCAGTGAAGTGTGAACAACGAATCTAGGTCTCATTTTTTTGAAGCGTCGGTAATCCTGCATGATAAGCTTGGGCAGGAATTTTTTTGAGGCTTAGAAATTTAGCAAGTTCTTCAGCCTCCTTGCGGGTAAACGTGTAGACAATACCGCTTTCATTGTCATAGTTGTCTAAAAACTCCATCAGCTGTTCGCGACCGTTTCCGTTTCGATTCTGTGCCGTGATCGTGAGGTTTTCTCTCGACACTTTGGCCCGTATGAGTACCGCATCTTTGAGGCTGAGTTGAGAAAGAATGTCGTGTTCGACTAGATGAGTCGCCGTGGCCGTAAATGCGGCTATGGGCACAGAGGGGAAAAGCTCCCGCAAACGGTACAGCTGTCGATAGTCTTCACGAAATTCATGTCCCCATTCGCTGACACAGTGTGCTTCATCGACTACAAAAAAATCGATCGGAACATTGCGCAAAAATCGGATAAACTCTCCGCTTTTCAACCGCTCCGGTGCAACATACAAAAATTTGAGCTCTGCACTCATTGCTTTTTGCATCGTCATCTCAATCTCTTGAGCCGTTTGCATGGAGGATACCATTGCCGCCTCTATCCCAAAAGCCGACAACGCTGTTATCTGATCGTGCATCAGTGCCAAAAGAGGAGACACCACCACCGTCACACCGTTCATCAATAGTGAAGGAAGTTGATAGCACAATGATTTTCCAGCACCCGTGGGTAAAATCATCATCACATCCTCTCCGGCAATGATGGCGTCAACGGCTTCTTCTTGAAATGCTCTAAAAGAGGAATGTCCAAATACGCTTTTAAGTACCGAGTACTTTTTATTCTCAGCTAACACGGGCATCCTTATTTAATACAGTTCTTTTATTCGCGAATTATAGCACCATCACTAACCTCTAACTTCACTATTATCAAACCAAAAGATTGTAAGCGGTATAATTGCGAAAAATTAACCCAAGGACTTTGATTTGAGAAGTCATTTTTGTACTGAATTAAATGAAACAAACGTTGGCGAAAAAGTCGTTTTATGTGGTTGGGCGAACAGTCACCGCGACCACGGTGGTATCGTTTTTATTGATTTACGTGATAAAAGCGGTTTGATCCAACTCGTCTGTGATCCTGCTGACAATGCAAATGCGCACAAATTGGCGAGTGAAGTTCGTGATGAGTTTGTCCTCATAGCCCATGGACGTATTCGCGCTCGTGGTGAAGGACTGGTTAATCCGCGTCTCAAAACCGGTGCTATCGAAGTGATAGTGGATGAACTAATCATCGAAAACCGTTCTGAGGCTGTCCCATTTATGATTGGTGACAACAATGTCGGTGAAGAGATACGTCTTAAATACCGCTATTTGGATTTGCGTAATCCCGCGATGTACAACACTTTTTTACTTCGTTCAAAAGCTGCAATTGCCGCACGTAATGTTCTTGACAGTCTTGGATTTTTGGAAGTCGAAACCCCAATCTTGACCAAATCAACCCCAGAGGGTGCACGCGACTATCTCGTCCCTAGCCGGGTTCATGAGGGTGAATTCTATGCCCTTCCCCAATCGCCGCAGTTGTTTAAACAGCTTTTGATGGTGGGTGGATTTGACCGTTATTTCCAAATCGCGAAATGTTTCCGTGATGAAGATTTACGGGCCGATCGTCAACCGGAATTTACCCAAATCGATGTCGAGATGTCATTTTGTAATCAAGAAGACGTTATCCGTGTTGCAGAAGAATTAATTGTCGGAATGTTTGCAAGTGCTGGACATACGGTGGTTACTCCTTTTAACCGTATCAAATACTCCGACGCGATGGAATGGTACGGATCGGATAAGCCGGATCTTCGCTATGACCTAAAAATGGTTGATGTTATTGATATCTTTGAACGTTGTGACAATGAAATCTTCACCGCAATTGCTGCAAACTCGAAAATGAACCGTATCAAAGCGCTTCGTGTTCCAGGGGCTGATTTAGTCTTCTCAAAACGCGAAATGAAAAGCTTCGAAGATTATGTCCGTAAATTTGGGGCAAAAGGGCTTGGCTATTTCCAGATGAAAGAAGAGGGTCTAAAAGGACCATTGGAAAAATTCTTCTCTGCGGAAGATTTACAGCTTCTTGTGGATCGTACTGAACTTCAAGTTGGTGACGTTGTCTTCTTCGGTGCCGGAGATAAGAAAACGGTTTGGGATTATATGGGACGTTTCCGTATTTTCATCGCAGAGCATGAGAAAATGAATCTTATCGACAAAGATCGTTTTGAGTTCGTATGGGTTGTTGATTTCCCGATGTTCGAAATCGAAGACGGTCGCGTCAAAGCGCTACACCATCCATTTACAATGCCGCGTGATTTAAATCACGAGCATCTTGAAGACATTGAATCCATCGCGTATGACATCGTTCTAAACGGTACGGAACTGGGCGGCGGATCGATTCGCATTCATAAACAAGCTCTTCAAGAGCAAATCTTTAGATTATTGGGAATTGAAGAAGAAGAAGCACAAGAAAAATTCGGCTTCCTTCTCGATGCACTCAAATTCGGAGCACCTCCCCATGGTGGATTTGCAATCGGATTTGACCGTTTTATGATGCTATTGTCGAAAAAAGATAGCATTCGTGACGTTATCGCATTCCCAAAAACACAAAAAGCATCCTGTATTATGACGCAAGCACCAAGTCCGGTAGAGCTCACTCAACTACGTGAACTTCATATCCGTTTACGTGAAACTGCGAAATAATTGATGAAAAAGCTTTTTTTGATCATAGGTGCTCCGGGATCGGGCAAAACAACCGATGCCCAGATTATTGCCAAGCGTAACAGTGACTCTATCATTCATTACTCTACAGGTGATCTTCTCCGCGATGAAGTAGCAAGTGGTAGCCAACGAGGTCTGCTAATTGACAGCTTTATCAGTAAAGGGATGATCGTTCCAATCGAAATAGCAATTGAAACAATTGTTGGTGCTATCAAAAATGCTCCAAGCGATGTGATTTTATTTGATGGTTATCCACGTTCGCATGAGCAAATGAATGAACTCGATAAATTTCTCTCAAACGATAACGAGGTGGAGCTTATTAGCGTCATCGAAATTGTTGTTAGTGAAGAAGTAGCGTGTGATCGTGTACTTGGACGATCAAGAGGTTCAGATGATAATGTAGAAGTCTTTAACAACCGTATGAAAGTTTATACCGATCCTCTTAGCGATATAGAAAACTTTTATCAAGCAAAAAACCTTCTAAACAAGATTAATGGTGAGCGTAGCATCGATGAAATCGTCGATGAGATGGAACACTTTATTCAATCAAAAATCTAACATACAGGATATTTAATACTATGAAAATTATTCTTTTAGGTGCACCTGGCGCAGGCAAAGGGACACAAGCACAATTTTTGACAAAAGCATTCGACATTCCACAGATCTCTACAGGTGATATGCTCCGTGCCGCTATCAAAGCAGGAACTGAACTTGGGACATTGGCAAAATCATTTATGGACTCTGGCAAACTCGTTACCGATGAAATTATCATTGGTTTGGTAAAAGAGCGTATTACTGAAGATGACTGTAAAAATGGTTTTCTTCTCGATGGTTTTCCTCGTACCGTTCCGCAAGCAGACGCGCTTAAAGAAGCTGGGGTTACTATCGATGCAGTTATTGAGATTGATGTTCCTGATTCAGAAATCGTAAATCGTATGTCAGGACGTCGTGCTCATCTCGCGTCAGGAAGAACGTATCATGTTGCATATAATCCGCCAAAAGTGGAAGGAAAAGATGATGAAACAGGTGAAGATTTGGTTCAGCGCGATGACGACAAAGCAGAAATTGTACAAGATCGTCTTCGTGTGTATCATGAGCTGACTCAGCCTCTTGTCGCTTATTATCACGGTATGAGCGATTCGGATGCATCCGTTAAATATATTCGTATTGACGGTACACAGAAAATAGATGCTGTTGAAAAAGAGATTTTAGAAAAACTCAAATAACAAACTGATATTACGCAGATAAATATTTTCCCCGTCATCCTCGGGCTTGACCCGGGGATCCATCCCCACAAAGAAAAGCTGGATTCCCGCCTTCGCGGGAATGACAAAATCAAAATGAATGAGATTATCTTATCGTTTCAACCCATTGGTTGTTGCCAACATTTCATCACTCGTTGTAATCACTTTTGAATTCGCATCGTATGCACGTTGACCAGTAATAAGATCGGTAAGCTCAACAACCAACTGAACGTTTGAAAGCTCTACAAACCCTTGTCGAATATTTCCCAATCCCGTATCACCTGGTGTTCCTTCAACAGGCTGACCAGAACTGTCAGTTTCGACAAAAAGATTATCTCCCATTGCATGCAGACCCGCTGGATTGATAAAATTTGTAAGAGTAAGTTGCCCTACTTGAGTAGCTTGTGCTTGTCCCGGTTGGGTTACACTGACAATACCGTCGGTTCCAATACTTATATCAATTGCATCAGTAGGAATAACAATTTCAGGAATTACAGTATACCCATCTGAGTTTACCAATGTTCCATTTTGATCCACTTTTAATGAACCATTACGAGTGTACACTTCGGTTCCATTTGGAAGTTGCAGTTTCAGAAATCCTTTTCCTGTAATTGCCAAGTCAAGAGAATTGTCCGTTTGTTTTAAGCTTCCCTCAGAAAAGATTTTATTAATGGCCGTTGGACGAACCCCAAGACCCACTTCAATTCCTGTTGGAGATTTAGTAGTATCACTGGTAGATGTACCTGCATAGGTCATAACTTTGTACATCAAATCCGCAAATTCTGCACGAGATTTTTTATACCCCATGGTATTTACGTTGGCAATATTATTCGCCGTGGTATCGATTTGGGTTTGCATTGCCATCATTCCCGTAGAACTGGTATAAAGTGATTGCATCATGGTCTTATCTCCTTAAATTATCGTCGAGTTACAGCGATTTTTTCAATAGCATCGCGATTCATATCGTTCATTTGTGCATCCATTGCTTTTTGATACATTCCAACTAATCTATTGGCTTCTACTAGCCCTATCATTTCATTAACTGCATTTACATTACTTTTCTCAGTATAACCTTGCAAGACACTGCCACTTTGGTCAATGGGAGTTAGAGCAACTGAAGGATCAGGAATATAAAGATTATCTCCTTCTTTCTTGAGTAATCGCAAGTTTTGTGGCTCAACAACCATGATCTTTTTTCCAGCAATCATCTGCGTTGAACCGGGAACATTTGTGCTGATAAGTCCATTTTTATCAATAGTTACAATGGAATCTTGGGGGTTAAGAGTGATGGCGGTTTTAGACTGAAAATAATCACTGGAAAGAACTTCATATCCTTGCTTATTGACCAGCTTCCCTTCATCATTGAGCGTAAAGAGTCCATCACGTGTTAAACGCACCCCTTGTGGAGTTTTTACCGCAAAAAATTGATCATTTTTAGAAAGAGCCAAATCGAGGGTATTGTCGGTTTTTTGAAGAGTACCTTGCGAAAAATCTGTGTATGCATCTGTAATTTGTGGAACACGAGCCAATGATCGATTCAAATACAAAGCGGCTTGTGTTGTATTATTATCAATTGGCAGTGTATCACGTGCCTCTTTATAAATTTTTGCAAAATCACCGGTAATCAATTGATCGTGCTTATACCCAGCTGTATTGGCGTTTGCAAGATTTGCTGCAATCGTATCCATACGATTGAATTGAGCAATCATTCCTCCGGTCGCAGCATAATATCCAGTTTGCATTGGCACACTCCAATTTCAATATTAAACTTCTAAAGCAAAGGCTATTCCACTTTTTAATAACTACTATTTAGACTTATTTAATAATATTTCGGTATAATCCGATTCTTTTTAAAACCGCAAGGGAGCTTTTAGCGTATGAGCGTCAAAGATTTAAACAAACATCTCGAAACACTATTTTCAGAACACAAATCGAAAAATTGCTTAACCTATGAAGCAATCGTCGAAGCCTACGACAAGCAGCCCACCTCTGCTCAAGCCAAAAATATTTTAAAATTGGCCGAAAAATACAAAATTTGTCTTTTTACGTCGTCTGAACATGCCAAAATGCTCAATCAGCAAGAAGCTGAAGCACGTCGGATAGCACAACTTAAATACATTGAAGAAGCAAGCAATGATCAGTTTGATATTCTCAAACAGCATGAGCTTCTTGAGTGGTCACGCTCTGATTCCCCTGTCCGTATGTATTTGCGTGAAATGGGACAAATTCCTCTTTTAACCAAAGAAGAAGAAGTTGAGATCTCAAAACGTATGGAATCAGGTGAAGGCATTATTATCGATGCTATCTGTTCTGTCCCTTATTTGATCGATTTTATCCTCGACTATAAAGACCCTCTTATTAATCGTGAACGTCGTGTCAAAGAACTTTTCAAAAGCTTTGAAGACGGCGAAGAAGAAGAAACAGAGAGTGAAAGTGATGATGACACTACCGATGATGAGGAAGAAGTAAAAGAAAAAGCTCCTTCCGTCAAAGATAAAAAACGTATTGAAAAAGTTGTTACCTCATTTAAAGCTCTTGAAAAAGCAAAAAAAGAGTGGTCTAAGGCAACAGAAAAAATGCTTGAAGAACGTACTCTTGATCAAATGGACTCAGATTACGTTTTATTTTTTCTTACTCTTAGTTTTAAGAAAAAAACACTCAAAGAAGCTCTTTTAGATCTAGGACCAACATCTAAACTAATCAATGAATTAGTTCGCTCTATGGAGACTGCACTACGAAGTGATGAAGGATTTGACCGTGAGCTTAAGCGCTTAGAATATAAACTCCCTCTTTTCAATGAGCAGCTCAAAAAAAATCACAAAATAATTTTAGAAAAAATTTGTGATCTAACCAAAGAAGAGATTTCAAGTAAAGTACCTGAAGCTACAATGGTTAGTACCTACATGGAGATTAAAAAACTGATCCAAACCAAAGAAGCCTCAAAAGGTGGGTTTGATATGGAGCCTGAAAAACTTGCTGATATTTTAGAGCAAATTAAACGGGGTAAAAGTATCTCTGAGATTGCTAAAACACGTATGGCAAAATCAAATCTCCGCCTTGTTGTCTCGATTGCAAAACGCTATACCAATCGTGGTTTACCGTTCCTAGACTTGATTCAAGAAGGAAATATCGGCTTGATGAAAGCTGTTGATAAATTCGAATACAAAAAAGGGTACAAATTTTCAACCTATGCGACATGGTGGATTCGTCAAGCAATCAGCCGTGCCATCGCCGACCAAGCGCGAACAATTCGTATCCCGATTCATATGATTGAGACCATCAATCGTATTAATAAAATTATGCGTAAGCATCTTCAAGAGCACGGGAAAGAGCCGGATGTTGAAACCATCGCGGAAGAAGTGGGCTTGTCGGTTGAAAAAGTCAAAAATGTTATTAAAATCACAAAAGAGCCAATTTCCCTTGAAGCTCCGATCGGTAATGAAGAAGATGGTCGTTTCGGTGATTTCATCGAAGATAAAATGTCCATTTCTCCATCCGATGCCATTCTCAAAGATGACTTGAAAGTGCAAATTGAAGGGGTTCTTGAGCAACTCAATGAGCGTGAAAAAGCCGTTATTAAAATGCGATTCGGAATTATGGATGACGAGAGTGATCGTACATTAGAAGAGATTGGTAAAGAGCTCAATGTTACCCGTGAGCGCGTCCGTCAAATCGAAAGCAGTGCAATCAAAAAACTCAAGCACCCAAAAGTGGGTCGTAAACTTAAAAATTATATCGAGGACTGATGACATTCGATCAACAGTGGATTGAATTTGACTTCAACCCCTTTGTTCTTTTTAGTTCGAATGGTAAAATACTCTCTCTCAATACGGAAGCTCAATACGTACTTGGTGCGGTTGAAGCTTCAGTACTTTATGAAATAGCAACTACCTATGCAAGCTCATCTTTTGGGTTTAAAACGACATTTTTAGATCTCGAATTTGGCCGTTTTAAATTTTTCGGTATCACTGTAGGTTACGAGGATGAAGAACAAATAGGTATACGACTTTATCAACTCCCATCTTTTAATTTTGCCAAACAGAAACCTGAAGGTCAATTGATTAATATCTATACGTTGATTGATTTGTGTATCAGCTCCAACTCGATAGGCAGCACGATTCGCTATCCCAAAGAACTTGACCCTACATTGCCTGAAATACGTTTACATGCAGAATTTTTTATCAAATTACTCAATAAAATCTATCAATCGTTTAATGATAATATGAGTATATTGACACGACTTTATTTTAGGGTTGGTGAACACGTTAAATTTGAGAATGTCAAGTATTCACTTTTTGCCATTGAACTCTCAGCTCCTGTTATGAACCGTAAATATATCTCTGACCTCACCCATCTCGCTGAAGAAAACCACCTCTCAATTGATATAAAAGAGGCAAAAGTAACCATTAATATCCCGATGATTACAACGTAGCTTTAGCTTTTAATTGCTTAAAACCACTCTTCTTCCAATTACTCAATTAGGGTCAGGTATTCAATCTTCACTTTTTATTACACCACAAATCAGCCCTGCTGAGAGATTTAAATGCGCTGCTATACTGCTTTGAGTATGTCCGTCTTTAAATGCGCTGATAATCGCACTATTACGTTCTTGTTTCGATGTCACAGCATGAAAATGTTCAGGTAGAATTTTTGATCGTGCCACTTTTACCT
>JAPLGN010000002.1 GCA_026390135.1 Campylobacterales bacterium | reverse complement strand
AGGAACTGATGATAAAGACAAACTATTGCCAGCACTGACCACGGGTGACGCGATTGATATCCAAAGCATTTCTACTGAGCAACATTTCACCGAGCCACCTTCTCGCTATTCGGAAGCCAGTCTTATCAAGAAACTGGAATCAGAAGGGATTGGACGGCCATCAACGTACGCCCCTACTGTTTCAACACTTCAAGCGCGTAACTACATCGAAATAGAAAAACGCGCTATTACTCCCACTGAAATTGCCTTTACGGTGACAGAACTGCTGGAAAAACATTTCGAAGAAATTGTAGATTCTTCTTTTACTGCAAGTATGGAAGAAACATTGGATGAAATCGGTGAAGAGGGTAAATCGTGGCATAAAATCATTCTTGATTTCTACCATCCCTTTATGGCAAAAATAGAAGCAGGAAAAGCAGAAATCGTCAGTCTAAAAATCGCCACTCCGCTTGGACGAAACTGTCCCCAGTGCGGAAGCGAGCTTCTCCTTCGTTCAGGACGTTTTGGTGAGTTTATCGCATGCAGCGGTTTCCCAAAATGCAAATATACCGAGCAAACCGAAGAGAGCCAAAAAGCCAATCCAACCACTCCCGATGAGCTCAGTGAAGAGAAGTGCGAGAAATGCGGAAGTGCTATGGTCATTAAAAGTGGTCGTAATGGTCAGTTCCTCGCATGCAGTTCCTACCCTGAGTGTAAAAACACCAAAACACTCAACCAAGAGACCAAATTTTCCGAAGTCCCATGTCCTGATTGCGGCGGAAAACTGATGTGGAGACAATCACGTCGTGGAGCATTTTGGGGGTGTGAAGCCTATCCAAAATGTAAATTTATTTCCAAATTTGAACCAAGCCTACATAAATGTGAAGTTGAAGGATGTGGCGGTGCGCTGGCTCCAAGAACCTACCGCAATAAAGAAGTTTTTGAGTGTACCAAATGTAAAAACAGAACACCCAATGAGTCTGCTGAATGAAAATCGGTCTTTTGTCCGATACCCATTCAAAAGTCGGACGATCTCAAAAAGCCATTAATCACCTCAAAGCCCATGGAGCAGAATTTCTCATCCATGGCGGAGACATCGTCAAACCTGAAATATTAGAACAACTCAAATCCAGCGGTCTGCGCTACATGGCAGTGTATGGCAACAATGATGCCCATTTACATGAATATCACAATAAATACAACCTTGTCCAAGAGCCTCACTATTTTACTCTTGCTGGTGCAAAATGCAAACTTATGCATCTGCCGTTTTATATGAATGCCGATGCGGAAGTGGTTATTTTTGGTCATACTCATGTTTTTGAGTGCGATTTTAAAAACAAAACACTTTTTTTAAATCCAGGGGAAGCGTGCGCTCGTGATGAGCCATTTTCATCGTGTGCGATGCTTGAAATTACTGACACTTCTTTTGCTGTCACACAGTATGTTCGTTCCATTGGGAGTGAACTGTTTGAAGAAACACACTATACTTTTGAAAGATCTAAAAAATGACCCAAAAAATATTCCTTTGCTCGATTTGTAACATCAACAGTGGCACATGTAATGAAGATTGTAAATTTTGCTCTCAAAGCGTAAAATACAAAGCGGACATCGAACGCTATAAGCAAAAACCCATGGATCAAATCCTAGAAGAGGCTCGTCGTCTTGAATCCCTTGGTGCACTGGGTTTTTGTCTTGTCAGCGCACAAAAAGGGCTGGACGATAAAACTCTTGACTTTGTCTGTACCATTGCCACAACGTTGCGCCGTGAAGTCCCGCGTCTTCGCCTTATTGCCTGCAATGGAACTGCGAGCATAGAGCAACTGCAAGAACTGCAAAAATCTGGGATTCATGCCTACAATCACAACCTCGAAACCAGCTGCGAGTTTTATCCTCAAGTTTGCACTACCCATCCATGGAATGAGCGATATGAAACGTGTGAAAATGTCAATTCAGTGGGCTTAAAACTCATTAGTGGAGGAATTTTTGGAATGGGCGAAACGCAAGACGATCGTCTAAGTATGCTTCATTCGCTTAAAGCACTTAATCCTGTCTCTGTTCCCTTAAATTTTTACCATCACAACCCCGCATTGCCGCTCAATCCAAGCTCTCTTACGATTGATGAATCATTGGATCTCATTCGTCTCTCACGCACAATTTTGGATAAAGCAGATCGGATTATGATTGCAGGCGGTCGTGAAATCACCTTCCGTGAACGACAAAATGAGATTTTCGAGGCAGGTGCAAACAGCATCGTTTTAGGGAACTATCTCACCACCGCCGGACGTGAAGCCCATACCGATTTAGAGATGCTGCAAAAAATGGGATTTGAAATCGCTCTCACCCCTGATGAGAAATAATATAATTTGCAATAGCAAATCCGTGATTTAATCCTAATGCAATCGAACCGCCTGATTCTTGAGTGATGTCTCCTGCGACAAAGAGCCCTTCGATATTTGTTTCATAGTTTTCATTATGGACAGGTTTTCCATCTTCCTCTTGGATGCCGCTGCTTTGCAAAAAGCCACTTGGTGTTGTCCCGCCAATCGCATAAACAAGACGATTAAAAAGCTCCGAGGAACCATCTTTAAACATAACCTTAACCAGTCCTTCTTCGCTCTCTAAACCCTCAATCTCAGTGTTTAAAAGTGCTCGCACACATTCGCTCTCAACCGCTTTGGCAATATCATTTTGATTGGTAGGATTGGCTCTGCGAAAGGTTCCACGACGATAACAAATACTCACTTCATTTTTATCGCACAACTCCACAGCATACTCAATCGCAGAATCACCTCCACCGATGACCATAATTTTTTCTCCCCTTCCACACGCATCAAGGGTAAAATGAACCTGATTTTTTATACTGGGTGGAATCTTATAATCCGGTTTATTGGGTTTTCCCATCCGCCCGATCGTTACCACAACATACTGCGCATGGATACTTCCTCCCGCAATAAATATCTCAAAACCGTTCTCTTTCTTAATAATCTTTTGAACTTCACAGTGGGTGAGAAGCTCCATTGCCTCATTGTCCAAGAGTTGGTCAAAAAAGTCAAGTGTACTCTCTTTGGTACCATCCATAAAATAGATGGAACCATCAAGCTCAACCTTTTGCCCTTTCCAATCTACATCTACCCTCTTATTATCTTTATAAAACTTTCGAATGGTTGCATTGTGATTCTCGTCTTTTTCGAGCAAAACTATTCCTCGCATCCCCAATGCATAACTCTCAATTGCAGTTGCAATCCCAGCTGGACCTGCGCCTATAATGGCTAACTCATATATGTTCTCCATCCTAAGTTCCTCGATTTTTCTTTATACTTTATCACAAAGAAATATAAAACTTGATTTAATTTAAATATTTGCTCATAATTTAATCACATTTATACGATACTATTTTTAATATCAAATTTATTGTCTTAAGGAGACATTCAATGAACAAAATTACTCTTTCTGTATTGCTCGCGGCTACTTTAGTTAGCGCCAGTAATTTTAACTACGAAGTAACACCGGTAGCTGGATATCTATGGAATAAAGAATATGGTGCTAAACAAGGAGCAATGGGTGGTATTCAAAATCATACGGTTTTTGGTCTTGAATCACAGTTTAATGCTCTTGAAGTTGCTGGTATTAAACCAGAGATTAGTTTGCTTTATGGTGAAGATACAATTACTGGAAAGCCAGAATCTAAAATTTTTACAGGAATGATAAATGGTGTTTATGACATTAATACCAACACAGCTGTTACTCCTTTTGTAAAAGCTGGTTTAGGATACGAGACTGAAAAAGGTGCATTACCTAGTGCCTACAACGGAATGTTAGTGGATGCAGGAATGGGCCTCAAAGCAGATTTGACTGAACGTATCGCTCTTAAACTTGAAGGTCTATATTTCTTAAAAAGAAACAATGGGGATACAGTTCCAGGAGAAGGTTCTATTCATAATGTTGCAGCATTGGCAGGTTTGACATTTAGCTTTGATAAAAACGCAGAGCCTGTTGTTGCAGCTCCTATTGTTGTAGCTCCTGTTGCTGCAGAGCCTGTTGTTGCTACGGTCGTTGCAGAAGAACCAAAACCAGCACCAAAACCAGTCATTGCTGTTCCAGTAGCAAAAGTCTGTCCTATTGACAGTGATAAAGATGGTGTATTTGATCCACAAGACAAATGCCCGAATACGCCTTCCGGTTTCAAAGTAGACGGGGATGGCTGCCCGTTAACTGCAACACTTCACATAAACTTCGCAACGGATTCAAAATCAGTGGATGAAGCAGGAACAGACAGAATTTCTGAATTTACTGCATTTATGAAAGAAAGCCCTGCTTACAAAGCAAGTATTATAGGTCATACAGATTCTACCGGTTCAAATGCTTACAACCAAAAGCTTTCAGAAAAACGTGCTGCAACTATTAAAGACATTCTTGTTAGAGATGGTATTGAGGCAGAGCGTTTAACTACATCAGGCAAAGGGGAAATGTGTCCTATATCTTCGAACAAAACACCTCAAGGCCGTACAGAAAACCGCCGTATCGAAGTAGAACTTAGCCACTAAGCGTTACTTTCTTCTTTACAACTTTTCCCGCGTGAGCGGGAATATTAAACTTTTCACTTTTTAACTTTATTGTCAAATTTCGTCACAAATTTTTTAATCTTCGGCGCGATAACTGCGTAGCAATATCCTTGTGTCGGATGCTCACTATAATAATTTTGGTGATATGCTTCTCCTTCAAAAAATTCAGGAGCAGCAGAAAGTTCCGTCACGATTCTTTCCTCAAAGTTTTTTTGTGCTTCAGTTATAGATGCAATCGCTTTGGCTTTTTGCTCTTCGTCATAATAGTAGATTACAGAACGATATTGTGTCCCACGATCAGCCCCTTGAGCATTGAGCGTGGTTGGGTCATGAATAGCCCAAAAAATCTCTAAAATTTCTTCATAACTTATAATTTCAGTGTCAAAAGTCACTTCAATGACCTCAGCATGCCCGCTAACTCCAGTACATACTTGCTCATAGCTTGGGTTAGGTCGAAATCCTCCTGCATAACCGCTAATAACGCGTTCAACACCCTTAACCCGATTATAAACCGCTTCTATGCACCAAAAACATCCACCGCCCAATAAGGCTTTTTCTAAGGTTGCCACACTATTTCCTCCGGTTACTAAATTTTACGTAACTCTACAGTAATGATTCCGTCATATACTTTTAAAAATAAAAGAAGGAGAAACTAGTATGGAAAAAATAAGCTCATTAGAAAAAGCTATGCTTAAAAAACTGCGTCATTCTAAACGTGCAAGCTGGATGGTCGGCTAACTTTTCTTTGCTCACAATGAGCAATCCCCACTCTTAATCTCTTCATTCATTTCTCTTCTATTAACATCCCTATGGCATACTATGTGAAAAAGAACAGAGGTTTTTGATGCTTTATGCTCTGATGGTCGAGGATGATCCCGACATTACTACCCTACTGGTCAATTATCTCAAAAAATACAATATTATTGTAACGGCTGTATCAACACCCTCTGCCGGACTCGCCCTACTAGATAGCAATGATTTTAATCTAGTCATACTGGATTTGACACTTCCTCAGATGGATGGATTAGAGCTGTGCAAACTTATCCGTACCAAAACCGACATTCCTATCATCATTTCAAGTGCACGAAGCGACATCAACGATAAAGTCATCGGACTTCAATACGGTGCGGATGATTATCTCCCTAAGCCCTATGAACCCAAAGAACTTATCGCACGGATAAAAAGTGTTCTACGGCGCTATCAACCAGTCATAGACAAACAAGAGAAACGCTTTGTCATATATCAGGGGGAACAACTCATCGTACATAACAATACGCCGCTCTCTTTGACCCGCGCTGAATATGAGATACTTGTATTATTTCTCCAAAATCCTAATCAAACCCTCAGTCGGGATTTTCTTTCCAATCATTCTGAAGCCATATCCGATGAGAGCTCTACTCGAAGCATCGATGTCATTATCAGACGTCTTCGCCAAAAAATCGAAATAGATCCAAAAAATCCTCGCCATATTCACTCTATACGCGGCAGTGGATACCGGTTTTCGGAGTAATCTATGGGTCATAGTATTTTTCTAAAAATAACACTTTTTTTTCTTATCACCTTTATTGCAATGGGAATCGGATTTAATGCCCTCTATAATCAGTTTAACCGTGATAATGATCAACGATTGCAAAGTGAAGCGCAAACGCTTCTTCTTCTACTTCGACAAAGTATCTTTCTGCCTGCCCCGATGCGAAAAACATTTTTAGTCGAACACGGCTATGAAATTACAATTCCCTATCCTAAACTCATCAATACATTACAAAACGCTTTTACACTTATTCCAAAAAACTATCCCGAAGAGATACAAGATTCTATGAAAGAAGGTCGCATACGAATACTAAAAGATGACCATAATCTCTATGTTTATCTTACCAAAGCAACGCCACCGCTCCTTGTTATCAAAACTATGGCTGCAGAAAAATCATTTTGGCCGGAAGCTGTATTGATCATCCTTCTCCTTTCCCTTTTACTTTTTTATCTGCTGATTATCAAAACTGTATTTCCTCTAAAAAAGCTTATCTATACCATCGAAAAATATGGAAAAGAGGGAGAATATACACCAATCAAAACCCTAAAAAAAGATGAGATTGCACAAGTTTCAAATGCGCTGGATGCAGCAATGCATAAGAATCAATCGCTCATGGAAGCACGACGCCTCTTTTTACGTAATATCATGCATGAACTCAAAACCCCAATCACCGTAGGGAAACTCTCCTTGCCATTTTTAAAAAATGGGGAAGAAAAATCAATTCTTGAACGGGCATTTTTTCGGATGGAGCATCTGATTCAAGAACTCGTACGCGTCGAGCAAATTACATCAGGTATGATCGCACCTACACCTAAAAAGTGTGATCCTATAGCACTGATCCATAAAGCTGCCAGTCTGCTCTTTATTGAGATCGATACATTGGATATTACAAGTGATGGAGGGTTAATTGAAGTTGACTGTGATATTTTTGTCACGGTATTTAAAAATTTCATCGATAATGCACTTAAATACAGTCCTGACAAACACGTAAAAATCATCCATCATAAAGAGACAATCACATTCATAAATCGTGGGGATCCATGGCCAGAAAACCGTACCCTAGAATCTTTGACGGAACCTTTTTCACAAAATCAGTCAACGCAGCAAGGATTTGGGTTAGGGCTTTATATTATCAAGTCGATTCTGGATGCTCATGCTTTGCATCTGTCGCATCAATATGCTTCTGGGGAACATTTTTTCTCCATTCATTTTCAGCACGATTAAGGCGAATCTCAAAACACGCGCCCATCACCGTATTATGAACACTAAGCTTTCCTAAAAAATGCTTCTCTACAATCATCTTTGCCATATATAGACCAATCCCTGTCCCTTGGGATTCAAACTTTGTTGTAAAATAAGGATCAAATATTTTATCGATAATATATAACGGCACTCCTCCTCCAGTATCTTCAATCGAAATCGTACAAAAACGACTCTTATGTTCACACGATATACGGATCTGTCTTTCTGTATTTTTACTCTGTTCAATCGCTTCCCGCGCATTATTAACGAGATTAATCAACACTTGCTTGAGTTCATTTGGATAGACTAAAACAGTTATTGAAGGATCAATATTTCGAATGACTGTAATTTTTTTACGCGCCAATAATGGACCAAGCAGTGTTTCTACTTCACCAACTATATGATTAATATTGACATTACTTTGAACTCGGTCTTGTTTAAAAAAGTTTCTAAAATCATCAATAGTTTGAGACATGTATTGTATTTGCTGCTCAACAATTTCGATTGTCTTTTCCATATTGTCTATACGACCAAAACTGCAACCAAGACTAAGTTTTGTCATTGAGAGCCCCAAAATATTAAGAGGCTGTCTCCACTGATGCGCAATGGATTCAACCATTGAGCCAATTTCTGCCATTTTAGCTTGCTGCATCAAGATTTTCTCTTGAGTACGATTTTTTTCTACTGCTTTTTCAATTTCATCCTGAAGACGCTGATTAAAGGCTTCCAGTTCATTCGTACGACGAAGGACCAACTCATCAAGTCGGCGATTCTTATACGCGATACTGAGTACAATAGTTGCTAATATCACGGCAGGCATTATAAAAAATGGAGCAGTTGAAATATAATCAACATGCGAGGACAACTCTTTTGACCACAAACAACTATCAAAAATAATAAGTAATAGCAGTAATTTTTTCATAAAAAAGTGTAGCAGAAGAATTATATTTTCATCCTTATGCCTCTTTGGGGTGTGATACGATAAAATCGCGATAATATTACCTTAAGGTCACATCATGTCAGTCAAACAACAGCTTCTTGAAATACTCCAAAAACGCCCTCTTATCATTGATGGTGCTATGGGAACGCAGCTTCAAGAGCGTGACGCTATGATCCCGATCAGTGCTTGGGAAGGTAACGAGGGATGTAACGAACTGCTCAATGTCACATGTCCGGAAGTTATGAGTGATATTTTTCACGCCTATCTTGCTGCTGGGGCTGATCTCCTTACCACCAATACCTTTGGCGCATTTAACTGGGTTCTGGATGAATACCAAATAGGGTCTAGGGCGTATGAACTCTCTCGTGCCGGAGCAGAGGTGTGTAAGAATGAATGCGACAAGTTTTCCACTCCTGATCACCGCCGTTTTGTTTTGGCCTCAATCGGACCTGGGACCAAACTTCCCTCATTAGGGCATATCCATTATGATGAGATGCTGGCAGGGTATACGGAATGTTGTTTGGGACTTATCGACGGAGGCGCTGATATTTTTCTTCTTGAAACCTGTCAAGATCCTCTTCAAATCAAAGCGGCTCTTCATGCGTGTGAAGCGGCCAACAAAGAACGAAAAAGCAATTTACCCATTATGGTTTCAGTCACCATAGAGCTTGCCGGGTCAATGCTTATCGGAACTGATGCTCAAACAATTGCAACCATCCTGGAACCTTTTGATATTCTCAGCCTCGGATTTAACTGTGGAACAGGACCAGAACAATATGGCAAGCATGTCAAAACTCTCTCGCAAGTATGGGGCAAACCCATCTCCGTTCACGCCAATGCGGGACTGCCTCAAAATCGCGGAGGCTACTCCTATTATCCAATGGGGCCTGATGAGTTTGCGCAGCGTCAATATGACTTTTTAGCTTTTGACGGGGTGAGCTTTTTAGGTGGCTGTTGCGGGACTACCCCTCAGCATATCCGTGCACTTGTTGACAAAGTTTCTACTACCGTTCCCAAAAAACCAAGCGGGTCACAGCCCAATGCCCTTGCCTCTCTCTTTGGCACAGCCACTCTCATGCAAGAGCCAGCCCCCTTGCTCATAGGTGAGCGCTCCAACTCTACCGGATCTAAAGCATTTCGTGAACTCCTTCTCGCCGAAGATTACGAGGGGACACTCAGTGTTGCCCAAGAGCAAGTTCGTGCAGGGGCCCACGTACTTGATTTATCCGTAGGTTTTGCAGGTCGTGATGAGACCAAAGACATGAATGCTGTCATGGCCCTGTACTCTCAAAAAATCAACTTGCCGATGATGCCTGACTCGACTCAAACTGCGGCACTCGAAGCTGCACTCAAACTCATCGGTGGAAAACCGATCATCAACTCAGTCAACCTCGAAGACGGGATTGAAAAGTTTGACCATATTTGTCAAATGGCTAAAAAATTCGGTGCCGCGTTAGTATGTCTCACCATCGATGAAGTAGGGATGGCCAAAACAGTAGAACGAAAACTTGAGATTGCGGAACGTATCTATACTCTCGCCACTGAAAAACACGGGATCAATCCTGAAGATTTGGTCTTTGACCTCCTTACTTTTACCGTGGGAAGCGGGGATGAAGAGTACCGTGACGCTGCCATCCAAACCATCGATGCTATCAGAGAACTCCGAACGCGTCATCCTGAAGTGGGCGCAGTGCTGGGACTTTCGAATATCTCATTTGGTTTAGACAAAGATGCACGTCCTTATCTCAACTCCGTATTTTTACACCACTGTATTAAAGCAGGACTAACATCCGTTATTATCAACGTCAAGCATATTATTCCTATGATGAAAATCAGTGAGGAAGATTTAAATATCTGTGAAGACTTGCTTTTTGATCGCCTCCCCAACGGACAAGCTGTTTACAACTTTATCAACCACTTCGATAGCCGAGAAGCACTCGATTCAGCGGTAGAAGATGCTGCTTATCTGGCAATGAA
>JAPLGN010000053.1 GCA_026390135.1 Campylobacterales bacterium | reverse complement strand
GGTTATCATATATCATGGAGTTATTTCACTGCAGCATTGCTTTTTGTTATTGCGAGCGTAACCGACTTTTTTGACGGATACATTGCTCGTGAACTCGATCAAATCACCATAATCGGGCAAATTCTTGATCCTCTTGCGGATAAGATGCTAACACTAGCTGCTTTTTTAGGGCTGATGATGAGCGGAGAAGCTTCTGCTTGGGCAATTTATCTCATTATCGTACGTGAACTTTTTATCACAAGCCTTCGCACACTTTCAATCTCTATCGGAATTGATGTCAGTGCATCGCTTATGGGTAAAATAAAAACAGTGATGCAAATGATTGCTATTGGCTTTTTATTAATGCACTGGCAAGGTGGCGTATATTTATTGTGGACGGCAGTTGCAATTACTATCTACTCAGGCGGTGAATATTTAGTAGGATTTTCAAAAGCCTATAAGGAGAAAAAATGAGTTGGATTACAGCACTTCTTGTTCTATCTCTTCTCATCTTTTTTCATGAGCTCGGACACTATAGCGCAGCCCGATATTTTGGTGTCTATGTTGAAGTATTCAGCATCGGATTTGGGAAAAAACTCGGTTCATTTAAAGCTTTTGGAACTCAATGGCAATTTTCTGCTATTCCTCTAGGCGGTTACGTAAAAATGAAAGGTCAAGATGACCTTGACCCTACTGCAATCAGTAGTGACAACGACAGCTATAACTCTAAAAAGCCATGGCAGAGGATTATTATCCTCCTCTCAGGTCCTCTGGCAAATTTCCTTACTGCATGGATACTTTTTTACGCGATTGCACTTGGCGGACCGCAAGCACTTTCCCCCGTTATAGGAATGGTTACCAAAGATTCTCCCGCACAAAATGCAGGACTTCAAAAGAATGACAAAATAATCTCCATTAACGGTATAACCATCACCCAATGGAATGAGCTCTCAGATGCGATCAAAACGTCCACGGGAATGCTAACATTAGCCGTTGAGCGTAATGAAACACAGCTTTTCATCCCCCTCACCCCTCGCATCACGGAAGCAACAAATATTTTCAAAGAGAAAATTCAACAACGCATGGTTGGAATTGCCCCATCGGGTGTAACTCATACCCTCGATCTTAGTTTCATTGAGACTCTGACCTATGCCTCTACTCAAACCTATGAGACTTCTTTTATCATTTTTCAAAGTGTACAAAAGCTTCTTACCGGCGTCGTACCCGCCAAAGAAGTAGGAGGAGTTGTGAGCATCGTTCAAATCACGGCAGATGCTACAGCATATGGATGGATGAGTCTTTTTTTCTTTGCCGCTCTTATTTCAGTCAATCTGGGCGTTCTTAATCTTCTCCCCATTCCTGCCCTTGATGGAGGTCATATCGTCTTTAATCTTTATGAAATGATTCGTCGTAAAGCACCCAGTGAAGCAGTCATTACACAACTCACTATCGGTGGATGGGTACTCCTTCTTGGACTCATGACATTGGGACTTTATAATGATATTTCTAGGCTTATACAATGACTTCTTTAGAGCAAAAACTTCACTTTGACACTATCATTGAGCGCATTGAAAAAGCACGATTACGTGTCAGTGATCACCATATTGTTAAAATAGTAGCCGCAAGTAAATACGTGGGCGATGCTGAAATACGCTCACTTTACAACATTGGCCATCGGGCATTTGGAGAAAATAAAGTTCAAGATATGAAAATAAAAGTGGATATTCTTGAAGATTTACCTCTTGAGTGGCATTTCATCGGAACACTTCAAAAAAACAAGATCAATCAGCTTATTAGTCTTAATCCTTATATGATTCACTCTATCGATTCACTTGATCTCGCCTACGCACTCAATGAGCGGCTAATGCGTGAGGGAAAAATACTCCGAGCACTTGTACAGGTAAATTCTGCCTACGAAGAGAGTAAATCCGGTTTTCATCCGGATGAATTTACCGATGCCTACGCTCAAATAGCCGCAGAGTGTTCAAACCTTCATCTCATGGGGATTATGAGTATTGGTGCGCACAGCAATGAAACAAAAGTCATCCAAAAAAGCTTTGAAATTACCCATTCATTGTTTGAAAAAATCCCCCATGCAACAGTATGTTCCATGGGGATGAGCAGTGATTTTGAACTCGCTATAACTTGTGGCTCTAATCTTGTGAGATTGGGTTCTATCCTTTTTAAATAGCTGCAGTTTTTGACTACTTAGAAAAGAATGTGATACTTTTACGATATAATAATTACCATAAATATTGAGCTTGGGGTAACTTTTGAATAAGATTCGGATACGAGCAACACTATTTGCCATGGGAATCGTTCTTGCCCTTGTTGCCTATTTTGTTTATTCCATCCTCCAAGACAAAAAACGTGTTTTGGAAGAAAAAACTCACTCCCACCGTGAACTTCTTAAAAATGCTTTTGAACTCACCATGCTTGATACCGAAAAAGGGCTTAATCATTACGCTTGTAAAATGCTCACCGACCATCGTATTGTCGATGCGTTTGAAGCGGGTGATCGAGATGCTCTTTATACTTTGGCTACTCCCTATTTCAATGAAGCACATCAACTCGGTGAAGTGGATTTAACTGGTTTCATCCGTGCGGATGGAGTTCATTTTCTTCGCTTGCAAGATCCCAAAAAATTTGGTGATAATATATCCAATAAACGTCCAATCATCGCGCAAGCAATACAATCGCGCCGTCCACTTATCTCTCTCGATGTAACCCTCTATAATATCTCCGTTGTAAGTATTATTCCTATCTTTAAAGAAGGACGATTTATTGGGATCCTTCAAACTGCTTCCAATATCAATCGAATACAAAATCGCCTCAATGCTCATTCAGGTATAAAATCAGCCCTGGCTTTTGATACGAAAATTCTTCATACCGTTCTTCCCTCAGCAACGAAACTTAAGCACTATAAAAACTACTCGATTATCTCTTCCAATCATCCTATATTTGAAAATTTACCAAATAATTATGCCTTTAACTACTCTATTCGATATACAAGTGATGAAGTAACTTACATCATTGCCTCTCGAGAATTACGCACCTATGCCAACAAGCCCCTTGCCAAAATGATTTGTGCTCTTGATATTACCCAAGATGAAGTTGCATATAATCGTGAAATACGTAATTTACTTTTTATCAGCACACTAATGATCCTTGTGCTTGGAGCGATTTTACACATTGGATTTAAAACACTTATACGTCGAATAAACCGTAAATCTGCTAAACTTAACGAGCAACTACGACAACAGCTCTACACCGATTCACTGACGAAATTGCCAAATCGAAAAGCCCTGATTGAAAATATACATGACCAAAAACATCTTGGTATTCTCCTTATCAATATTGATAATTTCAAAGAGATTAATGATTTGTACGGCCACGAAATAGGAGACAAACTTTTACAATCTATTGGAGAATCAATCCAAAAAATTGCAGTAACCTATACCCTTTTTCTTTATAAAATGCCCTCAGATGAATATGCCCTGTTACTTAATGATAACCTAAATACTGAGACGTTTGATAAAATGTGTCACTCTATTCTTCACTCTCTTAATGAAACTTATTATGAAATTGACGGGATTACTATTTTGGCAACCGTTAGTATTGGAGCCGACTTCTGCCTCGAATCCCAGTGTGACTTGATTGGACGTGCTGACATGGCACTCAAGACAGCAAAAAAACAGGGCCTGTCCTTTTTAAAATACCATGAATCACTCCTGATCAAAGAGGAGTATCTCAATAATATTTTATGGAGTAAAAAACTGAAAGATACCATTGATTCAGAGCGTTTTGTTCTCTTTTATCAAGGTGTTCATAGTGCCTCAACACAGGAAGTGTATGAGTATGAAGCACTTATCCGACTTATCGATACGGATGGCTCTATCATCCCTCCAAACGCCTTTTTAGAAATAGCCAAAAAATCGCGCCTCTATCCTCATATTACACACTTCGTTATCCGAACTATTTTTCAACAGCTTCGTACAACGCCCCATCGTTACTCCATCAATCTTTCTATTGCAGACATTCTAAATTCGGAAATGAAAACAATGTTGTATTCACTTTTAAGCGAGTTTAATGTCGGAAATAGACTTGTTTTTGAAATTTTAGAAAGTGAAGGAATTGAAAATCATAGCGACGTTACAGACTTTATCACTCATGTAAAAGCATTTGGATGTCGTATTGCCATCGATGATTTCGGAACAGGATACTCCAACTTTGCTCACATATTACGACTGAATGTTGACTTCATCAAAATTGATGCATCTCTCATTAAAAATCTTAATGTGGATCTAAGCGCACAGGATATTGTTCGTACAATTGTTGAATTCGCTCATCGACTTAACATCAAAACCGTTGCTGAATTCGTTCATTCACAAGATGTTTATGATGAATGCCAAGAGTTAGGAATTGATTACTTACAAGGATATTATTTAAGCGAACCAAAACCACTTTAACCAAGTGTAATAACGAATCCTTTTCCTTCTCCCTCAAAAAGAGCTATATTGCCTCCATGAGCTTTTGAAATCTCTTTTGAAAGAACCAATCCTAATCCATTGCCTCGCTCTTTGGTACTTTTAAACGCCTCAAAAAGCCATTTTTCATTTTCTATCGGAATGCCTGAATCTGTAATCACAAAGTGATGTTTTTCCTCTGCATACGCGTAAGTCATCACAACATAACCCTCTTCATCATCATCCAATTCAATCGCATCAATCGCATTAAAAACAAAATTACTAAACAGCATCACTAAAAGATCCAAATCCCCACTGAGTTCAAAATTCTCTTCAGGAAATATAAACTCAATTTTTTTAGCATAACTGTAATAGCCAATGGCATGATGAAGTTCATGTACGATGCTTTCCCATGACAAAAGACTCTTTTGAGCCTGTACCCCTTTAGAAAACATCAGGGTAGCTTTTATAATTCGCTCGATTCGATACAGTGATTTTTGAATTTCAGTGACTATTGGCTTATTCTCTTCCTTCACCCTTTTCATCAACGTCGAAGTAAGCAAGGCAATAGCACCGATGGGATTGCGTATCTCATGAGAGAGATGTGCCGCCATCTGCCCCATTGTTGCAAGATTTTCTTTTCGCTTTTGCTCTGTTATATCCGTTGCACTTAAAAGATGCTTCTCATTATGATGTGCCGATTTGATGAGATATGAGCGTTCATCAAAATTTACTTCATAATCTTCTTCGCCGTATCTCAATATATCAAACAGCTGTTCGAGGACTTTAGCTTGAGAATTTTGTAAAAAAATCTTTCCGTCTTCTTCCACAATCCAAATTGCATTGGGTAAAAATTCAATGACCTGTTCAATGGTTAATTGAAGATGGTTATAAGAGTGACGTAATGCCACATACTCCTCTTCAACCCGATACGTCTGGTCGATAAGCGCTTTTAGTTCTTCAGGGGAAACCATCTCAGCCATTAATACTCACCAATGCTCAAAAGAATCTGCTTCAAACCGTATGCATCACTAACTCCCGCTAACTCTCGAATCGAATGCATCGCCAGAGTCGGCACACCCACATCAATCGTCTCAACGCCAAGCCTTGTTGCCGTAATGGGACCAATCGTCGAGCCACAACCCATATCACTGCGAGTCACAAACGTCTGCGTTGTTACTCCTATAGCCTGCGCACACTGTACAAAACGTCCTTGAGTACGAGAGCTGGTTGCATAACGCTGATTGGAGTTGATTTTGATCGCCACTCCTCGATTGAGAAGCGGTGCATGCTCACTCTCATGTTTGGAGGGAAAATTTGGATGCTGAGCATGAGCATTGTCACACGATACCATGAGCGATTGACGCATTAATACAGAGAAATTTTCCCCTGCGATACGGCGTAAAACCTCTTCCAAAAACGTCCCCCCTGCCCCGACATGCGAATCACTTCCCACCTCTTCATGATCCATACACGCCAAAATCATTGGATTTTTACACTCCACCAATGCACTTAATCCCACATAGCAACTTAACAGATTATCCAACCGCGCTGAACTGATAAACTCTTCTTTAATCCCAATTAATGAGCCTTTTTGAATGTCATAAAAACTAAGCTCATGGGCGAGCAGTTTTCCGTCACTCACACCCGCTTCCTCCATAATCCATGATGAAAAATCGAAATCCTCACCGCAAGAAATCATCGGGACAATATCTGTTTGGGCATTAATCGAATGCGATGAATTTGCATCGCGGTCAAGATGGATCGCAAGCGATGAAATAATCCCTATCGGGCGTTTGAAGTCAATTAATTTTTCGCAACGCTTTTTAGTCTCATCCAAATAAACAATCCGCCCCGCAAGACTGAGATCACGATCAAACCATGGGTTCAGCAACACTCCGCCATACGGTTCAACCCCAAGCCTCACGGTTCCAGCACTTTTTGTGACAGGATTAGGCTTAAGACGCAAATTTGGGGAATCAGTATGCGCGCCTACGATAGTGTATCCTTTTTCAGCAGAGGGAGGATAGGTAAATGCGATGATAGAAGAATCATTACGGGTAACGTAATAGCCTTTTTCTTCTTCCAAATTCCAATGCTCACATTCATCGAGCTTCTTAAAACCTTTTACGTCTAAAACCTTTAGCATCTGTGCAACAGCATGAAAAGGAGTCGTGGATGCATCAATAAATTGGATTAGTTCTTCGTTAAATGTACGCATAATAAATATCTCCTATTTCAACTCACCCCAGTGATTTCCAACGTGCATCGAAGTTTTTAACGGAATTTTCAACTGCATGATTTTTTCCATCATCTCTACAAATTCTACTGCTAATACTTCTGCAACGTCCTCATCTGCTTCAAAAATCAATTCATCATGAATTTGCAAGAGCATTCGTGCACGAAGTCCCTCTTCACGGATACGTTTATCAATCGCATTCATCGAAAGTTTGATAAGATCACTGGCAGATCCTTGGAACACGGCATTGACTGCCTCGCGTTCGTAGGCGGCTTTTAGCATCGGCGTAGCGCTAGCAAAGTCAAAATAGCGACGGCGTCCAAGGAGCGTTTCAACGTATCCCATCTCTTTGGCCTGCTCTACAATAGCAGAAAAATATCCTTTGACACTGGGAAAAGTTACAAAATATTTTTCAATAATCTCTTTGGCCTCTTTACTACTGATACCCAAGGTATCTGAAAGCTTTTTAGCCCCCATACCGTAGAGTAATCCAAAATTGACCGTCTTGGCAACATTACGTTTTGATGCAGCATCAACTTCGCCAAAAAGTGAAATAGCAGTTTGCGTATGAATATCAAGATTATTATTGAACGCATCGACTAGGACTTTGTCTTCGGTAAAATGAGCCAAAAGTCTTAATTCCATTTGCGAATAGTCAATTCCGATAAGTTTCTTACCAACAGGAGCCACAAAGGCTTCACGAATTCTCAGCCCAAGTGCAGTTTTGACGGGAATGTTTTGAAGATTTGGATTTTTAGAACTAAGCCGTCCTGTTGCCGTACCCGTTTGGACGAACGAGGTATAAATACGTGAGTGTTTATCTAGCTTTGCAAGGGCGATGAGAGGTTCAATGTACGTCGAATACAGCTTGTGGTACTCACGATACTGCAATAACAATGAAACAA
Source organism: Campylobacterales bacterium (assembly GCA_026390135.1). Lineage (GTDB taxonomy): Bacteria > Campylobacterota > Campylobacteria > Campylobacterales > Sulfurimonadaceae > Sulfuricurvum. The sequence goes on along the minus strand of JAPLGN010000053.1, from coordinate 7,070 downwards.
CTTCATGCTCATGACGCAATCCCTCAAGAACGGATTCATCCGTACTGTAACCCGTCTTAGTTTTTTTACCGTGAGGAAGTCCAAGCGTTTCAAATAAAATCACGCCCAATTGCTTAGGAGAATTGAGATTAAAAACGGTTCCGCACGTTGCATGAACTTTCTCTGTCAGCTGTGAAAGTTCATTGGAAACTTCAATTTTGAACGTTTCGAGAACCCCAATATCTACAGCAACCCCCGCTTTTTCCATCCCTAATAACGTCAGAATAAAAGGAAATTCAACATTAAACGCTTCATCTAAAGCAATATTTCCACCTTTTAGCAGTAATTGCTCCCTCAACACCTCATAAAGACGATAAGTAATATAGGCATCTTCTCCTGCATACTTGCACGCATCTTCAATAGCAACAGAAGAAAAATTCTCTCCCCGTTTCACTGTATCTTTAAAATGAATCATCTCGTGGTTCAGTAATGAAAGGCTCAAATTATCCATAGAAAGAGAGCGATTTGAATCACTAAGCCATCCCATAATAATGGTATCTGCATAAATTGGAAGTCTCTCAACGCCTAAAAATCGAATTACAAAATGGAGATCAAACTTTAAATTATGTCCTATAACTTTGCTTTTAAAAATTGCTAGTATCGCAGATTTTGCAGCTTCTTTAGAAACTTGTTCTCCAACACCCAGATAATTATGACTTAGGGGAACGTAGTAACCGCTTTTACCATCCATGCTAAAACTAAAACCGACCAATGAATCAGTATGAGGATTAAGACCCGTAGTTTCTGTATCAAACGCCACAATCATATCTTCAGAAATAGTAGAGACCAAAGCCATAAGAGCTTTATCTGTGTCAATAAGGATACTGCATCCATGAGGAGAAGCACATTTGGGCACATCATGTTTAATTTCTACTGATGTTTTGTCTAAAGGCTGTGTCTCTTCAAACAATGCTTTGGCTTTCAATGTTCGTAAAACTGCATTCATCTCATAATGAATCAATTCATCGTAAATAGGATGAAAAGGATTGTTAAAGTGCATTTCATAATCATTAAAATCAAGAGATTCAAAAACATCCCCACGTAATTTCACAAGCTCACGCGATCGGAAGGCATCATCGCGATACGTTTCCAGCAAACCACGAATACGCACAGGCATAACTTCATCTAGCCTTGTATATATCGTATCCAATGTTCCAAACTGCACCAAAAGCTTTTCAGCTGTTACTTTTCCAATCCCTTTTACTCCCGGAACATTATCGGCGGTATCACCGATAAGCGCTTGATAATCGATAAATTGAGACGGATGAACACCGTATTTTTCAAAACAGTGAGTTTCATTTAGCACTTTTTTGGTGATTGCATCGACCAAAACTACTTTATCATCTTCAATGAGCTGATACAAATCTTTATCATGAGAGACAACACGGACATTAATCCCCTGTTTTTTTGCATGATGAACCACCGAAGCAATCATGTCATCCGCTTCATATCCACTCAAAAGAAGGGATTTATATCCCATCTTTTCAATCCAACTGATGGCAATAGGGAGTTGTTGAATCAGTTCTTCAGGGGCTGGAGAACGATTCGCTTTGTAGTTGGGATCAATTTCAGCACGGAAACTTGGCCCCTTAGCGTCAAGGGCAAAAATGAGATAATCACTGCTATGATCTTTGTGAAGCGAAGCAATAAAATTAATAAAACCGGTCAAAAGACCCGTCGGAAAACCATGCTTATTTCTAAGAGGAGGAAGAGCATAAAACGAGCGGAAAAAAAATCCAAAGGTATCAATAATGGTAACGGTTTTTTCTTCCATTAATTAACTATTTTGTTCCAAGATAGCATCAATTGCTTTTTGCAATGCAACGGTATTTAAACCTGCTGATTCGGCTTTTTTAAGCCCTTGAATAATTGCTCTCTCCGCTAATGGATCATGAATAGGTATAATAGTTTTAATGACACTAAGTACCATTGAAAGTTCTTTGAGCTCATCCGGTGCTTTCTCAGGTGCATCGGAGTATTCAATCATTTGAACAAATTCATGATCAAAATTCCAATGGGTAAAAATAGCTGCTGTTACTTCAGCTGTCGTTGCTTCCACGTAACTTCGCTCAACACCGGATATATCAATCACCATTTCAATATCCGATTTAAAACTCGTCACAACATCTTCTTGAATAATATAACTAGCTATAACAATTTTTCCCGTCTCTTGCAAGAAAGCAGCAAGAAAAAGTTTGTCTGCTTTTGCGCGATCGATTTGGCTGTACCATTTTTGTGCCAAAACTGCCTGCATGGATGAAATTTCGGCAAAATGCTCGGAACTAATTCCATAGGGTTCCATATCAACATTCAACAACTTTCGCACCGAATTGCCTAAACCGATAGAACGGGTCATACTCATACCAAAAAGAGAAACAGCCTGAGCAACACTGCTGATTTCACGACGAAAACTGTATAGAGGGGAATTTGCCGCTTTGAGCAAATTTGCTACAATCATAGGGTCATGATCAACTGTTTTTACCAAATCACTAATCGATGAGTTAGGGTCATTACACACCCGTTGCATATCAATAACCGTTTTTGGAAGCGGTGGCAAAGACTTAATGCTATTAATCATCGAACTTTTCATTACATATTCCTCACTAAAACCAATTGTTTTGTATTATACCTTAGATAGGTGGTTCTTAAGTTCAATTGCTAAATATTTTCCGGTAAAACTTCCAGTTTCTTCCCAATGCTTTGCAACACTTTCAGGATCGCCCTGTGCAACGAGTAATCCGCCGCCCGAACCACCTTCAGGTCCTAAATCGAGTATATAATCTGCATTTTTGATCATATCCAGGTTATGTTCGATCACCAGTACCGAATTACCCAGTTCAACAAAATTATGCAGCACTCTCGTCAAGCGATTCACGTCATCAAAATGTAATCCGGTTGTGGGTTCATCGAGTATATACAGGGTTCTTCCCGTATCACGACGGCTGAGTTCTTTAGCGAGCTTAATGCGCTGTGCTTCCCCGCCTGAAAGGGTGACGGCATTTTGACCCAAAGTAATATAATCCAATCCAACATCGCTCAGTGTCTGTAAAATCACTTTTATTTTCGGAATAGGCGCAAAGAATTCCAATGCTTCGCCGACACTCATATTGAGGACATCAGAAATCGTTTTTCCTTTATACTCGACTTGCAGTGTTTGAAGGTTGTAACGGCTGCCGTGACATGAATCACACTTCACCATAATATCGGGCAAAAAGTGCATCTCAATCTTGATTTCACCCTCCCCTTGACACTTCTCACAACGACCGCCTTTGACATTAAAACTAAAACGAGATGCCGTATATCCGCGAATTTGAGCCTCTTTTGTTTTTGTAAAAAGATTCCGAATTTCGTCCATCACACCCGTATAGGTCGCAGGATTAGACCTTGGAGTTCGTCCGATGGGGCTTTGGTCGAGATAGATGACTTTATCAAGTTTGTCTAATCCTTCAACTTCAACCCCTGCCACACGATTCACTTTACGAGCATGATTGAGAATCTCACGACTCACAGGAAGAAGTGTTTGTAAGATAAGAGAACTTTTTCCGCTTCCGCTCACTCCCGTCACACACACAAAATTATTGAGAGGGATAGAGACACTTAAATCATTAATATTATTAAGTGTTACGTTTTTAATATGCATCCACTCTTTTTGTTCTCGTCGATAAAAATATTCGATTTTTTTGCGTCCTGAAAGATATTGCGCTGTCAGAGTATCGCTCTTTTTCATCTCTTCCAATGTCCCTGCAAAAACAACATTTCCCCCGAATTTCCCTGCTCCAGGACCAATATCGACGATGTAATCTGCATGTTCAATCGTCTCTTTATCATGCTCAACAACAATAACCGTATTCCCTTTTTCTTGCAATGAACGCAATGTTCGGATGAGTTTTAAGGTATCTCTCTCGTGCAAACCAATACTTGGTTCATCCAATACATACATAACTCCGGTAAGTCCGCTTCCGATTTGACTGGCGATACGAATTCGTTGCGCTTCTCCACCACTAATAGTACGTGCATCACGGCTAAGCGAAAGATACCCCAGCCCTACATCGTAAAGGAAAAAGAGACGTTCACGGATTTCATTTAAAATGGAAGCGCCAATCATTGCATTTTGCTCACTCAAATTTTTAAACGTTTTGGGATCGGTAAACCACGCATAAGAATCTTTGAGTGGCATTGAAATAACATCTCCAATACCAAGATCAGCTACTTTAACTGCCAATGACTCGCGCTTTAGACGATGAGAATTACAAATATTACACGGTTTTTCCGACATGTAATCGGCAAGATCTTTTTCATCTTTAAAAATATCGTAGGCAATACGGACAATCCCCGGCCATGTTCGTTTGATAGGATGATCTTGCCATTTAAACTCAACATCATCAACCGAACCGTGTAAAATAGCCTTTTTTTGATGTTCTTCAAGCTTATAAAACGGCTCAGTAATATTAATCCCGGCAGTAGAACAAAATGCTTTTAGAAAGGTAAAATAATATCCTTTATTAAATCCATAAACAATCTTTATAGCACCCTTTTCTATCGGAAGTTCGGAGTCTATAATCTTGTCATAATCGAGAGAATAACGGATGCCAAGTCCATCACACTCCGTGCATGCCCCCTTGGGAGAGTTAAATGAAAAAGACAATGGTTCAAGCGGATCAAAACTTACTTTACAGTCAAAACACGCACTGTGCTCACTGTAGTGGATCAGTTTTTCGTGCAGTCCGACTTCATCAGAATTTTGAATTTCGATTTCGACTTCACCATAACTTTCTTTAAGCGCTTTTTCAACATCTTGAGCCACACGGTCATGGTTGTCCTCTTTAACGACCAGACGATCGATAACAACTTTGATTGAGTGTTTTTTCGTTTTTGAAAGCTCAATCTCCTCATCCAAACGCACCATCACCCCGTCAATCATGGCACGAACATATCCCTTATGACGTAATGACTCAAGGATGTCAGCAAAAGCTCCTTTTTTCTCACGTACCAGCGGTGCTAAAATAACAATTTTAGAATTTTCCGGAAGCTTTAGCACCTGATCGATGATGTCTTGTGCTGACATCTTCGTAATCTTATTTCCACATAAATGGCAGTGCTGAATACCAATACGCGCATAAAGCAATCTCAAATAGTCATAAATTTCTGTAATTGTTCCTACTGTTGAACGAGGATTTTTAGAGGTTGTTTTTTGATCAATCGCAATAGCAGGAGTCAACCCTTCAATCTTGTCTACATCGGGTTTTCCGACACGATCTAAAAACTGCCGCGCATAGGAGGATAACGATTCAATATAGCGACGTTGTCCTTCTGCATAAAGTGTATCAAACGCCAAGGTTGATTTTCCGCTGCCACTTATGCCCGTACAAACAATCAACTTATTTTTTGGAATCTCAAGTGAAATATTTTTTAGATTGTGCTCTCTGGCACCAATAATTTTAATTTTGTCCATAGTTAACCTATCCCTCGATGAGTTTGTAAGCCGTTAGGCTGAAAATAAAAATATAAAACACAACCAAAACCTGCTTATAATGAGTTACTTTCACACGATTAAGTAACCAAATTCCCAAAACAATCCCCAACAATGAGCTAATAGCCATGATGAATCCAGCATGGAGATTAACAAATCCTAGCCAACAAAGAGTAACAAAGGCTGAAATCGACGTAAACATGACAAAAAATAGTCCCACAGCGGAGGCTTTTTTAAGTGGAAATCCCATAAAGCTAACCAAAATTGGTGTCATCAATATTGATCCGCCAACACCCAGCATCCCAGAAAAAACACCTATAATACCGCCGATAGAACTATAAAGTGGACGATTAACAACTTCTACACGAGTAGGGACCGGATTTGACATTGCTAAACGAATCAATGTAAAAGCAACGATGGAGAGAAAAAACCATTCTAAAACACTCGAGGAGAGCACTTTAACCAGCATCGCTCCAATTATAGCCCCAATAATTCCCCCAAAACCAAAATATTTCACTTCTTTAATTACATATGTTTGGTTTTTTTGATGAATGTAGGCTGCCATCAAGGAACCTGCCACCATTTGCATCATTGAAATTCCGATCGCTTCTTTAATCCCAAATCCAAGATACAGCAGCAAGGGGACACTAACCGTCCCCCCACCTATTCCAAAAAATCCGGAGAGAGTTCCTACGATAACACCCAATAGTGATAATTCAATTGTCATATAGTCACTTTTTTTTCTAAATACTTCGCGATTATACTCACTTAATCTCTATTATTTCCTTGTAAATTTACGCTATAATCAATAATAATTTAGAGTGAATTTTAATGATGAGGTACTATATGTTGTCATTTATCATCAAAGCGGCTGAGAATTTTTGCATCCATCAAATCCGTCTGCCTTATCGTATTGAGTCTCTATATTCGAAAAAGAGAACACTTATTGCTTATCTTGATATAGAAGGTAGTAATGGAAAGAAGCATCGTGCTTATATAGGGTGTGATAACATTCTTTTACAATGTATTACTAAAATCTTTTTAGGTGAAGAAATACACGATCAGGAGACTCTACGCGATATGCTACTTGAAACAACCAATATGATTGTAGGACAGGCCAAGGTACTTTATGAAGAATCTTCAAGTAGTCCTTTTACAATTTCAACACCTCATTTTCAGACCAATGATCATTTTACAATCGATAAAGAGGGGTTTCACACCTTCTATGTTGCCGATGGTGAAATGCTCATTGCATTAAAGGCATTATAATCATGGCTGATTCAGACCTTCCTTTGCCAGAAACTCCTACGATTGATAAAACAAATGTTTTCGATTCCAAGAAAGAACTTTCTTGGATGGATTATGATGGTTTACTTGATATGGAAGTAGAATTTGTTTCCGACCTGGGACAAACTACCCTCTCGCTGGCAGAAATTCTTAAACTTGAGAAGGGTTCCGTCATTGATTTAGGAAAGCCAGCAGGTGAAAGTGTCGAATCCTATGTAAATCATCGTATTATCGGTAAGGGAGAAGTCATGGTTTATGAAAAAAATCTTGCTAT